>NZ_CP073239.1:0-698401 GCF_009670965.2 Riemerella anatipestifer | reverse complement strand
TTCGGAAAAGGCTTCTAATTTGTCTGATTTGAGAGGCGTTTACAGTTTCTTAGTAGATACTAAAGCGAATAAAATCCAAATCAAACAAGCGGTAGAAGAAGCTTATGGTGTAAAGGTAGCAGATGTAAGAACAATGATTTATGCTCCTAAAGTTTCTGCTAAGTACACTAAAAAAGGGCTTCAAGTTGGAAAAACCAACAAATTGAAAAAAGCAATGGTTCAGCTTGTAGAAGGTGAATTTATTGATGTATTTGCAACTAATTAATAATTTATAAATAATAGTAATGTCTGTTAGAAAATTAAAACCTATCACCCCAGGACAGAGATTCAGAATTGTAAACAATTTTGAAGAGATTACTACCAACAAACCTGAGAAAAGCCTTACTGTAGGTCTTTCAAAGAAAGGCGGTCGTAACAATACTGGTAAGATGACCATGCGTTACACTGGAGGTGGACACAAAAGAAAGTACAGAATTATTGACTTCAAAAGAAACAAATTTGATGTTAAGGCAACTGTAAAAACTGTGGAATACGATCCAAACAGAACTGCGTTCATCGCTTTGTTAGAGTATGCTGATGGAGAAAAGAGATACATGATTGCTCCTAACGGTATCAAAGTAGGGCAAACTGTAGTTTCTGGACAAACAGCTACTCCTGATGTAGGTAATGCAATGAAATTAAAGGATATTCCTCTAGGTACTGTTATCTCTTGTATAGAGCTTAGACCTGGACAAGGAGCTATCTTAGCAAGAAGTGCAGGTTCTTCTGCACAACTTACTTCTAGAGATGGTAAGTTTGCTATCGTTAAATTGCCTTCAGGAGAATCTAGAATGATTCTAGTAGAATGTATGGCTATGATTGGTTCTGTGTCTAACTCAGACCATCAGCTTACTGTATCTGGTAAAGCAGGTAGAAGCAGATGGTTAGGTAGAAGACCAAGAACTAGAGCTGTAGCAATGAACCCAGTAGATCACCCAATGGGTGGTGGTGAAGGTAGATCTTCAGGAGGTCACCCTAGATCTAGAAACGGTAAACCAGCTAAAGGTTACAAGACTAGAAAGAAAAATAAAGTGTCTAACCGTTACATCGTATCCAAAAGAAAATAATTATGGCAAGATCACTTAAAAAAGGACCTTTCATTCACCATTCATTAGAGAAGAAGGTTCAAGCGAATATAGAATCAGGAAAGAAAACGGTAATTAAAACATGGTCTAGAGCATCTATGATTTCTCCAGACATGGTGGGTCAAACTATAGCAGTACATAATGGTAAGTCTTTCATACCTGTTTATGTAACTGAAAATATGGTAGGACATAAGTTAGGTGAATTTTCTCCAACGAGATCTTTTAGAGGTCACTCAGGTAATAAAAATAAAGGTAGCAGATAATCATTATGGGAAAAAGAAAACAAGATAGTGCAATAGCACGTAAAGCAGCAAATCAAGATGTGGTAAAAGCCCGTCTCAATGATTGCCCTTCTTCTCCAAGAAAAATGAGACTCGTTGCTGATATCATTAGAGGAGAAAATGTAGATAAAGCTCTATATATCCTTAGATATTCTAAAAAAGAGGCTTCTAATAAATTAGAAAAACTTCTTCTTTCTGCAATTGCTAACTGGCAAAACAAAAACGAAGGAGCTGATATAGAAGAAGCTAATCTTTTCATTAAGGAAATATATGTAGATAGTGCAAGACAATTGAAAAGATTGCGTCCTGCGCCACAAGGTAGAGGTTACAGAATTAGAAAAAGATCTAACCATGTAACATTAGTATTAGGTTCAAAAACAGATAATCAATAATCAAGATATGGGACAGAAAACAAATCCAATTGGTAATAGACTAGGTATCATCAGAGGATGGGATTCTAACTGGTTTGGAGGAAACGATTATGGAGACAGAATCGCAGAAGACTACAAAATCAGAAGATATCTTGAGGCAAGATTATCTAAAGGTGGTATTTCAAGAATTTATATTGATAGAACCCTTAAGTTAGTTACTGTAACTATCACTACTGCTAGACCAGGACTTATCATCGGTAAAGGTGGTCAGGAAGTAGATAAACTAAAAGAAGAGTTAAAGAAACTTACTGGTAAAGATGTTCAAATCAATATCTTTGAAATTAAAAGACCTGAGTTAGATGCTGTATTAGTAGCAGATAGCGTAGCTAAGCAAATTGAAAACAGAATTTCTTACAGAAGAGCTGTTAAGATGGCTATCGCGGGAGCTATGAGAATGGGAGCAGAGGGAATTAAAATCCAAATTTCAGGAAGATTAAACGGTGCTGAAATGGCAAGAAGTGAGTCTTTCAAAGAAGGAAGAATTCCGTTATCTACTTTCAGAGCTGATATAGATTACCATATCGCAGAAGCACACACTACTTATGGTAGATTGGGCGTTAAGGTATGGATAATGAAAGGAGAAGTATATGGTAAGAGGGAGCTTTCTCCATTAGTAGGTACTCAGAAAAAATCTTCTGGTAATAAAAGAAGAGAAAGAAAATAATTTAATTAGAGTTAGAAGATAGAAATTAGAAATTAGATCTTCCGTTACAAGAGCTGAATTTAATTTTTTTCAATCTAACATCTAACATCTAACATCTAATATATAAAATTATGTTACAACCAAGAAGAACCAAATTCCGTAAGGTTCATAAAATGAAAATGAAAGGCAATGCCAACAGAGGACATAGGCTTGCTTACGGAACATTCGGTATTAAAGCTACAGAAGGTGCTTGGATTACTGCAAGACAAATAGAGGCAGCTCGTATCGCTGCAACTAGATATATGAAGAGAGAAGGACAGCTGTGGATTAAAATATTCCCAGATAAACCAGTTACTAAAAAACCTGCAGAGGTGCGTATGGGTAAAGGTAAGGGTGCTGTAGAATATTGGGTAGCTGTAGTGAAGCCAGGTAAAATTATGTTTGAAGTAGGAGGTGTTCCTTACGAAGTAGCTAAAGAAGCTTTAAGACTTGCAGCTCAGAAACTTCCTGTAGTTACTAAGTTTGTAGTAGCAAACGATTTTGTTAAACCTCAATAAATCTTTTAGAAATGAAAAAAGCTGAAATTAAAAATCTAAGCGTAGAGGATTTAAAAAGTAAATTGGTAGAAGTGAAAGCTACTTATGGGAAACTTAAATTAGCTCACAGAATTAGCCCAATTGAAAATCCTATCCAAATCAGAGATTTGAGGAAGACTATCGCAAGACTTGAAACTGAACTAACTAACAAACAATAAGAATTTCATTTTATTATGGAAAGAAATTTAAGAAAAGAAAGAATCGGAGTAGTTTCGAGCAATAAAATGGAAAAGACCATTGTTGTTAGTGAGACTATGAAAATGAAGCACCCAATGTACGGTAAGTTCGTTTTGAAAACGAAAAAATATACCGCACACGATGAAAACAACGAGTGTAATGAAGGCGATACTGTTCTTATCCAAGAAACAAGACCTTTGAGCAAAAATAAAAGATGGAGATTAGTAAGAATCATAGAAAGAGCTAAGTAATGTTACAAACAGAATCAAGATTAAAAGTAGCTGATAATACTGGTGCTAAAGAAGTATTAGTAATCAGAGTTTTGGGAGGTACCAAAAGAAGATATGCATCTGTGGGTGATAAAATCGTAGTGACTATCAAAGATTCTACTCCTACAGGAAATGCTAAAAAAGGACAAGTATCTAAAGCAGTAGTAGTGAGAACTAAAAAAGCAGTTAGAAGAAAAGATGGATCTTACATCTCTTTTGATGATAATGCTTGCGTTCTTTTAAATGCTGCTGGAGAGATGAGAGGAACTCGTGTTTTCGGACCAGTTGCTCGTGAATTAAGAGATAAGGAATATATGAAGATTATTTCATTAGCTCCTGAAGTACTTTAATTTTAAAAATTTTAAAACAATGACAAAAGTTAAAATTAAAAGAGGTGATAATGTTATCGTTACCACTGGAAAAAATAAAGGAAGCAAAGGAGAAGTTCTTGAGGTAATCAGAAAAGAAGGTAAAGATCCTAGAGTGGTAGTAGCAGGTGTAAATATTGTTAAAAAACATACTAAACCTTCAGCTGCAAACCCTCAAGGTGGTATCGTAGAGAAAGAAGCTTCTCTCCATATATCTAATGTAGCTTTGATGGATGAAAACGGAAAAGCTACTAGAGTGGGATATAAAATGGAAGGAGATAAGAAAGTAAGAGTAGCTAAAACTACTGGTAAAACTTTATAATAAAGAACGATGGAATATATAGCAAGACCTAAAAAATTATATAAAGAGAAAATTGTTCCTGCAATGATGGAAGAGTTTGGGTATAAGTCTGTAATGCAAGTACCTAAATTAGAGAAAATCGTTGTATCCCAAGGTTTAGGAGCTGCTACTGCGGATAAAAAAATCGTAGATTATGCAGTGGAAGAATTAACGGCAATTACCGGACAAAAAGCTGTAGGTACTCTTTCTAAGAAAGATGAAGCTTCTTTCAAACTAAGAAAAGGTATGCCTATTGGTGCAAAGGTAACGCTAAGAGCAGATAAAATGTACGAGTTTTTAGATAGACTTACATCTTCTGCTCTACCTAGAATTAGAGATTTTAACGGAATCAAAGCTGATGGTTTTGACGGTAGAGGGAACTATAACTTAGGTATTACTGAGCAAATTATCTTCCC
The DNA here is from genome assembly GCF_009670965.2 of Riemerella anatipestifer. Lineage (NCBI taxonomy): Bacteria > Pseudomonadati > Bacteroidota > Flavobacteriia > Flavobacteriales > Weeksellaceae > Riemerella > Riemerella anatipestifer. The sequence continues at coordinate 693,756 of NZ_CP073239.1, read as the reverse complement.
CGAGATTGTTATTGATAAAGTGAAAAAAATCCAAGGTATGGATATCACTTTCGTAACAAGTGCTAGAACAGATAAAGAGGCTAAAGCCTTATTAACTCATTTCGGTTTACCATTTAAAAAGAACTAAGAAGAATGGCTAAAGAATCAATGAAAGCGCGTGAGCGCAAAAGAGAAGCACTAGTTGCTAAATATGCTGCTAAAAGAAAAGCTCTAAAAGAAGCTGGAGATTATGAAGCATTACAAAAATTACCTAAAAATGCTTCGCCAGTAAGATTGCACAACCGTTGCAAGCTTACAGGAAGACCTAGAGGATACATGAGAACTTTCGGTATCTCTAGAGTAACTTTTAGAGAAATGGCTAACCAAGGTTTAATACCTGGAGTTAAAAAAGCAAGTTGGTAATAATTTTTAACAAATCAAGATAATTAAGTTTGAGGGCTTTGAAGATATTTAGCTTTTGCCTTTAACTTTAAAGCCTTCAAATACTGATTATCATAAACCAATAATTTTAAAAAACGAAAAATGGTAACAGATCCAATTTCAGATTTCCTAACTAGAGTAAGGAACGCACAAAGCGCAGGCCACAAAGTGGTGGAAATTCCTGCATCGAAAATCAAAAAGGAGATTACTAAAATCTTATTTGATCAAGGTTATATCTTGAACTACAAGTTTGAAGACAATGCAGTTCAAGGAACTATTAAAATCGCTTTAAAGTACGATAAACAAACTGGTAAACCAGCAATTAAGTCTATCCAAAGAGCTTCTAGACCTGGTTTAAGACAGTACAAAGGTTCTGCAGAACTTCCAAGAGTACTTAATGGCTTAGGTGTAGCTATTATATCTACTTCTAAAGGAGTAATGACTGACAAAAAAGCGAGATTAGAGAAAGTAGGTGGAGAGGTAATCTGCTATGTATATTAATTTTTAATAAAAGGAAAATGTCAAGAATTGGTAAAGCAATTATAACAATTCCTTCTGGAGTTACTGTCACTGAGAAAGACGGTGTGGTAACTGTAAAAGGTCCTAAAGGAGAACTTACTCAGGAACTTACAGGGGGTATTACTATAGAACAAAATGACGGTGTACTTACAGTAAACAGACCGTCTGAGTCTAAACAACATAGAGCTCTACACGGGCTTTATAGAGCATTAATCAACAACATGGTAGTCGGAACTTCTGAAGGTTTTACTAAGAAGTTAGAGCTTGTGGGAGTTGGTTATAGAGCATCTAATCAAGGACAAAGATTAGAATTAGCTCTTGGTTTCTCTCATGGTATAGTACTAGAGCTTCCTTCTGAAGTTCAGGTAGAGACTGTAACAGAAAAAGGTAAGAACCCTATCATTACTTTATCATCTTATGATAAGCAATTATTGGGTATGGTAGCTGCAAAAATTAGATCTTTCAGAAAACCTGAGCCATACAAAGGTAAAGGGGTTAGATTTGTAGGAGAACAAATTAGAAGAAAGGCTGGTAAATCTGCTTAAAATTTAAGAAAATGGCACTAAGTAAAGAACAGAAAAGATTAAGAATAAAGAGAAGAGTTAGAGGAAAAGTTTCCGGAACTCAAGCAGCACCAAGATTATCTGTATTCAAAAGTAATAAAGAAATCTATGCTCAACTTATTGATGATAAAGAAGGTAAAACTTTAGTACAAGCTTCTTCAAGAGAGAAAGGCTTTGATACTAAAGGAACAAAAGTGGAAATTTCAACAGCCGTTGGTAAAGCTATCGCGCAGAAAGCTATTGCTGCAGGGTATGAGAAAGTAGTATTTGATAGAAATGGTTTTGTGTATCACGGTAGAGTAAAAGCTCTTGCTGATGGTGCTAGAGAGGGAGGTTTGAAATTTTAAAAGTTAAAAAATTATGTTAGGATTAGATAATATAGAAAGAGTAAAACCTGGAGGTTTAGAGTTAGTAGATCGTTTAGTGGCTGTTAATAGAGTTACTAAGGTTACTAAAGGAGGTAGAGCTTTCGGCTTCTCAGCAATCGTAGTGGTAGGAAATGAAGATGGTGTGATAGGTTACGGACTAGGGAAATCTAAAGAGGTGGCTTCTGCAATTTCTAAAGCAGTAGAAGATGCTAAGAAAAACTTAGTAAAAGTTCCTGTTGTAAACCATACAATTCCGCACGAAACTACAGCTAGATATGGTGGAGCTAATATCTTCTTGAGACCTGCTTCTCACGGTACAGGGCTTATCGCAGGTGGTGCGGTAAGAGCTGTGTTAGAATCAGCTGGTGTACACGACATTCTTTCAAAGTCAAAAGGTTCTTCTAACCCACACAATGTGGTAAAGGCAACTTTCAAAGCTTTGTTAGATATCAGAAGACCAGAAGAAATCGCAAGAATGAGAGGTGTAACATTGAGTAAAGTATTTAACGGTTAATTTTGAAAAAATGGCAACAATTAAAGTAAAACAAGTAAGAAGTGCTATTGGTAGAACTAAAACCCAAAAGAGAACCCTTGAAGCTTTAGGTCTTAGAAAGTTACATCAAGTAGTAGAGCACGAGGCTACACCTGCTATATTAGGTATGGTAGCTGCTGTACAGCACTTAGTAGAAGTTCAAAAATAGAAATTTAGATAATAAACAGGAGGTTTTGTGATTGAATGAGACCTCCTAGTTTTGAATCTTCAATCTTAAATTTAAAACAAATGAATTTAAATAACATAAAACCAGCTAAAGGTTCTACACATAATTCTAAAAGAATTGGTAGAGGACAAGGAAGTGGAAAAGGAGGTACCTCTACAAAAGGACATAAAGGACAAAAGTCTCGTTCTGGATACTCTATGAAAATAGGATTTGAAGGAGGACAAATGCCTTTACAAAGAAGACTTCCTAAATTTGGATTTAACAACATTAGCAGAAAAGACTACAGAGGTATCAATTTAGATACTATCCAAACTCTTATAGATGCTAAAGGAATCAAAGGTGATATCACTAAAGAGGTTTTAGTGGAAAATGGTTTGGCTTCTAAGAATGATTTAATCAAAATCATGGGAAGAGGAGAGCTTAAATCTGCAGTGTCTATCTCTGCAAATAAGTTTACTAAATCTGCAGAAGAACTAATCAATAAAGCAGGAGGTAAAGTAGTTACCCTTTAATTTTTACAATGAAAGAATTTATACAAACACTTAAAAACATTTGGAGCCTTAAAGAGCTAAAGGATAAAATTCTTTTTACTTTAGGGATGATATTGGTGTATAGATTCGCATCCTATATATCTCTACCAGCTATCAACATGACAGAGGTGGGAACTCTTTTAGAGCAATACCAAAATCAAGGTGGTAGTAAACAGGGAGCGGGATTATTAGACTTACTATCGTCATTTACTGGAGGTGCGTTTAGCCGTGCTTCCATTATGGCGTTAGGTATTATGCCTTATATCTCGGCTTCTATTATTGTTCAGCTGATGGGGATGGCTATTCCGTATTTACAGAAATTACAGAAAGATGGTGAATCGGGTAGAAATACTCTTAACCAAATTACGCGTTGGTTAACAATAGCGGTATGTTTGGTTCAAGCACCGTCTTATTTGGGTTCTATCACGGGGCTATTCTTACCTTACTCTCAGTTTGCATCAGCGTACTATGTAGATCCTTCTTCTATTATGTTTTGGTTGCCTAGTATTGTAATTTTAGTTGCAGGTTCTGTATTTGCAATGTGGTTAGGAGAGAAAATTACAGATAAAGGTATAGGTAATGGTATATCAATACTAATTATGGTAGGGATTTTAGCCGATTTACCTATGGCTTTTATACAAGAGGTAACGGCTCAAACAGGTAAAGGAGGTATGGGGACTATCATGATATTGATAGAAATCTTATTCTGGTTAGTTGTGATTCTATTGGCTATTGTACTTTCTGTTGCGGTAAGAAAAATACCTATTCAGTATGTAAGTAGAGCTCAAGCAAGAGGAGGAAATACAAGAAACCTTATGCAGGGAGCAAGGCAGTGGATTCCATTAAAAGTTAATGCTTCTGGAGTAATGCCAATTATCTTTGCGCAAGCATTGATGTTTGTACCAGGGCTTTTAACTAAAGTAGATGAAACAAACACTTTCCTAGCTGGATTTAAAAATGTATTTAGCTGGCAATACAACTTATTGTTTGCTATACTTATCATTATCTTCTCATTCTTCTATACAGCTATTACAATTCCAGTAAATCAGATGGCTGATGACCTTAAAAGAAATGGAGGTTTAATTCCAAAGGTAAGACCTGGACAAGAGACTGCAGATTACTTAGATGATATTTTATCTAAAATTACTTTGCCAGGTGCAATTTTTTTAGCTATCTTTGCAGTCCTTCCAGCTTTAGTGTATGGAAGTTTGGTTCAAACAGATAGATTTGCTCTATTTTTTGGTGGTACCTCACTACTTATTATGGTGGGAGTTATCCTAGATACAGTACAGCAAATCAATACCTATTTGTTGAATCATCATTATGATGGGTTAATGCAGTCTAAGTTGTCTAGAACATCTAACCAATAGGAAAGAAGTATTATGGCTAAACAGAAACATATAGAACAAGATGGCGTGATAGTGGAAGCACTATCTAACGCCATGTTTAGAGTAGAGCTAGAAAATGGGCATGTTTTGATAGCTCATATTTCTGGTAAAATGAGGATGCATTATATAAAACTTCTTCCAGGTGATAAGGTTAAATTGGAGCTTTCTCCGTATGACTTATCTAAAGGAAGAATTACATTTAGATATTAATTTAAGAGCTTATATAGCTAGAGGCTATAGCATAAAGAAAACATTATGAAAGTAAGAGCATCAATTAAGAAGAGAAGTGCAGACTGCAAAATCGTAAGAAGAAAAGGCAGATTGTACATTATTAACAAAAAGAACCCTAAATTTAAACAAAGACAAGGCTAATTTAGCAAAATTAAATTATGGCGAGAATTGCAGGTATTGATTTACCAAAAAACAAAAGAGGCGTGATAGGGCTTACCTATATCTACGGAATTGGAAAAAGCACCGCGTCAGAAATTTTGAAGAACGCTGGAATCAGCGAAGACAAGAAAGTCAATGAATGGAATGACGATGAATTGGCTGCAATCAGAAATTACATCTCTGAAAACATTAAAGTAGAAGGAGAGTTGCGTTCTGAAGTGCAATTGAACATCAAGAGATTGATGGACATAGGATGCCAACGAGGAATACGTCACAGACTGGGATTACCTTTAAGAGGCCAAAGAACGAAAAACAATTCTAGAACCCGTAAAGGAAAAAGAAAAACTGTTGCTAACAAGAAGAAGGCAAGTAAATAATCGTTAGAATTATGGCAAAACAAACTAAAGTAACTAAAAAGAGAAAAGTAAAAGTTGAAGCGATTGGCGAGGCTCATATCCAAGCCACTTTCAATAATATCATTATTTCTTTAACTAACAAAAACGGCGAAGTAATCTCTTGGTCTTCTGCTGGTAAAATGGGTTTTAGAGGTTCTAAGAAAAATACTCCTTTCGCTGCACAAATGGCTGCAGAAAACTGCGCTCAGGTAGCTCACGAAGCTGGTCTTAGAAGAGTTAAAGTTTTTGTAAAAGGACCAGGTGCAGGTAGAGAGTCTGCTATAAGAACTATTCACAACTCTGGAATAGAGGTAAGTGAAATCGTTGATGTGACTCCTATGCCACACAACGGATGTAGACCACCGAAAAGAAGAAGAGTATAACCCGAAATTTTAAAAAATAATGGCAAGATATATTGGACCTAAAACAAAGATTGCTAGAAAGTTTGGTGCAGCAATCTATGGAGATGATAAAAACTTCGAGAAGAGAAGAAACCAGCCACCAGGACAGCATGGGCCTAACAAAAGGAGAGGTGCTAAAAAGTCTGAATACGCAGTACAGTTAGCTGAAAAACAAAAAGCTAAATATACTTATGGTATTTTAGAAAGACAGTTCTCTAACTTGTTTAAAAAAGCACACGCTAGCAAAGGAGTAACTGGTGAAGTTCTTCTTCAACTTTGTGAATCTAGATTAGATAACGTAGTTTATAGATTAGGATTTGCTAAAACTAGAGCTGCTGCAAGACAGTTAGTATCTCATAGACATATCACTGTGAATGGAGAGGTAGTAAACATACCTTCTTACTCTTTAAAATCAGGTGATAAAGTAGCTGTAAGACAAAAGTCTAAATCTCTTGAGGTAATAGAGGCTGCTCTTTCTGCAAAAGCTAATTATGACTGGTTACAGTTCAATGATGAAACTAAGGAAGGAACTTTCGTAGGAGTACCTGAGAGAATCCAAATTCCTGAAGACATCAAGGAACAGCTAATCGTCGAACTATACTCTAAATAATCATCAAATTTTTGCTCAACCCAAAACTATGGCAATTTTAAATTTTATAAAACCCGATAAAGTAATCCTACTTAACTCCACAGAGTTTCAAGGTCAGTTTGAATTTAGACCTTTGGAGCCAGGTTATGGATTAACTGTCGGTCATGCTTTAAGAAGAGTATTGCTCTCTTCTTTAGAAGGTTATGCTATTACATCTATCAAAATAGAAGGCGTAGAGCACGAATTTTCCACCATTCCAGGAGTTATAGAAGATGTAACAGAAATTATTTTAAACTTAAAACAGCTTCGCTTAAAGGCTAAGTCTGAGAATGCTCCGTCTGAGCAAGTTACAGCTAAAATAGCTAACTTAGAACAGCTTACAGCAGGAGATTTAGGTAAATTTATTTCTGGTTTTGAAGTTTTAAATCCTGAATTGGTGATTTGTAATCTTACAAAAGATGTAAATTTAGAAATGAATTTTAGCATCAATAAAGGTAGAGGTTATGTTCCTTCAGAACAAAATAAATCAAATAATGCTCCTATCGGTACTATTGCTATTGACTCTATTTATACTCCAATAAAAAAGGTTAAGTACAGCGTAGAAAACTATCGTGTAGAGCAGAAAACGGATTATGAAAAATTAATTCTAGATATAGAAACTGACGGTTCTATCTCTCCTCAGAATGCTTTAATAGAAGCTTCTAAAATCCTTATATACCACTTCATGTTGTTCTCTGATGAGAGAATTACATTGGAAACGGAAGCGGTAAAGGCATCTATTCAGTATGATGAAGAAACATTACACACTAGACAATTACTTAAGTCTAAACTAGCAGAGATGGACCTTTCTGTTAGGGCTCTTAACTGCTTGAAAGCAGCTGAAGTAGAGACTCTAGGTGAACTAGTTTCTTATAGTAAATCTGATTTGATGAAATTTAGAAACTTCGGAAAGAAATCATTAACCGAACTTGAAGAGCTTGTTCATTCTAAGGGACTTAACTTCGGTTTTGATGTAAGTAAATATAAGTTAGACGCTGATAAATAATCCTTAAAATGAGACACGGAAAAAAATTCAATCATTTAGGTAGAACTGCTTCTCATAGAAAAGCTATGCTTTCTAATATGGCTTGTTCCCTAATTGAACATAAAAGAATAAATACTACAGTAGCTAAAGCTAAGGCTTTGAGAGTATATGTAGAGCCTATCCTTACTAAATCTAAAGAAGATACTACACATAACAGAAGAGTAGTTTTCTCTTATTTACAAAATAAATATGCTGTTAGTGAGCTTTTTAGAACTATAGCTCCTAAAATTGCAGAGAGAAACGGTGGTTATTGTAGAATCATTAAAACTGGATTTAGACAAGGAGATTCTGCTGATATGGCAATGATAGAGCTTGTAGATTTCAATGAGCTTTACAATCCTAACGAAGTAGAAAAGAAAACGACTAGAAGAAGTCGTAGAAAGGCTGCTCCTGCTACTAAAAAAGAAGAGGTAGCTGCTCAAGAAGAAGCTCCTGCAGCTAATGATGAGAAAGTAGAAGAATAAAGATTTATTCATCTAAGATAAAAAAACGCTTCCAATTTTTGGAAGCGTTTTTTTTGTTACTATATTTTTATAATTATTACTAATACCTTACTTTTAAAGCTATATTTCCAAACTCATCAAAAGATGAATCAGAAGTAAATATTACTCGACCTCCTTTACTTAGAACTTCCCAAGAAATATTAGATATAATGTCGTCTTCAACTCCTACCTCTTTGCTGTCTTCTACTAATTCAAATTCTCTATCATTAAGCATTCTTACGGGTTGTTCATAATCTTTTCTTACAATTAGTAGCTCAGCTCTACCATCTATCGCTGAACGATAAATCTCTTGTAAATCAGTTTGTACATGAGACTGAGAAATAGCTTCTTTTAGCTCTTCAATAGCATTTTTTCTTAGCTGAATTTTATGCTCTCGCACTAGTTTATAAGCTTCTTCTGCTATTTGATGTTCTTTTAGCTCATTATAATTTATATCGATATGTCCTAAATAAATATCTTTATTATCAGCAACTTGTTGCAACTTACTGTAATTGTCTTCTGTAGAGATTACTACTACTTTTAATGAATGAGCTCTTGCCACTTCTAAAATGGCTTTATCTACATGATTAAAATACTCTCTATCCAAATCATCTACATGGCTACTATCACTTTTTCTTTTATCATTTTTAGGATGAAGTGGTGTTTCATGGAATGGAAAATCCTCATTTTTAATTTCCTCTAAAACGGCATCATTTGTGGCTCTATATAATGGGACTCCATCTTTTTTTAGAACTACGATAAGGTATTCAAAACTTCTATTTACAGCTAGTATTAAAGGTCTTATCACAAATGTATTGTCTACATAGGTCTCGTGTTTGGTTACAGGGAAGGCTGTTTTTATGATTTCTTCTGTATCTTTAGAAATAAAAATATGAAGCCCATCTAGATTATAATCATGGTTTATCTTTTCAGGTACAGCCTCTAGTTTGTCTAAAACTTCTTTGATTTCTCTAGAGTTGCTAAACTTTTCCTCTAACCTGTTTTTGGCTTCTCTTACTAAGTTTTTTAGAACTATTTCATCTTGCCTGTTATCAGGGTAAGTTCTATGTGTGTTTAGAGATAAAGTCACACAGGGGTTTGACACTTCGCTGGCTAATTTTTGCAATTTTACTTGTAAATTCATAGACTTATTTTTTTTGTTATTCTATGCATAATTAGTGCCAAACTCCCGTGACTTCACATGATTTTTAACATAAAGTGTTTGTTTGCAGTATATTACTCTCTTACTAGAGGCATGGTAGAGCATCTTAATAGCCCTCCCATTTTAGAAATCTCTCTGTAAGGAATTTCTTCTACTGTAAGTCCCCATTCGTCGCGAAGATGGTTATTCATTCTAGTAAAAGCTTTATCAGAAACCACTACTTCTGGAGATATAGAGAAAATATTAGGGAACATTGCAAACATTTCTTCAGAAGTTACCTCAAAGCAATTTTCTTTTCCAAAAATATCTAAGATTAAATGATAATCGCTCTCATCTACAAAGCCATCTTTGTAAATGATGCATTTGTCTTTTCCTACAGGATTAAAGGTACAGTCCAAATGAAGTATACCTTGGTATGGTACTCTGTCGTTTTTCTTTAAATCAAAGTCTAAAATTCTTTTTTTAGGGAAGTACTCTTTGAGAGTTTCTATAGCATATTCGTTGGTTCTAGCAGTTTTAAAATTTCGGTAGTCTTCACTGAAACAAGTTCCTATGAAGATAAAGTTATTCCATACAATAACATCTCCACCTTCTATATGAGCTGTGTCTGGAAGGTTAATAATTTTACGCCACTCTACCTTTTCAAATATTTTACGGTAAGCTTCTTGTTCATCAGCTCTGTCAGGGATTACATTAGAGATAATCATTCTGTCTTCTATAACGAAAGCAACATCTCTAGCAAAAACCTGATTATAATCTTGAATAATTTCTGGACGAAAAACTTCTACATCATACTTTCTTAAAACAGCTTCAAAAGCGTCCATTTCGTTAATGATGTCACCCTCTTTAGGATAAATATTATTTTCTATAGAGTGATAAGATTTTGCATCATAGCTTTCTTCTAGTGTAGGAATTGGACCATTAGAATGTGGCTGCCCTAAAACAACTGATTTTAATCTACCTGTTTCGTTTTTTATATTTAATTTCATATAGAATTATTTTTTGAGTTTATTTATCAATATCTCAAAGGAGATAAAGAATTTCAAAGAGAGTGAATCTCTTTTAACGCAACCAATTTAAACAAAAAAGTTGAATTGAAAAAGTTGGTGTAAAACTAATAGTAGAATTTGCATTATGGTATTATAAAAAAATCTTTCCTTTTACAAAAAAGGAAAGATTTAATATTTTAGAGATATTTTACCGACTATTATCTTTGGTTCATTGGAGTGTAATCTCTTTTTCCAGCACCTTGGTAAACTTGTCTAGGTCTTCCGATAGGGTCTTCCATAAGTCTCATTTCTTTCCATTGAGAAATCCATCCTGGTAGTCTTCCTAAGGCAAACATTACTGTAAACATTTCAGTAGGAATTCCTAAAGCTCTGTATATGATACCAGAGTAGAAGTCTACGTTTGGATAAAGTTTTCTTTCTACAAAGTAATCGTCTTCTAGAGCTACTTTCTCAAGTTGCATTGCGATATCCAGAGCTTTATCATGGATACCTAATTTACCAAGAATATCATCAGCTGCCTTCTTGATAATCTTCGCTCTAGGGTCGAAGTTTTTGTAAACTCTGTGTCCGAAGCCCATTAGACGGAAGCTATCTTCTTTATCCTTAGCTTTCTTTACATATTTTTCTACATCTCCACCATCTTTTTCTATCATCTCTAGCATTTCTATCACGGCTTGGTTAGCTCCACCGTGAAGTGGTCCCCAAAGGGCAGAAACTCCAGCAGAAATAGAAGCAAATAAACCTGTGTGTGCAGAACCCACCATTCTTACTGTAGAAGTAGAACAGTTTTGCTCATGGTCTGCGTGAAGAATAAGAAGTTTATCTAAGGCATCTACAATAACAGGGTCCATCTCAAACTCTTGGTTTGGCATACGGAAACACATCTTGTAGAAGTTTTCTACATAGTTTAACTTATTATCTCCGTGATTAAGAGGTAACCCTTGTTTTTTTCTGTAAGTCCAAGCAGCAAGGTGAGAAAACTTAGCAATAAGCATTACCGCTGCATGGTCTAAATCTTCCTTAGATTTAACATCTACTGCTCTAGGATTAAACGCTGTGAGAGCGGAAGTAAGAGAAGATAAAACTCCCATAGGGTGCGCAGAGCGAGGGAATGCATCCATCAGCTTTTTCATTTCTTCTGCTACCCAGTTGTAGTTTTTGATACTATCTTCAAAAGTTTTGAATTGCTCTTCTGTAGGTAATTCTCCATGAAGTAATAAGTACATTACTTCTGTAAAGTTAGACTTCTCTGCGATTTGTTCTATAGGATAGCCTCTATAGAATAGCTCTCCTTGGTCACCATCTAGGAAAGTGATTTTACTAATAGTAGCACCTGTATTTTTGTAGCCTTTATCTAGGGTTATAAGTCCTGTTTCATCTCTTAATTTAGAAATATCAATACCTCTATCTCCTAAAACACTATCTACGATAGGATATTCATACTCCTTTCCATCGTACTTTAATAAAACTTTATTGTCAGACATAATCTAATTATTTTATATTTTTTTCTTAAATTTTGCGATAAAGATAATAAAAAATAGCACTTATCACAAAAGATAAATGCTATAATAATGATTGTTTTTATGTATTATCTTTTTACTTTAAAGGCATCAAGACCTGGGAATATTGCTGTTTCTCCAAGAGCTTCTTCTATCCTCAAAAGTTGGTTATACTTAGCCATTCTATCAGAACGAGAAGCTGAACCTGTTTTTATTTGTCCGCAGTTGCAAGCTACCGCTAAATCAGCAATAGTAGCATCTTCAGTTTCTCCAGAGCGGTGAGACATTACAGAAGTGTATTTGTTGTGTTGTGCCATCTGTACCGCTGCTAAAGTTTCGGATAAAGAACCGATTTGGTTTACTTTTACTAAAATCGAATTAGCCACCTCTTCTTTAATACCTCTAGAAAGTCTTTCTACATTGGTTACAAATAAATCATCACCTACTAGTTGTACTCTATCTCCTATCTTATCTGTAAGCATTTTCCAACCTTGCCAGTCGTCTTCATGCATACCGTCTTCTATAGAGATGATAGGGTATTTTTGAGTTAATTCAGCAAGGTAAGATACTTGTTCTTCTCTGCTTCTGTGAGCACCTTTGTCTCCTTCAAATTTTCTATAATCATAAGTTCCATCTACATAAAATTCTGAAGAAGCACAGTCTAGTGCAAGCATAATATCATCACCTGGTTTGTACCCTGCTTTTTCTATTGCTTGTAGAAGGGTGTCAAGAGCATCTTCTGTACCGTTGAATGTAGGTGCAAAACCACCTTCGTCTCCTACTGCTGTAGACAATCCTCTTCCTTTAAGGATAGATTTTAAGCTATGGAATATTTCAGTTCCTTTTCTTAGAGCATGAGAGAAAGAATCTGCTTTTACAGGCATAATCATAAACTCTTGGAATGCAATAGGAGCGTCAGAGTGAGAACCCCCATTGATAACATTCATCATAGGAACAGGTAGTGTATTTGCGTTTACACCACCGATGTATTTATAAAGAGGCATTCTAAGCTCGGTAGCGGCAGCTTTTGCAGCTGCAAGAGAAACTCCTAGTATAGCATTAGCGCCTAGTTTACCTTTATTAGCAGTGCCGTCTAAATCTATCATCACTTGGTCTATCAAGTTTTGGTCAAAAACAGGAAGACCTATAAGTTCAGGAGCGATAACTTCCCTTACATTTTCTACAGCCTTTAGAACACCTTTTCCAACATATTCTGAACCACCATCACGAAGTTCTACGGCTTCGTGCTCTCCTGTAGAGGCTCCAGAAGGAACAGCCGCTCTACCCATAGCACCATTTTCTGTGAATACATCTACCTCTACAGTAGGATTACCACGAGAATCTAAAATTTGTCTTGCTTCAATGTAAGAAATGTAACTCATTGTATTATATTTTTAAAAATAACTCTACAAATTTAGCTAATTCTAAGTAAAAAAGCGAAGATAAATTCGATTATTTTTATGGATTTAGAGGAGGTTAAGGCTAGTTTTTAGTTTGTGTTAGTTCTACGCTTCTTTTTACCTTTGTTGTAAATTACTTCCACTATTTTTCCTCCTAACCAAGAGAATGGAAAGAATACTAGAAATATAGTTATCTTATAAAAAGTAGGGTGGTATGGAAAGATAATGATGTCTAGCATCGCTAGAAATAAAAGAATAAAGCCTATTAGAATGGCGTAAGCCACTTTGGCATATTTTACAACAATAGCTGTGGTTACACCACCTATGGTGGCAGCTAAACCAGAGGAGAAAAGCAATGCAATAAAAAATCCGTTTTTATTTTTTACAGAATATAGTACCTTTTCCCATTGTTCAAAGGGAGAAAAAGTGCTATAATTTATCCACGAAGGATTCAGCCTAACTCCTAGTGTGATGATAAGCCCTGCGGCGGTTAGACCTAATAAAACTCCTATGGTATTTCTAACAAAGTCCATTTAAAATTGGTGTGCAATCATAGAAATTTCTACATTCACGTCTTTAGGTAATTTACTTACCTGTACAGTTTCTCTAGCAGGGAGCTGTGTGCTGTCTAGATAAGATGCATAGATATCATTAACGAGGCCAAAATCATCCATATTTTTCAAGAAAATAGTAGATTTTACGACATTAGAGAAAGACATTCCTGCCTCTTTTAGTATGGCTTCCAAGTTTTTCATTACTTGATGAGCCTCATTCTCTATTCCTGTAACCAACTCGCCATTACTAGGATTGATGGGGATTTGCCCTGAAATATACAAAACCCCATTTACCATATTAGCCTGTGAGTAAGGACCTATAGCAGCAGGAGCGTTATTGGTTGATATAATTGTTTTCATGATATTTATGATGTTTGGGATTAGTTTAAATTTTGAGAGGGCAAATATAAAAGTTTTTTTCTTGGTGTTAAAAGAAGTGTTTAAAAAATTAAAAATCGCTTTGTTGTGGGAAACTACGTTCTCTGTATTTTACTGCGTCTCTTAATATGTTGGCTTTGATGCCGATGAAGAAATCATAGACCTTAAATCTTCCGAAAGGTACCCAATTAAAGTTGATAGTAAAACTCCTTTGGTCTCTAGAGAAACCTAGTCTTCCATAGGCTAGTTCTTTACTGATCAAATCGTAATGGGTACTTCCACTGATGGTCCAAAATGGCGTTAGTTTAATATTACCATCTAGCCCTATAGAGGCTACTCTAGTACCAAATCTTGTTTGAGCTTTTGAGTAGTTGTAATTGGCATTGATATTTAGTGTCCAAGGCTGTTCAAAATGAGCATAGTTATCATCATCAAAAGAATATTTCTCTTGCATTATACTGCCTTTGGTTTTATACTTTGCTTGGCTGTCCTTGTCTTTACTTGCGAATAAAGAACTACTTAGAGGATAAGATAGTTGAATATTAAAATTTTGAAGGTTAAAATATCCAAACTTATCCACTCGTTCTCCTATGTTGGAGTCTGAACTAAACACTATTTTATAAGGGTCTAATGAAAGGCTAGAGTTTATATTCAGCTTATTATTAAAGAGTGAGTTTTGAGAGCTGATATTGAAAGCTGACCATTTGAATTTTTCAGCCGCAAAGTTATAGCCTCCAGAAATATTGATATTTTCAAATATTTTAATCTTTTTAACTCCAGTAGAGTCTGTCTTAGACCGAACTTTCATTTCAATATTATTATTGATGTTAAAGCTGATAGTTTGAGATAGCCCACGGGAGGGGGTTCCAAAAATACTTCCTTCAAATATAGAATAAGAATTTATAGAACCATCTGCACCGTAAAAGTTTCGGTAATATCCCCAATTAGATTTACCAAAGTCAGGTGTATAAGAAAAGCTCACACTAGGAGAAACCATATGTCTTATGGCTTGTATCCTTGCTCCTTTCCTAAAATTGGCTTGCCCATAAATTACGGTCTGTAAACCAGCAGAAGTAGAAAAAGTAGAGTACCCAGCAATATTATTTTGATAGGTATTTACTGTGGTGTTACTTATAGGGTTGTAGCTTTTGTTTAGAGTTTTTGTAGTTAATACATTATTGAAGTTTGCTCCCAAAGAGAGTGTAAAATACTTCATTACAGAAGTATTAGTAGTTAATGCTACAGGAACTCTCACGCCAGTTTGCATATTGCTCCACATATCTTTTGTGAAGGCTTGTTTTTGAGTGGTATTTACGTAGTTATCCAATGATAGACTTGTGTTCACATAAATATTTTCTAGAAGACCAGTTCTTACGCCTGTTTTAGGCTTGAATAGGTAGAATTGGTTTATCATTACATTAAGCTGAGGAAGTCTGATATTAACATCTCCTGTGGCGAAATTTTGAGAGTAAGTGGCACTTCCTGTGATGCTTATAGGTAGATTGAGAAATCTTTTGGTAATGCTAATGGCGGAGTTCTGTTGTGTTCTAAGAACATCTTGATTGAAGATATAATTGTTATTGATTGTATTGTTGTAAAAACGATTACTAACCATATCTACAGAGGCAGAAAAGTTAAAAAATGGATTAGCTTTAGCATCTTGAGTATGCCGCCAAGTAATACGATAAGTACTAGATTTAGAGTAGGTACTGAGTCCTTTTATACCGTGCACTGTAGTACCTACATCTGCAGAGAAGACACCATTATACTTGTAGTTTTTCTTATAACCTAGCTCGGGACGAATGTTCCAACTTCCTTTGGTATAAAAATCTAAGAAGACTTTTAAATCAAAGTGTTCACCTATAGGTTGGTAATAACCAAAGTTATTCAGGAAAAAACCTACATCTTGTCTTTCTCCAAAACTCGGAATTAAGATGCCTGCGGTTCTTTTATCAGAAAAGGGGAGTATTGCAAATGGCATTACTAGAGGGGTAGGGACTTGCTCTATGTACATTTGTATAGGTCCTGTAATTACCCTTGAGGCATTTTTCCCTTTAATCAATTTGATATTAGGTGCTGCTAAATGATAGTCTGCAAGACTGTCTTTTTTCTTTAAAAAATATTCATCAGTAGTGTAAACTCCGTTTCGCATAAAGAAAACAGAGTCGTTTACCTTTTTTGTTTTTTGAGCTACAATAACGCCTTCCTGTTCTTCGGTTCTAGCATTGTAGGCAATAGCCTTTTTATTTTTAAAGTTAAACTTAACCTCGTTGTATTCGTATTTTTTACCTGCTTGAGTAGAGGAAGCGGGAGTTATAATTTTCCCATTTTCGTCTTGCTCCCCTCTTGCAAAAATATCTCCGTTCTCCCAATTTATGGATATGTAATCTGCTTCTATAGTCATGTCCAAATACTGTACTTTAGCCTTTTTATTAAGGTAAGTCATTTTCTTTTGAACGTCATTCCTTTGGTTTTCGGATTGCATTTTCACGGTACCCTCGAGGGATTCTTTACGAGGGGATAGGCTGTCCTTTTTTACAGATTTATCCTCAATATTTTTAGCGTTTGTACGAGGAGTATTTTGTGCTAAAAAATTGTTAAAAATTAGGATAATTAAAATAAGTAAAGTATTTTTGGAGCTGTTTTTTGCCAATGCTTTATATTGAAAATTTGGCTTCAAAATTAGTAAAATTTATCAAAAATGAACACGATTAAATATATATTTCCCATAAAAAAATATTTAGCACTTTTTTTTAGTGTTTTATTCGTAACTATAACGGCTCAGAAAAAATTCACTATCGTTCTCGATGCTGGGCATGGTGGGAGTGACCACGGTGCTTACAGAAGTTATAGTGATTTGGGGACAGTAAGAGAAAAAGATGTTACTCTTTCAGTAGTATTGAAGTTAGGTGAAATGCTAGAAAAAAACAAAGATCTTAGAATAATTTATACAAGAAAAGAAGATATATATCCTAACTTAACTTCTAGAACCAATTTAGCTAACCGTTCTAAGGCTGATTTGTTTATTTCTATACATTGCAACGCTGCAAAAAGTAGTGCCTATGGTACAGAAACCTTTGTGCAAGGGCCAGATCAAAATGCAGCTAATTTAGAGGTAGCGAAGTCTGAAAATGATGTTATTTTTCTAGATGAAGAAGACAAACAAACATTCGCTTCCTATGACCCTAAAACGCCAGAATCTTTGATAGCCCTTAAACTTCAACAACAAAAATATTTGGAAAGAAGTCTTATTTTCGGAAGTTTTGTAGAGGATAACTTTGTGAATAAAGATAAAAGATTTTCTAGGGGAGTTAAACAAAAAAACCTTCATGTATTAAGGTTAAATGCTATGCCTTCGGTACTTATAGAGATGGGTTTTATTAGTAATTATGATGAGGCAGCCTATTTATCTTCAGATTCTGGACAAAAAGCTATAGTTCAAAGTATATATAATGCAGTAGTAGCATATAAAAAGCTTCATGATAAAACAAGCGGAAGACCTAGCTTTAATGATGTGCCAGAGAAACCTAAAGAGCAACCACTAAAAAATGATTTTAGAGTTCTGCTGATGAGTTCTGCTGATAAGTTTAATGATGGAGATCCTGCTTTGAAAGGGCTTAATTATGTTTTTACAATGAAGGAAGGTAATTTCTATAAATATTATTATGGGACTACAAATTATGCTTCTATAAAAGATGCTAATGTGAAAACAGCAAAAGATGCCGGTTTTAGAAATGCTGTGGCTATAGGTTTTGTACCTAATCAGAAGTTAGCACAAGGATATTATACTTTAGAAGTGGCTGTTACAGACAAAAAATTAGGGAATGATTCTTATATACTTAAAACATTGAATAATGTTGAAAGAAACCGAAATGGTGGTAAATTTTACTATACCTATGGTAAATTCTCTACTTTGGAGGAAGCTATTTCTGAAATGAAATCTATTGAAAATAAGGGTGTTAAAAATATTGTTGTAGAAAAAGTTATAAAATAGTTGGTGAAAATTTTGTAATTTCAAAAAAAGCTGTATTTTTGCAGTCCAAAATTGAAATGGCCTATTCGTCTAGTGGTTAGGACTCAAGATTTTCATTCTTGCAACAGGGGTTCGATTCCCCTATAGGCTACTAAATTTAATTTTTTTTAAAATAATTTTGGTAATTTAAAAAAAAAGCATATTTTTGCAACCAAGTTTATTAGAAAGTTATGGCAAATCATAAATCAGCACTTAAGAGAATAAGACAGAATGAAGTTAGAAGACTTCGTAACAGATACTATCACAAGACTACTAGAACTGCTGTGAAAGTATTAAGAAATGAGGAAGATAAAAAAGTTGCGTCAGAGCAATTGCCTAAGGTAATTTCTTTGATAGATAAGCTTGCTAAAAGAAATATTATTCACAAGAATAAAGCGGCTAATTTAAAAAGTAAGTTAACTAAGCACGTTAACAAGTTAGCTTAATGAAATTATAGCGGCCCGTTCGTCTATCGGTTAGGACTCAAGATTTTCATTCTTGCAAGAGGGGTTCGATTCCCCTACGGGCTACTAAATAACCTGCAAATCAATTTGGTTTGCAGGTTATTTGTTTTATATAAGTTTTTAAACTGAATTGATAATTAGAATTTGTATTGCATTAAGTACAAATCAAATCCTTGTGACCAGTAATCTTTTATAATGCTTTCCAATACAAAACCATTCTTCTCATAAAACGGATAAACATATTGTGAAGTTCTCACTATAATTTTATAATCTTTATGCATTGCTTTTATTATATCAATTCTGTATTCTAAAAGTTTTCTTCCTATACCTAAACCGTGGTATTGAGGGTTTATAAAATCCCAACTTATTTTTGCAATTTTAGAAGCATGTTCTAAGTTAATACCTCCTGAACCAACTATTTTACCCTTGTATTCTGCCACAAAGTAGTATTCAATTTTTTGTTCGAGATATATTTTGAAATCATTTAGTTCTTCCTCTGCAAAGAAATGAGGAATATTTAATTTTAAAATACTGAGAAGATTATCTTTGTCTCCTTCTTGATATTCTCTGATGATTAAGCTTTCCATTATTGATATCAATGCTATGAATTGTGATGTTCAAATTTAGTAAATTTGCACTATGGATTTGGAACTTAATAGGCAAAATGCTCAACAGAAGCATAAAGAACATAAAAAATTCTTAGATAAACTCAAGAAAAAACCACCTAAAAATCTAGATTATCTTACCAAAGAAATTCACGATGAAGTATTTGATGAGATAGACTGTCTGTCTTGTGCTAACTGTTGTAAAACCACGGGGCCTCTTTTTACAACACAAGATATAGAGCGAATTTCCAAATTTTTAAAGCTAAAACCTACTCAGTTTGAGGAAAAATATCTAAGGATAGACGAAGATAATGATTGGGTATTACAACAATTGCCTTGCCCATTTCTGTTCTCTGATAATACTTGTATGATTTATGAAGTCCGTCCCAAAGCCTGCCGAGAGTTTCCCCATACGGATAGAAAGAAGATTTACCAAATCAATCATCTTACAATTAAAAATATAGAAATATGTCCTGCAGCCTTTAAATGGGTTGAGAAAATGCGAGAAAAAATAGAGTAATTTCATTCTGGGAAAAGCATTTTTCGATGAAAAATTACTAAATTTTCTACCATTCCCTACTCCTCCTTTTGCAAATGCTATGTTGGCAGAAATGTTTTTTTATTCAAGTCGTTTTGCACTTGTTGATTTATTAATGAAAATTAGATAGTCATAATTATCAGAAATATCCGTTTGATAAAATTCATTTAATGGTTTTGTGTGGCCAACTGATCTAAAGTCCAAATCGGAAACCAACCAACTTAGATCGTTGTCTTTTTTCATTTCATTTAGGTCTAATATAAAGTATGGGACATTTAAAGAATTCATCCAATATTCATAAGTTCCCAAATATGGTTTTTGTGCGGTTTGTGTTGCTAGCATTTTATCTTTAGTTCCTCTTGCTGTATATTCTCCGTCAAAAAAAGCAAATCCGAAAGTTTTATAATCATTTTGTAACTTGTCTTTCAAAAATTTGCCCATTCTATTTTTCACAGTATTAACATGTCCATTATGTGCTGAAATTATGAATTTGGAGTTTGGGTTATGTTCTTTTATCCATAAGAAATTTTCAGCCATAAATTTATCTCGATTAATACTTGATTTTTCTAATAATTGCTCGATAATTCTAACATTTTGGGTTTGCCAAGATTTATCATTTGTAGAAAATTTTGAATTTTCATTTATTTTAGTTTTTAATTCTGCAATAATAGGATAAATAATATCTGCTTGTTCTTTTTTAAGAATATAAGATTTTATATTTCCTCTATTCTCGTACGCAAATTCTTTAACAGTGGAAGACAATTTCTCAATTTTTTTGACAATATCTTTATCTTCCGAAAATGCTTCATATAACTGCTTTATTGGTTCAGTAGCATCTTGCATATCAAAACCTGTGAAAAGAATTTTTTGAGAGCCATTATTATATTGTTTCATCCATTGTAACATTGTAGACATCTCTTCGGTTTTCCAAACAAAGAAGACAAGGTTTTGCAATGCTTCATTGAGCGTTGCAGTATTTTTTATGGTATAGTCATTTGCAAGATAGGCTTGTTGCATATATGCTTCGAGCGAAAAAATATCAAATTTGTGATTTTTTACCAAGTAGCGAGTTAGTCTATCCTTCATTTTATAAATCTCGCTTGTTCCGTGCGTCGCTTCTCCCAAAGCGACTACTTTAGAATTACCTACTAATGTCTTTAATATTTCTAGATCAGTATTATCACTCGAAGTTGGTTCAAATGAACTTAGCGGATAAACATATTTTTTTATCGCTGTAATCTGTTCGGGAGTTAATTCCTTTACAGGTTTCTCAATAGGTTTTCCGTCAAGTAGTATCTCAACTTTATCAAACCAAGCTATCCCTTTTCCTTTATACACAAATCCAAAGTCTAGATTTTCCACATTTTCTAGGATAGGTATTTTTATTGTTACTTCTTGCCAATCTGTATTTCCTTTTACTGGTTTGTCTTGCTGATTGAGAAATGAAACATTTTTTTTGTCTTTATCTAATGTTCTTAAATAGGGAAAGGCTACACCATCAAAATTACTTTTTGATTTTATCCTTGCTTTAAGCACAAATTCTTTTCCGTTGAGATATTTTTTTGGAATCGTTTGCATCACTACAGCAAAATCATTTTTATCATCTGATGATATACTTTCTCCTGTAATTTTCAAACTTCTGTTTCCTTCAAATTTAACTAAAGTATCAATTTCAATGCTTTGATTTTTTTTGTTTGATCTCCATTTTAACATTTTATTATTGTCGGATACATTTTCAAAACCAAGGTTCATTCTAGATTGTGAAAAAAGAAGGTTTGATAATAATGAAAGAATTAAGATTTTTGACTTCATAATTTGAGTTGATTTTAGTTTAGGCTTCAAAGAAAAAATAATATTTTAAGAACCTCTCTATTTCCTACTTTAAAATTTATTTAAACTTTGTTAAAAAATGCTAATGTTTGCGAGAACATTTGGCAACATTTCTGCTAACTCTTAAATCACCTCAACATTTTTTGTGCTTTTTTCAATCCTTCTACAAAAATATCTATTTCTTCTAAGGTATTATAAACCGCAAAACTAGCTCTTACTGTACCAGCTATATCAAAAAACTTCATGATAGGCTGTGTACAATGGTGTCCCGTTCTTACGGCTATGCCCATTTTGTCTAAAATCATACCTACATCAGAAGCTATACCCACGCCATCAAGATTGAAAGAAATAGCACCAACTCTAGGCGCTTTTTCTGCATAGATATGTACGCCTTCCATTTGTTTTAGTTGGTTTTGAGCATATCGCATTAGTTTATTTTCGTGGTTTTGTATATCGTTATGACCTATTGTCATCATAAAATCCACGGCTGCTCCTAGTGCAATATTACCTCCTACATTAGGCGTTCCTGCTTCAAACCTAAACGGAAGTTCGGCATAGGTAGTTTCTTCAAAGGAACAAGTGGCTATCATTTCTCCGCCACCGTGAAATGGAGCCAAAGAATTAAGAGCTTTCTCCTTACCATAAAGAATACCCGTTCCCATAGGAGCGTACATTTTGTGTCCCGAAAATACAAAAAAATCACAGTCTAATTTTTGAACATCTATTTTAAAATGTGGCACTGATTGTGCTCCGTCTATCAATATTAAAGCGTCTGATAATCGTCTTGTTTTTGCTATAATTTTCTCTATTGGATTGATGACTCCCAAGGCATTAGATACTTGATTTACCGATACTAATTTTGTTTTTTCAGAAAGCCATTCATCTAAAACATCTATTTGCAGTATGCCATTTTCATCCATAGGAATTACCCTTAGTATAGCCCCTGTTCTCTGGCACAGCATCTGCCAAGGTACAATATTAGAGTGATGTTCTAGGTAGGAAATAATGATTTCATCACCTTGCTTGATATGAGGCGTAAGGGCATAAGCGACTAAGTTGATGGATTCCGTAGTTCCTCTCGTGAAAATAATTTCATAATCGTGCTTCGAATTGATAAAAGTTTGAACTTTTTTACGAGCCTTTTCCATAGCTTCGGTTGCCAATTGGCTCAAAGTATGTATGCCTCTATGCACATTAGCATTGATTTCTTTGTAATAATTTTCCCAAGCCTGCAAAACAGAAATAGGCTTTTGCGAAGATGCCCCGTTATCTAAATAAACCAAATCTTTACCATTAACTTTTTGAGATAAAATAGGAAATTGACTTCTTATATATTTAATGTCTAGCATTTTAACTAATTTAGATTAAATTAAAGTTCAAAGGTAGTGAATTAAGTTTACAACAAAAAAGCCTTACCAAATTATTTAGGCAAGGCTTTTATGCAAAAATTATTTATTTTAAATTTTAGATTTTAGATAAAAGTGTTCTAAAGTTTACTTTATCATCTATAATTTTTCTCAGGTCTTCCACAGATACTCTTTCTTGTTTCATTGTATCTCTTTCTCTAAGAGTTACTGTATTATCATTGAGTGAATCGTGGTCTACAGTAATACAGAAAGGTGTACCTATGGCATCTTGTCTTCTGTAACGCTTACCAATACTATCTTTTTCTTCAAATATGACATTAAAATCGTACTTTAATTCGTTGAAGATTTTTTCCGCAAATTCTGGTAATCCGTCTTTTTTCACTAATGGCAAAATAGCCGCTTTTACAGGAGCTAAAGCTGGAGGTAAAGACAATACCGTTCTTGTAGAGCCATCTTCTAAAGCCTCTTCTTTAAGAGAGCTAGAGAACACGGCTAGGAACATTCTGTCTAATCCTACAGAAGTTTCTACCACATAAGGCACATAGCTTTCGCCTCTTTCTGGGTCAAAATATTGTAGTTTTCTACCTGAGAATTTCTCGTGTGCAGAAAGGTCAAAGTCTGTTCTTGAATGGATACCTTCTAGCTCTTTAAATCCGAATGGGAATTTAAATTCTATATCGGCTGCTGCATTGGCATAATGAGCTAGTTTTTCGTGGTCGTGGAACTTATAATTTTCCGTACCTAATCCAAGTGCCAAATGCCAATTAAGTCGTTTTTGTTTCCATTCTTCGTAGAATGACAATTCCGTTCCTGGAGCTACAAAAAACTGCATTTCCATTTGTTCAAACTCTCTCATACGGAAAATGAATTGTCTAGCTACAATTTCATTTCTAAACGCTTTTCCAATTTGAGCAATCCCAAAAGGGAGTTTATGTCTAGAAGTTTTCTGTACATTAGCGAAGTTTACAAAAATACCTTGTGCTGTCTCTGGTCTTAGGTAAAGCTCCATAGCGTTTTCCGCGGAAGCTCCTAGTTTAGTCCCAAACATTAGGTTAAACTGTCTTACTTCTGTCCAGTTTTTAGAGCCTGTGTCAGGGTCAGCAATTTCTAGTTCTTCTATAAGGGCTTTAACATCAGCTAAATCATTATTATCAAGAGATTTAGCCATTCTAGTAAGAATACTTTTCTGTCTTTCTCTATACTCTAGAACTCTAGGGTTGGTATTTACAAATTGTTCTTCGTCAAAATCAGCACCAAATCTTTTTTGAGCTTTAGCTATTTCTTTCTGCGCCTTATCTTCTAATTTTGCACAATAGTCTTCTATAAGCACATCGGCTCTAAATCTTTTCTTGGAATCTTTGTTGTCTATCAAAGGGTCGTTGAAGGCGTCCACATGCCCAGAAGCCTTCCATGTAGTAGGGTGCATTAGGATAGCAGAGTCTAACCCAACGATGTTTTCATTAAGCTGAGTCATGGCTTTCCACCAATATTGCTTAATATTATTTTTTAGTTCGGCACCATTTTGCCCATAATCATAAACAGCAGATAGTCCGTCGTATATTTCACTAGATGGAAAGATAAACCCATATTCTTTAGCGTGGGATACCACTTTCTTAAAATCGTCTTCTTGCTTAGCCATAATATTTAGAATATACCTGCAAAAATAACTTTTTTAATTTTAATTTTGAGGTAAAATCAAATTCTATTTGATAAAAATGGATTGATATTTAAAAATGGAAAATAGATTTGGCAATATTCCAAGCAGATTCAAAATGAAGCATATTCTGCTTAATCTCTATCTTTTCTAAATTCATAAAGTTGAAAAGCTGTTCCGTGGGCATATTCCCCACAAGGTCATCTTTAGCCATTGGGCAACCGCCTATCCCTTTTATAGCCGAATCAAATCGTCTGCAACCTTTATCGTACGCTGCTTTTAGTTTAATGTAAGAATCTTCGTATCTGTTATGAAAATGAGCACCAAAACTAATATCAGGGTGATTCGCAGGAATTTTATCAAATAAAAGTGCAATGCTTTCCGCAGTGGCTACCCCTGTGGTATCTGAAAGTAATATATTTTTTACTCCTATTTCCGAAAATCGGTTCGCCCAAAAGGCAACATCTTCCCATTTCCAATCTTCTCCGTATGGATTTCCAAATGCCATAGAAAAGTAAAGATTAAACGTTTTATTCTCAGACTTTACCATTTCTAAAATGGTTTTTACCTGATTAAATGCTTCTTCTTGGTCTTTATTGGTGTTTCTAAACTGAAAGGTTTCGGATATAGAAAAAGGAAATCCTAAAATATCCACATTAGAATGAGAAAGCGCTTTCTCTGCTCCTGTTATGTTAGCTACAATAACGGATAGTTTGGTGTTTGATAAAGATTTATCTATATTATCCAGTACTTCCCCAGAGTCTGCCATCTGCGGAATGGCTTTAGGAGAAACAAAGCTACCACAGTCCAACACATCAAACCCTACCTCCATTAAAGTATTAAGGTAATTGATTTTTGTATCTGTTGGAATAAACTCACTCCAACCTTGCATGGCATCACGCGGACATTCTGTTAGAAACATAATTTGGGTTTAGGAGATAAACTCTAGTTTCCAAATATAATAAAAACTTTTTAAAAGTAAATTTTATTTTAATATTTTGATAATCATTTATTTATTATATTTTAGAGTTGGGTTGACTTTCAAGATTACAATGTAATTTTGAAGATATATAATGGTTTTTGTCTGATAATATTTACCTTTGTGTATTATGTTTGAAGATTTTAAACCCACACTAAAAATCCTATTAAGATTTTTATTAGTTTATTTAGCCTTGCTGGGAATTTATCAGTTTTATTTGAACACTCAAGAAGGTTTAGATGGCTTGTCAGTACATGTGGCCAACCAATGTACTTTGATACAGAATAACATAGGTTATCCTTCGCAAGCCATACCTCAACCAGAGCATAATACTTTGTGGTATTATGTAGGTGGAGAGTATGTGTCTAGAATGGTAGAAGGTTGTAATGCTGTATCTGTAATAATACTTTTTATAGCATTTATTTTTGCGTTTTATAGAGGTTTTAAGACTTTTATTTTTGTTTTTTCAGGAGTTATATTTCTGTATATCATAAATATACTTAGGATTGTTGGAATAAATGTGGTGCTACTTGAATATCCATCTTATGGTAAAGCTGCCCATGATTATATATTCCCTGCGATTATTTACGGAAGTGTGGTTGTATTATGGATAATTTGGATTAAATTTTTTGTACTGAAAGATGAAGTTCAAAGGTAATCTTGTATTTGTTATACTCGGTATTATTGGTTTGATAGGGGTTCGTTTTTTAGAAGAAACTCTATTTTATGACCCTTTTTTAATCTATTTCAAAACTATGGATGGAGCTAAAGTATTCCCTGTTTTTCAGTGGGGAAAACTTGTTTCAGGACATCTTTTTAGGCTGATACTTAATTTATTTTTTTCGCTAATCATTGTTTATTTTCTTTTTAAAGATAAAACAAAGACAATGTTAGCTTGTGTTTTAATGTTATTAGTTTTTTTAATTACTTTTCCTATCTATCTCTATCTAGTTTATACGGAATTTGACTCAGGATTGCTTTTAGCTTTTTATGTTCGTAGATTTGTTATTCAACCTATAATTTTATTGCTCATCATTCCAATGTTTTATTATATGGATGTGAAGAACAAGAATTAAATTACAAAACAAAAAGGCTTATCTAATTTATTACAGATAAGCCTTTTTTTATAATTTATAAACTATTCTACATTTTCTACTCGTGTAATTTCAGGAACCTTTTCTTTAACTGTATTTTCTACGCCTAGCTTCATTGTAGAGAAACTTACAGGACACCCAGAGCAGTTACCTAGTAATTTCACATAGACTACAGTGTCTTCTATTTTGATGAGCTCTATATCTCCACCATCTTTGTTAAGAAAAGGGCGAATGCTTTCTAGTGCATTTTCTACTCTTACTTCTAGACTATTATTTTCCATCTTTATTTTAATTCTTTAAATATAATATGGTAATTATTTTTTTGGAGAACACCCTGCCATCGTAGTTATTTTAACGGCTTCTGTAGGAGGTAGATTTTTATTTCTTTCCACTAAGCTCTCTACCATTTTCTGAGTGGTTTCTGTATAGATTTCTGCAATTTTAGAACCATCTTGCAAAGCTGCTGGTCTTCCTATATCACCAGCTTCTCTTATACTTTGGATTAGAGGAATTTCGCCCAATACAGGTATGCCTAAGTCTTCCGCCATATATTGTGCTCCTTGTTTACCAAAGATATAATACTTATTATCAGGTAATTCTTCTGGTGTAAAATAAGCCATATTCTCTATTAAACCTAAAACTGGAATATTGATACTTTCCATTTGGAACATTGCAATACCTTTCTTAACATCTGCAAGAGCAATATGTTGTGGGGTGCTTACAATAACAGCTCCTGTTACAGGTACTTCTTGTATAATAGAAAGATGAATATCACCCGTTCCTGGAGGTAGGTCTATCAATAAGAAATCCAATTCGCCCCACGCAGCATCTCTCAGCATTTGGTTGAGAGCTTTTGCAGCCATAGGACCTCTCCATACTACCGCTTGATTAGCTCCAGAAAAATAACCGATGGATAGCATTTTAACCCCATAATTTTCAATTGGCTTCATTAGATTTCTGCCGTTTTCTTCAATAGAAATAGGTTTTTGCCCTTCAGTATCAAACATGGTAGGTACAGATGGGCCATAGATATCCGCATCTAGTAAACCTACTTTAAAGCCCATTTTAACCAAAGATATCGCAAGGTTAGCAGCTACTGTAGACTTTCCTACACCTCCTTTTCCAGAGGCAATAGCGATGATGTTTTTTATGCCTGGGATTTCTTTCCCTTTAATTTGATTAAGTTGAGCTTCAGATGGTTCTGGAGAAACGATTTTCAACTTTAAAACGACCTCTTCCCCAAACTCAGATGCAAAAGCCTGTTTCATTGCTGCTTCTAGCTTTTTTTTCTCATGCATTGCTGGGGAATGTGCCGTCATATCAATGTAGACATCATTACCCATAACTTGGACATTATTTACCAAGTCATCTACCTCAACCTCTTTTAAAAAAGCTAATACTCTATCTTTTTTTATCATTATTTTCTTTTTAGAAATACAAATTTAAGGATTTATTTTTTGTAAGTGTTTTTCTTTTTATATGTTTTCTGTAGGAGCATCTAGCTGTCCTTCCCATTTAGAGACAGCGGAAGTTGCTAGCGCATTACCCAGTACATTAGTCATACTTCTTCCCATATCACAAAAATGGTCTATTGGTAATATGAGAGCGATGCCTTCTGGTGGAATTCCAAACATAGAACAGGTAGCTACAATAATTACTAAACTAGCTCGAGGCACACCTGCAATCCCTTTGGAAGTAAGCATAAGAACCAAAAGCATTGTGATTTGTTGCCCAATAGACATATCTACTCCATAAATTTGAGCAATAAAGATAGATGCAAAGGTCATATACATCATGCTCCCATCCAAATTAAACGAATATCCTAAAGGTAGGATAAAGGAGACTATTCTATTGTTTGCTCCAAACTTCTCTAGTTCTTCTACAAGTTTCGGAAAAACAGCTTCAGAGCTGGTAGTTGAGAATGCAATAAGTAATGGCTCTTTGATTCTTTTTAATAAATCAAACAATCTGTTCCCAAGTATTAAATAACCAACGGCACATAGGACTAGCCAAAGGATACCCAATGCAAAGAAAAAGTCTCTTAGGTAAACAGCGTAAACCATAAATATCTCAAAACCATTAGTGGCAACAACTGCAGCAATAGCACCCAGTACTCCCAATGGAGCTACCCACATAATATACCCCACCATTTTAAGAATAGCATGAGCGCAAATATCAAAAGCCTTAATAATTGGTTTAGAATGAGCTTCTCCCAACTGAGAAAGAGCTACCCCAAACATAATTGAAAACACCACTATTTGCAGTACCTCATTAGTAGCAAAAGCTTCAAATAAACTTTTAGGAATGATATGCTTCACAAAATCCTCTAACGAGAAGCCTTTGCTATTATTTACGATTTCTGTCGCTGCACTTACATCTTGCACTGGGAGTTGAGTTACTTTACCTGGTTCTAGCCAATTTACAAATACAAGCCCTATCATTAGAGAAACCAAAGAAGCCGTTAAAAACCATAGCATTGCTTTAGTACCTACTCTGCCTATCATTTTTATATCGCTCATTTTGGCTATGCCCACCACCAAAGTGGTAAATACAAGCGGTGCAATAATCATTTGGACAAGCCTGATAAAGATAGTTCCTAGTAACTTTATATTTTTAGAAAAGACCTCTGCACTATCAGGATATTGTAGGTGAACTAAACCGCCTAATCCAATTCCTATAATAAGCCCTAGTAATATTGCTATAAAGAGTTTATTTTGTCCTTTCATGTATGGTATTTTTTAGGTTAAAATGCAAATATAGGCTTTTTTGAAGATTTAAAAATAGTCTTTATTTTATGGCAAGGTTTTTGATTGTACTTGGGGTTCAATAAATTATATATAAATGAAAAAGTCTTTACATTTAACTCTAAAACTATTCTTAGTATTATTTTTTGGAGCTGTTAATGCACAAAGTTGGATTACATGGGATATTTTGGGGAGTGGTTCTACAACGCTACCACCTGCAGGTACAGAAGGGACCCCTACTGCAACGGCTAGTGCTTCCAATAACCCTATAACAGGAGCAGTAAATGTAGGCGTTACGAAAGGTGCTGTCTATGGTAGATCTAATATTTTTTCTGCCAACTCAGGGTTAATACAACCTTCGGGAGGGTTAGTAAATAACTTCAATGGGGCTAATATTGCTACTCAGGTTCTTAAAATAGAAAGCTCTGCTTACAATAATGATTTAAACTCTGTGACCTTCAATTTCGCAAATGCAGTTATGATAGACGAATTGGTAATTACAGATGCTGATAAATCTACTGTAACGGGAGTGTTGTGGGACGATGATTTTTCTTTATCTATGGATGGTGGAGCTACTTTTAGCAGTGTGGCTTTTGGAGTTTCTAATGGAGGAAATGTTGCAGGAGGATATGCAGGAGCCACAATTACAACTTCCTCTTATTCTTCAGGTACTTATCGTGGCTCAGATGGTAAAGGTACAGAGTGGATTAGCTGGAAAAAATCGTCTGCTCCTACTAAGACATTAACAATTAATTATACACCACCTAATGATGCTCCAGCTAATAGAACTGCAGTGATATATGTAGCAATTAAAGTATCTTGTGTGGTTCCTCCTACACCTGTGGTTTCAGTAACGCCTGCTACTTATTATAATAACGGTAGTGCAACAATATCTAATTACGATTCTAGTTATAGCTATACTTTTTCTCCAAGTGGTCCTACAGTAGGAGCGGGAGGAGTTATTTCAAATATTTCTTACGAAACAACTTATACTGTGGTTGCTAGTAAGGGTGTATGTAACTCTAGTTCTAGCCAATCTTTTACAGTTCCAGGGGTAGATACAGATGGTGATGGTGTTGCTGATGTTATAGATTTAGATGCTGATAATGATGGTATTCCTGATTCTCTTGAAAAAACTTTTTGTAATTTACCCAATAACCCTACTAGTAGTGCTACTGGGAAAGGTTTATATAAAGGGCAATTAGTCTTTTTTAATTGGTCTGGTGCTACATTAGATAGTACTACAGGTACTATAAGCAGATCTACTACTTTAAATGGTGTAACTTATACTGCAACTATTTCAGGATTTACAGGAAATGCTTCTTTTGTTGGTAACGATATAAGTACATGGGCAGGTTCAGGTATAAAAGATTTGTATAATTTAGATGGTAGTAATTTTCAAGAAGGGTTATATTCTAAAGGAGATGGAGCAAATCCTGTTAATAGAAAGGCATCTTTTAATATAACATTTACCAGTTCAGATCCTAGGCTGAAATTTCAAATCATTCCCATGGATATAGAGGCTACCTATTTGGGAAATGAAAAAATTACTTTTGTAACAAACGGTACACCATTTACTTTTTTAGAAGACAATGGGCTTACTTATACAATAACAGGTGCGGGTACAAACACATTGGTGTATACAGATACACAAAAGCAGAACAATTCAGGCTCAGCTAATGGTAATGCATTATTTACTACAGAAGCAACGATGCTAAATGTTACATTAGAATGGATGAATAATGCGATTGGAGGACAAGGAGTTGCTTTTGCAATTAGACCTTATTGTGATATAGATGGTGATGGTTTACCAAATTATTTAGATTTAGATTCAGATGGTGATAGTTGTCCAGATGCAGTAGAGGGCTCAGATAATGTGAATATGACTCATCTAGCAGCAGCAGATATGACAACACCTTTTTTTGCTAGAAAATGGTCTATCATAGCCAACGCGAAAGGAAATGTATCTACTACGGGGACAGATATTGTATCAAAACTAAGCTCAGCTTTTGGTGTGCCTGAAATAGTAAATACAGCTACCAATAATACTTCCGGAACACAGGGTGTAGCTCATGTAGATGCTCTTTCGGTAGGGCAAGATGTTAATAATAATGCGCCTTATGATGTATCAAATAATGATAGATGCTTTTGTACTTTAAAGAATACTACAATAGTATTAAATCCATTAGATACTAAAGTAGGTATAACTGCTTTAGGAAGATCAGGTAATATAGATGCGGATAATTGGCCTATGTCTAGAAAAGGAGGGCATATTGCACTAGAAGCAAGTACCAAAGGCTTTACAATTACAAGAATGAGTACAACTGAAATACAAGCAATAGTAAATCCTGTTATAGGTATGATGGTGTACGATACAACCGAAAACTGCCTAAAAGCTTATGTGGAAACACAATCATCACCTAGTGTTATCAGAGCATGGAAGTGTATGAACAAGCAAGGATGCCCTCAAGGAGAAGTCTTTAATAAATAGAGAAACACAATATGAAAAAGATAATATATACAATAGCCGTTGTTTCAAGCTTTTGCTTGAAAGCACAGGTTAATATAGGCACAGGAAATTTAAATACAGGCTCTACTGCAGCATCAGTATTGTTAGAGTTTAATAATTCAGAAAAGAAAGGAATTATATTACCGTGGGTTAATGCTGTATCGGAAGCTAATTTAACAGATAATACGTTTTCGCCAAATGGAACTTTTGTTTTAGATAGGAGTGACAAAGCTGTAAAAGTTAAGGTTAACAATAGCTGGCAAAACTTGAGTTATTTAGCAGATAATACCAACACAATACCTGTTAATACCAATACGGGTAGGGTAGAGAATTCAGGAGCTCAGGTTGTTATGGGAGCGGCTTCTAGTACAGCTAAAGGAGTGTTGGTTTTAGAAAGTACTACTAAAGCATTGGTGTTACCAAAGTTTAGAGATGTACAGAAGAGTATCACAAATCCGGCTCCTGGTATGATGGCTTTTGATGATACACCAGGTAAAGAGCAACTTTGTGTATATAATGGTACAGAATGGAGTTTTTGGACTTGGAAATAGTCAATCATGATGATGGTAAATAAAAAAAGCAGTCCAAAAATTTGGACTGCTTTCTTTTTTTATATAAATAGGAAATTTATGCTTTAAGGTATCTTGTGTAAGCATAACCTTCTTCACCATCTTTAGTTTTTACTTTCCACCAATCGTTGGAAGTCATCTCTACTAAAGTTACGGCTTCTCCTTTTGCTGCTTTACCTACAACTTCAGCTTCTGTAGAAGGTTCTTTGCGAAGGTTAAGGTTAGAGCTTTCTGTGATTACAGTAAGGCTAGCCCCTACTTCTAAACCTTTTACTTGAACATCAATATTGATGTCTGATGCTGTGAAACTTGGGTCAATAGCACCAAGGGCATTCCATACTAAATCTTTAGTTGCTGTAGATTGTGTACTACCACTAATGTATAGAATTCCGTCTTGCTCTTTTACAGATAAGTCTTGTACTCCTGCGTTTTGTGCAGCAGCTACTACACTTGAATATTTATCAGTTAATGACATGGTATTTTAATTATTTTACGATAAGTTGGTTATTGTATTTTCCTATTTTAAGAGCATCTACAGACTCTTTTATCTTTCTAGCATCTGAAGAAGATACATTTCCTGTTAGTGTAAGTTCTCCATTTACATCTTCTACTTTCACGCTAGGGAAATCTTTAGTAGCATCTTTTACTTTTTGTAAAACTACTGCATCTACTTGATTTACTGCTACTGCAGGCTCTGGCGTTGCTATGGTAGTCATGTCGTGAACATCTTTAATACCAGGTATTGCTTTTAAAGACGCTATCATTTGGTCTTTTTCTGCTTGACTAGCAAATACACCACTTAAATGAGCTTGCCCATCTTTTACCTCAACTGAAGCTTGAGGGTTTGCTTTAACTACTTCTGTAGCTTTGGTAGAAAGTTCTGCGTCGTTAGGTTTTTTCTTACACGAAACTGCCGTAAAAGATACTAAAATAGCTAATGCTACTGTTTGAAAAATTTTTTTCATAAATTTTTAATGATTTTTTAAGTTTGCAAATTATAACAAATTTATACTTAGTTTTGCAAGTGTTATGCCAAAACGAAGATATAACTCCAAAGTTAGAAAAAAAAATAACATAAGTAAGAGAAACAGAAAAAAAAATTATAGATGGATATTACTAATTGTAATGTCTGTAGCCCTTATTGGTACAGGTATTTATGTTAAAAATAAAGTCTTTTTCTATTATGCTATGTATTTTAAAAAACATCAGCATAAAAAACTAGAGAATTCCATTACAGAGACTAAACGAATAAATACCATCATTGCTGAGTATCAGGATAAGGTATTTGGTATAGATATATCTCATTATCAAAGAAAAGAAGATATAGAGTGGGATAGCCTAAGTATTGCAAATGATGCTATAAATATTGATTTTATCGTATTAAGAGCTACGATGGGCAATAGTTCTAAAGACAAACATTTTGAATATTTTTGGACTCAAGCAAAAAAATACAACTATACAAGAGGAGCTTATCATTTTTATCGTCCAGATGAAGATCCTGTTTTACAAGCTAATCATTTTTTAGCCCAAGTGAAGCTAGAAAAAGGAGATCTTCGCCCTGTACTAGATATAGAAAAAATACCTAGAAGAAAATCTGTAAAACAGTATAAAGAAGACGTAAAGACTTGGCTTAAAATAGTAGAAGAAGCCTACGGAGCTAAACCTATTATCTACACCTATTATCATTTTTATAAAGATTATTTACGGGGTGATTTTGAAGGTTATCCCTTATGGCTAGCTAATTACAATCATGTCTTAGTACCTTCGGAAGAGGATAATTGGTTGTTTTGGCAGTTTACAGAAAAAGGTATTGTAAAAGGTATCAATGTAAAAGTAGATCTCAATGTTTTCAATGGAAATTCTTGGGAGTTTGATAAAATGAAATTAGATTAGCTTCAATCAAAAAAGGAAGGTAACTCAATGTAGTTATCTTCCTTTTTAATGAAAAACTATATTAGATTGGCTCGTTTTATTATAGACTGATTCTTACACCCACATTTACAAACCTTGGCATACCTGGTCTATATCCTGAAGGGTTAAGAGAAGATAAATAAGTTTGGTTAAGTAAATTTTGAGCGTTAGCATAAACAGTTGCATTTCTGTTTACCTTGTAAGAAATAGAGGCATCTAGTATGTTCATAGATGGAACTAGGTTAGCTTCTGGTATAGCCCCTTGCCAAACCTTATTGCTAAAATCACCTCTGTATCTCCAGATAGCAGAAAGTCTAAAGTTTTTGATGTTAGCTCCCGCTTCTATACTTAGTTGTTCTTTAGGAATAAATGGTAGAGCATCACCTTCTTTAATTGTTCCAAATACTTGAGATTGGAAATCTTTCTTAAAGGAAGAATCTATGTAAGTATAATTGACAGAAACTGGGAAGTTAATTTCACTATCTTTTCCGCTGATAGTATATCTTAACTGTGCTTCTACACCTCTTATCAATACTTCACCTGCATTGTATAAATCGCCTTGCCCTGTGTTGCCGCCCATAACATTGGTATCTGCACCTAGTAGGTTAGAATAATCGTTGATGTAGCCTATCAATTCAGCGTCTACAAAGTTGTTATTAAACCTTGTTCCTAGTTCGTAGTTCCAGCTTCTTTCTTCCTTTTGTCCTTGTTGAATTCCTGGAGGCGAAAATCCTTTGTGAACACTACTAAATACTTTTAAACCATCACTTATTTTATAAAGTAAGGATAGCCCTGGTATCCAAGACTCTACTTTGTTAGTCGTAGTTTTTAAATCTTTACCCGTTCTATCTGCATCAGAACGCCCATAGTTTATTTGTCTTAGAGTGATGTTTTCATATCTTACTCCCGCAGTGGCAACAAGAGCTCCAAACTCTTGCTGATATTGAACATAAGAGGCTGTAGCATTAGCATCTTCTATTCTATTGTCTTGAGAGCCTGCACTTCCTCGTTTTTTTAGTGCTAAACCTTGTGATGTGGAAAGATATTCATCATCTGCTTGAAAACGGTCTTGGCTATCATAGTGGTATCTCGCTCCAAAGCGAACCATTCCCGTTTTACCTAAATGATAATGCCCATTGAACTGAAGCCCTTGTGAAATATAGTCTCTATCGTTATGTCTTATATAGATGGTATTATCTGCATTATAAGCTCCTTTTAAAGCTAACATTTCGTTAGAGTTATCAGCCATTTCTAAAGCATTAGAAAGCCCTACTTTGTTACCTCCAGCTTTAACATCATTCACTTTGTACCAATTTCTTGTAACTTCATTTCTATAAGCATCAAAATTTAAGTGAAGTTTTTTGCTAGGTTCTATTTGATAAGATAGCAAATATTGTCGCTGATTGATTTCTATATTATCTAACTCTGATGATAAGTAACGCTGGTAAGCATTTTTATTGAAGTCCTCTTTAGAAATTCCCATATAGGTTTCGTTAGAGTTTTGTTTAGAAGCCTGAAGCTTAAACTGAAGTTTATTAGGGATAGCCGCATTAGAATTGTCATACAACAACTTTATCATACCATCATTAAGTGTGAACCCCGTGTTTTTACCATTTGGAAGTTCTTTAAAACCATCTGAATTATTGGTAAAATACTCTACCAAGTATCCGAATTTGCCAATTTTATCTCCTACATGAGTATGCACTTTATAGGTGTTAAAATTACCGTAAGAAGCATTTAAAAACTCTGAAAATTTATTAGGTACTTGAGTAGAAAGCATGTTCATACTCCCTCCGATGGTATTGGGACCATACATGATTTGTCCACTACTTTTAAGAATTTCTACACCAGCCATTCTTCCCATGGTAGGGAAGTAGTAAGCCGCAGGAGCTACATAAGGAGCAGGTGCAGCTAAAACACCGTCTTCCATTAAATTGATAGATGAACTCCTAAGCGAAGAAGCTCCTCTAATAATAATGTTAGGACGCAACCCAAAACCTTCCTCTTCTACTACATGTATCCCTGTTTTACCCATAAGTACACGGTTAGCATCAGAGTAGTTATATTTCTGTAATTCTTTAGTACCAATATAGATAAAAGAACTCGCTTTTTCGTTCTTATCTTTATTGGTAAAAATAGTTTGAGATTGAA
Source organism: Riemerella anatipestifer (assembly GCF_009670965.2). Classification (NCBI taxonomy): domain Bacteria; kingdom Pseudomonadati; phylum Bacteroidota; class Flavobacteriia; order Flavobacteriales; family Weeksellaceae; genus Riemerella; species Riemerella anatipestifer. The sequence goes on along the minus strand of NZ_CP073239.1, from coordinate 657,478 downwards.
TAACAACCTCATCTATATTTCTAGATTTTATAGAATCAGTTTCCTGAGCGAATGAAGCTACTGAAACTAACATTATAAGAGGTAAAAGTTGTTTTTTCATTACACTTTATTTAGAATTGTTAAAAGTTTTGACAAAGGTATAATATCTGAGTAATTACACAAAATTTATTTAGGATAATTCTAAATAAATAAAGTTTGTTATATTTAATTTGTTGAAAATCAATGAATTTTTGACCAATGATTTTTGTCATATCTTTATATAACAAAATCGGGCTATCTCACAGAGATAGCCCGATTTTGTTATTTTTAAATAAAATTATTTTACTTCTTTGCAGTAGGTTGAGATAGTTTGTTTAAAGCATCTACTATCTGCATATCTATATTACCTATAGCTGCAGGACTAGCCACTTTACCATCTTTATCTATTACCATAGCACTCGGTAATTTAAATCCATAAATACCAAATTTATCAGCAGCTTCAGAATTCATACCGTTTTTAGCATACAGGCTTTCCACTTTTAATCCTTTAAACATAGCCACTTCGGTTTTTTTGAACTGGTCTTCAGTATCATCTAGATTTATCATTACCAAATTAACCTTACCTCCATATTGAGTTGCAAGTTGCTTTACAGAAGGAGTAAGACTTTCGGATACATAAGGATTCCAAGAAGCATAAAATACTAAAACGCTTGGTTTACCCTCATATTTAGATAAACTAACTTTTTCTCCTTTATTATTAACTAAATCAACGCTAGGAGCTTTCTGCCCAACTTCAATACCTTGTATAGCGAGTTTAACTTTTTCTAACTCTTTCTTTATCTGGCTGTCTTTAATAGATTTATTAACCACTTCCATTACTTGCTTAATTCTTGGGTGTTGAGGTTGTAAATCGTATTGTGTTGCAACGAAAGCAATTAGGTGGTCTTTCGTGTACTGGTCAATATCTTTTTTACCTTCTAGATATTTAACAAAGGCTTCTGTAGTAGAGATTTCTTTGTTTTGAAGCGTATTCATAAAGTTGGTAAAACCTTCTTGATTCTTAATGAGCAGGTAGCTTCTATAAGTAGGCAAGGTTTTTATCCATTTCTTCTCATCTCCTTTTAGACTATCTTGATATTTTGTAAATTCAGCCGAAGGCTTGAAATTAGGGTTTCCAGTAGCCGCACCATGCATAGCCGCATATTGTTCGGTAATCATTAGAAGGGTTACTTTCATCTCGCTTGATTTCCATTCTACCACTTCGGAGTCTGGTTTTGTTTTAGACTTAACCTCTTCTATTTTTTTATCTACATCTGTTTGTATTTTTTTAACTGCTGCAATGAACTCTTTTTCAGACTTAGACATAAGTTGCATATCTATTTTGCTCATGTAGTCCTCTATATAAGATTGCATTTGAGTAAGGAATTCATTGTTTTTTTCGCCATCTCCTAAGATTTTCATTTTTCTAGGAAATTCTGTAGCGTCAGCCGTAATTTTGATATTATCTCCTTTTTTAAGATAAATAAAATTCATCTGTCTTGCGTAGGTTATTAGATAGATGCCGTCTTCCTCTATTTTTGGCGTTGCGGAAAAATTGCCTTTAGCATCTACTCCTATATTCATAATAGGCAACGAGCTGGCACTAGATACATTGATGAGTTCTATCCTGTCCAAAGGAGAAGCATTTTTAAGCGTTCCTGAAATTTGAACTTCATTTTTAGAACAAGATACCATTAGAATGGTAAAAAGTACTAACAAAAGATATTTTTTCATAGATATAAATGATTATTTTTTTACAATCACAAAGGTAGTTAATAAAACTCGGTTAAAAAATAAGTAAAGGAAATTAACATTTATTTTAACAGAACACTATCCTGATTAGTGATTTGGAATTTCAATAAAAAAGACTCACCAAAAGTAAATTAACTATTATTGTATTTGATTATTTTCATAAAATATATTTTTGTAGCAATTAAGGATTTAATTTTATGTTTAAAAAATACATTTTCACTATAACACTGCTGTTATTTGTATGCATTGATGCACAAGTATATAAAAACGATTCGTTACGCGGAAGTTTTACTTATCTATTGAAGTCTAAACCTAATAATCTTTATCCTGAAAATCTTTATCAAGAGCTATTTTCTCTTCAGGTTAGTGATAATCGCTCATTTTTTATTAGTGAAAATTTACTAAAGTACGATTCTATTTTTACTAGTGAGCTGAATACAGCTATGAGAAGCGGCTCAAATTCTATTAATTTTAGTGGTAAGTCATTTCCAAAAACAAATTCTAAATTTCTAGTCGTACAAGAAAATGATAAAACTATTTTTTATGGAACTGTAGGAACTTCTGTTCTTTCTTATCAAGAACCTAAAATCAATAGTTGGAAATTAGTTAATGAAACGAAGATAGTTAGCTCTTTTAGTTGTAAAAAAGCAGAGTTAAGATTTAAGGGTAGAGATTGGATTGCTTGGTACTCTACTGAAATTCCTTTCCCTTATGGACCTTATAAGTTTGGAGGGCTACCAGGTCTAATTATAAAAATGACTGACAAAAAAGAAGAGTACGATTTTGAGTTAGTAAAATCATTACCCAGTCGAGATTTAAAAGGAAAGATAGTAGGTATAAACAAAAAACGCTATGATAATTCTATATCTGTTACAAAGCAGGAATTAGAGGATACGAAAGATAATTTTAGGAAGAACTTATTACAATCAATGAAAAATGATGGTGTAGTTCTCTCGCCTGAACAAACCACCGCATTGAGAGAAAAACAAAAAAGAGATGAGTCGGAAAAGAAGGGATACAATCCTATTGAGTTAGAAGACTGATACATTATTTTTTATAAACCTCCTCATCTAGTAGTTTTTGGAAATAATCTTGCAAAAGCTGTCTTTGTTTTTGGGTGAGTTGTGCTTCTGGGTGTTGTGCTACATAGCCTTTTAGTGGCATTTCGTGGCGTTTTATAGTTTCTATACTTCCTTCCAAAGCTCCTTTTTTTAGATACTCATTATAAGTATTCCACACGGAGAAGTTGAGATGCTTTCTTCCTTCGTTAATATGGTGTTTTATGCTCCAAGATATAGGTGCAATGTAGGCGTAACTAGGGTATTTAGTTTCGTTGGAATGGCAGTCGTAACAAGCCTTTTTTAAAAGCACTTCTATCTCTTTAGGCGTATTTTCCACCCTTACAAAATTATCCTTTTCGTTTACTGGAGGGTTAGTGCGGTCTATTGGGATAAGTTGTATCAGTAACAGACCTAATATAATCCACAATGCTATTTTAAATATTTTTTTCATTAGTTTTCTTTATTATTGTTTTCTGTTGCAGTTTCTTGTGTGGGCAATTCCCAATCTTCTACCAAATCCCATAGCTGTCTAGCTTCTATTTTCTTAGGGAAAACAAAGTAATCTTCGGCAGGAGTATTAGTCGCTAAGTCGGCGGTATCCCAAATACCGTTACTGTTATTATCCACTAAGATTCTTATATAATAAGTGCTAGGTTTCAGTTCTGTGAATTTATGTTCTGCTTCGGTAGTTTTTCTACTAGATAATACTTTGTTTTGTTGGTCTAGAAGCTCTATCCAAAAGGGAACAGAAGGTTTATTTTTAAGCCTTATTGTTACAGAGCCATAGTTTTGGGGCGTGTCTGCCTCGAACTCAAAAACATAAGGTTTAGCATTAGATTTATAGAAAGAACTTACACTTTCTTTTGGAATAAATAGGCGGTATTTTTTTTCTTTCTGAAAATCACTTTCAATAATGATGGTATTGGGCGAAGTTTCGGCTATTTTTGCTTTAAAAGGTTGTTGATGAGTAGAATCTACCTTTAGTTCCCATTGTTGGGTGTTGAGTTCTTTTAACTCCATATTAGCTGTAATCTTAAATGGGTGATTGGGCGGAAGTAAATGCCCCTCATTATTTTTAAGAGTAAATTCTTCCTTAGGATTGGTACGATAGAATATCTGGACGGCATCTTTTTTAACTTTTGTATCGTAACTGAATTTGAGGTTAGTCCCTTGGGTGGAGCTTAAATTTTCCTTTTGGGCATCAAACCAAACCCTTACGGAATCTGAAAACTTCTGATGAGAAACTTTATAATCTTGTACTAGACCTGTAATTTCCTTTACATCTACTTTTTCGGGTTTGCCTTCAAAAAGGAGAAGGAGACCTCCGTCTATGGCTTTTATTTCTTTATATTTTACTTCTTTTTTAGGTGGATAAAGCGTGAGTTTAAGCCCAGAAATACCTTTAGTAACATTAAGTTCATCTTTAATAAAGCTTAAATTTTCTTTGCTTTTATCATATACCGAGTTCATATTTTCATCATCAAAAGCGATGACTTTATATTTGCCTTGAGCTAAATACTCCAACTCAAAATAGCCGTCTTTATCAGCTTTAGTAATGTAGTAAGGTTTTTCTCTAAAATTGATGCTATCCGAAGCCTTATAAAGCCCCACTACTATATTAGATTTAGATTGAGCCTCACTGTTAGGCGTAGATAGAGCGTTTTGTGCCGTTCCTGCAAGGTAGAGACTATCTAATTTTTCCCCAGTAGAAAAAGCAAAATTAAAATATGGTAGAATATTACCTTCGTTGTTATCTACAATGGCATTACCAAAATTAAAGCTGTAAGTGGTATTGGCTTGTAGAGTATCTCCCCACTGTATCAACACATATTTATTAGCAAGATTAGAAGGGATAATCTTCTTTATGTTTTTAATAGGTGGCGAAATAATGAGCTGCTTCTGAACATCTTTTAAATTGACATATTCGTCAAAATCTAGTCTTAATTCTCTTATAAGTACAGGCACTTTGGTTCTAGAACTGTCTATATTAGCTCCTAAAAAACGAGGGGCTAAAGTATCCTTATTGCCACCTACAGGAGCACCTACTCTGGCACAAGAGTACATTATAAGACTAAGGATAAGCAGAAAAAAAACTTTTTTCATTTTCTTTTATTTAGGCAAAAGTAAGGTTTTTAAACAAGATGAATGCTTAAAATATCTCTTCGTGAAAGTCTTCTATTTTAGAAACTTCCACAATTTTTATATTGTGTTTTTTCTTTGGTATCTTATTTTGTTTAGAAACAAATATTTTATGATAGCCTAGTTTTTCGGCTTCGGAGATGCGTTTTTCTATTTGTGGCACAGGACGAATTTCTCCACTAAGACCAATTTCCCCTGCAAAACAATAATGCTCCGACACTGCAATATCCTCGTTGGAAGATAAGATAGCGGCAACTACAGCTAAATCTAGAGCGGGGTCGTCCGTTTTAATACCTCCAGTAATATTTAAAAATACATCTTTAGCCCCAAGTTGAAAGCCAGAGCGTTTCTCCAAAACTGCCAAAAGCATATTGAGCCTTTTAGCATCAAAACCCGTAGAACTTCTCTGTGGTGTACCATACACGGCTGTACTTACGAGGGCTTGTATTTCTAGCAACATAGGGCGGTTACCTTCTAGCGTTACTGCCACCGCATTACCTGAAAACTCTTCGGATTTTTTGGTAATAAGCACTTCCGAAGGATTTTTAATTTCTTTCAATCCCGCCGAAATCATCTCATAAATACCAATCTCCGCAGTAGAACCAAAACGATTTTTATTTGCTCTTAAAAGTCTAAACAAATGGTTTCTATCACCATCAAAATTAAGAACTACATCTACCATATGTTCCAATACTTTTGGTCCAGCTATTTGTCCATCTTTAGTAATATGTCCCACTAAGAAAACAGGCGTGTTGGTCGCTTTTGCAAACTTTATAACTTCTGAAGCACATTCTCTAATTTGAGATACTGTGCCTGGGGAACTCTCCATCACCTGCGAATGTAAGGTTTGTATAGAGTCCACAATCATAAAATCGGGCTGAAGTTTTTTGGCTTCGTGTAAGATTTTCTCTATTGAAGTTTCAGTGTATAAAAAACAATTCGGATTTTGGAGTTCCGTTAGTCTATCTGCTCTCATTTTGATTTGAGAGGCACTTTCTTCCCCAGAAACATAGAGGATTTTTTTCTTCATTTTAAGGGCTAATTGCAATAGTAGTGTAGATTTCCCTATACCTGGTTCGCCTCCGATAAGAGTTACCGAACCTAAAACAATACCACCACCCAAAACTCTGTTAAGTTCTTCGCTTGGAGTTTTAATGCGTTGCTCAGCTTGTGTTTCTACTTCTATGATATTGATGAGGTGTTGTCTTCCAAAATCTCCTGCATAATTTTTAGAGGTTGTTTTTTCTGCAATCTCTTCCACTAAAGTGTTCCATTGTCCACAATTTTGGCATTGTCCGTGCCATTTGGAATGTTGTGAACCACAATTCTGACAATAATATACTGTTTTTAATTTAGCCACTTCTGAATGTCTATTAAAAATAAAACCGCAATTTACAAAATAAATTTTCTTAAATTAGCAGAGCGTAGAATATAAATCTAAAGTCAATAAAGAATGGAAGCTTTTGTAAATTCAGAAATAAAAAATCATATTGCACATATTACTTTTGGGACGCCTAAAAGCAACTCTTTGCCAAGGCATATTTTAGAACAACTTGCTGAAACTATTTTATCCGAAGGAGCGAAAGAAGAAGTAAAGGCAATATTACTTAAATCTCACGGAGAAAAAGCGTTTTGTGCAGGTGCGAGCTTTGATGAATTACTAGAGATTGATAATTTAGAAGCTTCTAAAAGATTTTTTGGAGGATTTGCTAAGGTACTAAATGCAATGAAAAATTGTGGCAAAATAGTAGTTGTAAGAGTTCAGGGTAAGGTTACAGGCGGTGGCGTAGGCATCGCTTGTGCGGCAGACTATTGCTTCGCAACAAAAGAAGCTGCCTTAGCACTTACAGAAATCAATTTAGGTATTGGTCCATTCGTTATTGGTCCGTTTGTGGAGCGAAAGATAGGGAAATCACAGTTTTCTGCAATGTCTCTAGATACAGAGTTTAGAAGTGCCGAATGGGCAGAAAGAAATCATATCTACCATCACATTTCGGAAAATATAACTTCTATGGACGAAAAACTAGATGCGTTTTTAAAGCAGTTGTCAGAACGGAGCGCAGATGCATTGGCTCTCATTAAAAAAGTATCTTGGGAAGGTACAGAGCATTTTGACAGCATTATGCCTGACCGAATTCTAATGAGTGCAAGTCTAGTATTAGAGGCTACTGCAAAAGAAAATATACAAAATATTAAAGCACGATTAGCTAAAAAATAAAAAAAGCTACCTGTCTAGGGTAGCTTTAAATTTACTATAAAAAAGGTTCTGTACATTCGTTGAACTCTTTTATGAGTCTTTTAAATACTTCATCTACCGAGATAATGTCATCTATGAGAGCAGAAACTTGTCCTATTTCTAGTTCGCCTTCGTCTAAATCGCCTTCGAACATACCTTTCTTAGCTCTTGCTCTTCCTAAGGCTTGTTTCAGAGCTTCTGTATCCCTTCCATTTTCATAAAGTTTTTCTAGGTCGTAGAAGAATTTGTTTTTTAATAGCCTAACGGGAGCAAGTTCTTTCAAAGTAAGTTGAGTGTCTCCCTCTTTAGCCTCCACTATTTTTTGTTTAAATGCCTCATGAGAACTCGCCTCTGTTGTGGCTGCAAATCTAGAACCGATTTGTACACCGTCTGCTCCAAGTATCATGGCAGCTTTTATCTGTTGTCCTGTGGCGATGCCTCCTGCAGCAATAAGGGGAGTACTGATATGTTTTCTCACATTAGGGATAAGGCAGAAAGTGGTAGTCTCGTCTCTGCCGTTATGTCCTCCAGCTTCAAATCCTTCAGCAACAACAGCATCTACACCAGCTTCTTCACATTTTATTGCAAATTTTAGAGAAGAAACCACGTGAGCTACTTTTATACCTTCTTTTTGTAAAGTTTCGGTGTAAGTTTTCGGGTTTCCTGCTGAGGTAAATACGATTTTAATCTGCTCTTCCATAATGATGTTGATGATTTCATCTAAGTTAGGATAAAGCATAGGAATATTAACACCAAAAGGCTTGTTGGTGGCTTTTTTGCATTTTTGGAGGTGTTCTCTTAAAACATCAGGGTACATACTTCCGGCACCAATCAGTCCGAGACCACCAGCATTAGAAACAGCAGAAGCTAACCGCCAACCGCTATGCCATACCATACCACCTTGTATGATAGGATATTGTATATTGAAAAGATTTGAAATTCTATTTTTCATATTTTTTATGTTTAGTCGATAAAGTTACAAAAATTGAGGTTATCTATTAAATTGATTTTTTATAGGAGGGCATATAACAAAAAACGAGGTACTGTTATCAGACCCCGTAATAAATGTTCTCACAACGGAATAATCCTTATTGTGAATTGCTTTCAGCGACAAATTTAGATATAAATATTATAATGACAAAATATTTATTAACTTTATACACGAAAATAAAGATTATTATTGTTTAAAAATCAATATATTAAAAATGAAAACCATACTTGGATTAGACTTAGGCACTAACTCTATCGGTTGGGCGTTGGTTAGAGAAGCAAAAGAAAAGGATGAGAAATCTGAAATTATTAAGTTAGGCGTTCGTGTAAATCCTCTAACAGTAGATGAAAAAACAAATTTTGAAGCAGGGAAACCCTTATCTACCAATGCCGATAGAACAGCTAAAAGAAGTGCAAGAAGAAATCTACAGCGCTATAAACTCAGAAGAAAAGATTTAATAGACTTGTTGATTAAAAATCAGTTGATTGATAAAGATACATCTCTAACCGAAATTGGTAAAAACACGACTTACCAAACATTAGAGTTAAGAGCCAAGGCAGCGAGAGAACGAATAGAATTAGAAGATTTAGCCCGTGTGTTTTTAGCAATTAATAAAAAGCGAGGCTACAAAAGCAGTAGAAAAGTAAATAATGAAGAAGAAGGACAAGCAGTTGATGGTATGGCTGTAGCCAAAAAGTTGTATGATGAAAGCTTAACACCAGGGCAGTACGCCTATGAATTGCTATCAAAAGGTAAAAAATATGTGCCTGATTTCTATCGCTCGGATTTGCAAGCGGAATTTGACAGCATTTGGGAATATCAAAGGCAGTTTTACTCTCATGTTCTTTTAAATGAACTGTATAAAGAGTTGAAAGGAAAAAATAAAAGTCAAACCTGGGCTATTTGTAAAGAACCCTTTGCTATTGAAGGAATTAAGCTCTCTGAAAAAGGTGCTGATTTGAAACTAAAAAAATACCAACTGCGTGCAGAAGGTTTAGCTCGAAAATTAGATTTGGAGTTGTTAGCGATTGTTTTACAGGAAATCAATAGCGACTTAAATAAATCCAGCGGGTATTTAGGAGCGATTTCAGATAGAAGCAAGGAATTGTATTTTAATAAAGAAACCGTAGGCGAAAACCTTTGGAAACAAATACAGAAAAATCCGCATACTTCACTAAAGAACCAAGTTTTCTATCGTCAAGATTATTTAGATGAATTTGAGCAAATTTGGGAAACACAAGCTCAATTTCACCCACAATTAACACTTGCCTTGAAGGAGCAAATTCGTGATGTGGTCATTTTTTATCAACGAAAATTAAAATCTCAAAAAGGTTTACTGAGTTTCTGCCAATTTGAAAGTTGGGAAATAGAACGAAAAGACGAAAATGGCAATGTTATTCTCAATAAATCCACCCAACTACCCAAAAGGCAAACGGTAGGTCGGCGTGTCGCTCCTAAATCATCACCCTTGTTTCAAGAGTTTAAAATATGGCAGAATATCAATAATTTAGAGATAGTAAAAATTAGTGATAGGGATTCAAAAAATAAAAAGGAAACAGAGGAGACTTTAAGTGATGATGAGCGAAAATTATTATTTGAGGAATTAAATCTAAGAGGAAATCTCTCACAAAAAGAAGTATTACAGATTTTAGGTTTAAAAGATAAAGAATGCAAAACGAATTTTCTAGAAGGTTTGGAAGGCAACCGAACCAATGTCGCTTTATTCAATATCTATCAGCAAATTGCAGAGAATGAGGGCTATGGATTTGATTGGTCTAAAAAATCCGCTCAAGAGATTAAGGAAGAATTAAAAGCCGTGTTTTCACAAATAGGTATTCAGGCTAATATTTTAGATTTTAATGCAGAGTTAGACGGAAAAGAATTTGAAAATCAAGCCTCTTATCAATTGTGGCATTTGTTGTATTCTGCCGAGGAAGATGATAAAATCAACGAAGAAGACCAAATCATTTACGGGAACTCTGCAGTCAGTTTAAAAAAGAAACTTTGTGAAAAATTTGGCTTTACTCCCGAATATGCCAAATGGATAGCGAATGTGTCCTTGCAAGATGATTACGGAAATTTATCAACCAAAGCGATGCGTAAAATCATTCCGTATCTTATAGACGGAAACGATTATTCGGAAGCCTGTGCATTAGCAGGGTATAATCATTCTAATAGTTTGACTAAAGAAGAAAACGATAATAGAGAATTGTTGGATAAATTAGAACTTTTACCTAAAAACAGTTTACGCAATCCTGTGGTGGAAAAAATACTTAACCAAATGGTTAATGTAGTTAATCAAGTGATTGAAACCTATGGCAAGCCTGATGAAGTGCGTATTGAATTAGCCAGAGAACTGAAAAAAAGTGCAGAGGAACGAGCTGAAATGACCAAAGGCATCAACGAAGCCACACGAAGAAATGAAGATATTAAAAAACTCATTACTAAAGATTTCGGCATTCCCAATCCTACTAAAAGCGATGTGGTTCGTTATCGTTTATGGGAAGAGTTAGCACCTTTAGCCTATAAAGATGTTTTTACTGGTAAACAAATTAAAAAGGAAGATTTATTTTCATCAAAAATAGATATAGAACACATTATTCCGAAGGCATTATTATTTGATGATTCTTTCTCTAATAAAACTTTAGCTTTTAGGGAAACCAATCTTAAAAAAGCAGACCGAACGGCTTATGATTTTATAGAAAGTGATTATAACACGACGCTTGATGATTATATTCAACGGGTAGAAACGCTTTATAATAACGCCAAAGGAACTATTTCCAAAGGTAAAAGAAATAAACTCTTGATGACTCAAAAAAATCTGCCCGATGGATTTATTGAAAGAGATTTGCGTAATAGCCAATACATTGCTAAAAAAGCAAAGGCGATGTTACAGCAAGTATTTAAGGATGTGAATGTTACCTCTGGAAGTATTACCGATAGACTGCGTGAAGATTGGGATTTAATCAATGTGATGAAAGAATTGAATTTTCCTAAATACAAAGCTTTAGGGCTGACAGAGATAGAGGAGCGTTATGATATAGGGCAAGAAAAACCAAAAAAAGTAGAAGTTATTACCGATTGGACAAAACGAAACGACCATAGGCATCATGCAATGGATGCGCTCACGGTGGCTTTTACAACCCATAGTCATGTACAGTATCTTAATAATCTAAACACGATACATTCATTAAAGGGCGATGAGGTGGATTTGGAATTGAGTAAGTTATACGGACTTAAAAACACCATTACGGAAGTGGTAAATAAAAAACGAAAATTTATTCCGCCAATGCCTAGCTTTAGAGAGGAAGCTAAAAAGCATATAGAAACCATTTTAGTTTCGATTAAAAATAAAAATAAGGTTTACACCAAAAACATCAATAAAACCAAGAAAAAGTCAGGTCACAATACCAAAGAACAACTAACGCCACGAGGACAATTGCATAAAGAAACGGTTTATGGGAAATCCAAAAGACCGATGAATAAGCCTACTAAAATCAATAAAAATTTTAGTTTAGAACAGGCTCAACTTATTATCAATGTACAGGAAAAAGAATTGGTGCTTTGTCATTTAGCTCAATTTGACAACAACCCAGCAGTTGCTTTTGATACAAAAACACTCAAAAAAACACCATTACTTAAAAATGGTGAACTCTTGAAAGAAGTGTCGTGTTTTGAGGAAATTTTTACGATCAGAAAAGAAATTGTTGGTTCTAATCCAAGCTCAAAACAAATTGTTCCTGACACTAAATCAATTAATAAAATAATCGATAAAAACATACAATCCATCTTGAAAAAACGCCTAAGTGATTTTGGAGGCAATACCAAAGAAGCCTTTTCAGATTTGGATAAAAATCCGATATGGCTCAACAAGGAAAAAGGAATTTGCATCAAGCGAGTAACCATTACAGGAGTAAGTAACGCCGAAGCGCTACATCACCAAAAAGACCATTTAGGTAAAGAAATTTTAGATGATAAAGGAAATCCTATACCTGCGGATTTTGTGAGTACAGGAAATAATCATCATTTGGCGGTATATCTTGATTCAGAAGGTAAGTTACAAGACAATATAGTTTCTTTTTATGAGGCAGTAGTGAGAACAAGTCAAGGGTTACCTGTTGTTGATAAAGGATTAAATAAAGATTTAGGATGGAAGTTTTTGTTTTCCTTAAAACAAAATGAAATGTTTGTTTTTTCTAATGATGATTTTGATATAAATGACTTTGATTTATTAGATGACAATAATGCAGAATTAATCAGTAAACATTTATACAGAGTTCAAGCAATATCCAAGGTTCCAGTAGGCAATAGTTTTGCTAGAGATATTATTTTCAGGCATCATATAGAAACAACTGTTGAAAGAAAAAAAGAATTAAAAGATATTTCTTACATTCAATTAAAAAGTTTGGAAGGGTTAAGGAATATCAAAAAAGTTCGTATTAACCATATAGGCAAAATCGTTCAAGTGGGAGAATATTAAAAATAATGGATTATGCTTTATCGTTCTATCTACATTGGCAATCCTGCCTACCTTAAGCTCAAAGATCAGCAAATGAAAATCATTTGCCCTGAAACCAAAGTAGAAAAAGGAAGCATCCCTGTAGAAGATTTAGGATTATTGATGCTTGATCATTTTCAAATCACTATTTCTCATCAGCTCATTCAAAAGTTGATGGGGAATAATGTGGTGGTTATCAGTTGCGATGCTCATCATCTACCTCACGGCATTATGTTGCCTTTGTATGGACACTCCGAATATTCTGAACGGGTGAAATATCAGCTTGAAGCCAGCGAGCCTTTAAAGAAAAACCTTTGGAAACAAGTTGTTGAGAGTAAAATCAATAACCAATCAGAAGTTTTAAAGCGTTTAGGGAACTACTACGAACCTATGCTGGAGTATAAAGAACAAGTGAAAAGTGGAGATACTACTAATATGGAGGGGATCGCGGCACAACATTATTGGAAATATTTGATTGCCCCTGATTTTTTAAGAGAACGATTTGGCGATTCGCCTAATCAATTTTTTAACTTTGGTTATGCGGTGCTGAGAAGCATTGTGGCAAGAGCGATAGTAGAAACGGGGCTGTTGCCTGTATTAGGGATTTTTCATAAGAATAAATATAATCCTTACTGCTTGGCAGACGATTTAATGGAACCTTACCGTCCGTTTGTAGATTTTTTGGTAATGGAATGGTTAGAAAATCACCCTGAAAGTGAAGAGTTAACCAAAGATTTTAAAGCATTTATGCTAAATATAGCGACTTTAGATGTGAGAATTGAAAATAAGCTAAGACCTTTAATCGTAGCTGTAAAAACGAGTGTAGTTTCTGTTTATAAATGTTATACCGGAGAAAAAAGACAAATAGTTGTACCTGAGTTTTATGAAGTTTAATCGTTTTAATGCTTATAGAGTTATGTGGGTTATGGTGCTATATGATTTACCAACAGAAACTAAAGCGATGCGGAAAGCAGCTCAACTTTTTAGAAAACGCTTGGAGGACGATGGCTTTAGCCTTTTCCAATTTTCCATTTATATAAGGCATTGTCCAAGTCGTGAAAATGCAGAAGTACACATCAAAAGAGTAAAATCAATACTTCCCAAGCACGGTAAGGTGGCTATCATGAGTATTACAGATAAACAGTTTGGAGATATAGAAATTTTCTTTGCGAGAGCTAAAGAAGAACCCAAACCAACCTATCAGCAATTAGAACTTTTTTAGAAACAGAAAAAAAGGATTTACTAAAGTAAAAATAGACAAGAAATAGTGAAAAATCTAATCCTAATAAAAAGCAAAACCCATTGAAAAACAACGGGTTTATTTTTTGAGGTTGCGAACTATCACAAAGATAGTAATTTTGAAAGCAATTCACAACAATTAAGTGATATTGATATTGAATCAAAATGTTGCGAACTATCACAAAGATAGTAATTTTGAAAGCAATTCACAACCTGCTATCAAAAATGATATTGAAGAGTTTAGTTGCGAACTATCACAAAGATAGTAATTTTGAAAGCAATTCACAACCCAAATATTATAATCCAGGTCAGGGCGTTTGTTGCGAACTATCACAAAGATAGTAATTTTGAAAGCAATTCACAACCACCTTTATATTGACAAATTCACAAAATGCGTTGCGAACTATCACAAAGATAGTAATTTTGAAAGCAATTCACAACTAAATTCCGTTAATAATGTTAATGTTAATAGTTGCGAACTATCACAAAGATAGTAATTTTGAAAGCAATTCACAACCTAGATTATGGAAATGAATAATACAACGCCGTTGCGAACTATCACAAAGATAATAAAAACTGAAAGCAATGGTTTATCATCACTAGAAAACAGATGGTTTAAATAGCTTTTACCTAGTAATAGGTCTTTTTGTTTAACTCTTTCATCTGTTCCTTTGTCCAAGAGGTATTTATATCTTCTATACTCATAAGATTATTTTAAGAAGATGTATATTACTCCTGCTAAAGCTAAAATAATAAATATTATTTGCGCTAAAGATAAACTAAATCTAACAGTTATATCTTGCTCAAATGGTTCTTTTGAAAAAATGTTTTTAATTAATTTTATAAACTCCTTCATTTGAAAAAAATATTTCTAAATTTGCTTTTAGTAGTAAGGAGGATAAAGCCCCCTTTGTTTCAGAATAACAGACCGAAAAGCTTCTGTTTTATCTCGGCTTTAAGTTTCGCAACAAACTTAAAGCCTTTTTTGATTCTTCTGAAACTGATTTTGAAATCAAAATCTAACTTCATAAAAAGCAAATTTAAGTTGTGAACTATCACAAAGATAGTAAAAGTTGAAAGCAATTACACCATAAGCAAATTATTGATTGTTTTTGGAGTTAGTCTAAACTATTATATTTTCCTCTGCCTTTTCTAGTAAATATCATATAAAAGATATTTAACAGGGCAATCACTCCTAAAATTAGAAACCCAAGAAGTAAAGCTTTTGTTTTCATACTCCAAATATATAAAATAATAGCATTGGGTTATTACAAAGATAATGAAAAAAGCTACTTCAATTGAAGTAGCTTTAGTTTTTAAAATAAAGTGTTTAATGTATTATTTTAAAGTAATGTTGTCTAGCTGTATAGTTGTAGTTACAGTAGTCGTTCCAGCATATTCAAAAATGATGTAACCTTTTCCTGTAATAGGAATAGTAAATTCCCCACTGTTTACCCAATCTACTGCGTAGCCATTAACATTTCCTTTTGAGAAAGTAAATTTAGAAGTAATATCTACTAAGTCTGCTTTGTTTACTTCTCCACCAGGAGTGTACTTTGTTGTGTAATATACTTTAAGAGTCTCCCCAGTGTAGTAGCCGTCTTTCGTTTGGAAAGAAAGTTTAGAAGCTCCTGTAAATTCAGCAGGAACAATAAAATAAGCAGTTACATTTGTGTTAGATTTAAATGAACTTATTTGGATATAGTTATTACCGCTAAATGCTTTTTGCTCCCAGAAACGATTTCCAAGTACAGAGTAGTTGACGTATTTAGAATCTGCAATTCTCTTGAAATTGGTAGCTGTAGTAACATTATCAAAAGTTTCTGCTATACTTTTGCTATATACAGGTGCATCACCGCCTAAAACATTTTTAGCACTTACGAATCTATCTTGTTCAAACTTAACATCGTTTAAATCACGGATGTAGAACTGCCATGTAGAGTTATATTTGCTAACAACTACTGTAATGTCTCCGCTCTTGGTAGGTAAAGTAGTTCCTGCGAAGCGTGCAAACCCACTGTTTCTAACGATTACAGAGTTGTCTAGTTTATCTACTAAAGTTCTATCAACGGTTTGGTTATTAACAGCGTCCGCATAGGTTACCTTACCATCAGCTTCAGCAAACTGTACATTTTTAATAGTAACTAAAGTGTTAATATATTCATCTTTCATAGCATCTGCGATAGAATTTACCACTCTAGGAGTAATAGTTTTAATATCCATGGTATTACCACCACAAACGCCAGTAATGAAGTTTCTCATGTTACCTTCTGGTATTTGCCCAGTAGGGTTTACATATCCTAATTTAACAACACCTCTGTCTATACCTACAGAAAGACCATTAGCTTTAACTCTTACATGAGATCCCACTGGATAGTCTGTGTATAGAAAAGTTTTATTGATAGCCACTTGGATACCTGCAGTAGGGTTTTCTGGGCTGTCTTGTATGGTTAGTTGTTTGTAGAAGTTACCACCTTCGTCAGAAGAAACTACATATCCTTCAAAGATTACGGGAGCATCATCTGTTCCATTAGGAACAACATAGTTACTTACAAAGTTAACAGGAGTTGGTGCTAATGCTTTAAAATCTTTAATGGTAATATTAGCTTCAGCAAACTGATTGCTGCATTGGATTGCAGGTGTGTCAAATTTGTCATCTTGCACGCAAGAAGTTAATGCTCCAAAACCAGATAAAGCTATTAACGAAATTTTTAAGTATGTTGTTGTTTTCATTTTTATTGTATTAAAATTGTTAAAAATAAAATTTAGAATCTTACCTGTAGGTTGATAAAATAGTTTCTACCTTGAGTAAAGAAATATCTAGGTGCAAAATTAGGATACTCTCTATCGTAGTCTCTTCTAAAGTCTGCAAAGTTTACATTTCTTGTCTGTTCAAAACCACCAGTAGCATACTTGGTATTGTCAAGCACATTGTTTACGGTAGCACTAATAAGCACATAATATTTACCTAACATCCAAGACTTACCAGCGTTGATATTGAAGAAGTAAGCTACAGGAAGTTTAACTTGAGCGCTTACTCTTCTATATTCTTGCTCAGATATACCAGCGTAAGGCGTTCCTGTTGCAGGGTTGTTAACAAAGAAATCGGAACGAATTAAAGGTGAAGGGTCAAGGAAGTTATTGCCAAGATAGTTCCAGTTAGCACCTACCCACCAATACTTTGGAGAACTATATTTTATACCTAAAGAGTAAGCCTCTTGAGGAGTACCTCCTTGTCTAAAGTTTTTAATATAAGAAGTTCCGTAACTAGTGTATAACTTACCGTTAGGGAATAGTCCAACCGCATCTGAAGCAAAATACACTTCAGGATTGTTAGTGTAAATGTACTTACCGTAGTTTGCGATACCATTAACAGTAATTGTTGGAGTAACTTTAACCTCTATGCCTAACTCACCACCCATGTTTCTACGGTTTACATTAGACATTACTTGGGTTACAAATGCACTTCTAGCACTAGTAGCATTACCTTCGCTATCTACACCATCTAGCTTGATTCCGTCAGCAAAGAAACGTTGTACATTAGTGTCATTTTGAGTGTCAATAAGGAATGCTGTTGCTCTCACTTTAACAAAAGGAGATGATACCATATAGCTAATATCATTAGCGGCTACTACAGCACTTCTAATGTTAGGTGCAATGGCACTATTAGCTCTTGCATTGATGAATAAATTGTTTAGGTAAGGAGCCTGAGAATAGTAAGCACCGTTATACACTAAGAAATGTCTACCGTCTAACTTGTAGATTAATTGACCTTTTAGACCAAAGTTCCAATAATCGTGGTTTTCAGACTTTCCTAATGCATTTTTGTAAAGGTAATGGTTGAAATGCCCCTCTCTGCTATTAGTAATGTGTGCAGCGAGTGCAGATACAAAAACATCAAAGTTACCTGCACTAAACTTTAGAGCTGGATTTATTTTGGTTTCTTGTCTTCGGAAGGTATAATCGTAGCCAATTTTATCTCCTACTTTTTTATGAGTATTTTCTTCACCTTCGTTGAATAAACCTGAAAGTTTAGGCTGGTTAGTAGCAGCAAAAGGATCTCCGTTAAGAGCGTATTGTGCTCCTAACAAATCTTTCACTTCTCTGTATTGGTCTGATGAATAATTTCTGTAAGAAGCGTTGATGAATAGCTGCGTCTTATCAGAAAAATTATGAACAAAGTGAGTTCCTACATTCCAAACTTTGTCATCATTAACATCATTTACTAGGAAGTAAACAGCTTGCTCTCTGTTTCTATTAGCAAGATAAAGTCTATCCCAGTTTATTTGAGTGTAGTTTTGGTCGTTACTTTCCCATCTGTTTTTAGTTATATCCAGCTGAGCTATATCGGACGCAGTAGGATTAGCTAACCCTGCGAAGTAGCTAGGAAGATTTCTGTAATATAGAGGTGATGGGTTCTGAGCGTTGTACCAGTCTAATCTGGACACCTTATCTTTACCAAATTGGTAAGAAACAGTAGTCCAAAGTTGAGATTTACTGCTTATTTTCCAGTAATCTGTAAGTTGTAATATAGGCTGGAATCCTTGTCTTACTCTTTCACTTCTCTTTTCGCCATCTTGCCATCCCCAGAAAGCATTGTAATGTACGCCATTATAATCTATTACCTCTTGGGTATTAGGGCTAGCAGTACTTCTACGGTAAGGAGAGCCTATTAAGTTTAAGGTAAGTGTATGTTTGTCATTTACTTTTTTCTCAATTCCTAGGTAAGCTCCGTAAGCATCATAGAAAGTACCTTCTTGTATACCTTCCTGTGCCCATCTTCTAGCTCCCATTATGGTAAAAGCCCAACCTTTTTTATTCATTCCAGAAGAATATCTTAAGGAAGTTCTGTTACGATAGTTTCTGTTGGTAAGGGATTGGGTAAATTGGAACCCTTTGCGGTATTCACTTGCTTTCATATTTTTGTAGACCACAGAGCCAATACCTCCGAAAGCGTATTCAGAAGGGGAGTGGTTTACTGCAATTTCAGGGTATCTTGTAATTTCATTAAGACCGCCCCAGTTGCCATAATCTACATTACCATTATCAGCATTTTCCATAGAGATACCATTCATCATAACCTCACTTCTTCTACCGTCTATACCCCTAGGTCTGAACCAATAGAAACCTAAATCAAAAGCAGCAATATTACTAAACACATCTCTAGAAGATTGTAATAGTCCTAATGTCGCTTGTGAGGAAGATTCGTCCATATTGCTATTGTCATCTAGCAATACTACTCCTAATTCCGAATTTTTAAGGTTAGAAAAAAGAGTAATAATCCCCAAGTCTTTTCTTTTTTCATTTTCAAAAACATCAAACTCTAGGACTTTGGTTTCGTAGTTAGGTTGAGTTACTACCATTTGGTAATGTCCAGGTTTTAAATCTACAAATTGGAAATATCCAATTTTGTCTGCCTTTACATCGTCATTGGCTTCTCTTAGGTCGGCTACTGCATTTTCAATGGGTTTTCCATCGGCATCTTTCACATACGCATAGACTGTGGTTTGTGCATAGTAATAAGATGCAGGCAATAAACAGAACATAGAGACTAATGATAATTTCTTAATCATAACATTCTTATTTTTAGTTTTTGAATAAGTTGATTATTCAATCCACAAAATTAACCCATTTTTTTGGTAAATTTTAACAGAATTAAGAATTTTTAATATGTGATTTTTATCACGATTGAATAAATAAGCCATTGGATAAGGGGTTTATCGATGTTGGTGTCTTATGCGATGTTAATTAAAATTAATTTTAATCTACTGTTCGCCTCAAAATCACTAACTTTGCTTTGATATTAAAACTTAAAAAATAAATGAAGATGAAAAAGATATTCTCTTTATTAGTATTGGGACTTTTTTTTACTGGTTTTTCTCAAACTGGAAAGTTGAAAAGAATGGCAACTGTGGGGTTCTATAATGTAGAAAACCTTTGGGACACCATTCAGTCTGCAGATTATATAGACGGAACGCTAGCTCCTAATCACCCTCGTTTCCATAGAAGTATACCACTAGATTCGGTAAAGTATTTGGAGCGTGAGGATTATCGAGGTGAGTGGTCGGATTCTAAACTTATAGGTAAAAAAGTGGTACGTTTTCAAGGTTCTTCGGACGAATTTACGCCGAAGAGTGCTAAAAACTATAACTCAAGTATTTACAATCAAAAATTAGCTAATGCTGCTAGAGTTATTTCTGAGCTAGGAGCTTCGGTTACTAAGACCGCTCCAGTAGTGGTGGGGCTTCTTGAGGTGGAGAATCGCCAAGTAGTGGAAGATTTGGTAAAACAACCAGCGTTAAAGAAATTTGATTATGGAGTAATTCATTATAATTCCTATGATTACAGGGGGATAGATGTAGCACTTATTTATCAGAAAAGAAGATTCAGCCCTACTTATAGCACTAAAAAAGAACTCAAAATATACAATGAGGAAGGAAAGAGAGAATATACTCGTGATTTGTTGGTGGTTTCCGGATATTTAGACGGAGAGAAAGTTGCTTTTTTTGTCAATCACTGGCCGTCTAGAAGAGGAGGTGAAGCCGTTTCTCTTCCTAAAAGAAATGCTGCGGCTCAGTTGCTAAGAGTACAGATGGATAGTGTAAGGGCTTTAGATGCTAATACCAAATTGGTAGCTATGGGAGATTTTAATGATGATCCCATTAGTAGTAGTTTGAAGAATTACTTAAAAGCAGTAGGAAGTACCAAAGAGCTAAGCCCAGAATATCCTTATCTAAACTTAATGTATCCTTTGTATAAGAAGGGAGTGGCGTCTTTAGCATATCGCGATGCTCCTAACTTGTTCGACCAAATTATAGTTTCTGAAAATTTGGTTAGTCCAAAAGATGCTTCTTATTCTATTTTTAGAACGGAAGTTTATGCACCTGCTTATCTTATCAACAAGGAAGGTAGTTTTAAAGGGTATCCATTCCGCTCTTGGAATGGGGATAAATTTACAGGAGGATATAGCGATCACTTTCCTGTGTTTACAATACTTTACAAGGAAGTTAATTAGAGTACTTATCTTATAAATAAATAAGAGGTTGTCTTAGTTTAGGGCAACCTCTTTTTTTGTTTTCATAAAAACTATTATCTTTAAGGACTAAAAAAATAGGAAACCTATGGATTTGCAATTCAATAAAAATGAAGATTTAAACCGATTGAAACTTTCAGAAATCAATCAGTTATTAGCTAAAATAAAGAAAGGAGGGGGAGAAAAACGCTTAGAAAAACTCAGAAGTGAAGGTAAAATGACGGCTAGAGAGCGTATAGATTACCTCTTAGATGATAATAAAGATAGCATAGAGATAGGGGCTTTCGCAGGGTTTGAAATGTATGAAGAACACGGGGGGTGTCCTAGTGCTGGTGTAGTGGTTAAGATAGGGTACATTTCTGGTAAGCAGTGTATTGTAGTGGCTAATGATGCTTCGGTAAAGGCTGGAGCGTGGTTTCCAATTACGGGTAAGAAAAATCTTAGAGCTCAAGAAATTGCGATGGAAAACCGTTTGCCTATTATCTATTTGGTAGATTCGGCAGGAGTTTATCTGCCTATGCAAGACGAAATTTTCCCTGATAAAGAGCATTTCGGAAGGATATTTAGAAATAATGCCAAAATGAGTGCTATGGGGATTATCCAAATTTCTGCAGTGATGGGGAGCTGTGTTGCAGGAGGGGCGTATTTGCCTATTATGAGCGATGAAGCGATGATTGTAGATAAAACAGGTTCTATATTTTTAGCGGGAAGTTACCTAGTAAAAGCAGCGATAGGAGAAAGTATAGATAACGAAACTTTGGGAGGAGCTACTACGCATTGTTCTATTTCTGGAGTTACCGACTACAAAGCTAAAGATGATAAAGATGCCTTGGATAGAATTAAAAACATAATGAAATCTATCGGAGATTTTGAAAAGGCAGGATTTGACCGAACGGAAAGTTTTTTACCGAAAGAAAATCCTGAAAATATATTTGGAATTATACCTGCGGCTAGGTCAGAGCAGTACGATACTTACGAGATTATAAAATGTCTAGTGGACAAATCGGAGTATGAGGAATATAAACCAGATTATGGTAAATCTATTATATGTGCTACGGCAAGAATAGATGGCTGGAGTGTGGGGATTGTGGCTAACCAAAGGAAACTGGTAAAAAGCGGTAAGGGAGAAATGCAGTTTGGGGGTGTTATCTATTCCGATTCGGCGGACAAAGCAACCCGATTTATTGCAAACTGTAACCAAAGGAAAATCCCGTTAGTGTTTTTACAAGATGTAACGGGCTTTATGGTGGGGTCTAAATCAGAGCACGGTGGCATTATAAAAGATGGTGCTAAAATGGTAAATGCGGTGTCTAATTCTGTGGTGCCTAAGTTTACCATTATTACAGGTAATTCGTATGGGGCAGGTAACTATGCTATGTGCGGTAAGGCTTACGATCCTCGCCTTATCGTGGCTTGGCCTTGGGCAGACCTTGCGGTAATGGGAGGTGCTCAAGCGGCTAAAGTATTAGCACAAATACAAGAAGCTACACTTAGAAAGAAAGGTAAGGAAATTACTGAAGAAGACCGAAACGAAATTTTACAAGAAATATCTAAAAAATATCAAAAACAAACTGAAGCTACTTATGCAGCTGCAAGGTTGTGGACAGATGCTATCATTAGTCCGTTAGATACTCGAAAATGGATTTCTATGGGGATAGAGGCAGCTAATCATTCGCCTATTACAGAGAAATTTAATTTAGGGGTTATTCAAGTGTAATGAATAAGGAAAAGAAAAAGCTGTTTAGAAAAGTAAATACAACTACCTACGGTGTTCGTCATAACTTTGGACAAGATTATAATAGAAGATATGAAAGTCAACAAGATGGTAAAGGAAAAATGAAGAGAGGCGTAGAAAGAGGATTAGACTATACGCCGCTCTTTAGGTTTTTGCTGTCAAAGGTAGGTTCAGATTGGGATAGTGTTTTTAGTGAGGCTAAATCACGACTTGATAAAACTGAACCTATCTTTTGGATGGTGGCACTAACGGAGAATGAAAAGCAAGATTTTGTGAGGACAGGAGAGTCTAGTTATTTCTCGGGCTTATTTGTTGATGAAAACAATATTTTGCAAAAATGTACGCCCGAATTAAATAAATCTAATATGCAAAAATTTTGCAATTGTTGTACTCATACTTTTAATGGTGAGGTGTACTGAATTCATTACTGGATAATTAAGTGATATTTTGTTTGGTTGAATTGATTTTTTGCTTAATTTGGTATCCTGTATCAGTTTGTTTATCAAAGTGAAAAAGCAGATTCTTTTTAGCCTCTTTATAAGTTTTTCATTAGGTGTCTTCTTGCAAGACCTTAATGGGTTCTCGTGGCAACAGCTCGATCTTATAGCTACATTAGGAATTATTAGCCTTGGATTGATTTGGGTAAAAGCAGATTGGTTAGTTTGGGGTAGAATTTGGTTGCTCAATATCTTTTTTCTCTGTTTTGGAGTATTTACTCATTACCTTAATTCGGAAAAGTCAGTTCTACCAAGTGTTTCTAAAAAGGAAGAACTTGTTTTTAAAGTTGAACAAAAGCTGAATTCAACGGCTAAAAATAAACGCTATGAAATAACAGCATTTCATCAAAATCAACCTTTCAAAGCGGTTTTATCTGTTCCAAAAGATTTGGAAGAATTGGATTATAAGCACTATTATCAATCTCAACTTAGTTTATATCCGTTAGAGTCTTCTAAGAATAATTATCAGTTTGATTATGCTAAATATCAAGCAAGGAAAGGTGTTTATTACAGGGCTTATGCTAAGGATTTACACAAAGCACCAAAATCAGAGCTTACTTTCTCCGAAAAAATGAAACAATGGCGACTGGAACTCCTTAGTAATATAGATAAAAACGAAAAACTTTCACAACAAACTAGAGCTTTCCTAAAAGGAATTGTTTTAGCTGATAGAACAGAGGTAGATGCGGAAACTAATACCAATTTTAGGAGAAGTGGTTTGACGCATGTTTTAGCCATTTCTGGGTCGCATATTGCAATTATCTTTGGGGTGATTTATATGCTACTGAGTTTAATTGTGCCAGCAAAATTTAGGACAGGCGTAATATTGTTTAGCTTAATATTAATTTGGGTTTTTGCTTGGTTTATCGGTTGGGGGAGTTCTGTTGTTAGGTCTTGTATTATGCTCACCGTTTATTTTGGTTTTGTGCTTCTACAAAGAAAACCTCAAGTTTTGGACGCTTTAGCCTTAGCAGGGCTGGGTATTCTGATGGTAGATACACAAGAACTGTTTTCAGTAGGGTTTCAGTTGAGTTTTTCTGCGGTGTTGGGGATTTATTGGTTTAATAAACCTATCATTCGTCTTTTTCCAAATCCTAAAAACAAAATTCAAAAACTATTACTTTATACTTTTACTGTGTCCACGGCGGCACAACTTGGGACGCTACCTATTGTGATTTACTATTTTCATCAGTATTCGGCGTGGTCTGTTTTGGCTAATCTTGTAGTACTTCCTTTGATGGAAATTGTGATGATACTATCATTTTTAATGACAATTGTTTTTGGTTTAGGAATTTATTGGGGGTGGCTATCTTTTGCTTATGATTGGCTAATTAAAGCCTTGCTATGGCTGATAGGCTTCTTTGGTAAAATAGAGTTAGGGTATTTTCAAGATATACCGTTGAGTATTTGGGAGATGGGAGCTTTGGCGGTAGGACTTTATTTTCTAAGAGAAATATTGGTTCGGTTTAGATGGAGAGGTTTTATGAAGTTGATGTTTTCTGTACTTTTATTTTTCGGGATTAAAATGGGGCTAGATGTTAGAGCTTATCATGATAAAGAAGCGAGGTGGCATTATCATTATCACACTAAGGTGTTTTCTGTTTTGGATAAAGGAAAAGTGTATTTTTGGGTGTCAGATAAAGACAATTTAGAGATGTTAGAAAGTTATCTCATAAAGCCTTATGTGATTTCTAAAAGAGCTGAAAGCTATAAAGTAAAAAAGATGATGTCTGAAGAAGTAAATGAGGTTATTTTTAATGGAAAAAGATATCCGTCTCAATAGCCTTTATGGTGTATTAAATATTTTATTTAGAAAGATTATAAACTATGTATTTCTGATGTTTCTCATTTTTAAGAAACTTAACATTTTTTTAACTTTGTGAAAATTTAAAATAATAAACTCAATATGGCAGGTTTAACAAGTTCTACGATTGGTAGAAAGTATGCAATGGCACTATCAGCAATATTTTTGTTAGTGTTTTTAGTGATGCACCTTTCGGTTAATATGCTTTCCGTTTTTAGCGAGAGTGCGTTTAACCAAGCGTCTTATTTTATGGGATACAATCCTTTTGTACAATTTTTAATGCAGCCAATTTTGATTTTTGCTGTGTTTTTTCACTTTGTGATGGGGTTTGTATTAGAAGCTAAAAATAACAAAGCTAGACCTGTGAAATACGCAGTGAATGGTGCTAAGGCTAACTCTTCGTGGATGTCTAGAAATATGATTATTTCTGGAGCAGTTATTTTGGCATTTTTAGCACTTCATATGTATGATTTTTGGGTGCACGAGATGACTTACAAGTACATTCCTGGAGAAGGAGATCCTAGCGATGTTGCTCGTTTTTGGGAAGAATTACACGAGAAGTTTTCTAACCCTGTTAGAGTGGCTTTTTATGTGGTTTCTTTTGTGCTTTTAGGGTTACACTTAGCACACGGTTTCCAATCTTCGTTCCAATCTATAGGAGCTAGACACCCTAAATATACACCTTGTATTATGGCTTTAGGGAAGTGGTATTCTATCCTTATTCCACTAGGTTTTATATTTGTGGCAGTATTTCATTTCGTAACTCAATAAAATTTAGATTTTAAGTTTTTATCATAATTTAAAATTTAAATCATTTAATTTAAAATATCTAAAAATGAGTATATTAGATTCTAAAATTCCAGCAGGTCCATTAGCGGACAAGTGGAAAAATCATAAAAATCACATGAACCTAGTAGCCCCTAACAACCGTGATAAGATAGATGTTATCGTGGTAGGAACAGGGTTAGCAGGTGGTTCTGCCGCTGCTACTTTAGCAGAGCAGGGATATAATGTGAAGGCATTTTGTTACCAAGATTCTCCTAGAAGAGCTCACTCTATTGCGGCTCAAGGAGGGATTAACGCTGCTAAAAATTATCAAGGTGATGGAGATTCTATCTATCGATTGTTCTACGATACTATCAAAGGGGGAGACTATCGTGCTAGAGAGGCTAATGTTTATCGTCTAGCGGAAGTTTCTGCTAATATTATAGACCAATGTGTTTCACAAGGGGTTCCTTTTGGTAGAGATTACGGAGGTCAATTGGATAACCGTTCTTTTGGTGGGGTTCAGGTAAAGAGAACTTTCTATGCTAAAGGACAAACAGGTCAGCAACTTCTACTAGGAGCTTATTCTGCGATGAGCCGTCAGATAGGTAAAGGTAGAATTAAAATGTACAACCGTCATGAAATGATGGAGTTGGTAATTGTTGACGGAAAAGCAAGAGGGATTATTGCGAGAAACTTAGTAACTGGGGAGATAGAAAGACACTCTGCACACGCAGTAGTCATTGCTTCTGGAGGTTATGGTAATGTTTATTTCCTTTCTACAAATGCTATGGGGTCTAACTGTTCTGCCGCTTGGAAAATCCATAAGAAAGGAGCTTACTTTGCAAACCCTTGTTTCGTTCAGATACACCCTACTTGTATTCCTGTTCATGGGACACAGCAATCTAAATTGACGTTGATGTCTGAGTCTTTAAGAAACTCTGGTAGAATATGGGTTCCTAAAAAGATAGAAGATGCTGTAGCCATCAGAGAAGGTAAACTAAGACCTGAAAATATCAAAGAAGAAGATAGAGACTACTACTTAGAGAGAAGATATCCAGCGTTTGGTAACCTAGTGCCTCGTGATGTGGCTTCTAGAGCGGCTAAAGAGCGTTGTGATGCTGGTTTTGGTATCGAAAATAACGAAACTAAAGAAGGTGTTTACCTAGACTTCTCTACTGAAATCATGAAGAAAGGTAAAGAAGCGGCTTTAGAAAGAAACCTTCATAATCCTACAGAGCAACAAATCTACGATTTAGGTAAAGCTTGGGTAGAAGAGAAGTACGGAAACTTATTCCAAATGTATGAAAAGATTACAGCGGATAATCCGTACAAAACACCAATGAAGATTTATCCAGCGGTGCACTATTCTATGGGGGGTGTTTGGGTAGATTATAACTTGATGTCTACAATACCAGGTTGTTTCGTAATTGGTGAGGCTAACTTCTCAGACCACGGTGCTAACAGACTTGGAGCTTCTGCTCTGATGCAAGGCTTAGCTGATGGGTACTTCGTATTGCCTTATACAATCGCAGATTATCTTTCTGCGGATATTAGAACAGGGCAAATCCCTACAGATACACCAGCTTTTGAACAAGCAGAGAAAGAAATACAGGAGAAAGTTAATTTCTTTATCAATAATAACGGAACTCACTCTGTAGATTATTTCCACAAGAAATTAGGAAATGTAATGTGGAATAAGGTGGGTATGGCTAGAAACGAGCAAGGCTTGAAGGAAGCTATCCAAGAAATTGAAGAAATTAGAAAAGATTTCTGGCAAAATGTAAGAGTTCCAGGTGAAGCTAACGGTATGAACCCTGAACTAGAAAAGGCATTCCGTGTAGCAGATTTCTTAGAGTTAGGTCAGCTTATGGCGATGGACGCACTTAACAGAAACGAATCTTGCGGGGGACACTTCCGTGAGGAATACTCTACTCCAGACGGAGAAGCACAGAGAGATGATGAGAATTATAAGTATGCTGCAGTTTGGGAATACAAAGGAGAAGACATCAATCAGGAAGTCTTACACAAAGAAGAACTGGTTTACGAGAATATAGAAGTGAAAACAAGAAGTTATAAATAATCTCCAATAAAAACGATAATAAAATGAGTGCAAAAAAAGGATTAAACCTGACTCTAAAAATTTGGAGACAGAAAAATAATAAATCAAAAGGGCAATTTGAAACTTATAAGATTTCTGATGTTTCTCCTGATTCGTCATTCTTGGAGATGTTAGATATGCTCAATGAAAATTTAGTAAACGAAGGTAAAGAGCCTGTAGCTTTTGACCACGACTGCCGTGAGGGTATTTGCGGTATGTGTTCGTTATACATCAATGGTAGAGCTCATGGTCCTGATACAGGGATTACAACTTGCCAGTTACACATGAGAATGTTTAAAGATGGTGAGACTATTCATATAGAGCCATGGAGAAGTGCTGCTTTCCCAGTAATTAAAGATTTGGTAGTAGACAGAAGTGCCTTTGATAGAATTATGGCTGCAGGAGGATTTATCTCTGTAAATACTTCTGGTAACACTACCGATGCTAACAGTATCCCTGTGCCTAAAGAAGATGCAGATAAAGCAATGGATGCAGCTGCTTGTATAGGATGTGGTGCTTGTGTGGCAACTTGTAAAAACGGTTCTGCGATGCTATTTGTAGGGGCTAAAGTATCTCAGTATGCACTATTGCCACAAGGTAGAGTAGAGGCTAAGAGAAGAGTTCTTAAAATGGTAGCAGCTATGGACGAGGAAGGCTTTGGTAACTGTTCTAACACTGGAGCTTGTGAAGTAGAATGTCCTAAAGGAATTTCTCTTGAAAACATTGCAAGAATGAACAGGGAGTTCCTATGTGCAACGCTTTCTAGTGCAGAATAAGACTACGCTTTTTAAAATAAAAGAAAAATCGCTTTTTATAACAAAAAGCGATTTTTTTTATTGTTATCCATTATATTTGTTTTGTGGAGCAGTTTTACAGAAAAATCATACACATAGATATGGACGCTTTCTATGCCTCTGTGGAGCAACGAGATTTTCCTGAACTCAAAGGGAAACCTGTGGCGGTAGGAGGAGAGCATAGAGGAGTTGTGGCTGCGGCAAGTTACGAAGCGAGAAAGTACGGCGTAAGGTCGGCGATGTCTAGTGTTGTAGCAAAGAAAAAATGCTCACAGATAATTTTTGTTAAACCTAGATTTCATAGGTATAAAGAAGTTTCCGAACAGATAAGAGCTATCTTTTTTGAATATACCGACTTGGT
Source organism: Riemerella anatipestifer (assembly GCF_009670965.2). Classification (NCBI taxonomy): domain Bacteria; kingdom Pseudomonadati; phylum Bacteroidota; class Flavobacteriia; order Flavobacteriales; family Weeksellaceae; genus Riemerella; species Riemerella anatipestifer. The sequence goes on along the minus strand of NZ_CP073239.1, from coordinate 628,454 downwards.
AGAGCCTCTTTCGCTAGACGAAGCATATTTAGATGTTACCCATAACAAAAAGGGTATAGTTTCGGCTAATTTAATAGCTAAAGAAATAAGACAAAAGATATTTGAAACTACTGGACTTACAGCCTCGGCGGGGATTTCGGTAAATAAGTTTTTGGCTAAGGTAGCTTCTGATATCAATAAACCTAACGGACAGAAAACAATTCATCCAACTAAAGTGCTTTCCTTTTTAGAAAACCTTCCCATAGAGCGGTTTTATGGGATAGGAAATGTAACGGCAAACAAAATGTATCAATTGGGAATTTACAAAGGCAAAGATTTAAAAGAAAAGACTTTGGAGTATTTGGTAACTCATTTTGGAAAAATGGGAGGGCATTATTATGATATTGTGAGGGGCATACATAGAAGTGAGGTTAAACCTCATAGGATTGCCAAAAGTGTAGGGGTAGAGCATACTTATGCAGATGATATTGATACCGAGCAAGATATAGATAAGCAATTGATGAGATTAACCCAAGAATTATACGAAAGAATAGAGAAAAAGCAAGTCAAAGGTAAATCACTAACACTTAAAATAAAGTACAAAGATTTTTCACTTTTTACGCGCTCCAAAACTCAAGATTTGTATTTTGAAACAGAGGAAAAAATGTATCAAACTGCTCGATTTTTGTGGAGTCTTCGTCCTTATGATAAAGCTATTCGGCTTTTAGGATTATCTTTGTCTAGTTTGAATACGCCATCACATAAAAAAGTTTATGTGCAGCTTAAAATTCCATTTAAGGATTTGTAAATCAAATATTTGGTTATATTTGTAAAACAAGATGATGAATATGATGTTATTGTAGTCTAATTCTTTTTTGTATTTTTGGGGTAAATTATATTAACAATGGCAAAGACTGAAACAACAAGTCCTAACGATGATAAAAAGAAGGCATTAGCAGCCGTATTAGAAAAACTAGATAAAACCTACGGTAAAGGTACCGTTATGAAACTAGGTGATGGTACGGTAGACCATAATATAGAGGTGATTCCGTCAGGTTCTTTAGGGCTAGATTTGGCTTTAGGAGTAGGCGGTTATCCTAAGGGGAGAATTGTAGAAATCTACGGTCCAGAATCTTCTGGTAAAACTACATTAACGCTTCACGCAATTGCAGAGGCTCAAAAAGCAGGAGGAACTGCTGCATTTATAGATGCAGAACATGCTTTTGATATGCATTATGCCGAAAAATTAGGCATCAACCTAGAAGAGCTTATCGTGTCTCAACCAGATAATGGAGAGCAGGCATTAGAAATTGCAGATAGCCTTATCCGTTCTGGAGGTGTGGATATTGTGGTGGTAGACTCTGTGGCAGCACTTACGCCTAAAGCAGAGATTGATGGAGATATGGGAGATTCTAAAATGGGGCTTCACGCAAGATTGATGTCTCAAGCACTTAGAAAGTTAACCTCTTCTATTTCTAAAACAAAATGTACGGTAATTTTCATCAACCAGTTGAGAGACAAAATTGGAGTAATGTTTGGTAGCCCTGAAACAACAACGGGAGGTAACGCTCTTAAATTCTATGCTTCGGTAAGGATAGATATCAGACGTTCGTTGAGTGATACAGGTAAAATTAAAGACAAGTCTGGCGAAGTTATAGGAAACCGAACTAAAGTAAAAGTGGTTAAAAACAAAGTAGCTCCACCATTTAAGAGTGCTGAGTTTGATATTATGTATGGGGAAGGTGTGTCTAAAGTTGGTGAAATTTTAGATGTGGCTACAGATTTAGATATTATCCAAAAGAGCGGTTCTTGGTTCAGTTATCAAGATACAAAACTGGGACAAGGGCGTGATACGGTAAAAGAACTCATCAAAGATAATCCTGAACTTGCAGAAGAGCTAGAAGCAAAAATCAGAGAAAAATTACAAGCAAAATAGCATCTAATTAAAATAAAGCTAAAAACTCCGATAGTAGAATCATCGGAGTTTTTTTATGTTTGATGAGGACTTTATTTAGGATAAATCTTTCATTAAGATTGTCCACATCATTCATTTATTATAACTTTGCACAAACCTAAACTAATGAGTAAAAAAAATACTAAATACATCTTTGTTACAGGAGGTGTTACATCTTCACTAGGAAAGGGCATTATATCCGCATCACTAGGCTTATTACTAAAATCCAGAGGCTTTAAAGTAACTATTCAAAAGTTAGACCCTTACATCAATATAGATCCAGGTACTCTCAACCCTTATGAACACGGCGAGTGCTATGTAACCGAAGATGGTGCAGAAACCGATTTAGATTTGGGACATTATGAGAGATTTTTAGATGCACCAACTTCTCAAAATAACAATGTAACCACGGGGCGTATTTATCAGACCGTTATAGAGAAAGAAAGAAAGGGAGATTTCCTAGGTAAAACAGTGCAGGTAATTCCGCATATTACCAATGAAATTAAACGCAGAATTAAAATCCTTGCTCAAAAGAACTACGATATTATTATCACCGAAATAGGTGGTACTGTGGGAGATATAGAGTCTTTACCTTACATAGAGTCTGTAAGACAGCTCAAGTGGGAGTTAGGAGAATATAATTCAATGGTAATCCATTTAACACTTTTGCCTTATTTAGCAGCGAGTGGAGAGCTTAAAACTAAACCTTCCCAACATTCCGTGAGACAACTTATGGAAAGTGGTATTCAGGCAGATGTGTTGGTATGTCGTTCGGAGCATAAAATCCCGAAAGATGTTCGTGCTAAGCTAGCTCAATTTTGTAATGTGCCTAGCGACAATGTGATAGAGTGTATGGATGCTGAAACTATCTATCAAGTTCCAATAGAACTACAGAAACAAAAATTTGATGAGGTGGTTCTAAAAGCTCTAGACCTTAAAAACGATACTGAAGCTGATTTAAAAAGCTGGAAAACATTTTTGAAGAAATATAAAAATCCTAAAAAATCGGTAGAGATAGCATTAGTAGGTAAGTATGTGTCTTTACAAGATTCTTATAAATCTATAGCAGAAGCATTTATACACGCTGGAGCGGATTTGGAAACGGAGGTCAATATCCGTTGGGTATATAGTGGAGATTTAGAGGAAGGCGAGGTTTCAGAAATCCTTAAAGGAGTAGATGCGATGCTGATAGCTCCTGGGTTTGGAGATAGAGGTATAGAAGGAAAAATTCTTGCAGCTCAATATGCAAGAGAACATAAAATTCCTCTTTTGGGAATTTGTTTAGGAATGCAGATTATGACGATTGAATTTGCTAGAAATGTACTAGGCTACGAAAAGGCTAACTCTATGGAGTTTGATACTACTACGGCTTACCCTGTGATTTCTCTAATGGAAGAACAAAAGAATGTAGTGGAAAAAGGTGGTACGATGAGACTTGGAGCTTGGAAATGTACACTTAAATCAGGTTCTAAATTGGCGGAGATTTATGATAGCAAAAACATTTCGGAGCGTCATCGTCATCGTTATGAGTTCAATAGTGAATTCAAAAAAGACTATGAAGACAAAGGTCTAGTTCCTACAGGATTCAATCCAGATACAGGTCTAGTGGAAGCATTAGAACTTAACGGGCATCCGTTCTATGTTGGAGTGCAGTATCACCCAGAGTATAAGAGTACTGTAGCAACACCGCATCCATTGTTTAAAGCCTTGGTAAAAGCCGCGGTTGAACATAAAGGGAAGTAATTAAATTAAAAAACTTAAATTCGCAGTCTGAAAAAAAAGGAACATTCCTTTAGTAAAATTTCTAACTGAAAAATATATTTATTGATGATGCAACAGAATAATGGATTAGACAGAAATCAGTTGATTGGTTTTGTGGTATTTACTCTATTTTTATTAGGAGTAATGCTATACTTTCAAAAGCAACAGACTGAGCAGGAGCAACAACAAGTTGCCACAGAGCAGAAGGCAGGAACTACTAACAATATTGTAAAAGCAACCAATCTTCCTGTTAAAGCTAACGAAATACAAAAAGTAAGTCTTAAAAATGATAAAATCTCGGTAGAGTTTAGTGGACTTGGAGGTCAGATTTCTTCTCTATTGATGAATAATTATAAAGCCTACAATAAGAAAACTAACCAAAATGACTTGCCACTATATCTTATAGAGCGTAATAATTCTTCGTATGGTTTTAAATTTAAAGATAAATCAGGCAAAGAAATTAATACCAAAGATTTAGTGTTTACGCCTCAAGTTAATGGGAATACAGTAACCATGACGAGTGCTTTAAACGGTGGTGCTGTTGTGCAGTTTATTTATACTTTAAAAGATTATCAGGTTGATTTTCAAGTGGCAACTAAAGGGTTGTCGTCTATCGTTTCTGGAGATAAAGCAAGTTTTGTTTGGAATTACACGCCTAAAGAACAGGAGAAAGGTAGAGCTCAGGAACAACAACATACAGAGTTTGTTTATGCTTTTAATAACTATAAAAGCACCGATTATGATGCTAGAACTTCTATGGACGAAACCAAAGAAGTTTTAAATTGGTTAGCGGTTAAACAGCAGTTTTTTACGCCTATTATAGAAGCCAAGAATGGGTTTAAAAACTCCACAGGTCATCAAGACATGATAGAGGAAGGTGAATACCTTAAGAAATTTGATTTCAATGGAGAGTTAGAAATTACGGGAGGAGAGTTTAATCAAAGTTTTTCGTGGTACTTTTTACCATTGGATTTAAAATTATTAAAGACATTTGATAAGAACTTTGATGAAATTATTCCTCTTGGTTGGTCTTTTATAGGAACAATGAACCGTTGGATATTTATCCCGATGTATAATATGATTTCATCTTGGGGAATAGCTGCTGGTTGGGTAATTTTCTTGATGACGATTTTGGTTAAAGTGGTACTTTCTCCAATTATGTACAAACAACATAAGTTGAGTGCAATGATGAAGGTGATTCGTCCTGAAATAGAAGAAGTAAACGCCAAACTCAAAGACGCCGACCCAATGAAGAAGCAACAAGCAGTGATGGAGGTGTATAGAAAGGCTGGTGTTAATCAGTTAGCAGGGTGTTTACCAGCATTGTTACAAATTCCTATATTCTATGCATTATTCCGTTTCTTCCCTAATATGTTAGATTTGAGAGGGAAAGGTTTTTGGTTTGCAACCGATTTAACGGCTTATGATGATTTAATAAAGCTACCATTCCATATTCCATTTTTAGGAGAGCATATCAGTATTTTTGCTTTGGCTTGTACGGCGGTACTATTGATATATACAGTGATGACAGCAGGTAATATGCAACAACCAACGCAGGAAGGTATGCCTAATATGAAGCCTTTGATGTATATTTTCCCAGTAATGTTCTTATTTTTCTTGAACTCTGCGGCGTCTGGATTATCTTGGTATTATTTTGTGTCTAACGGTATCAATATTATCATTATTCTAGTGATTAAGTATTGGATTTTAGATGAAAAAACCATTCACGCACAGATTCAAGCCAACAAAGCGAAGCCTAAAAAGGAAGGTAAGTTCCAAAAAAGGATGCGTGAAATGATGGAAAAAGCTCAAGAACAGCAAAGATTACAGGAGCAACAGAGAGCTAAACGCAAGTAAAAATAAATTTAGAAATAATATAAATAGCCTCAAAATCATCGGTTTTGAGGCTATTTTTTTGTTAACAAATTGTTAAATAAAAAATATGATTTTTATCATATATTTAATTATAGTCTAACCTGAAGGATTTTCGGTGATGTATGGTAGGTCCTAGCTTATTAAGTGCCTCTCGGTGTTGTTTGGTAGCATAGCCAAAGTTTTTGTTCCAGCCGTATTCTGGATACTCTTCATGGAGTTTAATCATAACATGGTCTCTGTAATTTTTGGCTAAAATAGAAGCTGCAGCAATGGATAAAACTTTAGAATCTCCTTTTATAATACACTCGTGTGGCGTGAAAGGATAGGGCTTAAACCTATTGCCATCTACTAAAATGAGTTCTGGGCGAATGGTTAGTTTATCCAAAGCAAGATGCATAGCGTGTATACTTGCGTTTAGGATATTATGTTCATCAATAAAAGTAGGTGGAAGCTCTGCTATAGCATAATCTAAAGCGTTATCTTTAATGTATAAATCCAGTTCATTTCTTGTTTTAAAACTAAGTTTCTTAGAGTCATTGATAAGGTTTTGCTCAAAACTTTCATCTAAAACAACTGCTGCAGCAACCACAGGTCCACACAAGCAACCTCTACCTGCTTCATCGCAACCTGCTTCTATATAATTTTTAGACCATTTTTTTATCAATTCCATAAAACATATTTTAATATTGAGATATAATGATAAGTACTACAAAATTAGCTTTTTTTAAGAAAATTTAACTTACTTATTGTATATGTTAAGATAATGTTATAAAATTGTTCCGTGAAAAATTTATTTTGATATGAAGAAATTAACAACAAGCGTTTTAGCTGTAGTTCTTACTTCATCTTTTGTAACAGTAGATGCACAGAAGGTGAAAAAAGACTCTACTAAAACTACTGAAATTGAAGGAGTGGTAGTAACTGCTTTAGGTATTAAAAGAGAGAAAAAAGCTTTGGGGTATCAAGCTCAAGAGGTCAGTGGAGGTTTGTTAACGGACTCTAGGCAGACGAATGCTGTAGGAGCATTATCTGGAAACGTTGCTGGGGTTCAAGTTACTGCGCCGTCTTCTATGGGAGGATCTACAAAAATTAGTATAAGAGGAGTTAATTCTGTTACAGGTAATAACAAGCCACTAATTGTCGTTGATGGAATCCCTTTGGATAACTCAAACTATAATGGAAGTAATACGGCAGCTGGATATGGAGGTAGGGATTATGGAGATGCTTCTGCAGATATTAACCCTGACGATATAGAATCTGTAACCGTCCTCAAAGGAGGGCCTGCTTCGGCTTTGTATGGATCTAGGGCAGCAAATGGAGTTATAATGTATACTACAAAGAGAGCAAAGTCTGGGAAAACGAGTATAACCTTTAATACGGGGCTTACTTTGGAGTCTATTAATGTGATGCCTAGGTTACAAAAAGAGTACGGGGGTGGCGTAGGTGCTACTCTACCGAAAGTTACCATAAACGGTAGACAGTATAATATTGCTCGTTATGCAGTAGATGAATCTTGGGGACCTAAATATAATCCTAATTTGATGTATTTACCTTGGAATGCTTTTGATCCCGAATTTCCAAATCAATATTTAAAGGAAGTTCCATGGGTTGCTCCTCAGCATGACGTTGAAGATTTCTTTAGAACAGGTGTTACATATAACAATTCCATATCTTTATCTAAATCTTTTAGTGGTACTAATGTACGTTTGTCTTTGGCTAATGTTAAAACAGAGGGGATTGTACCTAACTCCAAGTTAGAAAGATCTACTTTAGGTTTTAATATGGATTCCAAGTTAACAGAGGATCTTAGTATGAATGGAACATTCAATTATGTTATTACTAATGGTTTTAATAGACCTGAACAAGGGTATTCAGATAATTCGGTTGCTCAAAAGTTTTTCCAATGGGGGCAAAGGCAGCTGGATATGGCTGCTCTTAGAGACTACAAAATGCCAAATGGAAGACAAAGACCTTGGAATAGAACATCATATTTAAATCCAACACCAAAATACTCAGATAACCCTTATTGGACTGTTTATGAAAATACAGCTGATGATAGAAGAAATAGATTCTATGGTAATTTTGGATTAAAATATGAGATAGCTAAAGGCTTATATGCGACAGGAAATGTCTATGGTGATACGTATAGTTTGGAAATACAACAAAGACAAGCAGTAGGCTCTCAAGCACAATCTTATTACCAAATAGTTCAAAGAAATTTTACAGAATTTAATTATGAAGGACGACTTCACTATGATACTAAGTTTTTGAATGATTTTAGTGTTAGTTCTTTTGTTGGTGTAAATAGAAGAGAAAATAAATACTCTTCTTTAGCAGGGCAAACCAATGGAGGTTTAGTTGTTCCTGGTTTGTATAATTTAGGTAATGGTTACACGCCTTCTACTGTAACCAACTATCAAGAGAGAAGAAGAGTAAATAGTATTTTTGGTTCTGTATCTTTAGGGTATAAAAACTTATTATTCATAGATGGAACTCTAAGAAGAGATGATTTTTCTACAGTGTCTAAAGGAGAAACATATCCATCTTTGACAGGAAGTTTTGTTTTTTCAGACTTACTTAAAGCTAGTTGGTTAAATTACGGTAAGTTGAGAGCTGGTTGGGCGAAAACAGCTAATGATACGTCACCTTATTCCTTGGAGACATACTTGGATACAAGACAACCTTTTTATTTTCCTAGATTTTCGTATCCTGGAACTCAGAATAATCCAAATTTGATTCCTGAACAGAGAACGATTAAGGAGATAGGTTTGGAAGTGAGTATGTTCAAGAAAAGATTTGGCTTTGATGTTACTTATTATAGATCTGTTACAACAGACTTGCTAACACCTGTACAGGTTGACCCATCTTCAGGTAATACATCTATAATAAGAAATGCAGGTAGTATGGAAAATAAAGGTATAGAAGCAATTGTTAACCTTACACCTATCAAAACAGAAAACTTTAGTTGGGATTTGACATGGAACTTTGCTAAGAATAATAATAAATTATTATCTCTTTATGGAGACAATAATATTCTTAGAATCTCTAATGTTCCTTTTGGTTTAGTAAGTATTGAGGCTGTAAAAGGAGAAAGATATGGCCAAATTTATGGTACAGATTTTACTTATGATGCAAAAGGAAATAAGGTTGTAGATGAAAATGGTTATTATGTGCCGTCTGAAATTAAATCTTTAGGGTCAATTATTCCAGATTATAATATGGGTATTAGAAGTACGTTCAAGTATAAATCGTTTACTCTTTCTGCTTTGGTAGATAGACAAAAAGGAGGTAATTACTATTCTATTTCTCATATGTGGGGAATGTACTCAGGTATGCTGGAGGAAACAGCAGCTAATGGAGTTAGAGAAACAGGAGTTATTAACCCTGGTGTGAAGGCAGACGGAACTCCTAATGATATTGTTATTTCTGCACAAGATTGGGGAACATCTCATTATGGTACGGTAGCTGCGATGAACGTGTTTGATGCAAGTTATTGGAAATTAAGAGAGGTAACATTATCATATTCATTACCTAAAAGTATGATAGGACCATTTCAAGGTGTTACAGTATCTGCATTTGGAAGAAATCTGTTAACTTGGGGGTTAGCTTGGAAAAGCTTTGATCCTGAAATGGCTTCTTACTCTTCTGGAAATATACAAGGGATCGAAGGAGGTTCTCTTCCTTCTACAAGAACATATGGAGTTAATGTACAATTTAAATTTTAATTAAATCATGAAAAAAATATTATATAACTTAACTATTCTTTCTTCATTGTCGGCTGTTACTATTCTTACTAGTTGTAGACAGGACTTTGAAGAAATAAATAAAAATCCTAATAATCCATCACAAGCACCTACATCCGCTGTTCTTAATTCTGCTGTTAAGGAGCTTATGGACGCTACTAGGGGAGCATTTTCTTCAGGTAGATTTTTCTTACCGTGGATGCAGTATTCTGCTCAGACAAACTATACTGAAGAGGATAGATATCGCTTTAGAGAAAATGTCAACCAGTCCCTTTATAGAGATTATTACCTAGTAGCTAAAGATTTTAAATTTATTATAGATTTGAATACAAATCCAGAAACTGCTAATACAGTTAGTGCTTATGGTATTAATCAAAATCAGGTAGCAATGTCCCGTATTATGTTAAGCTACATATTTTCTCAATTAGTAGATACTTATGGAGATGTACCTTATTATTCCTATGGTTCTAAAGACTCTGATTTTCAAGCGCTAGATGTTTTGAAATATCCAAATCCTAAGTTTGCTTCTCAGCAAAAGATATATGCAGACATACTTAAGGAGCTGAAAGAAGCATCAGAGATGATGGATACATCGAAACCTGTTTTCGTATCTTCTCATGCTAGTGGTGATAGAATATTTTCAGGTGATTCTAAGAAGTGGAAAAAGTTTGCTAATTCATTAAGACTTAGGATTGCAAACAGAGTCAAAGGAGTAGTTTCTGGAGCAGAGGCACATATTACTGACGCTATAGCTTCTGGAGTGATGACCTCTAATGCAGATAATGCTACATTAACTTACCAGTCAGACCCTACATATGCTGCTCCTTTGTACACGGCCTTTGTAGTTGATGCAAGGGAAGATTTTCATGTTTCAGACACTTTTATAAAGGCTCTAAAAGGGGAAAAGGGTAATTTTGGGGTTGACCCGAGATTACAACAGATGGCAGCACCAAAAGGAACTTCAGTAGACTTAACTTCTACTAATGGATATACTCCGTCAAGTGATATAAATAACTATGTTGGTATGCCTTATGGTGTTGCTAGTGAATCTGCTCCACAACAGGCGGAAAATGGAAAAACATCTATATTTGGGTATAATGTGATGAGACCTGATGCAACGCTTACTTTTATGGAGTATGCAGAAGTAGAGTTTTTACTGAGTGAAGTTAACGGATGGGATAGAACACATTATGAAAAAGGAGTTAGGGCTTCTATGGAAAACTGGGGTGTAAATACTTCTGATATTGATTCTTTTGTAAGCAATTTACCAGCTCCAAATCAAGAAAATGTTATAACACAAAAATATATAGCGCTTTATATGCAACCAGTTGAAGCGTGGTCTGAATATAGAAGAACGGGGTATCCTAATTTCTTACTAAAACCAGGGCAGACCAATAAATATTTAGCTCCTGATAAAGATGGGAATATGACTTATACATTTGAAAGCTTGGTTGCAGGTCTTACAGATGTACCATATAGAGTAACATACCCTACAAATTTAGCTACGTTAAATCCAGAAAATTATAAAGCAGCACAAACAACAGTAGGAGGAGATAAATTAACGACTAAGTTAATTTGGGACAAAAACTAGATAGTGTTTTCTCACATTCATAAAAACCACTCTTCGGGGTGGTTTTTTATTTGTGTATATTTGCAGAGTTAAAACAAAATGATTAATGGATATTAAAGAGTATATAAAGGAAAGTATTGCTCAAGTTGTGGAGTCTGTGTATGGTCTTCCAAATATAACTTTGGAAGTACAAGAAAATAAAACAGATTTTGAAGGAGATTTTACGGTGGTAATATTTCCTTTGGTGAAACAGCTTAAGAAGAGCCCAGATGCATTAGGGCAAGAGATAGGCGAGGCTATAATAAATTCTAGTGATTTTGTAGAAGGCTTTAATGTAGTCAAAGGTTTTCTTAATCTTAAAGTTAAAAATAAATACTTCATAGAAAGTTTTAAAGCAGAAGAGCGAAACTTTGGAACAGTTACACCAAAGAATCAAACAGTAATGGTGGAGTATTCTTCTCCTAATACTAATAAACCACTTCATTTAGGGCATATTAGAAATATTCTTTTGGGTTATTCAGTTGCTCAAATACTGAAAGAAGCAGGGTACGACGTTATCAAAACTCAAATTGTTAATGATAGAGGAATCCATATCTGTAAGTCTATGTTGGCGTGGGAAAAGTTTGGTAATGGAGAAACTCCTGCTGATTCAGGGCTGAAGGGAGATAAGCTAGTAGGAAATTACTATGTTAAATTTGACCAAGAGTACAAGAAAGAAATCCAAAATCTTGTAGAAAATGGTTTAGGAGAAGATGAAGCTAAAAAGCAAGCTCCGATTTTTGTGGAAGCACAAAAGATGCTTCTAGATTGGGAGAAAGAAAATCCTCGAGTGCGTGAATTGTGGCAGAAGATGAACCAATGGGTTTACGATGGTTTTGGAGAAACTTATAAAAGATTAGGTGTTGATTTTGACCAAATCCAATACGAAAGTAATACCTATATACTAGGCAAGGATTTAATACAAGAAGGACTTTCTAAAGGAGTATTGTATCAGAAAGAGGACGGCTCAGTATGGTGTGATTTATCTGATGAAGGTTTAGACCAAAAGTTATTATTGCGTAGTGATGGTACTTCCGTTTATATGACGCAGGATTTAGGAACAGCGGTGGAACGCTTCAAACAGAATGATATACAAAAACTGATTTATACCGTAGGAAACGAGCAAGATTATCACTTTCAAGTGCTATTTAAAATCTTGAAAAAACTAGGATACGATTGGGCAGAGCATCTGTATCACCTTTCTTATGGTATGGTGGAATTGCCACATGGAAAGATGAAATCAAGAGAGGGAACAGTGGTAGATGCAGACGATTTAATGCAGGAAATGTACCTCACGGCTAAAGAAAAAGCTCAAGAACTAGGGAAACTAGAACATTTGCCAGAAGAGGATAAGGAGCGTTCTTACGAAATTGTAGGGCAGGGAGCTCTTAAGTATTATATGCTCAAAGTAGATCCTAAGAAGAAGATGTTGTTTAATCCAGAGGAGAGTATAGATTTTAATGGTAACACAGGACCATTTATCCAATATACTTATGCTAGAATCCAATCGTTGTTAGAGAAAGCTAGTTATGAACCACAGGATTTAGCAGAGGATATAGAAATCAATGCTTATGAAAAAGAGCTTATAACGCATTTGGGTAACTTTAAAACAGTAGTTTCTAAGGCGGCAGAAACGCTTAGTCCAGCACAATTGGCTAATTATATTTATGATTTAGTAAAGTTATATAACTCTTTCTATCAGAATAATCCTATCCTTAATCAGGAAGATGCAGCGGTTAAAAACTTGCGTCTGAAACTCTCTTCTCTTACGGCGAAAACCATTAAGAGAGGTTTAGAATTACTAGGCATTGGTGTGGTAAATAGAATGTAAATTAGAATTAAAACCAACAATAAAGCCTCACAAATTTGTGAGGCTTTTGTTTTTTAGGCATTCTCTAAAAACTGTTCAAAAGAAGAACTGACCGATACTGTACCGTCTGCTTCTATTTTATTGAGCTTTAATGTTTCTACTTGATTAACGGAACTTTGGTCAAAAGGCTTCTTTACCCTTACATAATTTTCCGTAAATCCGAACATCATACCGTCTTTATTTTCGTGTTCCCAAAGGATAGGCAATGTTTTCCCAAGTTGAGACTGATAAAAAGCCATCTTTTTCTTCTCGGATAGAATCCTAAGCATTTTGTTTCTCTTTTTTCTTTCGGAGATAGGCACTACACCGTCCATTGCTACGGCTTCGGTATTTTCCCTTTCAGAATAAGTGAAAATATGGAGGTAAGAGATATGCAACTCATTTAGAAAATGGTAGGTTTCTAAAAAACGCTCTTCCGTTTCTCCAGGGAAGCCCACTATCACATCTACCCCAATGGCAGCGTTAGGCATTACAGATTTTATGGTGTCTATTCTATCTTTATACAGCTTAGTGAGGTAGCGGCGTTTCATTCTTTTGAGGAGTTCATCACTACCAGACTGCAACGGAATGTGAAAATGAGGCACAAACCTTTTACTTTGGGCAACAAGCTCTATACTTTCATTTTTTAATAAGTTGGGTTCTATAGACGAAATTCTAATGCGTTCAATCCCTTCAACTTTGTCTAATTCTGTGATGAGGTCTAGAAAAGTATGCTCGTGTTTCTTATTACCAAATTCTCCTTTGCCATAATCCCCAATATTCACTCCTGTTAAAACAATTTCTTTAATGTCTTTAGCGGCGATTTCTTGAGCGTTTTTAATCACATTTTCTATAGTGTCAGACCTAGAAATACCTCGTGCTAGAGGTATGGTGCAGTAAGTACACTTGTAGTCGCAGCCGTCTTGCACTTTTAAAAAGGCTCTCGTGCGGTCTCCTATGGAATAAGAACCGATGAAAAAATCGGCTTCTTCTATTTCGCAAGAATGAACGATACCCTCGTTGTGGGTTTTTTCTAAATCTTCTAAGTAGCTTAAAATATTAAACTTCTCTTTGGCTCCCAATACCAAATCCACCCCTTCTATTTTAGAAATTTCTTCGGGCTTGAGTTGAGCGTAACAACCTACAATCACCACCAATCCTTCGGGGTTGGCTTTCATAGCTCTTTTTACATGTATTTTGCACTCACGGTCGGCATTTTCTGTTACCGAACAGGTATTGATTACATAGACATCGGCTCTGTCATCAAAGCTTACTTTTTGGTAACCGGCATCAGACAGTTGTCTAGCGATGGTGGAAGTTTCAGCGAAATTAAGTTTACAGCCTAAAGTATGGTAAGCCGCTGTTTTAGAATTAGTACTCATGACAAAAATTAAGTCTGCAAATTTAGTGATTTTTATATAGATAAAAACTATCCGCAGCTGGGATACTTTAAGGGAGTAGTGAGGTTTTAACTTGAGGTGTGGTCAATTTTTAGAGAATAAAATTTCTCTAAAAACTTGTGTACTTTAACAAAAGGTTATAAGTTTGCTTCATATTTATGCGATACACTATCAGCGACATACAAAAAAGTGAAAAAAACCTACACAAAAATTTGGTACTTCCAAATAATTGTGTAAACACACACACACACACACACACACACAAGTAGTTTCGTGGGTATGTGTCCGATTATTTAGAAAATTACTTAGACTTTTATCGTTAAAACAAAATATTATTCCACCAACTTTTGTTGGGGGCTTTTTGTGTTTATACTACTCTAATTTTAGCTTTCATCAATATCTACTAAAAGCACCATTGTTTTGTCTTAAAACATGGTCGTTCTTGTTGGGTGCTTTTAGTGTTCAGAAAGGGAGTTTTTGCTTTCTTTCTGCCTTAGCCTTTCCTCTCGTTTTGTGTGTGTTTAGAGAGGAAAGGCGTTTTTTAAGGTTAGAGGTTAGATATGAGAGATTAGAACTTAGTATAGCCTCATCAGCCCTTAAGACCAACCTCCAACCTCTAATAGCCATCAACCATTTAACAACTAACATCTAATATCTAACATCTAAAAACTAAATCTTTATGCCAATTAAGTACAAAGTCATTCAGAAAGGGCAACCAGGAGTTGCCGGTGGAGGCGAGAAAAAATACTACGCTTCTGCCAATGTAGTCAGCGAAAAAACTTTAGCAGGACTTACCCGAGACATTGAGAAAATCTCAACGGTAAGCGGAGCGGACATCAGAGCGGTGCTTTACGCTTTGGTAGATGTAATGCAGTCTTCTCTAGCCGAAGGACAAATTATCCGCTTAGGAGAACTCGGTAGTATGAGGGTGAGTATCAGTAGCGAGGGTAAAGCCAAAGAAGAGGAAGTAACCTCAGCAGTTATTAAAAATGCCAAGGTGGTATTTACCCCAGGTTCTGACCTGAAAAAGATGCTCGCCACGCTAAGCTACGAAAAGCTCTAGCAGAGGGCGACAAAACCGCACGCGTGAAAAAAAAATCCGCAGGCGTTCGGTTGGGTAACCACAGGCGTGCAAATTTAAACGAGACGCCTGCGGTTTTAAGCCCAAAGGAAATCAAGTAAAAAAACAGTTACAAGAAAAATAAATTATTAACAATTTTAAAATTAAATATTATGAAAACAAAGACTACAAAATTAAGTGTGTTAGCCTTTTTAGGCTTAGGATTAGCGGTTTATGGGCAAAGTGGTAAAGTAGGGGTTAATACCTCCTCGCCTAGAGCTACTTTAGATGTTCAGCCTAGTGCAACCAATAGCCAAGGTGACGCCAAAACTAACGAAGGGATTTTAGCCCCCCAATTAAGTAAAACTCGTGTGGCAAGTATCGAAGCTCCTATAGAAGGGACTTTAGTGTACGTAATAGATGACGCTACTAAGACGAATGGGGCTATAAGTAATTATACAGGCAATGATACTAAAGTAGCCAAAATAACAGAGAAAGGGTATTACTATTACAACGGTACAGAATGGGTGAAAAGTGCATCAGGAAGCCTAGACCAAGAGTGGATACATAATGGCATAGATGCTATTTATGCGAAAAAAGCAAAAGGTAATAACCCTTCTAACATTTTTGAAATATTAGATAATGGCAAGGTTTATATTAATCAGGGAGGAGTCGATTGGACTACACTTGTAAATGATAGTGGGCAGCCTGCTTTATCCGCAAATCCAAGAGGAAATAATCTTAACTCTGTTTTTCAAAGTAGTGACATACTCCCCTTAAACACTTTAGGAATTGATTATAACAATAGTGGTGGAAGGGGTTATGTTTTTAATTCATTGACTTCTATATTGAAAGAGAATCATACTACCTCTTCTGATGGAGTGAGTAATTTAAAATCCTACACAGGGTCGTCATATAGTTTGATTAATAACGATTTAACTTCCCGTATACTTAGGCAATCTGCAGTTTTTTTCTCATCTTCAATGGGTAGAAGTTCAACAGGGCGTATTGATGAGTTAAGAGGTGTTCTTGCTCAAGCAAGTAATAATTCTTCTGGACATGGATATGTTATATCAGGTGTTCATTCAGATGCTAGTGTTGGTGGAGAAGTAGGTGCTACCGCAAGAGAATTGAGAGGGGTGTACGGTGCAGGTTATCAGCAATATAATGCTAGTGCAGATATTATTAAAGGAGGTCATTTTTATGGTCTTTCTCGATGGACATCTAACCCAACCGAACAAATTATAGGTGTATATGCTGAAGCTTCAAACAGTAAAGAGAAAGGTCTATACCCTGGTCAAATTGAAGGTACTGCCAATGTAACTAATAGAATGGCAGGAGGGGTTTTTGTATCTGCAGCTAGAGCAAATGCAACTTATAATAGTATTTTTGGAACTCATACAGTTAATATCGTTGAGAATGATGCAACTGTATCAACAGGAATGATAGCTTCGCTTAATAGGAATGAAATTAAAAATACTACCCCTCATAATTTTGTGTTTGGTGGAATGTTTGAAAATGTTTTAGCAGGTACTGGTGCCGTGACTAATTTGTCGGGAGTAGTTTCAAGGTTGTTGTCGCAGAAAGTTAATCAATCGGTTGGTGCTTATATGGCATTTCGTTCAGATCTTGGATCTACAGGAGCTATAAATTTACAAGGATCAATAGATAATTATTATGATTTTTATACATCATCAGCACCTACTCAAGCGAAAAATAAGTATGGCTTTTATATACAAGGAGATAACAAAATAAATTTTTTAGAAGGTTCTCTAGGTGTTGGAACTACAGCTCCAGCGGAAAAACTAGAAGTTGCGGGTAATGTAAAAGCTACAGGCTTTATAGGAGCTAATGCCGCTATCTTCCCAGACTATGTATTCCAAAAGTATTACACAGGTACTTCTAGCATTAAAGCAGACTATAGCTTTAAAACCCTTAGTCAAGTAGAAGATTTTGTAAAAACTAATGGGCATTTGCCAGGGTATAAGTCCGCCGCAGAAATTAAAAAGCAAGGTTATATAGACCTTATGGCAACTCAGCTTACCAATGTAGAGAAAATAGAAGAGCTTTACTTACACCTATTAGAAAAGGACAAAGAGGTAAAAGCACTCAAAGCAGAGATTACAGAGCTTAAATCTTTAGTAAAAGACCTATTGGCTAAGTAAGTTTATAGGTTCAAAACCAAAATCCCCTCCAAACGGAGGGGATTTATTATTGTAAAAAGGTTAGCGTTAACTGCCTTTTTTCGCTTTTATCATCATTTCTAGGGCGTCCCACATTTCGGCAGGGATTTGTTCTAACATATTAAATTCCCCAGCACCTTGTAGCCATTCGCCACCGTCTATGGTAATTACTTCTCCATTGATGTAAGCCGAGAAATCAGAAACCAAATAAGCCGCAAGGTTTGCCAACTCTTGGTGTTCGCCTACTCTTCTTAGAGGAACTTTTTTTCTCATATCAAACTTCTCGGCAAGGTCTCCTGGGAGTAAGCGTTCCCACGCTCCTTTGGTAGGGAAAGGTCCTGGAGCTATCGCGTTAAATCTAATGCCATATTTTGCCCATTCCACAGCAAGGCTTCTTGTCATTGCTAAAACCCCTGCCTTTGCACAAGCCGAAGGTACTACATAGCCAGAGCCTGTCCAAGAATAAGTGGTAACAATATTAAGTACAGTTCCTTTTTGTTTTTCTTCAATCCAATGTTTGCCAATAGATAGAGTACAGTTTTTAGTTCCTTTTAATACAATATCAATAATGACATCAAAGGCATTGGCAGATAGCCTTTCGGTAGGCGAGATAAAGTTCCCCGCAGCATTATTTACTAAAATATCTATCTTTCCGAAAGTTTTTAGGGCTTCCGCTTTCATTGCTTCTACCTCATCATAATTTCTGACATCACAAGCGAGTGGTAATACTGTACCTCCAGTGGCGTTTTCTAGTTCTGTAGCTGTGCTTTTTAGTTTGTCTAAATCTCTAGAAGTAATGACAACCTTAGCCCCTAATTCTAAGAAATATTTTGACATGGCTTTCCCTAATCCGCTACCGCCACCTGTTACAATGGCTACTTTATCTTTAAGAGCATTCTCTTTGAGCATAGAATCTGTATAGTTCATTTTGAATTAAATTTAGGTCTAAAGTTAAATAAAATCTTTTAGAGTAAAGGACAAAAAAAGCCGAAACAATTATGTTTCGACTTCTTTTGCTTTAAGCGGAGGATTGGTTTAGTATCCAAAGATTTCTTCCAAACTTAACTTTTTAAGTTCGCCTAATTTCTTCATATCTTCTTCTTTAACCTTATCTTTAGACGCTACGATAGCATAGGTGTAAGGTTGGTTAGCAAGATAATTTTGATGGAAATTTTTTAAATCTGCAAAGTTGATTTTATCAACAGTTTGGTAGATAACTTTTCTAATATCCTCTTTTAAGCCTAGTCTTTGAGCTTCCAAATAGTTAAAGATGATACCGTCTTGTGTAATGCGTTCGGTTTCTATATCTTTTTTGGTTTGTCCTTTAGCTAGGTTGAGATTTTCCGGAAGTTCTGGGAGCTTGTTAAGTAGCTCGTTCATAGAAGCGGTTGCTTCATTAAACTTGTCTGATTGGCTACCTACATATCCTAATAAAGTATACTTCTCTTCTTTTTTGCTTGGCTGAACATAGTAAGCAAAGGTGCTGTAAGCTAAAGCCTTACTTTCTCTAATGGTTTGGAACACAATGGCACCCATACCACCACCAAAGTAATTATTGAATACCTTTACTAATGCGGTTTTGTTAGGGTCGTAGAGGTCTGTATTTCTAATCCATCTAGTTTCGGCTTGAACCATATCATAGTCAGCAAATAAAACTTGATTTTTATCCTGTTTTACTTGTGTAAATACCTTTGCAGGGTTTGGTTTTGCCAAAGTGCTTGGCATCTTGTGGAGTTTACTCAATTTGTTTACAAGTACATTTAGTTTTTCAGGACCGTAGTAAATAATGGTCTGCTCGTAGTTGTTGAGTTGTTTAATTCTCGCCACAAGTTCATCAGCGGTGATTTTGTTAAGTTCATCGTCTGAAAGCACATAATTGAATTTGTTGTCTGCTCCATAAGTAGCATAGCTAGTAAGCCCTTGTAAGATGACATTTTTGTTAAGTTTAGCATCTTTTCTACCTTTCATAAGCCTCGCTTTTAGATTGGTAAGGGCAGTTTCGTCAGGTTTAGCATTAAGAACTAAATCTTCATACAGGCTCACGGCTTGGTCAAAGTTTTCTTGTAAACCTTCTATTGTAACGGTGGTGTATTCCTCTCCTGTAGATACTTTAAAGCTACTAGCAATTTTGTAAAACTCTTTAGAAATAGCTTCAGAAGATTTTTTATCTGTTCCTAAAAACTGAATGTATTGTGAAGCGATAGATTGCTTTAAATCGTTAAGACTTCCTATCTTATAACGGTACATCAATCTGAAAAGACTATTGTCTTGGTTAGGCACATAAAGCACTTCTGCTTGTGCAAGTTTAGACTTTTTAAGGTCTTTGTTGTAGTCTAAAAATACAGGTTTAGAACTATTGCTCGGCATAGATGCAACCATCTTCACAAAATCACTTTGTTTATCAGCATTGGTTTCTACTGGAGTGATTTCAGGTTTTTCTATCTTAATGCTTTCAGATTTTTCTCCTTTTCTTTTGAGTACTGCAACATAGTTATTTCCTAAATATTTATTAGCGAAATCTACCACCTGCTGTTTTGTGATTTTAGAAAGGTTGTTAACATAAGCCACTTGGTCTTTCCAGTCTAATTCGGAAGTGAAGGCGTCCATTAGAACACTAGCACGGTCGCCGTAGTTTTCAGAATCTTTGATTTTCATCTTCTTCATATTATTAACGATAGAAGTGATGAGCTGGTCATCAAAGTTTCCTTTTTTCAAATTATCGATTTCGTTAAGTACCAAATCTTTTACTTCTTCTAAAGATTGTCCAGAGGTAGGTTTAGCACTAATGTAAAGCACACCGTGGTCTATAAGCAAAAAAGTAAATGCTCCTGCGGAAAGAAGCTTTTGTTTTTTCACAAGGTTGAGGTCTAGTAGTCCTGCTTTACCATTAGTTAAAATCTGTCCTACCAAATCAGCTAACAGAACATCTTTATCCTTATTACCTGGAAGACGGAAGCCCATAGTAAGTCCTTCTGCATCAGGACCTACAATCTCTTTAATAATAGGTTGATTGGTAGGTGTTTCTGGAGAGAAAGTGTACTTAGGTACAGGGCTGTATTTCATATAACCAAAACTTTGGTCTATTTTCTTAATCACTTCGTCTGGGTTAAAATCTCCCGACATAATGATACCCATATTGTTAGGCACATAGTAAGTGTTAAAGTATTTTCTAATCTCTACTAAAGAAGGGTTTTTAAGATGTTCCACGGTACCGATAGTGGTTTGTTTACCGTAGTTATGGTTTTTAAACAAGTTAGCGAAAAGAGTTTCAAAAACTTTACTGCCATCGCTGTCTAGGCTTCGGTTTTTCTCTTCATAAACAGCTTCCAACTCTGTGTGGAATATCCTTAAAATAGGGTTTCTAAATCTTTCCGCTTGTACCTTTAAATATTTGTCCAATGAACTGCTAGGTACATCATCTGTGTAAACCGTCTGTTCAAAACTTGTAAAGGCATTTGTATTTTGAGCTCCCATAGCAGACATCATTTTGTCGTATTCATTGGCAATGGCAAACTTGGCAGCTACTCCAGAAATAGAGTCTATTTTTCGGTAGATGGCTTTTCTTTTAACCTCATCAGTTGTTTTATTGTACTGTTCGTACAAAGCATCTATTTTGTCAAGCTCTACTTTTTCTTTTGCCCAGTCTAACGAGCCGTATTTATCAGTTCCTTTAAACATCATATGTTCTAAGTAATGAGCTAGACCTGTGTTGGTAGCAGGGTCTGTTTTACTTCCTGCCTTTATCGCAATGTAGCATTGGATTCTAGGGTCTTTAGGCGTAGGGCTAAGAATTACCGTCAGTCCGTTTTTTAGAGTGTAGAAACGGGCTTTCATTGGGTCGCTGGTAACATACTTATAGTCGTATCCAGCAGACGAAGCACTTTTCCATTCGTAATTTTGGGCAAATACCCCTAACGATAGGAAAAGCATCAAAAGGATAAATGATTTTTTTAATCTCATAATGAATAATTTAGTTTTATTGTTTTTTATTAAAGTTTAGTTTCTATCAAATAAAAGTCTTTCTCCGTGTTTAGTAGAGGAAACTTCTCCATTGTGATAAGCCAAATGCCCATTAACAAAAGTATGTGTGATTTTGGAATGAAAGGTTTCGCCTTCTAATGGACTCCAGCCACAATGGTAAAGTATATTTTCTTTGGAAACTGTTTGTTCAGTGTTTAAATCTACCAATACCAAATCTGCCTTATAGCCCTCTCTTATAAAGCCTCTCTTTTCTATTTGGAAAATGATGGCTGGATTGTGGCACATCTTCTCCACAATCGTTTCTAGACTTACCTTTCCTTTTTTATGGTACTCTAACATCGTTTGCAAAGAGTGCTGTACAAGAGGTGCTCCCGAAGGACATTGTGTGTAAGGTTTTTGTTTTTCGTCTAAGGTGTGTGGGGCGTGGTCTGTTGCTATCACATCTATTCTACCATCAAGTAGTGCTTCCCATAAGCCATCTTTATCTTGTTGAGTTTTAACGGCAGGATTCCATTTGATAAGGCTACCTTTAGTTTCATAGTCTTCATTAGTAAAATGAAGATGATGCACACAAACTTCTGAAGTTATTTTTTTGTCTTTTAGAGGAGTCATATTATCTAATAATATGGTCTCTTTAGCGGTTGATAAGTGGTAAATATGTAGTCTTGCACCTGTTTTTTGAGCGAGTTCTACGGCTTTAGCTGATGAAATAAAACAAGCCTCTTCGCTCCTGATGAGATGGTGGTATTTTACAGGAATATCATCGCCAAATTTGCTTTTATAGTCTTCTGTATTTTTACGAATGGTAGTTTCGTCTTCGCAATGCACACAAATAGGCATTTTAACTTTGGAGAAAATTTCTTCTAAAATTTCTGGATTATCCACCAGCATATTTTCTGTAGAAGAACCTAAGAAAAGTTTTATTGCAGCTACATTTCTAGGGTTGGTTTTTAGGACTTCGTCTAAATTGTCATTGGTTCCACCCATAGAGAAAGAGTAGTTAGCGTGGGAAGTTTGTGAAGCTATCTGATATTTATTTTCTAAAAGCTCTTGGGTAACCGCATTAGGAACAGTGTTGGGTTGTTCTATAAAACTCGTAACACCTCCAGCAACGGCAGCACGGCTTTCGGTTTCAATAGTTCCTTTGTGGGTAAGCCCAGGCTCTCTAAAGTGAACTTGGTCGTCTATTACCCCAGGCAGAAGGTATAATCCTTTAGCGTCTATGGTTTGGTCGGCCTCGGTTTCTAATATTGAGGGAGTTATCTTAGTGATTAAACTATTCTCTATAAGAATATCTGATTGAAAAATTTGGTTTTCATTAACGATTTGGGCGTTTTTAATGAGTACTTTCATTTTGGTAAAATTACTTTTTAGGATTCATTAGAGCGTAAATTTATTTATTATTTTGTAAATAAACAAAGTATGAGTTTAACTTGTTAAAAAAAACATAATTACTTTGTTTATCTTTGCTGAGAATTATAGAGAGAATAGTTTCTATGAGTAATAATAAACTTTTTTTTCCAGCTCTTACAGGGTATAGAGCAATAGCTGCTTGGATGATTTTTATATATCATTTTTTTCCATTTAAAAATGAATCACACTCTTACCCAGAGTGGATAGCAAAGATTATATGGGAATTTCATATAGGAGTAGATATGTTCTTTGTATTGAGCGGATTTCTAATAACTTATAGGTATTTTAATGAAAACCCTATAGATTTCAAGAAGTATATGGTAAATAGGTTTGCAAGGATATATCCCATGTATTTTTTGATTACAGTAGCGGTTTTTATAAGTGGTTATCTTACTTCTGGTATTTGGACTCAAGAAAAAACAATAGAGGCTCTATTGAGTTTTACAATGACGAAGGCACTTTTTAAAGAGTATTTCTTGGGAGGAGTGGCACAAGGGTGGACGCTTACTTTAGAAGAAATGTTCTATATAACAGCACCGCTTTATTTTATTTTAATTAGGAAGAGGAAAATTTGGCTCTATTTATTGCCAATTCTTATTTTCATTTTTGGTTTTGGAATGAAGGAAGTTTTTTCTAACTTTTCCAATCTAGGAGGCTTTTTGCAAAAGAATATAGCTACTTATATTATAGAGTTTTTTGTAGGGATAGGT
Organism: Riemerella anatipestifer; assembly: GCF_009670965.2. Taxonomy (NCBI): domain Bacteria; kingdom Pseudomonadati; phylum Bacteroidota; class Flavobacteriia; order Flavobacteriales; family Weeksellaceae; genus Riemerella; species Riemerella anatipestifer. The sequence goes on along the minus strand of NZ_CP073239.1, from coordinate 604,937 downwards.
CTAGCTTTATTTATTAACAACCAATCTAAGAGTATACAAATATTAAAAAATAAGGTTACCTATGTAGGGATAGGTTTTATACTCGTATATCTTATAGGAATGCAGTTTTTCCGTGCGGTTTTCGACTTAAAGTATGATCCCGCTGTGTTCGTCTCTATGGGAGCCTTATCTTTATTAGGAATAGCGCCTCTGTTGTGGGGGCTTATCCATGAAAGAACTTTTATTAGTAAAATTTTATCTACTCCTTTTATGGTGTTACTGGGAAAAAGCTCATATATATTTTACCTAATACATAAAGGCTTTATCCCAATATTTATTAATGATAATATTTGGAGCAATAAGTTATTTATTTTTGTTGTCTTAAATATTATATCAATTGTACTGTTTAAGTATATTGAAGAACCTGCCAATCTATGGATTAGAAAGTACTACAGTAAAAATAATAATTAGATGATTAATAATAAATCACAAAAAATAAAAGTATTATTTAGACTTAGATCTTTAGAAATGGGAGGTGTGCCACGAGTGGTTTTAGACTTGTTGAGGAACCTTCCTAAGGATAAGTTTGATTTGGCTTTAATGCTTAATTTGTATCAAGGTGAATTGGTCTCCGAAATACCTAAAGATATTAGGCTTATCGTTGTGGAAAAAGGGAGAGAGCAGATGTCTCGAAATGCTTTTGTTCAAAAAATACAACTGGGACTAAGGCGACTGAAGTTAGAATTCTACGATAAATTTCCGAGTTTGTTGTATGCATCTAAAGTAAAGGAAGAATATGATATAGAGGTATCACCAGGCTATGCGGAATTTGAGATGGTGCTCAATTCACCTAACAAAAAATCCAAGAAAGTAGGGTGGTTTCATACCGATGTTAGCTATGATAAAGATGAGGCAAGGGTAAAAAAACGCATTGATTTGATGAAGAGGTTTGACTGGATGATTTTTGGGGCTGCACAAACCAGACAAGTGATAGAAGATTTGTATGGTGTAACTTACCCAAAGAGTTCAGTTATTTACAATGTTATTAAAATCAATGAAGCGAGAGAGAAAGCAGAAGCTTTTAAAGTAGATTTTGATGTCCGTCCGTGCTTTACCTCAATTGGAAGATTGCATAGTAGAAAAGGTTATCATACTTTAATAAAAGTCCATAAACGATTGATAGACGAAGGTCTACTACATTCCATTGCCGTTATAGGTGGAGGGAATGAAATGGAAAATCTGAAAAATCAAGTGAAAGCATTATCCGTAGAAAAAACTTTTTTACTTTTGGATACTCAAAAAAATCCTTGGCCTTATGTTAAAGCGTCGGATTATTTTGTGTTACCTTCTCAATCAGAGAGTTATCCACTGACGATAGGCGAAGTTATGGCTTTGGGGAAACCAATTATTTCCACCAATGTAGGCGGTATACCAGAGATGATAGACGATGGGGAAGACGGTATTTTAGTTAATTACGATGAAAATGAACTCTTTGAAGCAATGAAATCATTCCTTACCAATCCAGAATTGGTGGAGAGAATTAAGAAAGGAACTTTAGGAGCTGATGAAAAGTTTGATGAGAGAAAGATATATGCTCAAGTTACGGAAGTGTTTGAGAGATTGGTAGCTACCAAGTAAATGTAATTAAAAATGAACAACGATATAAAAATTACGATAGTTACCCCAACCTATAACCGAGCTCACACTTTGCCACGGGTGTTTAACTCTTTAAAAAAGCAGAGTTTTTTAGGCTTTAAGTGGCTGGTTATGGATGATGGTTCCACCGATAACACTAAGGAAGTGGTGGAAGGATTTAAGGAGGAAAGTCCATTTGAGATAGAGTATTGTTATCAGCCTAACCAACATAAGTTTTTAACGGTGTTAGATGGTATAAAGAAGGTTGCTACACCTTATCATATGGTGGTAGATTCTGATGATTCTTATCCTGATGATGCTTTGGAGATTCTCCTTAATGAGGTAGAGGCTATTAACAATCCTGACGATTATATTGGTGTGATGGGACTTTCCGTAGATGAAAGTGGAAAAATAGTGGGCGATGAATATCCTCACGGTGGGTTTGACGGAAGTATTTTCGATATGCGTTATAAGTACAAGGTTAGAGGAGATAAATTTGGAATTTTTATTACACCAACTTACCATCGTCAAATCCTTGGGAAGGATTATAGCTCCTATAAAGGGAAAGGCTACATTCCGCAATCGGTGATTTTTAACGAATATGATGCTAAGGGAATTAAAACTAGGTTTGTTAATAAAGTAGTGAGGGTTTATCATAAAGACGAAGATGATGCTGCCTCCGTCTCTAATACTAGATGGACGGGAAAGAATGTTTATGGCTTAAAGGAAGGTCATTTGTCTTTTCTCAATAGCTATGGGGTTAGGTTATCGGCGTATCCTAAAGCATTACTAAGAAATATTGTAGGCTATCAGTACTATTCATTTAAAAATGGAAGTTCTTTTAGAAATATTTTGATGGATATTCAACCGTCTTTGATAAAGGTATTAAGTTGGGGACTTTTACCCTTTAGTTTTTTATATCATAAAGTGAGGTAATTATGGACGGGAAAGGTAAAAAGGTACTATTGGTGTATTATAAGCTATTTAAACCGGGTGGCGTGGCTAAGGTAATGACAACATTAGCCAATGAGCTTGTGGAGGAAGGGTATAATGTAGAAATTCTATTGTTAATGTCGCCCAGACCTAATTTTTATCCATTAAATGAAAATGTCAAAATACATCATATAGATACTTTTTCACATTGGGCTTGGAAAATATGTGAATTTAATGTAAAGTGGCTTAGGTTTGTTCCTAAAATACAGAATATTAATGCTTATATTCATCATATAGGGGTTTATTTAATGTTGAAAAATTGGTTGGAAAAAAATCATCAGAATTACGATACTATTATCTCTTGTTGGTATAAATTGTCTTCTTTTATTGGGGTAATGGGTAGAGAAATAGCAAAAAAAACTATTGCTTGGGAGCATATATATTATGGTGTAGGAGGGTTTGTATATGCTAAAAAATTAAGACAATACTATAAAAATCTAAAATCGATTGTATGTATTAATACTCCTTCTATTACTCATTATAGGCAATTTAATAATACGGATTTTATTCCTAATTTAATGGGTGATGATTTTGAAAAATTAAAGTATAAAAACCATTTAGATAAAAAAAATCATATTGCGTTTGTTGGTAGATTAGAAATTGAAAAAAATGTAACTGAACTTCTTGATATATTCTCCGAAATAAAAGATAAAAAAGATTGGGTTTTACAAATTATTGGTGATGGGGTATTGAGGTATCCGCTAGAAGCACAAGTGGAAAATTTAGGGTTGAAGGATAAGGTTGTTTTTTTAGGCAAAAAATCTACTGATGAAATTATCCATATTTTACAAGAATCTAAAATTTTCGCTCTTACTTCTACTGTAGAAGCCTTTGGGTTGGTATTGGTAGAGGCTATGTTTTGTTCAAATGTTTTAATAGCTTACGATTGTAATTATGGACCGTCAGATATTATCAATGAGAATAATGGATTTTTAATTCCGCTTAGAAATAAAGATTTATTCAGAGAAAAGCTACAATATCTGTTCGATAATCCAGCGGATTTAGAGCGTTTATCACACTCCTCCTACATGGAGGCACAAAAATGGAAAAAAGATAAAATTTTAGAACAATGGAAAAAGATAATATAGTAGACTATGCTTTTTAACTCAATAGAATTTGCGATATTTTTACCTATAGTTTTTATACTTTATTGGTTTGTTTTTCAAAAAAATATAAAATTACAAAACTTCTTTATAGTAGTTGTAAGTTATATTTTTTATGGTTGGTGGGATTGGCGTTTCCTTTTTCTTATCCTATTTAGTACAGTGTTAGACTATTCTTTAGGAAGGTTACTAGCTTTAGATGAGAAGCCTAAAAAAAAGAAAGATGTATCTTGTTGTTAGCGTGGTAGTTAATTTAGGGTTTTTAGGATTCTTCAAGTATTGCAACTTTTTTATAGATAATTTTATAGCGGCATTTACCTTCTTGGGGCAGAAGCCATCTATTCATACGCTTAATATTTTGCTTCCTGTGGGGATTAGTTTTTATACTTTCCAAACATTAAGCTATACCATAGATGTGTATAAGAAAAAATTAGAGCCAACCAAAGATTTTATTGCATTTAGTGCCTTTGTGAGCTTTTTCCCGCAGTTAGTAGCAGGACCTATTGAGAGAGCCACGCATTTGTTACCTCAATTTTATAAAAAGAGGGAATTTGATTATACTAAGGCGGTGGACGGTATGCGTCAGATTCTTTGGGGACTATTTAAGAAAATGGTAATAGCGGATAACTGTGCGGTTTATGCTAATCAGATTTTTGCAAATTCGGATACCTCTTCGGGAAGTACGCTAGTGCTTGGAGCTATATTTTTCACTTTTCAAATCTATGGAGATTTTTCTGGCTATTCGGATATTGCCATAGGTACTTCTCGTTTATTTGGGTTTGATTTGATGAAGAACTTCGCTTATCCTTACTTTTCTCGTGATGTAGCAGAATTTTGGAGACGTTGGCACATTTCTCTTTCTACGTGGTTTAGAGATTATCTGTACATTCCTTTGGGCGGGAGCAAGGGCGGAAATTGGATGAGAATTAGAAATACCTTCATTATTTTCTTAGTGAGTGGATTTTGGCACGGAGCAAATTGGACATTTATTGCTTGGGGATTTCTAAATGCCCTTTTCATAATGCCGTCCATTATATTGAAAACGAATAGAAATAATATAGAAGTGGTGGCTCACGATAGACTATTACCTTCTTTAAGAGATGTTTTTAATATGCTTACTACATTTGGATTGATGGTTTTTGCGTGGATTTTTTTCAGAGCAGAAAATATGGCTCATGCCATTTCTTATATTACTAATATATTTAAACCATCATTATTCAGTTTTCCTAGTCTTAATAAGGCTGCATTAGCTACTCTGATTCTAGTTGGCTTTTTATTGATAATGGAATGGCAAGGACGAAGAGGAGAGTTTGCATTAGAAAGTTTTTGGCTCAAAAAGCCTCGTTTGTTAAGATGGAGTTTTTATGCGTTTGTTATTCTTTTGATAGGTTTGTTTATGCAAACTAATGAGACCCCATTTATTTATTTTCAGTTTTAATAGATATGAAATCATTTATAAAAAAGATTATATTTTTCTCCATTTTTGGGAGTGTGTTTTATGTGGTAGTTTTGCCAATATGGAGCCAGATAATGCCACCGTTTATGGCTAAAAATGTGAGAAACTGTGTGGGTTGCTATGGTCATTTGTTTTCCAGAACCAGAGATGTTGGCAATCTAGAAAAAAGTCCAGATATTTTATTTTTAGGGTCATCACACGCTTATCGAGGTTTTGATACTAGAGTGTTTAGTAAAAATGGTATTTCTTCATTTAATTTAGGTTCTAGTTCGCAATCTCCTATCAATACGCAGGTGTTACTCAAGCAATATTTAGATAGGATAAAACCTAAAATGATAGTTTACGAAGTGTATGCAGGAACGCTTTCGGCTGACGGTGTAGAATCTTCTTTAGATATGTTAAGTAACAATAAAATAGATGCTAATGCTATTGAAATGGTACAGCGTACTAGACACTTAGCGGTTTTTAATACGGCCATTTATGGTTTATATAGACAAGTGTTAGGTTTAAATAAAACATTTTCTGAACCAAGTATACAGAATGATGATGTTTATGTGCAGGGAGGTGGTTTTGTGGAAACAAAGTTTAGAAAAAATCCAATGCTAGAAGAAGCAAGAGGCAAGTGGGAACTTAACCCTAAACAAATTGAGGCTCTGAAGGAAAACTTAGATTATATCAAGAAAAGAAATATACCCTATATTTTAGTTCAAGCTCCTATTACTAAGAAACTTTATGAGTCTAAAACGAATAACAAATCGGTGGATAGTCTTCTGTCAACTATTGGGACTTATAAGAATTTTTATGGCGAATTACCTTTAAACGATACCATAGACTTTTACGATAGTAATCATCTTAATCAAAAGGCAGTCGTTAAGTTTAACGAAAGTTTTATTACTTATTTAAAAACCTTAAAGCAATAAGTATGAGTGATAAAAAAAAGAAACTTCTCATTCGTATAGGTTCATTGAGACATGGTGGAGCGGAGAAGGTACTGGTAACTTTTCTTAAAAACCTTCCGCCAGATAAGTATGAGGTGGATTTGTTACTCAATTTATACTCAGGTAAATATTTGCCAGAAGTTCCTAGCTGGGTTAATGTTTTGTATCTAAACAAAGGGGAAATGATAACCACTAATCGTTTGCAGGATATTCCTCAAAAAGCGTTTAGAGTTATTTATCAAGGAATATTAAAAAAGTTTCCAAAATTGCTTTATCATTTCATTCTCAAAGGCAAAAAGTATGATGTAGAATTAGCCGCCATACATGGTTTTAGAGATGAGGTGTTAAATTCACCATTGAAACAATCTAAGAAAATCATTTGGATACATAATGATTTAAGAAAAACCGGATTTCACAATTATACAGATGCTGAAATTAGAAAGTTTTTTGGATACGATAAGATTATGGTCATATCTGAATATATACAGAAAGACTTTGACGGTTTAGCTCAAAACGAGACAGAAAAAAATAAAATCATTAGGATTTACAATCCACTAGACACACAAGAAATTCTCAATAAAAGCACGGTAGAAGAGTTATCCAAACCAATGTTTCCAACTTTTGTGTCCGTGGGTACCGTGTTTCCACAAAAGGGGTTTGATAGACTTCTAAAAGTCCACAAAAGGCTTTTGGACGAAGGTTTGCTACATCGTGTACAAATTTTAGGAGATGGCTATGATTTTGATAATATCCAAAAACTCAAAACAGAACTTGGGGTAGATGATACAGTAGATATGTTAGGCTTTATAGATAACCCATATCCGTATTTCAAAAATGCCGATTTCTATGTTCTAAGTTCGCGGTACGAGGGCTATCCTACCGTATTGTTTGAAGCGATTACTTTGAGAAAGAACATTATTGCAACAGAGGTTTCTGGGGTTAGGGAGATGCTTTTAGACGGTGATTTGGGGCTTGTGGTAGATAATTCGGAAGAAGGCATTTACCATGGGATGAAAAAAGCACTTACCAATCCACAGCATTTTCAAACCTATCAAGAAAAGCTAAAAGATTATCAAATGCCATTCAGTCTTACCAATTCTGTGGAGAAGATAATGCAAATACTAGATAGTTAGAGCCATTTTTTATAGGGCGTGCCCCTAGTCCTTGCAGTGGCTTAGGCTTGGGTCGGTCTTCGGGCAGTCGCTATCTTATAAAATCCAAAGGCTAATTCCTTTCATTTTTTATAAGATGAGCTCCCACAATGCCCTTCGCCCTCACGCACGGTCTGCATATTATAGAGATATTTCTCTATCTTTGCCATAATTGTTATCAAGCTATCTTAGATGAATTACACTACTATACAAAAAGACTTCTACCGAGAGAGCGGAAAGTGGCTTTCTGGGATTCAGATATTCAAAAAATGTTTCAGCCCTAATTTGCATTATATTTATTGGTTTCGTAAAGCTCAGAAATATAGAAGTACTCCTTTCTTGGGTAGTGTTGTACGGCTTATTCTCAGGCACTATCAAATAAAATACGGTTTTCAGATTTATCCTGAAACTCAAATAGGCGAAGGTTTTTATTTGGGACATTGGGGAGCGGTGGTTATCAATCCGAAAACCACTATTGGTAAAAATTGTAATATAGCACAAGGAGTTACCATAGGTCAGCAGAACCGAGGCAAAAAACAGGGGGTGCCTACCATTGGAGATGAAGTTTGGATTGGGGCTAACGCAGTAATTGTAGGTGGAGTAACCATAGGGAATAATGTACTTATTGCTCCTAATGCGTATGTGAATACCGATGTGCCTAGCGGTTCTGTAGTTATGGGGAATCCAGCACAAATTATTCCTAACGACCAAGCAACGGAGGGTTATATTAACCATAAAGTTTAATTATAAAAAGTGTTAAAAAATACTTTAATTGGTTCAAAAACATTATATTTGCATAATTCTTGATACCCTAGGGTGTTGACGGTAGTTTGAAAATTATTTAAAACGAGGAGACTAATTTTAAAATTTATATATTATGCCAAATTCGTATGAAGTAATTTTCGAAAACAACAAAAAGTGGGTAGAAAGTAAACTGGGTGGAGATGCTGATTTTTTCAAAAATTTAGCTAAAAATCAAACTCCAGATTTTCTTTACATTGGGTGTTCGGATAGTAGAGCAACAGCAGAGGAGTTAATGGGGGCTCAGCCGGGCGAAGTGTTTGTTCACAGAAATATAGCTAATGTGGTAAATACTTTAGATATGAGTTCTACAGCTGTTATACAATATGCCGTAGAGCATCTTAAAGTAAAGCATATTGTGGTATGTGGGCATTATAACTGTGGAGGTGTAAAAGCTGCTATGTCTTCTCAGGATTTAGGATTGCTTAATCCTTGGTTGAGAACCATTAGAGATGTTTACAGATTACACCAAGCAGAGCTAGACGCTATCGAAGACGAACATAAGCGTTTCGATAGATTGGTAGAGCTGAATGTTCAAGAGCAATGCATCAATGTAATTAAAATGGCGTGTGTGCAAGAAAGATACATTTTAGAGGAGTTTCCTATTGTACACGGGTGGGTGTTTGATTTAAGAACTGGGAAGTTGATAGATTTGAATCTTGATTTTGCTAAGACGCTTAAGGATATTCAAAAAATCTACAATCTAACAGATTCTGATTGGGTAATGAGTAGAAGAAATAACAAAAATCTAAACCCTTAAAAGTTTTTTAGATGAGGTTTAAAAGTATTTTATTATTGATTATTTTCCTAAACTTTATGGCGTTACCAAGTATCGCTAAGGTGTTTGGTGAAGATATTTCAACCGTTACTTTTACAATCTCTGAAGAAGAAACGCATTCTGGAGAAACCACTTTGTTTTCAGAAAAGATGATTTCGGAGCCTATGAGCTTGCAAGGTTTTTCCTCGCTGTCTACTTATAAACACAACAATAGAGTGTTTGTAGGTATTGATGATGTGGCTCATCTCTCACCGTTCTTATCGGTGCATTATACGCCTCCAGAAGCTTAATATTACTATACCTCTTCTTATCTGAGGAGGTTCAGCTTGATATTTTATCAATTTTTAGTCGTTTGAAATAACGGTAAATTCTCTTAGAGAGGTTATTGGTTATTGTAGAAACGAGAGTTCTAATTATTTCAATATTTAAAATGAAAAAGACATCTTTATTAGGAGGTTTTAAAGAAAACTTTCCTTCAGGACTTGTTGTGTTCTTGGTAGCATTACCATTGTGTTTAGGAATTGCATTAGCATCTGGAGCACCACCACTTTCTGGTATTATTTCTGGTATTATAGGTGGTATTGTGGTAGGTTATATTAGTAATTCACATATATCAGTATCAGGGCCTGCTGCTGGTTTAACAGCTATTATCCTTACAGCGATTACAGATTTAGGAGCGTTTGAGCTTTTCCTTTGTGCGGGTATTATAGCAGGTGTAATACAGCTGATTTTAGGGTTTGTGCGTGCAGGTAGTATTTCTAATTATTTCCCTACTAATGTGATAGAGGGTATGCTTGCTGGTATTGGGGTCATCATTATTATGAAGCAAATTCCTCATGCACTAGGATATGATAGTGATTTTGAAGGAAATGAGACCATTTTTGACAACGGCTATAATCTTGATTCTATATCTAGCTATCTTCAAAATCTTAGCTCATCGGTTCATATGGGGGCAATTATAGTAACATTAGTTTCTCTTGCAATTCTTTTGTTGTGGGACAATGTGGCAGCACTCAGAAAACTTAAAATGTTACCAGGAGCATTAGTGGCGGTAGCGGTAGGTATTTTATTAAATGAGTTTTTCAAAGCTAGTGGAAGCTCTTTAGCGATAAGTGAAGAACATTTAGTTAATCTGCCAGTACCTCAATCTGCTGAAGATTTTAAAAATATGATTGTAATTCCTGATTTCTCAGGCTTTTTAAATTCTAAAGTTTGGGTAGCTGGTGCTACTATAGCTATTGTAGCTTCTATAGAAACATTATTGTGTATTGAAGCGGCAGATAGATTAGATAAGAGAAGAAGAATAACAGATACAAACTTAGAGCTTAGAGCTCAAGGGATAGGTAATATGGTGAGTGCCTTTATTGGGGGGCTTCCAATGACTTCAGTAGTGGTTCGTTCTTCAGCTAATGCCAATGCGGGAGCTACATCTAAAGTTTCGGCTATTATACATGGGGTATTGTTATTAGTTTGTGCAGTATCTATACCTATTATCCTTAATAAGATACCTTTGGCTACTTTAGCAGCAGTACTTCTTTTGGTAGGATATAAATTAGCAAAACCATCTACAATTGCTCATTTTTGGCATAAAGGGAAGTATCAATTCATTCCTTTCATCGCTACGGTAGTAGCAGTTGTGGCTACAGACTTACTGAAAGGAGTGGGTGTAGGTATGGCGATTTCTATATTCTATATTTTACAAGGGAATATGAAAAGAGCGTACTATTTTAGCCGTGAAGAGTTAGACGAAGCTGATGAAGTTACTATCAGATTAGCAGAAGAGGTGTCGTTTCTTAACAAAGCGGCTATAAAGAAGACTTTAAAAAATATTAAACCTAATTCTAAAGTAACTATAGATGCTAGAAATACCTCTTATATTACTACAGATGTATTAGAACTGATACAAGACTTTGCTAATGTAAGAGCTAAGGAGGAAGGTATAGAAGTAGTGTTACTAGGGTTTAGAACATCTTATAAAGATTATGAAAAAGACCAACACTCTCATATAGAGCTTGGTCATGGTAAAGCAATTTAATTTCATTTTATAAGTTTTTCACTAGGAAGTTGGGCGTCAGTTTATAAAGCTGAAGCCCAACTTTTATTTTTAATTGTCCTTAAACATAAATCTTGTATCTTTGGGGGCTTTTTTATCTATGAAGAAAATATTAGGGGGGATTTCGTTGTGTTGGTTTAGTTTAACCTTTTATATGTTGGTTACGCTAGTTTTGGTGTTGTTGGTAAAACCCGATGGCTTTTTTCTTATACCAATATTAGAAGGAAGATTTTATTTTTTTGCAGTGTTTTTAGGGGCTTTATTTTTTGATAATCAACTTAAAAACTATCCAAAAATAAAAGTACTGGTAAGCTGGTTGCTAGCCTATGCCTTTTTAGGTATGGTTTATAAGGAGACGGCACAACTCAATCTTATGTTTTTTGATAAAATAGATAGTTGGCTAGTCGAGATAGACCACCTTTTGTTTGGCTTTCAGCCTTCGCTAGAGTTTTCTAAGGTTTTTGATTATCCTTGGTTTAGTGAGTTGATGTTCTTAGGGTATTTCTTCTATTACCTAATGCCTCTCATTGTGATTGGAATGCTTTTCAAGTACAAGCCTCATCTACTGGAATTTTTTGGTTCTTTATTGATAACTGCTTTTGTTATCTATTACACTATTTTTATTTTTGTTCCAGCGGAAGGACCACAGTTTTATTTCCCATATCCTAGCAATACGGTAGAAGCCTATGGTCTTTTTGGAATGGCAGTAAAACAAATACAATTGATGGGCGAAGCTCCTACGGCGGCATTTCCTAGCTCTCATGTGGGTGTGAGTGTGGTGGTTCTGATTTGGCTATTTAAACATTACAGAAAATTATTTTTCTTAATATTGCCATTTACATTTATTCTTGTTTTCTCTACGGTGTATATCAAAGCACATTATGCGGTAGATGTTTTGGCGGGAGGAGTTACAGGAGTATTGGTTTACTTGCTTAGTTCAAGTATTACTTTATTTTTTATAAAAAAACGAAGACAATGGAAATCATTATAAAACAAGTAGAAGGTGCTAAAGAACTTAATACTTTTATCTACCTTCCAGAGAAGATACACCATAATCATCAGGAGTGGCTACCGCCTCTTTATATGGATGAAGAGCAGTTTTTTAATCCTAAGAGAAACCCTGCATTTCAGCATAACGACACCATTCTGTTATTAGCCTACCAAAATGGAAGAGCAGTGGGTAGAATTATGGGGATTATACCACATGAGTATAACAAAAAGCAAAACCTTAAAACAGCAAGATTTAGCTATTTTGAATGTTATGAGGACGAAACCATATTCTTGGCGTTACTAAAAGAGGTAGAGCAATGGGCGAAGTCTAAAGGTTGCGAAGAGCTTATCGGACCGATGGGATTTTCCGACAAAGAGCCTCAAGGGTTTCTTACCAAAGGATTCTCTAAACCTACGATGATGATTACCAATTCTAGCTTTGAGTATATGTCTAGAATGATTTTGGCTTCGGGGTACAGTTCTTTTGTGGAGTTGTGCCAATATGATGTTCCGCTAACTTCTAAAATTACCGAACGCTACGAGGCTTTTACAGAAAGAATACAAAGCAGAATGAACATCACGGTACATCAGTTCACTTCTACGAAACAGGTGAAGCCTTTTGTGAAGTCGGTGTTTAATCTTATCAATGCTACTTATCAAGAAATCTATGGATTTACGTCTATTTCAGAGGAAGAAATGGACGAATTCGCCAACCGTTTTCTCCCATTACTAAATCCTAAGTTAATTAAAATCATTAGTGATGGTTCGGGGAGAGTAGTGGCGTTTGTGATAGCGATGGCAGACCTAAGCCAAGGGATTAAAAAGGCTAAAGGGAGGCTATTGCCATTGGGTTGGTTTCATATTTTGAGAGCGTCTAAAACATCTAAACGATTGGTACTTTTGTTAGGCGGTATAGCACCAGATTATCAAAACAAAGGTCTAGATGCGGTCTTGGCAACGCACCTTTTTGGTTCTGCAATTAAGCTAGGCTTTAAATCGGTAGATAGCCACTTGATTATGAGAGAAAACCATAAGATGCGTGCAGAGATAGAGCGTTTGCCTAACCACAGAATGTACAAAGAGTACACTATCTATAAAAAGAAAATTTAGCAAAGCGGATTACTTTCCATTAAAGCCCGTCATCGCATTTTGGATACCTGCAAATACAAAAGCTAAAGAAGCCTTAGTAAATTGTTCTAGGCGTTCTGGGAGTTTGCTTTGTTCTTCTTCAGTCCATTTGCCGAGTACATAGTCCACTTGCTTACCTTCGGAGAAATTGGCAGAAATGCCAAACCTTAATCTTGGGTAGTTTTGCGTTTGCAGGAGTTCTTGGATATTTTTTAGTCCGTTGTGTCCTGCGTCTGAGCCTTTCATTTTCATTCTAAGCGTACCGAAAGGCAAGGCTAAATCATCGGTGATGACAAGCAAATTTTCTAGCGGAATGTTCTCTTTTTTTAGCCAAAACTTCACGGCGTTACCGCTTAAATTCATATAGGTGTCGGGTTTTAGTAATATTACTTTTCTACCCTTATATTTACCCTCTGCTACCCAGCCAAAGTTAGCTGTTTTAAAAGAAGCCTCTATGCTTTCTGCAATTTTTTCTACAACTTTAAAGCCTACATTGTGGCGAGTTTCTGTGTACTCATCTCCTTTGTTGCCCAGCCCTACGATAAGGTATTTCATGGTTTTACTTTATTTTTAATGCGGTGCAAATTTAGAGTAATAATTGGTTTTAAAAAAGTTTTACTATCTAATAAAGCCTTTATGAGAAGCAACAAAAAATCCCTCCAGTAGATTTGGAGGGATGGGTTTATCAAAAAATTTACTTAGATAATAGAGCTTCTATTTTAGATAACCTTTCTTTGAGTTCTTTAATTTCGGCATTTTTAGCTTTTAGGGCTTTGTCTTGCTCTATGCTGTGCAAGTAAAGTTCTTCTATCTTCTCTACATTGGTAAGTTGGGTAGCCATAAGGTCTATATAACCTTGCTCTTTGATTTTAGAAGCCGACAAATACCCTGGCAAATGCCCATTAGTTTTTACAAAGTCTTCTACTTGGCTTAGGGTTTTAAAGCTATAATCTGCCTTGAGACTAGAAGTACCTGTATAATACTTTTGGAACACATAGTCTGGGAAGATAGCGGCATTAGCACCTATAAAACCTGTAGCTTTTACATTACCTGCTACGTCTAGTTTTTCGGTTGGAGTATCTACACCTACACCAACTTTATCCCCAAAGCGAACGGTTCCAGCGTTAGTGTAAATAGCAAAGTTTTGGTCAGGTATAGAAGTATTTCCTGTAACATTTCCTATGTAGATACCTCTATTGGCAGTGGTTCCTCCTGTTATACCTCCAATGTATAAACCTGTATTGTCTTCAATGTTAGGAACTGTAGAGTTGGTCGCAGTATCATTGATAAAGCTAGATAGCTCAATTCCTCTCACTAGCTTTATAGTAGGATTAGACCCTTGCCACGAGCGGAGGAGTATGGTTTTCCCTGTAAGTTTTTCAACGGTAGCGGTAGATGCGTTTTGAAATACAACCCAATCCATAGAGCCTGAAGCAGTATTTATACTACCATTACCTCTTAGATAGGTGTAATTATCTAATGCTCTAATAGAGCCTATTGCTTTATTAGAGTAAGAAAAAGCTTGGTTTCTTTTGGCGTAAGTTGTAGTTACTTCGGCATTAATCCCAATAAGAGCTTTAGAATAATTTCCTGTTAGTGTAGATAAGCTCTGTGAAGCGTGGTAATCTACACCGTCGCTATTACCCGTAATATTCTTCAATGATTTTAATGATGAGAGAGTGGTAGGAGCATATACTGTTGATGAAGTCCCATTAAAAGAAGTTGCTCTATCTGGAACGGTATCAATAAAACTTGAAATACTGCTACCAGTAGCAAAAATATCTCCCCAAACTGAAGGGGTAACACTTGCAGGAAGTGTTAATGTAGATGTTTTAATACCTATAGTGTGTTTATTTATTCCTGACTGAGAAGTAGCAGTTTCTTCTACTAAATCTTTTGAATTAAAGTAAGGTACGGATGTGTCAGGACTGTCTATGAGTTTAAATCCTCCATTTTCATCAAAGTAGACTTTGTTATTAAAAGGAGAAGTGCCACTTCTTTTTAATTCTATATTTTTGGTTGAAGAATTATATACCCATTCTTGGTCTAGGCTGTTTGCAGCACTCTTTACCCACTCCGTACCATTGTAATAGTAATAACCCTTTTCTGTGATTTTAGCTACTTTGGTATCATTACCTGTATAATTGCTTATAGCCCCATTGGTCTTAGTAGCGTCATCTATTACATACACTAGAGTCCCTTCTACAGGAGCTTCGATACTTGCCACACGAGTTTTACTTAATTGGGGAGCTAAAATCCCTTCGTTAGTTTTGGCGTCACCTTGGCTATTGGTTGCACTAGGCTGAACATCTAAAGTAGCTCTAGGTGAGGAGATATTAACCCCTACTTTTCCACTTTGCCCATAAACCGCTAATCCCAAGCCTAAAAAGGCAAGTACACTTAATTTTGTAGTCTTTGTTTTCATAAAATTTAATTTTAAAATTGTTAATGATTTTGTTTAATTTTTCCTTTGTTGTTCTTTGTGTTAAAATTCCCTAGCGTGGCGTTTAGAATTTCCTAACTAGGGAATTAAGATTTCCTAGCTTGAGAATTACCATTCCCTAGCTAGGAAATTTTTTGTGGGTAGCTAGGCTTTCTCAAACTTCAGCGTTTGTAACATCTTTTTAAGGTCAGCTCCTGGGGTAAACAGCACCTTTGTATTTCTAATCACTGCTGAAGTTACTTCCTCTTCCTTAGCTTTGCCCTCGCTGCTAAGGCTCACTCTCATACTGCCGAGTTCGCCTAGCCTTACAATTCGTCCTTCTGATAATGAGGTTTGCATCACATCTACGAGGGCATAAAGCACCGCTCTGATGTCCGCTCCACTTACGGTAGAGATTTTCTCGATGTCTTTAGTAAGACCTTCTAGGGTTTTCTCTCCTTGATACACAGGCGATGCATAGAATTTTTTGTCGCCTCCGCCCGCCACACCTGGCTGGGCTTTCTGAATGGTTTTGTACTTAATTGACATAAAGATTTAGTTTTTAGATATTAGATGTTAGTTGTTAAATGGTTGATGGCTATTAGAGGTTGGAGGTTGGTCTTAAGGGCTGATGAGGCTATACTAAGTTCTAATCTCTCATATCTAACCTCTAACCTTAAAAAACGCCTCCCCCCTCTAAACACACACAAAATGAGGAGGAAGGCTAAAACAGAGAGAATAGAATACCCTCTCTGAATACTAAAAGCACCCAACAAGAACGACCATGTTTTAAGACAAAACAATGGTGCTTTTAGTAAATATTGATGAAAGCTAAAATTAGAATGGTATAGACACAAAAAGCCCCCAACAAAAGTTAGCGGAACTCTATTTATAATTAACGATAAAAGTTGAAATAATTTTCTAGATAATACAGCACATACCCACGAAACTACCTGCTGTGTGTGTGTGTGTTTACGAAATTATTTGGAACAGCCAAATAATTCTGTAACTTTTTCACATTTTCTTGTATGTTGTTGATAGCGTATTGCATAAAGACGAGACAAATGTATAAGCTATTTTTTAGATATGCAAATTTTATAAGGTGATAATTTAGAGGGTAGAAGGTTTGTGAGGTTTAATAAAAAAATATATCTTTGCAGTTCATTTTGAGTGATATACACTTCTGAAATATAAAATAAGAATACAAAACTCTTATCCTTAGGGATTTAGGGTTTTGTTCTGTTGTGTTTCAAAGGGTTATCTGTCTGATGAGAAAATTGAAAATATTTTGCACTACGCCGTGAAAAGATATACCGGAGTTGCAGTTAGAAAGTTTTTTAGGAAATGATGCCTGAATAGCTTTCTGATATTTTTAAAAAGAGTAACAAAATATTTTTAAACCAGCAATCTTCTAAAAGTTTTATGAGTAAATCAAAGACGACACAAAAAGCTCAGGGAAATCAAAGAATTAATTTCTCGTCGGCTAAAGGAAGAGTGGAGACGCCAGACTTTTTGGATATCCAAATTCAATCCTTTAAGGAGTTCTTTCAGCTAGACACACTTCCGGAGCAGAGAGTGAACGAAGGACTTTACAAAACCTTCCAAGAAAATTTTCCAATTACAGATTCTAGAAACCAGTTTGTACTAGAGTTTTTAGATTACTTAGTAGATTCTCCTCGCTATTCTATAGATGAGTGTGTAGAGAGAGGGCTTACTTATTCTGTGCCATTAAAGGCAAGATTAAAACTATACTGTACAGACCCAGAGTACGATGATTTCCAAACGGTAATCCAAGATGTATATCTAGGTACAGTACCTTATATGACGCCTAGTGGTTCATTTATCATCAATGGTGCAGAGCGTGTGGTAGTAACACAGTTACATAGATCTCCAGGGGTATTCTTCGGGCAGACTTACCACGCTAATGGTACTAAATTATACTATTCTAGAATTATCCCATTTAAAGGGTCTTGGATGGAATTTACTACGGATATCAACAGCGTAATGTACGCTTATATAGACCGTAAGAAAAAATTACCATTAACCACTTTACTTAGAGCTATCGGTTACGAATCTGATAAAGAAATTCTTCAGATATTCGACTTGGCAGAAGAGGTTAAAGTGTCTAAAGCGGCTCTTAAAAAAGTAGAAGGTAGAACTTTAGCAGCTAGAGTTCTTAATACTTGGTTTGAAGATTTCGTAGATGAAGATACAGGTGAGGTAGTTTCTGTAGAAAGAAACGAAATTATCTTAGATAGAGAAACCGTTCTTGAAAAAGAACATTTAGACTTGATTTTGGAGGCTGGTGTTAAAACCATTTTAATCCATAATGAAAACACTAAGGAGTTCTCTATCATTCAGAATACATTACAAAAAGACCCTACCAACTCAGAAAAAGAAGCGGTAGAGTACATCTATCGTCAGTTGAGAAACGCAGATCCACCTGATGAAGAAACTGCAAGAGGAATTATAGAAAAGCTATTCTTCTCGGAGCAGAGATATTCTTTAGGAGAGGTAGGTCGTTACAGATTGAACAAAAAACTAGGTCTTAGCGTAGACGAAAGTGTAGAGGTGCTTACTAAGGAGGACATCATTAGTATTGTAAAACACTTAATAGAGTTGGCTAACTCTAAAGCAGAGGTAGATGATATAGACCACCTTTCTAACAGAAGAATTAGAACGGTAGGAGAGCAGTTGGCAGGTCAGTTTGGTGTAGGTCTTTCTAGAATTGCAAGAACAATCCGTGAGAGAATGAATGTTCGTGATAACGAATTGTTTAGTCCAACAGATTTAGTTAACGCTAAAACATTAACATCGGTAATCAACTCGTTCTTTGGAACTAACCAGCTTTCTCAGTTTATGGATCAAACCAATCCACTTTCTGAGATTACACATAAGAGAAGATTATCAGCTTTAGGACCTGGTGGTCTTTCTAGAGAAAGAGCAGGTTTTGAGGTTCGAGATGTTCACCATACACACTACGGAAGAATTTGTCCAATCGAGACGCCGGAAGGACCGAACATTGGTTTGATTTCTTCGTTAGGTATTTATGCTAAAATCAATAATCTAGGTTTCATAGAAACGCCTTATCGTAAGGTAGAAAATGGTAAAGTAGATTTAGATGCGGCACCTATTTATCTTAATGCAGAAGATGAGGAGGCTAAAATTATTGCTCAAGCGAACGTGGAGCTTGCTGATGATGGTAAGTTTGAAACAGAGAGAATTATTGCTCGTTTAGATGGAGATTACCCAGTGGTAGAACCAGAGCAAGTAGATTTAATAGATGTAGCCCCTAACCAGATTTCTGGTATTTCGGCATCACTTATTCCTTTCCTAGAGCACGATGATGCTAACCGTGCCTTGATGGGATCTAACATGATGCGTCAGGCAGTACCATTATTAAAACCTCAAGCACCTATCGTAGGTACAGGTCTAGAGAAGCAAGTGGCTAGAGATTCTAGAATTTTAATCAATGCTGAAGGAACTGGTGTTGTAGAGTATGTAGATGCTGAGAGAATTGTTATAAAATACGATAGAACTGAAGATGAAGATATTGTAAGCTTCGAATCAGCTACTAAGACTTATCATTTAACTAAGTTCAGAAAAACCAACCAATCTACTACTATTACTCTTAAACCTATTGTAAGAGTAGGAGATAGAGTAGAAAAAGGACAAGTGCTTTGTGATGGTTACGCAACAGAAAACGGAGAGTTAGCATTAGGTAGAAACTTAGTGGTAGCATTCATGCCTTGGAAAGGGTATAACTTCGAGGATGCGATTGTAATCAACGAAAAAGTAGTTCGTGAGGACTGGTTTACTTCTATCCATGTAGATGAGTATTCATTAGAGGTAAGAGATACCAAACTAGGTATGGAAGAGCTTACAGCAGATATTCCTAATATCTCTGAAGATGCTACAAAAGACCTAGATGAAAACGGTATGATAAGAATCGGAGCAGAGGTAAAACCTGGTGATATTCTTATCGGTAAAATCACACCTAAAGGAGAGTCTGATCCTACTCCAGAAGAGAAGTTATTAAGAGCTATCTTCGGAGATAAAGCAGGAGATGTAAAAGACGCTTCTTTAAAGGCAGATTCTTCATTAAGAGGGGTAGTGATAGATAAAAAGCTATTCTCTAGAAACATTAAGGATAAGAAGAAGAGAACAGAAGAGAAAATCAAGCTAGAAGAAATAGAAAACCAATACAAGACTAAGTTCAACGAGCTTAGATCGGTTCTTTTAGATAAATTAAACACTATTGTTAATGGTAAAACATCTCAAGGAGTTAAAAACGACTTAGGAGAAGAAATCATTGGTAAAGGTGCTAAGTTCTCTATGAAACTACTTCAGTCAGTAGAAGATTACGTAAATGTAAGCGGTTCTGACTGGACAGTAGATGCAGATAAAAATGAGTTAATTAAGCAATTAATTCATAACTATAAGATTAAGTACAACGATTTACAAGGAGTTAAAAACCGTGAGAAATACGCTATTTCAATCGGAGACGAGCTTCCTTCAGGAATCATTAAGTTAGCTAAAGTTTACATCGCTAAGAAGAGAAAGCTAAATGTAGGAGATAAGATGGCAGGGCGTCACGGTAACAAAGGTATCGTATCTAGAATCGTTCGTGAGGAAGATATGCCTTTCTTAGAAGACGGTACGCCGGTTGACATCGTTCTTAACCCACTAGGGGTACCTTCTCGTATGAACATTGGTCAGATTTACGAAACGGTACTTGGTTGGGCAGGTAAGCAGTTAGGCTTGAAGTTCGCAACGCCTATCTTTGATGGTGCTAAACTAGACCAAATTACAGAGTACACCGAAAAAGCAGGGCTACCTATCTACGGAAACACTTATCTGTATGATGGTGGTACAGGGGAGAGATTTACTCAACCAGCTACTGTAGGTGTGATTTATATGTTGAAACTTGGTCACATGGTAGATGATAAGATGCATGCTCGTTCTATTGGTCCTTACTCTCTCATCACGCAGCAGCCATTAGGAGGTAAAGCTCAGTTTGGTGGTCAGCGTTTCGGAGAGATGGAGGTTTGGGCACTAGAAGCATTCGGTGCGTCTAACATCTTGAGAGAAATCCTAACAGTGAAGTCAGATGATGTGATTGGTAGAGCTAAAACTTACGAAGCTATTGCGAAAGGAGAGGCAATGCCAGAGCCTGGTATTCCAGAATCCTTCAATGTATTGCTTCACGAGTTACAAGGTTTAGGATTAGATGTAAGGTTAGAGGAATAATAGACACGAGATATGAGATACAAGATAAAAGAATACCATCTTCTCTTGGTTCTCGGTTCTCTTAATCTTTAAAAGAAACAAAATGTCAAATAAAAATAAAACAAGTAGATTTAATAAAATCTCGATAGGTTTAGCTTCACCAGAGTCTATTTTACAAGATTCAAGAGGGGAAGTATTAAAACCAGAAACCATTAACTATAGAACGCACAAACCTGAAAGAGACGGGCTTTTCTGTGAGAAAATATTCGGTCCTGTAAAGGATTACGAGTGTGCTTGTGGAAAATATAAGCGTATCCGTTATAAAGGCATTGTCTGCGACCGATGCGGTGTAGAAGTAACGGAGAAAAAAGTGCGTAGAGAGCGTATAGGGCACATCAACTTGGTAGTTCCTGTAGCTCATATTTGGTACTTCCGTTCTTTACCAAATAAGATAGGTTATCTTCTAGGATTACCATCTAAGAAGCTAGATATGATTATCTATTACGAAAGATATGTGGTAATTCAGCAAGGTATCGCTAAAAAATTAGATGGTTCTGATTTCGAGGAAATGGAATTCTTAACCGAGGAAGAATATCTAGATATTTTAGATACACTTCCTGCGGAAAATCAATACTTAGATGACTCTGACCCTAATAAGTTTATCGCTAAAATGGGAGCAGAAGCAGTGGAAGAATTATTAAAGAGAATAGATTTAGATGCTCTTTCTTATGATTTAAGACACAAGGCTCACAACGAAACATCTAAGCAAAGAAGAACAGAAGCACTTAAAAGATTATCAGTAGTAGAAGCTCTTAGAGATGCTAATACGAGAATGATTAACCGCCCAGAGTGGATGGTAATGCGTGTGCTTCCTGTAATACCACCAGAGTTAAGACCATTAGTACCACTAGATGGTGGGCGTTTTGCGACATCGGACCTTAACGACCTTTACAGAAGAGTAATTATCAGAAACAACCGTCTTAAGAGACTTCTAGAAATTAAAGCTCCTGAAGTTATCTTAAGAAACGAGAAGCGTATGCTTCAAGAAGCGGTAGATTCTTTATTTGATAATACAAGAAAATCTTCTGCGGTTAAATCTGAGTCTAACAGACCATTGAAATCTCTTTCTGATTCATTAAAAGGTAAGCAAGGGCGTTTCCGTCAGAACTTACTTGGTAAAAGGGTAGACTACTCTGCTCGTTCGGTAATTGTGGTAGGTCCTACTTTACAATTACACGAGTGTGGTATCCCTAAAGATATGGCGGCAGAGCTTTATAAGCCGTTCATCATCAGAAAACTAATAGAAAGAGGTATCGTAAAAACGGTAAAATCTGCGAAAAGAATTATAGATAGAAAAGAACCTGTGGTGTACGACATTCTAGAAAATGTAATGAAAGGTCACCCAGTACTTCTTAACCGTGCTCCTACGCTTCACCGTTTAGGTATTCAGGCGTTCCAACCTAAAATGATTGAAGGTAAAGCGATACAATTACATCCATTGGTAACTACGGCATTCAACGCTGACTTTGATGGTGACCAGATGGCGGTACACTTACCTTTAGGTCCAGAGGCTATTTTAGAGGCTCAACTTTTAATGTTAGGTTCTCAGAATATCTTGAACCCTGCTAACGGTTCTCCAATTACGGTACCTTCTCAAGACATGGTACTTGGGCTTTATTTTATGACTAAAGAAGCTCACTCTACGGAGGATTATAAAGTGAAGGGAGAAGGTTTAACTTTCTACTCTCCAGAGGAAGCAGAAATCGCCTACAACGAAGGACAAGTAACGCTTAATGCTAAAGTTAAGTGTAAACTTCCTGTAAAAAATGAAAACGGAGAATTAGTAACTAAACTGATTGAAACTACTGTTGGTAGAATTTTATTCAATCAGATAGTACCTGAACAAATAGGATTCATCAATGAACTTTTAACGAAGAAATCATTAAGAAATGTAATTGGTAGAATCTTAGCAGAAACTGATTTCCCAACTACAGTTCAGTTCTTGGATAGAATGAAAGACTTAGGATACTCTAACGCATTCAAAGGAGGTCTATCGTTCAGCTTAGCTGATATTGTGGTGCCAGAAGAGAAGAAACAAATGATAGCTTCGGCGGTAGAAAGTGTAGATGATATTAAGGCTAACTATAACATGGGTCTTATCACTGATACTGAGCGTTATAACCAAGTAATTGATGTTTGGACAAATACTAACGCTAACCTTACCGAAATGATTATGCAGAGAATGAAGACCGATCAAGGTGGTTTCAACTCTGTATATATGATGCTAGATTCTGGTGCGAGGGGTTCTAAAGAGCAGATTCGTCAGTTATCAGGTATGCGTGGTCTAATGGCAAAACCTCAAAAAGCAGGTTCAGTAGGTGCGGAGATTATCGAAAACCCTATTGTAGCTAACTTTAAAGAGGGGCTTTCTATCCTTGAGTACTTTATCTCTACTCACGGTGCTCGTAAAGGTCTTGCGGATACGGCTCTTAAAACGGCGGACGCTGGTTACTTAACGAGAAGGTTGGTAGATGTAGCTCAAGATGTTATCATTACTGAAGACGATTGTGGTACACTAAGAGGTGTAGAAGTAACACCACTTAAAAAGAATGACGAAATAGTAGAGAGATTATCTGAAAGAATTTTAGGTAGAATTTCTTTACATGATATATATGATCCAGAAACAGACGAGTTAATCGTAGAAGCTGATGTTCTTATAGATGAAGAATTAGCTAAGAAGATAGAAGAGGCTGGTATAGAGTCTGTGGAGGTTCGTTCACCTTTAACTTGTGAATCTAAGAGAGGTATCTGTGCTAAATGTTACGGTAGAAACTTAGCTACAGGTAAGATGATTCATATGGGAGAAGCTGTGGGTGTTATTGCAGCACAGTCTATCGGGGAGCCAGGTACACAGCTTACCTTGAGAACCTTCCACCAAGGGGGAACAGCGGGTAACGTTTCCGAAAATCCATCTATCGTAGCTAAGAGAGATGGTATCGTAGAAATGGACGAAATTAGAACGGTAACTTCTGAAGATGAAGAAGGAAACCAAGCTGAAATTGTGGTATCTCGTTCTACCGAATTCCGTTTGGTAGCAGATAATGCTAATAGAACACCTATTATGGTGGCTAACTTACCTTACGGTTCAATACTTTCTGTGAAACCAGGGGATAAAGTGAAGAAAGGAGACCTTATCGCAAGATGGGATCCGTATAACGCGGTAATCATTGCTGAAACTTCTGGTAAGGTAGAGTACGAAGATATTATCAAAGGAGTGTCTTTCCAATTAGAAATTGACGAACAGACAGGCTTTGAAGAAAAAGTAATCTCTGAATCTAGAAATAAAAAAGCGGTACCTACCCTTAGAGTGGTAGATTCTAAAGGAGTAGAGCAAAAATCTTACAACTTACCTGTGGGAGCTCACTTAATGGTAAATGATGGAGAGAAGATTAAAGCTGGTAAGATTTTAATTAAAATCCCAAGAAAATCTGCAAAAGCAGGGGATATCACGGGAGGTCTTCCTAGAGTAACGGAACTTTTCGAAGCTAGAAATCCTTCTAATCCTGCGGTAGTAACCGAAATTGATGGAGTAGTATCTTACGGAAAAATCAAGAGAGGTAACCGTGAGCTTATCGTAGAGTCTAAATCAGGAGAAATTAAGAAATACTTGGTGAAGTTATCTAACCAAATCTTAGTTCAAGAAAACGACTTCGTAAGAGCAGGCTCTCCATTGTCAGATGGTTCTGTAACGCCTAATGATATTTTAGCAATTAAAGGTCCTACAGCGGTACAAGAATATCTGGTAAACGAAATCCAAGAGGTATACCGTTTACAAGGGGTGAAGATTGATGACAAGCACTTTGAAATCATCGTTCGCCAAATGATGACGAAAGTAGAGATTGTAGATGGTGGAGATACTCAGTTCTTAGAAGGTAGTCTAGAACATAAGCAAGACTTTATCGAAGAGAACGAAAGAGTGTTTGGTATGAAGGTGGTTACCGACCCAGGAGATTCTCAAGTGCTTAAAGCAGGTCAGATGATTACAGCGAGAGAATTAAGAGACGAAAACTCTAAGCTTAAGAGAGAAGACTTGAAACTGGTAGAAGTTCGCGAAGCACTTACAGCTACAGCACACCCAGTTTTACAAGGTATCACAAGAGCGGCTCTACAAACTAAGTCATTTATGTCTGCGGCATCTTTCCAAGAAACTACTAAGGTGCTTAACGAAGCAGCGGTATCAGGTAAAGTAGATGAGTTGAATGGTCTTAAAGAAAATGTAATTGTAGGACACAGAATTCCTGCAGGAACAGGTCTTAAAGATTATCAAAACTTTATCGTAGGTTCTAACAAAGAATTTGAAGACTTAAACTAATTTAAAAAACAGTTTGAAAGGTAGAAGATATTTATTATCTTTATACCTTTCAAACTAAATAATAACTAAATAATAATTTTATGGACAACAATCAAAACCAAGATCCAAACAACATTAACATTGAACTTAACGAAATGGTAGCAGCTGGTGTATATGCTAACTTAGCTTTGGTAAACCATTCTCCATCTGAGTTTGTTTTAGACTTCATTCAGTTAATGCCAGGTGTTCAACAAGCTAAAGTAAGATCTAGGGTAATTTTAGCACCATTACATGCTAAAAGAGTTCTAAATGCTTTACAGCAAAATATTGCTAACTATGAGCAACAGTTTGGAGAAATTAAAGAGGTTGAGCCTTTTGTATTAGGTGGTAACAATACGCCTCAAGCGTAATAAAGTTAAATTACCTTTAATAAAAAAAGAATCTCACTCTTTAGTTGGAGTGAGATTCTTTGTATTTTAACAAGAAGATATATGAAAAAATATTTACTCATTATAGGTTCATTTACAGTGCTAATAGCTAATGCACAGGAATCTAAAACTGTGGAGAAGAGAGTTGCTCTTCAGAAAAATTTAAATAAGTTCAGTCAAGAAATAGCTAAACGTCGTGCTAATTCAAACTCTTATGGTCAGATACCGCCCAATAAATATTTTGAGCAAGATTATAAGCTTACTATGAATCCACTATCTGGAGAAGTAAATAGAGAACAGCTGAAAAAAGTATGGCAAGAACTGAGAAAAGGAAAGTTTAGTGCTAAAAAAGAGATAGGATTACTTAGTACGTCTAGTAATTTAGAAACATTGTCGGCTTCTGTTAATAATAAACTTTGGACAGAAAGAGGACCTTATGAGGTGGGAGGAAGAACAAGAGCTATAATGTTTGATCCTAATGATGCTACGGGTAAAAAAGTTTTTGCAGGAGGTGTTTCGGGAGGTTTATGGGTAAATAATGATATTACTGATCCAAATTCTGAGTGGACACCTGTAAATGATTTTTGGGAAAATACCTCGGTGGTATGTATGACTTTTGATCCTAATGATACTCATACTTTTTATGTAGGTACAGGAGAATCTTGTACTTATGATAATGTAGGTTCTGGGATTTGGAAAACGACAGATGGAGGCCAAACATGGACTAATATATTTACTCAACCTGTATCCTATTCAGGAGATGTGAGAAGAGGAAATTTTTACATTAATGACATTAAGGTAAGAAACAATAATGGTGCATCTGAAGTCTATGTAGGTGTAAGTGGAGGATATAATGAAGGCTGGCATGGGCTTTATGATGCGGGCTTGTATAGATCTGTAGATGGAGGACAAAGTTTCTCAAAAGTAAGTAGTTTGATTGCAGGAGATAGTATTGGGTACTCTATCCAGCAAATTGAAATTGCTGTGGATAACTCCGTATGGGTGTCTACTAGACAGTCAATGTTTGGTAGTGGTATTTTGTCAGGAGGAAAAGTATTCAAGTCTGAAGATGGTATCAATTTTACTAATATTTATGATGCTTCTTTGCCTAACTCTAGAGTAAACTTTGCTTTATCAAGACAAGACGCTAATAAAGCATATGTTTTAATGGAAGGAGGTGGAGACACAGAGCCTGTAAGAATTCTTAAAACAGTTGATGGGGGTACAACTTGGTTAGCAACTAATGATGCTAATGCTATTATAACTTTACCTGATGATCCTGATACAGGAATAGAAGCCAATGACTTTACAAGAGGGCAAGCTTTTTATGATTTGGTAATAGCAACAGATCCTGATAATGATGAAGTGGTGTATACAGGAGGTATCAATATTCATAAATCTACTGATGGAGCTGTAACATGGAATACACTCACGAAGTGGCATTCTTCTATTGCATTAGACAAAGTTACGATGCATGCAGATCAACATGCTATAGTGTTCAATCCTGCTAATAGTTCACAAATTCTATTTGGTAATGATGGAGGTATTTACTTTGCCTCAGATAAAAATGCGATTGGGGCTAGCACAGGCATAGAAATGAGAAATAAAAGATATAATGTAACTCAGTTTTATGATGCAGCTATAAATCCAGTTGCTAATCCAGCTAATGAAGAGATTATAGCAGGAGCACAAGATAATGGAACTCAAGCTTTATCAGGGACTCCATTGTCTAATAATTTTTATGAAGCCTATGAGTATACTGGTGGTGATGGAGGTCAGGTAGCTTATGATGACGAAAATCAGTATGTAATTAATGGATATGTGTATAATAACCATTACCTTTACTCTTACCCAACTAATAAGTTTGTTTATTTACTATCAACAGAAACAAAAAGAGAAACAACAGGACACTTTATAAATGAAATAGGGGTAGATAAAAACTTAGATATATTTTACTCTTATAATGCAGGGCTTAAACTTCATAGAGTGAGTGGTTTAAAATCTAATCCTCTTAAATTAGTTGAAGGAACGGTAACAGTGGGGACACCTGCCTCTGGAGAGGAAGTGAGCAAAATAGCTGTGTCTCCTTATACCACAACATCTACAAAATTATTTGTAGGGTCAAATATTGGTAATCTTTACAAGGTAGTAAATGCAAATACAACTAAGCCTACTTCAACCAAATTGGTAACCCCTTTTGTGGGAAGTATATCAGATATAGAGTTTGGTACTTCTGAAGATAATATAATAGTAACTCTACCTAATTATGGCTCTGATGTAAGTAAAGTTTATTACACTACCGACGGTGGACAAACATGGCTCAATAAACATGGCAATCTACCAGATATACCAGTTAGATGTGCGTTTATGAACCCAGAAAACATCAATGAAGTTTTATTGGGTACAGAGTTGGGTATTTGGGGAACAACTAATTTCCAATCGGCTACACCTACTTGGGAGCAATACTCTAATGGGCTTGGTAATGTAAGAGTTACAAATATAGACTATCGTCCTTCTACCAAAACATTATTAGCTTCTACCTATGGTAGAGGAGTGTTTACTTCTGTTAATGAAGAGGTTGGGCTAAGCACAAAGGAAACAAATACATTAAAAAATAATACTAGAGTTTATCCAAATCCTTCTCGTGGAGAGCTTCATTTACAGTTTAATGAGCAGGAATATAATAATGTTAAAGTTTTAATATATGATGGCTCTGGTAGATTAGTATACACTCAAAATGGTGTAAAAAATGGTGTGGAATTTTATGTAAACCTTCCAAAGGGTGCTTATGTACTTAGTGCAGAGAGTCAAGGGAAGGTATTTTATACATCAACACTAATCATCAAATAAAAAATGAAGTATTTATTGAGATTATCTTTATTGCTGATACTTTATTTCTGCAAATCTCAGGAAAACAAAGCTGTTAATATGGAAATTATATCTGCAGAAAAGTCTTTATGGTTTGGAGGAATCAAAGGGGTGAGAGGAGAAAGTTATAAAGTTATTTTATACAGTTCTCAAAAGGTAAATATAGATTTTCTAGGGTTTGAAATGGGAGGAACTTTATTGCCAACTAAAGTTAAATGTTTAGAAACAGGAGATACCAATAGATATTTATTGGAAGCCAGCTATACCTACCCTAGAACCGAAATGACTTATCCTGATAAAGGAAATAAAACTAATAAGGAAAATCTCAATAAATATTATATTGTTTATAAGGATAAAAAGCTAAGTAGAGAAATTTACAGAATAGAAATAAAATCATTTGTAGATACATCTAGCAGAAATAGTATTTAAAATTGATACTTTGGTAGGAGTTTATTTCCTACCAAGGTATTTTCATTTTAATCAAAAGAGAATAATAATGAATAAATTAACCACTTTTATCACTTTTTTATTAGTAACAAAAGCTATTGCACAGAATGTAGAAAAAGAAAAAGTTGTAGACAGTGTTGTCATAAGTGCAAGGCAAAAAGTAAAGCAAGAGAGGAGAGAGTTTTTTAAACAAGCCCAATCTACAGAAATTATATCCGCTTACGAAGTGGAAAGAAATAATCCTCACTTTATAGAGCAATCACTAGGAACAATGGCAGGAGTTCAGGTAGAAAAAAGAACTCAATTTGGAGGGCAAAGAGTTATTTTGAGAGGTTATGGTAACGACCAGAAATTCAATAACTGGGGAGTGAAGTTTTACCTCAATTCGGCACCAATTACTAATGCCGATGGTGTTACTGTTTTAGAAGATATAGATTTTTCTCTTATCAATAATATTGAGGTCGTTAAAGGTCCTGCCTCTACACTTTATGGTGGAGGTACAGGTGGAGCCGTGAGGTTCTATATGCGTCCAGAAACTAAAAAAGGGACTCATTTATCAGAATCTTTGGCTTTTGGTTCGTTTGGTTTGTTTCAGTCTAATACCAAGGTAGAAACTGTAACAGATAACGCAAATATTATGTTCAACTATGGGCATATAGGGAGTGATGGCTACCGTCCTAGAGGCAATACTAGGAAAAATAACTATGCCTTTATGGGGAATTTTAAACTGGCACAAACTCATAGTTTAATGGTGTATGCGAGTCATAACAATTCCTATGAAGGCGTTACAGGACAGATTTCTCTTCAGGATTATTACGATGGAAAAGACCCTGGCAATGCAGCTTATGCAAGAAAAAATGCGGCAAACCATTTCATTGCAACCAGAACTATTATAGGGCATCAGTGGAAAATCAATCCTAATGTTACCTATAATACCTCTTTATTTTATCATCATTTAGATACTAAGCGAACGGCTGCAGGAGCGGCAGAAAACTCTCAACAACCAAGCTATGGTGTGAGGTCTGAGCTAAAATGGAGTTATCCTATTTCTGAAGATTTTAAAAATGAAATGGAAACAGGTGGAGAATATCTTATTTCTAGAGCTTTAATCTCTAATTATCGTTTTGACGGCAGTTTGGATAAACCAGATTTACAGACTCGACCATTATCTAAAAGAGGTACTTATTTTAAGTATGATAATTATAATTTTTCGGTATTTCTTACCAATAGATTAACCTATCAACCTTTAGACTTATCTCTTCTTTTGGGTGTGAGTGGCAATAAGCAAGGTTATGATAGAACAGACTTGTTGGCTTATCCTGGACTGTTAGAAGGCTACAAACAAGATGCGTCATTCAAGAAAGATTTTTCTATGGTTTTAACCCCTCATATAGCATTACAAAAAAAATGGAAGAATCAATTATTTAATTTAAGCTATAGTGAGGGTTATAACGCACCTACAGCTTCCACAGCATTTGTTTCTGCTACAGGAAAAACTAATGATTTACTCAAAGCAGAGCGTGCTAAAATGTGGGATTTTTCAGTACACGGATTGCTAGGAAAAACGAAATTTGATTATCAAATATCCTTGTTTGATATCAGAGTTCAAGATAAGCTAACACAGCTTTGGGCTAGCGATGGTGCTGGAGATATGTACTCTTATTGGGGGAATACAGGAAATCAGTTCAATAGAGGACTAGAGTTGAGTCTAGGCTATTCTTATACATCTAATAATTTTATAAATAAAGTGTTACCGTATTTTAATCTTTCTAAATATGATTTTAAATATCAGTCCTTTAGTATGTTAGGTGAAGATTATTCAGGTAAAAAGGTGGTAGGTGTACCTTCGGTAAAATACTCCTTAGGGTTAGATTTTGATACGCGTTTTGGACTTTATGTTAGAAATACATTCAATTATTTAAGTGATGTTTATACTGATTTTGCCAACGAAATCAATGTAAAAGGTTTTCATCAATACAATGCCAAGATAGGTTATAAAAAGGAGTTTGGTAAGTGGAGTTTAGACGCTTATGTAGCAGGGAATAATTTAACGAATAGAGTCAACTATACCTTTCTATTTGTAGGGAATGCGATAGGCGATACTGATTTAGGTAATGGCTATCCTGTTGGGGTAACTACCGATGTTAATCCTGGTCCAGCAAGAGCCTATTTCTTCGGAGGGACTACCATTAAGTATAGCTTTTAGTAGAATATTCCATACTATTTTTAGAACCGTTTTAGAAGGGAAATGCCCAACTGAAACGGTTTTTTTATGCTATCTTTGCACTCAATTTCAATTTTCTAGAGAATGAATTACATCACTGCTGAAAATCTTACCAAATCTTACGGAATTAAAA
Organism: Riemerella anatipestifer; assembly: GCF_009670965.2. Lineage (NCBI taxonomy): Bacteria > Pseudomonadati > Bacteroidota > Flavobacteriia > Flavobacteriales > Weeksellaceae > Riemerella > Riemerella anatipestifer. Next base: position 573,830 of record NZ_CP073239.1, on the reverse strand, counting down.
CTCTATTTCAAGATATTTCTTTTAACATCAATGAAGGAGATAAAATCGCCATTGTTGCTAAAAATGGAAGTGGGAAATCTACTCTTCTAAAAATTATTTTAGGAAGAGAAATTCCTGATAGTGGTTCGGTATTGGTAAATAAAGATATACAAGTGGTGCTTTTTGACCAAGAAATTACTTTTGATGCGGAGGATACTGTGGAAGAATTTATGATGAAGCTAGATTCAGAACCCATAAAAGCCGTTAGAAATTACTATCTGTCCTTACAATCTACGGATACAGCGTTTATTGAGCAGGCTCTCGCAGATATGGAAATTCATAAAGCGTGGGATTTAGAAAATGAAATGAAACAAATTCTCTTTCAGCTCAAAATTACAGACCTTAATGCCAAAATGGGAACATTGTCAGGAGGGCAAGTAAAGAGAGTTGCATTGGCAAAATTGCTTACAGAAACTAGGGCAGAGCATAAACATACGCTTTTGATTATGGACGAGCCTACCAACCATTTAGATGTGGATATGGTGGAGTGGTTAGAAAATTACCTTTCCAAAGCGAGGATTACTCTTTTGCTAGTAACACACGATAGATACTTTTTAGATAGTGTTTGTGATGTAATTTGGGAGATGGAAGACCAGCAACTATACATTCATCAGGGGAGTTATGCCACTTATTTAGAAAATAAAATGATTAGGGAAGAAAATCTACAATCTACTATAGATAAAGCCAATAATCTTTACCGCAAAGAATTGGAATGGATGAGAAGGCAGCCCAAAGCACGAACTACAAAATCTAAAAGTAGAATAGAGGCTTTCTACGAAACAGAAAAAGTTGCTAAGACAGATACTAGAAAAGACAGTTTGGAGCTAGATTTTAAAATGGAGCGTTTGGGCAAAAAGATTCTTGAGCTTAGAAATATCAACAAAAAGTATGATGATAAAGTGATATTAAAGGATTTTTCTTATCAGTTTCAGCGAGGCGAAAAGGTGGGGATTGTAGGGCAAAATGGAGCGGGTAAATCCACACTGCTTAATATTATCCAAGGGTTAGAAAACTATGATAGTGGAGAGATAGAAACGGGAGAAACTATAAAATTTGGCTATTTTTCTCAAAAAGGACTTACCTATAAGGAAGACGAAAGAGTAATTGATTTCATCAAAGAAATATCTGAAAACTTTCCATTAGCCAATGGTAGAACTATTTCTGCGTCACAATTTTTACGATTATTTTTATTTGATGACCAAGCTCAGTACTCACCCATTTCTAAACTTTCTGGAGGAGAGAAGAGAAGGTTACATTTAATGTATGTGTTGTATCAAAACCCTAACTTTTTAATTTTTGATGAACCTACCAATGATTTGGATTTACCTACCTTAAGCGTTTTGGAAAACTTTTTACAAAACTTTCAAGGTACATTAGCTATAGTATCTCACGATAGATACTTTATGGATAGAGTGGTAGACCATGTTTTGGCATTTGAGGGAGATGGTAAAGTAAGAGATTTTACAGGCAACTTTACGGAATATAGAACCGCTAAAGATTTAGAGCTAAAACAAAATAATAAGGAAAAAGAAAAAGTTGAAATTCCTCAGACAGAAAGAAAAGAACCTTTACCTAAGAAAAAACTATCTTTTAAAGAACAGAGAGAACTAGAAGAAATAGAAAAACAATTACCAAAGCTGGAAGAGGAAAGAGAAACTATACTCACACAGCTCAACGGAGAGACAGATTATGAGAAAGTGGCTAGTCTATCAGAATTGTTAGAAAAAAACGCCAAAGAGTTAGAGAGAATAGAGATGAGGTGGCTAGAATTACAAGAAATATTGTCATAAAAGGAGTTTTGGTATAATTATTGTTCTTAGCATAATAAATTAATTTAAACTATATTTATGAAAAAATTATTTTTAGGAGCTGTGGTATTTGCAGCAGGATTGTTTGGTACGGCTAACGCACAGATTCAAGAAGGAAACTGAATGGTAGGTGGTCAGGTAGCTAAAATGAGATTTACCAATGGAGTAAATTTAAATCTGACGCCTCAAGTGGGTTACTTTGTGAAAGACAATTGGGCTGTAGGTGCACAGGTAGGTTTAGATGTTGCTAGTGCAGGAGGAGGTACTGGTACTACCACTAATTGGACATTGGGTGGATTTACAAGATATTACTTCGGAAGTAATGAGATTGAAAGCTTACTTAAAAATGGTAGATTCTTCGCAGAAGGTACTGTAGGTTTCGGTGGAATCAATAACAGTGCTGGAAGTACAACTAATGGTGTTAACTTAGGTGTAGGAGCTGGTTACTCTTATTTTATTACTAAAAATGTAAGTTTAGATGCTTTATTAAAATTTGATACCGTAACAGGTGGTGGTAATACAGCAGGTAACGGAAACCTAGGACTTAATGTAGGATTCCAAATTTTCTTACCAACTTCTAAAGTAAAAGCGGCTTTAAAAGATCAATAGTAGAATTCTAAATCTAAAAGATAGAGCGAGAGGATATTTATTATCTTCTCGCTTTTCATATTATTGAATAAAAAATAGAGAAACTTACTAGGTCTATTGTTAAAAAATACCGAAATTTGTATCATAATAAAAGTAAGAAATAAGATGTTTACAGTATTATCAGAAGAGTTTTCATTAGTTACAGAATGGATTAACGATTTAAGAAATGTTTCCGTACAAACGGACAGAATGAAGTTTCGTCGGAATATGGAAAGAGTAGGCGAAATAGCCGCTTTTGAAATTAGTAAACATTTACCTTATAAAGAAGTAGAGATTACCACACCACTAGATAAAATTGTTTCAAGAGAAATAGAAACTCAACCTGTTATTACAACTATTTTGAGAGCGGGTGTGCCTCTGTTTCAAGGCGTGCTCAATTATTTTGATAAAGCAGATTGTGGTTTTGTAGCAGCGTATAGAAAGCACGATGCTAATGACTATTTTAGTATAAAACAAGATTATCTTACTTGTCCTAATATTGAGGGGCGACCACTTATTGTGGCAGACCCAATGCTAGCTACAGGAGCTTCGCTAATCGAAGCTATTAAAGATTTACTTACTAATGGTAATCCTTCACAAATTCATATAGTAGCCGCTATAGCGAGCAAAGAAGGCGTAGAAACTCTTCAAAAAGCATATCCAGAAGCCTATATTTGGGTAGGTGCAGTGGATGAAAAACTGACGGACAAAGGCTACATTACTCCAGGATTAGGAGATGCTGGGGATTTAAGTTACGGAGAAAAATTACAACGATAGGGTTGATTACAAATTTTTAAAAATCTTAACTGATAAAACTTCTGTGTATGAGCTTTTTTCATATGTGGAAGTTTTTTTATCTTTGGGAATAATAAACTTACTTTATGTACAAATTAATAGATGTAGATAACCATTTTGAAGGAAAGCTTCAAATCGCATATATCAATCAACCAGAATCGTTTAATAGTCTTAACAAGGTTGTTTTAGAAGAGTTATTGCACTTTGTAAAAGCTTGTGATGCAGATTCTAGTGTACGCTGTGTTGCAATTAGTGGCAAAGGTAAGGCGTTTTGTTCTGGTCAGAATTTAAAGGAGGCTTTAGATTATAAAGCAGAAGCCAATGAGGAACGCTTTATCCAAAGTATTGTGATAGATTATTATAATCCGTTAGTGAAGGCTATTGTTTATGCTAAAAAACCAGTAATTGCATTGGTTAATGGTCCTGCAGTTGGTGCAGGAGCAATGTTAGCTCTCATCTGTGATTTTGCAGTGGCGTCAGAGTCAGCGTATTTTTCATTAGCTTTTTCTAACATAGGGTTAGTGCCAGATACGGCAGGAACATACTATTTGCCTAAATTGTTAGGGCGTTCCTTAGCGAGTTATTTGGCATTTACAGGGAAGAAATTATCAGCTAAAGAGTCCTTAGAAAGAGGTTTGGTGGCAGATGTTTTTTCAGATGTTACTTTTTCGGAACAATCTTTACAAGTCCTAGAACATATTACTCATCAGCCTACTGTGGCATTGGGGCTTACAAAAAAAGCCTTTAACAAATCTTATCAGAATAGCCTATCAGAACAATTAGACTTAGAGAGTATTCTCCAGCAAGACGCCGCAGAAACTTGGGATTTTCAAGAAGGGATAAGAGCTTTTTTAGAAAAAAGGAAGCCTCAATATAAAGGTAAGTAAGTATTAAAATTTTTCAATTCATCTTTTATATATGGTATTATCTATGACAGGCTTTGGGAGAGCCGAAGGTACTTTTGAGAATAAAAAAATAAGTATAGATATTAAATCTGTTAATAGTAAAGGTTTAGACATCAATCTCAGAATGCCCTCAATATATAGAGAAAAAGAATTTCTGATAAAAAAAATAATCTCAGAAATGGTTTTAAGAGGGAAGGTTGACTGTTGTATCAATGTAGAAAATTTGGTTAAAGAGAGCCAATTGGTACTAAATAAAGAGATAATTCAAAATTATATTGCTCAATTTAAAGAGGTCGTTTCAGAAGATACACCAGACTTTGAACTTCTAAAAATGGCGATGAGGTTGCCTGATGCCACAACTTACAACGCCGAGGAAATGTCAGACGAGGAATGGAGTTTTATAGAAAAATTATTATTAGAAGCCATCAATAGCTTTACAGAGTTTAGAAAAACCGAAGGATTGTCTCTGCAAGAAGAATTACAAAAAAACATTACCAATATAGGTCTGAATTTAGAAAAAGTAACACCATTTGAGGCAGAACGGTTGGCTAATATTAAAGAAAAATATCAGAAAGCGTTGCAAGATTTTGAGAATGTAGATGAGACTAGATTCTACCAAGAGATGGCTTATTACACCGAAAAGTTAGATGTTTCAGAAGAAAAAGTAAGACTTGTTCAGCATCTTAAATACTATCAAGATACGATGCTTCAAGATGAATTTAATGGTAAGAAATTAGGTTTTATAGCCCAAGAGATAGGGCGAGAAATCAATACATTAGGTTCTAAAGCTAACCACGCAGAAATTCAGAAATTGGTAGTATTGATGAAAGACGATTTGGAAAAAATTAAAGAACAAACGCTTAATGTATTGTAAACGATAATAAAAAGGTAAAACATTGGATAAAGTTATTATATTTTCGGCACCATCGGGGAGTGGTAAAACCACATTGGTAAAGTATTGTTTAGAGAAATTTTCCAATTTGGAGTTTTCTATATCTGCTACGACAAGACAGCCGAGAGGTGCAGAGCAAGATGGTAAAGATTATCATTTTTTAAGTTTAGAAAAGTTTAAACAACTGATTTCAGAAGAAGCTTTTGTCGAGTACGAAGAAGTCTATACGGATAAGTTTTATGGCACATTAAAATCGGAAGTGGAGCGTATTTGGAAATTGGGCAATACCGTTATTTTTGATGTAGATGTAGTGGGAGGTGTTAATCTTAAAAATATTTTTGGAGAAAAAGCTCTTTCTATATTCATTGCACCGCCAAGCATTGAGGAGTTAAAAAACAGACTTATTTCTAGGGGAACTGATGATGAGGCGACCATTAAAATCAGAGTAGATAAAGCAGCGGAGGAACTTTCTTATCAAGATAAATTCGATAAAATTATCATTAACGATGATTTATCCATAGCTCAGAAAGAAGTAGAACAAGTGATTCATCAATTTTTAAACTAATGGAAGAAAATAAAAAAAATACCAAGACTAATCTACCAGTTCCAGATTTTTTAAAATATCAAGAGTTTCAGATGCCAGCAGATGACCGTTTAGAAGAAGAAATATTGAAGCTGAAACAGGAAAAACAAATCCCAATATTAGCTCATAGTTTATACGGGGCAGTATTTTTAGAAAAAGTATCAGACGCTTCGGGCAATCTTTTAGAAATAGCAAAAAAAATAGAAGAAAGAAAATGGACAAAAGTTCTATTTTCAGGGACGATGTTCCAAGCAGGGGTTCTTAAAGGTCTATTCCCAAACACTACTTTTTGGATACCTAAGGAAGTGAGTAAAGGTACTTTGGAAGAAGATTTTTATGATACTTTAAGAGAAGTTTACCTTAGTCTTAAGTATGAATATCCAATCGTGGAATTAGAAGACGATTCTCTTTTGGTAAATTATCAAAAATAAACAGTTATGGTGTCAAAAATCATTTTAGAGGATATTAAAATCTATGCCTACCATGGAGTTTTGCCAGAAGAGAATGTTGTAGGGACTTATTATCTAGTTAATTTAGAGTGTGATGTGGATTTATGGAATGCAGCTCAAACGGATAATTTGGAAGATACCATCAGCTATGCGGAGCTTAATGATATAGTACATCAGGAGATGAGTGTTAGCTCTAAATTGTTAGAGCATGTGGCAGGACGCATTATTAAAACTATTCTGACTAAATATCCTCAGATTACACATATTAAGGTTAAAATTACCAAAAAATCACCACCTATGAGAGGAGAAGTTCAAGGAGCTAGTGTGGTATTAGAGAAAGATAATAAATAATAAAGTTCTTTAAATCATAAGATTAAAATACTTTGTTTGAAAAACTCTATAAAATTTTGAACATATAATATAATTAAGTTATTTTTGAAGAAAAATAAAATATACAAAATGAATACACCAGCAGAACTAAAGTACACTAAAGACCACGAATGGGTAAAAGTTGAAGGTAATATAGCTACAGTCGGCATTACAGATTTTGCACAGTCTGAGCTAGGCGATATTGTTTTTGTAGATGTGGATAGCATAGACGAAACTCTAAATTCAGGTGAAGTTTTCGGTAGCGTAGAAGCGGTTAAAACGGTTTCAGACCTTTATTTACCATTATCAGGAAAAGTAGTGGAGTTCAACGAAGCGTTAGAAGATGAGCCAGAATTGGTAAACACAGATCCTTACGGAAAAGGTTGGATTATAAAACTAGAAATTGCAGAAGGCGTTGACCAATCAGAACTATTATCTTCTGAACAATATCAAGAAGTCATTGGTTAAAAAATACCACCATATTATAAAAATAGTAATGCCCATTTATTGGGCATTACTTACTTATGTCCTTCTCAAACCTGTGGGAGAGCATAAAGACTATTGGTTCCTATTTCAAGGGATAGATAAAGTAGTTCATTTTAGTATGTTTTTCGTGTTAGGTTTTCTATTTCGTTGGGCGTATCCCAAGGCTAGTGTATATACCTACTATTTTATCCTTGTTGCTTACGCTATTCTTACCGAAATTTTTCAGCAAGTTATGGCACTTGGGCGTTCTGCTGAGTGGCTAGACCTTTTAGCAGATACCATAGGCATGGTACTAGCCTATTATGTATATATTAAAATTACAAGAAAGTAAAATTTTAAATTCATAAATAGAGAAATTCTTTAAGCTCGGTGCGATGGTCATCGGGCTTTTTTTTGAACAATTAAAAAAGGATGTGTACTCAAAATAAAAAACAAGAACGACATATTTTGACGATATAAAGTAGTAATATTGCAGATATATAGGGTTTTAGCCTGCGTATATAGGTCTGTTTTAAAATAAATATTATCTTTGTTGTGAAAACATAAGATAATTATGAAAAGATAATAATTAAAACGATATATAGAGCATAAGGTGCTTACCATTATTTCATTCGGTTAAATCTGGTACATTTAAACAAAAGATGAAGTATAATGGGCAAAGGCGTGATTGCTCCCTTTTATAGGGACGCAGGCTGTTTTTTCCTATTTTCATCTCAGGTTTACCAGAACCCAACCGAATAATATGGACAAAAGCAAGTGCTGTGTCCTTTTTGTTTTCAGCAAAACCAATAAAAAAATAAGATTATGGCAGTATTATGGCGTGTTACAGTAAAGAAAAAGTACGGAACCGTAGCCTCGGGTATGTGGATAGAGTTGCTCTTCCAAAACAATAGCCAAATCCCGATGCAGGAAGATATCAGAAATGCACTGAATGCAAAGTATGGTAAAAACACTCTAAACGGAACTATACCTAAAGAGTTTTTGGAAATTGTGAAGTTGTAATTAAATTTAATAATTAAAATAAAATTATATGATACCAATTATAATAGGAGTAGTAGCATTATTTTTTTTTCTATTTAAAGACTTCTTTAAAGATGCAAAAAATGGAGATAATCTCTGTGTTATAGGGATGCCCCAAGCAGGGAAAACGAGATTTCTTAGCTATCTAAGAAGAATCCCTTTTTTGGGAGTTAGTACAGACGAGGAGACTCATGAGGATTTTGTTATTAGGCTTAAAAATGAGATTGAGATTAATATAAAAAAAGCCACAGATTTGGGAGGTATGGATACTTATAGAGAAAAATATTCCTCACTTATTGAAGATTCTCAGTATATTTTCTTTTTCTTTAATATAAAACAATATCTTGAGAATGAAGAAGAATATCAAAGAAAGTGCAATAGTAGGTTTTTACAAATATTTATGGATTTTGAAAATACAAAAAAAAGTGGAGGTAGAAAAAAGAAAATAATTTTGTTCGGTACGCATAAGGATTTATTGACTATTTCCGAAACAGAGGCTCTGAAAAAATTTAAACAGTTGATTGAAAAAAAGAAATATAAGAATTTTAAAGATAATGTATTGTTAATTGATACAACTAAAGATGAGGAGTTAAAACTAATAGTAGAAAAAATTTTTGCATAATATGGAAAGAATACTTATTTCACAACGAGAAGACGCTAGTACTAATGAGTTGCTAGTTTACAATGGTCTGTTAATTACAGATAAAAATGAGGTTTTAAAACATGCGAAAAAAGTTATTTATAACGATGATTTTAAGCAAGTATACAAAGACGATTTTGTTAAAGTAAAAGTAAAAGATAATCGTCTGTACCTAAGTTCTTATTATACGAATAAAGATAATGTAGGCAGAAGAATTCACTACACTTATTTGATAGACGCAAAAGATAATTTAGATATTGTTTTATCTTATTTAGAAAAAGATTCTGAAGTTTTAGATAGGCAAATTGAAAAGGACAAAATACGAAACATCATAGAACAAATAAAGACAAATGAAATTTTAAAAAATAGACTATCCAAGTTGTTTTTGGGGATGTCTATCGTTTTGGGAATAGTTGTGTTATATTATTTTTTTAAGAAAATCCATTGATAAAAATATGAAAACAGAGAATCCAGAACTTATAGTATTTCAAGAAGATGAAATAGCATTAGGGTATCCATATCTTTCAGAAACTAAAAATTTACCTTCTGATATAGCGGTTAAATCATATGAGTTTGATTTAGAAGACGTGAGAAATGAATTTCATATTATTGGTGGTAATCCAAGATTACAAACAGTATTGTATAAACATCCCTATCAGGAAAATACATATATAAATGGCGATATTGATAATATTGAGAGTTTTTTTTTAAAAGAAAAACTTAACTTATATATGGATTTTGGGAGGTTACTTGGAGCAAAATCAATAAATGTTAAAGTTACTTCCTTTAAATCAGAAGAAAGAGAAATGGACGCTTCTGGTGAGGTAAAATACAAGGTGGTAAACATTGATTCATCATACAAGAAAGAGGAAGAGAAAAAGTTAACTAGTACTATTGAAATTAGTAAAGAATACGAAAAAAGTGATAATTTTAATTTGTGTAATAACATAGACGAGTTAAAAAAAAGAATAGATAATCTTAATCTTTATCATGAAACAGAGCTAGTTAGTTTAGTGAGGGAAAGAGATTCTAGGGATGGAGGTGTTTTTAATAGTAAAACTAGAGTAAAGTCAACTATAACATCAGAATATAGAAGAGCGAGTGAGTTTGCTTTTAATTTAGCGGCAACGCCTGTTTTTGAACTTAATTCTAAGGTTAAAAATAGTGTTAAAAATGTAAATGAAATAGAAGTGGATATTGAGTTTATATTTTAATTATCTTTCATGTAAAAAAATAAAATGAACCAAATAGATTTATACAACAAAATAGCAGATATTGCTTTAAATGCTAAAAGACCGATTAAAATTTCGGAGTTAGCAAATATATTAGGTGTTGAAAAAAATGGTAGGAATATACATAATTATATAAGGGGTGCTTATGGGCATTTCAAAAGAAATAATGACCAAATTACAGCAGGTAAAATAAGTGGTGTTTTTACAGATGAAAATGGAAATTATGTATATTAATTGAAAAAATGTTTAAAATGAAAAAACAAAACATATCCAATACGCAGTTACCTGCCAATCTAACTAAGCCTAATTATCATATTCCTCAGTGGGTGCTATTGGTGTTATCTATGTTATATGTTATTAGCCCAATAGATGCTATTCCAGATGTTCCTGTGGTTGGTTGGGTGGATGATGTTTTAGTAGTCTTAGCTGGAGGTCTTAATCTTATAGAATCCTACTGGCGAGGTTATAATACTCATCTAGCCAATATCGTTAAGTTGTTTAAATGGATAGCCATTATTTTTGGGGTCATTATGATATTGCTTATTGTTTTATTAGGAACACTAATAGTTAAGTTATTCAGCTCTTAGAAAAATAAACAATAATATTAACCTTTGGGTAAGTAAATACTACCCAAAGGTTATTAAATAGAAAAATCTAATAATTAAGCGAGAGTTATTAAAAAACGAATATAAGAGGCACTAATTATAAGAACCTATTAGTGTAACTACGGAAGTGTTTCGAGTATAAATGATGTAGAACTTATAACATTTTCATATACGCTTTTAGTTCCTCATACTTTTCATTAGTATTTTTAGGTTGGCTACTTGGGTGTGGCACTACAAAAATGGGGTAATCGCACTCATAAGATAATAAGTGGAGATTACCTTTTTTATAGTAAGCCTTTTTAGGGAAATTATTCCATAAGCGGTGTCCCCAGAATATAATCAGATGAGGTTGTAGTTTCTTTAATATTTCTTTAAAAGCAGGCTCACTTTTTATAAACTCTTCTGTGGTTGGAGTTTCACGAGGACCGCCCATAGGGAACTGTACGAAATTATAAAACGCTAAATTTTGCCATACTTCCACAGTCTCCAAATCATCAAGCTTCTTCCTAGATAACAGGTTAGAAAATCTAGTAAAAGTATTCATCCAAGTTTCAAACGAGCCACTACCGTTTTTATAGGCTATAAATCGCTGTACCACCTCTTGGGTTACACCATTGATTTTAGAAGTATTCCCTTCAATAAATGCTTTTAAATCTTCATCACCAAAATAGTGGCTTTCTCCTAAAACTAAAATTTTAAACGGGTTTTTATGATAAGACTTGCCAACAAATGGCTGAAACTTTATTTCGTTTTTCATAATATAATTTTTAGCAAAGGTAAATAATGGTGGTGACAAAATCTGACCGTTAAATTAAATATTTCACTACGACATATTCCGTCTGCTTTAATCCTTTTCTTTGTATCAAAATACAATATATGAAAACTTTTAACATCAAAAACTACGGTTCCATAGGGCATTTCCCTAATTCTAAACTCGGAACAGGCGACCACCATATAGGTGCTGGGCAGGTACGACTTTTAACCGAAAAGAAAAGAGATGCTTGGGATACCGTATTTGTACACGAGAAATACGATGGCTCTAATGTGGGAATCATTAAATGGAATAACCAAATACTGGCACTAACACGCTCTGGAAGACTGGCAAAAGACAGTAGGTTTAAACAACATCAACTGTTTGCCTTATGGGTAGAAAGACGAAAAGCAACCTTTGAATCTATGCTCCAAGAGGGCGAAAGAGTCGTGGGCGAATGGCTTACACAAGCCCATGGCATACGCTATAAAATAAATACCGAACCTATCGTTTTTTTTGACTATTTTAGCCCCGAAAATAAGCGTTGGACACAAAACAATCTATTAGAAAAACTGAACCACTACGAACTGAACAGTCCAAGACTACTCCATAAAGGCGACGCCATTTCTACTGAACTTTTAATTCCGATACTGAACCAAAAAACACCCACGATAGAAAGCGTAGAACTGCCAGAAGGTATGGTATATAGAATGGAAAGAAAGGACGAAGTGGATTTTATCGCTAAATGGGTACGCCCAGATTTTTGCAATGGACAATACAATATCCACACAGAAAACGACACTCCTGTATGGAATGTCCTCATAGAAAACCTTGAGTAATAGAACAATGTATAAATTATGATAACCTATATTAAAAACGAAGACCACTATTACCAAGTTATAGAAAAAGCTTTAAATGTTCGGCGTTCCCTCTGGATAGGCACAGCAGACATAAAAGACCTTTATATAAAGGAAGGCATTAAAGGCACACAACCCTTTTTGGCAGGATTATCTAAGTTGGTACAAAGAAATGTTGAGGTTAGGCTATTATTCGCAAAAGAGCCTAGACGAAATTTCAAAAACGATTTTGATAAATACCCACTACTTATAGAACATCTAGAAAAAGCCACTTGCCCTAGAGTTCATTTTAAAATATTGGTTTTTGATTGTAATGAAGTTTATATCGGCTCTGCCAATCTTACAGGAGCAGGATTGGGAATGAAATCCGAACAGAATAGAAATTTTGAAGCAGGAATTCTTACCAATGAAGCCGAACTTGTACAAAATGCCATGCAACAGTTTGATGATGTATGGACGGGATTACACTGTAAAAATTGCGGACGAAAAAACTACTGCGAACTACCCATTGACCAAATGTTTTAATACTGACATATTTTGTCGTGTTAAAAGTGTATTTTTGTAAAAAACAATTATTATGGTAATTGAGCAAATATTTAGGCTAAAGTATATAGAAGAATTTTTGAAAAGACGAAAAGATAGAGGAGCGTCTTACCAAGAGATTTTTGAATACTTATCCAAACGCTTTATAAATGAAGATTTAGATTTAAGTTTTACCAATCGTACTTTCCTCAGAGATAAAAAACTAATTGAAAAATTATCAGGAATAAATATTAGCTATGATAAAAATAAAAAAGTCTATATTATTTCTGATGAAGAACCAGAAGAATATTTTGAATCGTTGTTATTGTTAAATGCGTACCGCTCCTCAAAAAAGAATGCAGATATTTTGCTCTTCGAAAATCGTTCACCTAGAGGTATTACCGAAAATCTTGAAGATTTACTAAATGCAATTAACAAACATAAAATCATTAGCTTTAAACATTATAGCTTATGGAATAATGATGAAATTCCCAAACTGAAAAAAATAAAACCTTACGCTCTTAAAGAATTTAGATACCGTTGGTATGTCTTAGGTCAAGCCTATGACGATGGTAAAACTTCCAAAGAAATTACAGCGTATGGCTTAGATAGGATAAGCGATTTAGAAGTATCTTCCTCCTCATTTGTTCCTGAAATTATAGACATAGAAAACCTTTATAAAGACTCCTTCGGTATTGTGTTGCCTAACGGAATACCTCCCGAGAAAATAATCCTTTCTTTTGATAAGCAACAGGGTAGTTATGTTAAAAGACTACCTATACATCATTCTCAAAAAGTGGAGAAGGAAACGGATACAGAAACCATCATCAGTGTATTTCTAGTTCCTACCTACGATTTTTGGCAAGAAATTTTATCATATGGTAAAAGAGTAAAAGTACTACAACCAAAATCTTTTGTAGATATTATTAAAAGCCAATTGAAAGAATCATTGGCAAACTATACTTAGTCTTAGATTATAATCTAAAAATTGTCATATATTATTATAAGGTGGATTATATACATCTAGATTCTATTGGAAATTTTTTCATTTTGTATATCAATCGATTATATATTATGGATAAAAAAAGGATATAAAACATTTGGAGTTAATTCCGAAGAATATGTATTTTTGCAGCCTCGATACGAGAGAGTAGGAGTAGATTGATTAGATTAAATACTTAGTAGTAATAAGCCTTAAGAATAAGGAGGAGTGTTGCGAGAGGTGTTTAGCGGTGTTGAGAAAAAATATTTAAAAATTTTTTCAAAAAACATTTGGTCAATTAAAAAAAACTTTTTACTTTTGCACTCGCAAATCGGAACTGAGGTAATCAGTGAGGGATTTAGCGAGAAGAATAGAGAACATTGAAAGATACTATAACAACCAAGTAAGGAAAAAACCAAAGCGTAACAAAACTTTGAGTGAGACAGGAAAAATATACAATGGAGAGTTTGATCCTGGCTCAGGATGAACGCTAGCGGGAGGCCTAACACATGCAAGCCGAGCGGTAGAGTATCTTCGGATACTTGAGAGCGGCGTACGGGTGCGGAACACGTGTGCAACCTGCCCTTATCTGGGGGATAGCCTTTCGAAAGGAAGATTAATACCCCATAATATATTGATTGGCATCAGTTAATATTGAAAACTCCGGTGGATAAGGATGGGCACGCGCAAGATTAGATAGTTGGTGAGGTAACGGCTCACCAAGTCAATGATCTTTAGGGGGCCTGAGAGGGTGATCCCCCACACTGGTACTGAGACACGGACCAGACTCCTACGGGAGGCAGCAGTGAGGAATATTGGACAATGGGTGCAAGCCTGATCCAGCCATCCCGCGTGAAGGACGACGGCCCTATGGGTTGTAAACTTCTTTTGTACAGGGATAAACCTACCCTCGTGAGGGTAGCTGAAGGTACTGTACGAATAAGCACCGGCTAACTCCGTGCCAGCAGCCGCGGTAATACGGAGGGTGCGAGCGTTATCCGGATTTATTGGGTTTAAAGGGTCCGCAGGCGGGCTAGTAAGTCAGTGGTGAAAGCCTACAGCTTAACTGTAGAACTGCCGTTGATACTGCTAGTCTTGAGTATAGTTGAGGTAGCTGGAATGAGTAGTGTAGCGGTGAAATGCATAGATATTACTCAGAACACCGATTGCGAAGGCAGGTTACCAAGTTATAACTGACGCTGAGGGACGAAAGCGTGGGGAGCGAACAGGATTAGATACCCTGGTAGTCCACGCCGTAAACGATGCTAACTCGTTTTTGGGCTTTAGGGTTCAGAGACTAAGCGAAAGTGATAAGTTAGCCACCTGGGGAGTACGACCGCAAGGTTGAAACTCAAAGGAATTGACGGGGGCCCGCACAAGCGGTGGATCATGTGGTTTAATTCGATGATACGCGAGGAACCTTACCAAGGCTTAAATGGGAATTGACAGCTGTAGAAATACGGTTTTCTTCGGACAATTTTCAAGGTGCTGCATGGTTGTCGTCAGCTCGTGCCGTGAGGTGTTAGGTTAAGTCCTGCAACGAGCGCAACCCCTGTCACTAGTTGCCATCATTAAGTTGGGGACTCTAGTGAGACTGCCTACGCAAGTAGAGAGGAAGGTGGGGATGACGTCAAATCATCACGGCCCTTACGCCTTGGGCCACACACGTGATACAATGGCCGGTACAGAGGGCAGCTACACTGCGAAGTGATGCAAATCTCGAAAGCCGGTCTCAGTTCGGATTGGAGTCTGCAACTCGACTCTATGAAGCTGGAATCGCTAGTAATCGCGCATCAGCCATGGCGCGGTGAATACGTTCCCGGGCCTTGTACACACCGCCCGTCAAGCCATGGAAGCTGGGGGTACCTGAAGTCGGTGACCGTAAAAGGAGCTGCCTAGGGTAAAACTAGTAACTAGGGCTAAGTCGTAACAAGGTAGCCGTACCGGAAGGTGCGGCTGGAACATCTCATTTTAGAGACTCATTTGGAGTATAAACAAAAATAAGAAAGCTTACTTAAAGTAGCTTTGGTTTTTTTACTGGTTGGTATATAAAGAAATAACCCCTAAGATTAGTATCAGGGATAAGAAAGAGATTAGAAACTAGAAGTTGGAAGTTAGAAATAAGGATGAGAATCTAAATTCTAACAATCTAAACTCTGACATCTAAGACAGTCTCGTAGCTCAGCTGGTTAGAGCGCTACACTGATAATGTAGAGGTCGGCAGTTCGAGCCTGCCCGAGACTACTAATTAATAGAGGTTGGATACTAGAAGTTAGAATTTAGAAGAAGTTGAATGTCTAAAATCTAACATCTGAAATCTAACATCTACACTAATGGGGGAATTAGCTCAGCTGGCTAGAGCGCCTGCCTTGCACGCAGGAGGTCAAGGGTTCGACTCCCTTATTCTCCACTAGGGTTAGATATTTAATTTAAAAGTGACAGATGGAGCCAAACACAACATCAGTTCATTAAATATTTAGCGAGCGTAAAGCACATTGACATTAACGGTAAAAGACATCACAAAGAGAAAACCGAGCACTTATAAGTGCTTGAGTAACCAAAAATATTAGGAAAGAAATCGTTAAGGGCGTATGGCGGATGCCTAGGCTTTCAGAGGCGACGAAGGACGTGGTAAGCTGCGAAAAGCTACGGGGATTGGCACACACGAATTGATCCGTAGATATCCGAATGGGGCAACCCAATACATTGAAGATGTATTACTGCGTAAGCAGAGCAAACCCGGAGAACTGAAACATCTAAGTACCCGGAGGAAAAGAAATCGAAGAGATTCCGTAAGTAGTGGCGAGCGAAAGCGGATTAGCCCAAAAGCTTTTATATGTTTAATAGAACACTTTGGAAAGAGTGGCCATAGAGGGTGATAGCCCCGTACATGAAAGGCATACATAAGTGATAAAAGAGTAGGGCGGGACACGTGAAATCCTGTCTGAATATGGGGGGACCATCCTCCAAGGCTAAATACTCCTGAAAGACCGATAGTGAACAAGTACTGTGAAGGAAAGGTGAAAAGCACTTCGAATAGAAGGGTGAAAGAGAACCTGAAACCGTACGCCTACAAGCGGTCGGAGCAGCTTAGTGCTGTGACGGCGTGCCTTTTGCATAATGAGCCTACGAGTTAATTTTACTAGCGAGGTTAAGTAATTAAGTTACGGAGCCGAAGCGAAAGCGAGTCTGAATAGGGCGAATAGTTAGTAGGATTAGACGCGAAACCTTGTGATCTACCCATGGGCAGGTTGAAGCTTTGGTAACACAAAGTGGAGGACCGAACCGGTTGACGTTGAAAAGTCTTCGGATGACCTGTGGGTAGGGGTGAAAGGCCAATCAAACTGGGAGATAGCTCGTACTCTCCGAAATGCATTTAGGTGCAGCGTTGATGTTAAGTTTATTAGAGGTAGAGCTACTGATTGGATGCGGGGGTTTCACCGCCTACCAATTCCTGACAAACTCCGAATGCTAATAAATGTTCATCAGCAGTGAGGGCATGGGTGCTAAGGTCCATGTCCGAGAGGGAAAGAACCCGGACCAACAGCTAAGGTCCCTAAATATATGCTAAGTTGAAATAACGCGGTTGGACTGCATTGACAGCTAGGATGTTGGCTTGGAAGCAGCCATTCATTTAAAGAGTGCGTAACAGCTCACTAGTCGAGCGGTCCGGCATGGATAATAATCGGGCATAAGCATATTACCGAAGCTATGGGATGTATTAATACATCGGTAGGAGAGCATTCTATCGGCGCAGAAGCAGTATCGTGAGGTATTGTGGAGCTTATAGAAAAGAAAATGTAGGCATAAGTAACGATAAAGGGGGCGAGAAACCCCCTCACCGAAAGACTAAGGTTTCCTCAGCCATGCTAATCAGCTGAGGGTTAGTCGGGACCTAACGCGTACCCGAAAGGGGAAGTGGATGGACAATGGGTTAATATTCCCATACTTGCTCACACTAAAAAGGGGACGGATTGCCGTACTTACTGAAGACTGACGGAATAGTTGAGACCTAGCCTACGGGCGAAGTTGTTGTAGGGAAAGCAGTTCCAAGAAAAGCCGAAGTGAAGCAACCCGTACCAAAACCGACACAGGTAGTCGAGGAGAGAATCCTAAGGTGCTCGAGTGAGTCGTGGCTAAGGAACTAGGCAAAATAGTCTCGTAACTTCGGAAGAAGAGACGCCAACAGTAATGTTGGCCGCAGTGAAGAGGCCCAGGCGACTGTTTATC
This sequence comes from Riemerella anatipestifer, assembly GCF_009670965.2. Taxonomy (NCBI): domain Bacteria; kingdom Pseudomonadati; phylum Bacteroidota; class Flavobacteriia; order Flavobacteriales; family Weeksellaceae; genus Riemerella; species Riemerella anatipestifer. Next base: position 556,038 of record NZ_CP073239.1, on the reverse strand, counting down.
AAAAACACAGGACTCTGCTAAATCGAAAGATGCTGTATAGGGTCTGACACCTGCCCGGTGCTGGAAGGTTAAGGAAGGTGCTTAGCGTAAGCGAAGGCATTAACTGAAGCCCCAGTAAACGGCGGCCGTAACTATAACGGTCCTAAGGTAGCGAAATTCCTTGTCGGGTAAGTTCCGACCTGCACGAATGGTGTAACGATCTGGGCACTGTCTCAGCCACGAGCTCGGTGAAATTGTAGTATCGGTGAAGATGCCGATTACCCGCAATGGGACGAAAAGACCCTGTGAACCTTTACTATAACTTCGTATTGACTTTGAGTAAACAATGTGTAGGATAGGTGGGAGGCTATGAAGCTGGCACGCTAGTGTTGGTGGAGCCGTTGTTGAAATACCACCCTTTGTTTACTTAGAGCCTAACTCGGAAACGAGGACATTGCGTGGTGGGTAGTTTGACTGGGGTGGTCGCCTCCAAAAGAGTAACGGAGGCTTTCAAAGGTACCCTCAGCACGCTTGGTAACCGTGCGTAGAGTGTAATGGCATAAGGGTGCTTGACTGTGAGACCTACAAGTCGATCAGGTGCGAAAGCAGGACATAGTGATCCGGTGGTTCCGTATGGAAGGGCCATCGCTCATAGGATAAAAGGTACTCCGGGGATAACAGGCTAGTCTCCCCCAAGAGCTCACATCGACGGGGAGGTTCGGCACCTCGATGTCGGCTCGTCACATCCTGGGGCTGGAGAAGGTCCCAAGGGTTGGGCTGTTCGCCCATTAAAGTGGCACGCGAGCTGGGTTCAGAACGTCGTGAGACAGTTCGGTCTCTATCTATTGCGGGCGTTAGATGTTTGAGAGGGCTTGAATCTAGTACGAGAGGACCGATTTGAACAAACCTCTGGTGTATCTGTTGTGCCGCCAGGCGCACCGCAGAGTAGCTAAGTTTGGTAAGGATAAGCACTGAAGGCATATAAGTGCGAAACCTGCCTCAAGATGAGACATCTTTTAAGGGTCGTGGGAGATGACCACGTTGATAGGCTACAGGTGTAAAGTTGGTAACAGCATAGCCGAGTAGTACTAATTACCCGTAGATTTATAGCCTAATGGGTTATGTTAAAGAAGCCTTATAAGTGCGAGCAAGGTTTTGTCTTTGTGATGAAAATTACCGATAAAATAGACGTTAGATTAAAGATATTGGACGTTAGTATAATAGAAATGGTTACAACAACCGTTTTCAAACTCTAAGTTCTAATATCGAACCTCTAATCTCTTATAAAGACCTTTAGGGTGGTTTTAGCGGTGGGGCTCACCTGTTCCCATTCCGAACACAGAAGTTAAGCCCACCAGCGCCGATGGTACTACGAAAGTGGGAGAGTAGGTCGCCGCCAGTTTTTATTTTTGAAAAGCCTCTAGCAATACTGCTAGAGGCTTTTTTTGTTTGTTGGGGGTGAGGAAAGAAGTAATAAAATGTAGTAGTTTATAATTTATTTAAAGTTAAAATTAGAAACTTAATAATAAATAAGTACCTTTGTGAGTGAAAAAAAATGAAATGAAAAAAATTATATTTGTAATTTATGTAAGTTTTAGTGGAGTTATTGCTGCTCAAAACCGAAATACTTCTCTTGAAAAAAAATTAGAACAGGACAAAAACAATCTGTTTTCACAATTTGATTTTTATAGAAATAGGTTGCTTTCTAATAAAACTTTAGATAAAAATCTTTCTACAGTAACTGTAAAAAACCTAGAGAGTAAATTACTTAGTAAAAGGAAAAAAATTGATTTCTTTTTTGCTGGTAAGCCTTATTTTTTGAATATTAAAGATTTAGATCAAATTCAGAATTCTAATGCTGATTTCATTCAAGATGGTAAAGTTTCAGGACTTGCAAAAGCTTATAATGGGGAAAACATAAAGGTATCTGTATTTGACGGAGGGAAAGTCTATGAGAAACACGATGACTTTGGAGGTACTACAAGCACCAGAATAGCTAATAAAGAGCAGATTTCTTCAGATTATAGTGCACACGCAACAGCAGTCACTAGTATGATGGGAGGTATAGGACATACTATAGGTGATGGGACTATTTCTGGCAATACTAAAGGGATTATGCCTAAAGCTACTTTTGATAGTTATAGTTTTATGACCTCTACTTTAGATGGGGAGAGTGCGGATAAAACAGTATATCAAAAAATATTACTTTCTAAGGCCTATCTTTCTAACCATTCGTATGGTATAAATCCAGGTTGGAGTTACGAAGAGGCAGGTGACATGGGAAAAGGCTTCTATTGGGGAGGTGCTTATGATACAGCAACTAAATTGTCTTACGATTTGAATGGAACCTATTTTAGTAATGACCAAAAATATGATGATATAGTTTATGAAAATCCTTCTATGATTTTAGTTAAATCAGCAGGGAATTCCTTTGGTGATGGTCCTTCAGGTACCAGTCTAAACTCTTATTATGAAGATGATAATGGAAATTATGTTCAGTTTACGCAGGCTGATACTTTACCTAGTAATAACTGTTCTGAAGGTTATGACTGTATAGGACCTGGTTCTTTGGCTAAAAATATTATAGTAGTTAGTGCTACGGAAAAAATAACCTCAAATAATAAAAGATATAGTCAATCTACCGATGTAGTAAAAGCTGATTATAGTAGTGCAGGTCCTAGAGATGATGGTGCTGTAAAACCTGATATTGCGGGTGTGGGGAGTGATATTTTTTCTGCATCGTCATCTAGTACGGGAAGTAATGAGTGGGCTTATGGAAGTGGAACTTCTTATTCAGCTCCTCAAGTTACAGGGATTATAGGGCTATGGATACAAATCTATAAAGATTTATTTAATGGTTCTAGTTTAGATGCTGCATCAGCGAAAACACTTTTAGTACATTCTGCGGACGAAGCAGGAAATATAGGTCCAGATGCTTGGTTTGGTTGGGGATTTGCTAATGCCCAAAAAGGAGCAGAACTTATAGTAAAGAAAAGTAATGGAGAGGTTATTTTTGAAAATAAAAAATTGACAAGTGGAAGTAAGGAGTCAATAGCGTTAAGTACTGATGGTAAACAGCCACTTAAGGTAACTATAAGTTGGGTAGATCCTTCTTATAAAACACTGCCCGAGACTTATGGAGATGCTCATAATAATAGAACTTCTAAACTAGTAAATGATTTGGACTTGAGAATCATTAATGAAAAAACGGGAGAGATATATTATCCTTGGAAGCTGAATATCAATAGCCCAATGGCTGCTGCAACTAAGGGAGACAATACGGTAGATAATGTAGAACAGGTTTTAATAGACACACCGTCTTCAGGGACATATAGAGTGGAGGTTTCTCATAAAGGTAAAATACTTAATAATTCAGGAGCTGAAACTCAATCGCAAGATTATAGCATTATAGTTTCTGGATATACTAATCTCGTGTTGAGTACTCAGAATAATGAGGTCACACTACAAGATGTTGTGGTAACTTCTAATATTATTTTTGTTAACCCTCAATTAATCACTTCTCCTGTGTATATGTATGATATGTCGGGAAGATTAATTCAAACTATAAATAGTAATTTCTCACAATCGGTTGATGTATCTGGGCTTACACCAGGTGTATATATAATAAATATGATGACAACCAATGGTAAGGTTACTAAGAAATTTATCAAGAAATAAAAGTGAATATTTCAATTTATTAAATAGCATAGTTTGAAATAAATTAAAAAGCGTTCGTTTTAATTAAAACGAACGCTTTTAGTATAAAAATGAACTTAACTTTTATTTACCTAAGAAAGCATTGTACATCCAAACTTCTTTTTCTTGTTCTTTAATGTAGTCGCTCATTTGAGAGTTAGTACCCTCATCCCCAGCTTCACCAGCAATTTCTAAGATTTCTCTTTGTAGGTCAATCACTATTTTAAAAGCTCCTAGAATTTGTTCTACACATTTGTTTCCGTCGGTTACTTCTTTACTTTCTTTGATGGAAGAAACCTTTAAATAATCTGAATAATTGTGGTTAGGTGTAGCACCTAGTGTTAAAATTCTTTCTGCAATTTCATCTATTTTAAGAACTAAAGAGTCGTAAAGCTCTTCAAATTTAGGGTGAAGTGTAAAGAAATCTGCCCCTTTGATATTCCAATGAGCACCTCTTGTATTTTGATAAAAAATAGAATAATTGGCTAAGAGTATATTTAGTTTTTCAGTGATATTTTGGCAATCGGACTCTTTTAACCCTATAATTTTAGAATTTTTCATAATAGTATTTTTTTATTATTGAATTAACTTGGTACAAAGGTAGGGTTTACTCCTATTTGCTTCATAAATAATATGATAGTAAAAAACTATTGGGAGAATAGAGATTTAAGTTTAAATAAAAAAAGGACTCGTTAATATTAACGAGCCCTTTAAAAAAGTAAGATATTACTTGTTTTTAGAATGAGAACATCATTCTAGCTTGTACAGAGTGGAAATTCTTATCATTAGGGAAATAAGGATTGTCTAAATGGCTATAAGTATATCCCGCAGAAAGAATTGCGTGTCTGTTGAAAGTATAGTTTAATCCTACAGTAGCAGAGTGAACTCTACCTCCAGCAATAGTTAAAGATTCATTAGGATAGTCTGTTATATTACCATTAGGATAGAATTTATCTTTACCTTTTAAGAATACATCTCCAGGTGCTATATCATTTAAGTTGGTATAGTTATACCTTGCAACAGCTTCTAGAGTACCTTCATCATAGTTACCACTGATAAGGGCAAACTCTTTATTGTACTTGTATTTAGACTTATTATTTAGTAGATATCCTACTTCTACATATCCTCCATCAAAGTGAGAATCTCCTAGAGGATTTGCTTTTTGCCAGCTTTCTAAAGTAGTCCAACTCCAAATACCTCCAAGTTGAGCTTCGAATAACTCTTTATCAGGTCTTTGTTTTTTCACTTTTTGGATAACATATTCACCTCTAATAAAGAATTTTGGTGTTTTTAATAAAGCTTCGAATCCTGCTTTGTATAAGTTTTTAGCCCATGGAACATCAGCGTTTACAAAACTATTGTTGTGGTCTATACCAAGCTCTAGTGGAGAAGCAATACTAAGATTAGTTTTTAGAGTTTTACCTTCATTGATAAGCTCTCCTCCGTTGATTTGTCTGTATCTAAGAGAACCTCCTAGGTGAAGGGTCATATCAGAGTTGCTAATAGGTAAGTAAACATATCTACCTGTAAGATTCCAGCTTTGGTTTCCTGCAGGTTTCTTTTGTTCTAATACATCTTCTGTAAATAAACCTTGGTCAGAGAAGAATCTGTTGTTGAAGTATTTATAAGTAATACCAAGAGCTCTGAAGTTTCCTAATGCATTTACAGATGAAGGACGATTCATGAACTTCATAGCGTATTCACTAGTGTTTAAGTTCATAGAGAAAGGCTCCGCATAGTAACCAAACTTAATACTCTTAGAGCTTTGTTCGTCATTTTTTAAGAAATATCTTACGAATAAGTTTCTTTGATGAAATTTACCACCACCAAAATCGAAGTCTCCATAGAAATACCATTTTTTATAATTTAGAGATGTTCTGATTCTAGCATCAGAGATATCAGCTCCAGATCTTACAGGGGTATAGTCACTAGAACTAAATGACAAATCTGTAATAAATCTAGCCCCCAACATTACTTGAACATCGTTCTCTTTATCTTCATATATAGTATATGGTTTGATAGCTGCCTTATCCTGAGCGTACAGATTACCTAACGCTCCTAGAGTGAATAAAGAAGCTAATATAATATTCTTTTTCATGAGTTTAATTATTTAATATATTATGGTTTGTTTTTATAAAGTTTAGTACCCTAGCCTTTTAAGTAGGTCTGAAGAGTTTTCTACAGATTGAGCTGCGTTTTTATCTCTAGCATTTTTTTCTATGTAGTAGTGTAATGTTTCTTCAGCTCTATTGGTAAACATAGCGTCACAATAAGGTGGAGCAGAAAGATTACCTATACTATTACCATAATTATAATCACCGAAGTATTTTTTCATTTGGTCTTTAGTGTCAAATGAATATGGGTGAATTTTCATGTTAGAGCGTCTGATAAGATCTGCTTGCCAAGGTTTTAACATCTCAGGGTAGTTGTTAGGTGCTCCAGAGATAGATGGTCCAGCGAAGTGAGCTAAGTTCTCTACACCTAGATTGATAAAAGAAGCATATCCTTCTGGAGAGTCATCAGACATATCGGTAGCTCCATTTCCTTTCCAAAGTAGGAAACACATAGGTACCTTACCTTGATAGAAGTCTTTAATTCGTTTTAAACTTTGTAATGAGAATGTTTGTAGGATAACTTTACCGTTAGTATTACCTACATTAACTTTACCATTAACATAGAACGGAGAGTTTTCCGCTTCAGGCTTAGTGATGATATTCATACCGTAAAGGTCTAACTCATCGTAAACCATTTTTTCGAACTCAGAAGGGTTTAACCAAGGTTCTTTAAACTCAACATAAATACCAGGTCTATGCCCTGTGTCTTGTTCGTCTTTTACATACTGAGTAGTATATTTTACGATTTTTTCTTTAACACCAGAAAGTGGGTGTGACATTGTTTTGTCAGTCAATTTTTTAGTTGTTTCAGCTCTCGTACCATCAGCATTTCTTTTTAATTTATATCCTCTAGAGTACATAATCATATCCTCTAAAGAAGATATATATTGGCGTTGAGTGGTAAATCCAGCTCTTGCTTGTTCAGGGTTGGTTTCATTAAACCATGTTCCAGCGTCTAATTTTAACAATTCTTCGTATGTGTAAGAACTTGGAAGGTTAGGGTAGAAATTTTTTCTGTCTATTTCCACCATTTTGTCCGCTTCATCAGATGAATACCCTAAATCTAAATAATATTGCTTTCTAGTAGAAGGGAGATGTTCTCCATACACTATTTCAATGTTGGTAGTTCGTTTTAGGTTGTCATCGTGTAATGCTAAAACTACTCCATCTTTTGATACCTGCAAATCTGCCTCTAGATAATCTGCCCCAATCTCTCTACCCCATCTAAAAGCAGCCTCCGTTTCTTCAGGTGTCCAAAATGTCGAACCACGGTGTGCAATAACAGCATTTTCAGGAACATAATCTCTCACTTTTATCATTTCAGGAGAGAGTTGTTTTACTTCTACTTTACTTACATCAATATCAGGATTACTTACTTCCCGATCTGAATTACACGCAAGCATGGTGAAAACACACGCAGCCATGCTAGCTCTAAATACATTTTTTAACATAATTATCTTTTATTTTAAGGGTTTAAATTTTTCTCGTCTTTTATAGTAAAGCTTATGAAAATGATAGATAGCAAACATGCTATAATAAGTAGGATAAAGCCAGAGTCCCAACCAAAATATTCTACAAGGTATCCCATGGTAATATTAGCTAGGATAGCCGTTCCTAAGAGATAACCTAGGAGACCTGTGAGTCCAGCAGCGGTACCAGCAGCTTTTTTGGGTGCTAAATCTAGAGCTTGAACACCAATCAGCATTACGGGACCATAAATTAAAAATCCTATGGCTATAAGGGCTATACCGTCAAGAACTTTGTTATCCATATTTTTCCAGTAGATAAATACAAATACAGTAACTAGAGCCATATAGATTATGGTAATTAAAGATCTCTTACCTTTGAAAATTTTATCACTTAACCATCCACATAAAATAGTTCCAGGTATAGCAGCCCATTCGTAAGCAGAGTATGCCCAGCTAACTTCTTTTATATCATAGTGTTTTACGGCTTGTAAGTAGGTAGGAGCCCAGTCTAAAACACCGTATCTTACCAAATAAACAAATGCATTAGCTATAGCTATAAACCAAAGGGTTCTATTGTTTAAAACATAGGTAAAGAATATATCTTTTGTTGAAAGTTCTTCCTCTGAGTTTTTCGAGTAGTTTTTAGGGTAGTCATTTCTATATTCTTCAATGGGAGGAAGTCCACAAGATTGAGGAGTATCTCTCACTAGTAAAAGAGAGGTGAGGGCTATTGCAATCCCTACTATAGCAGGAACCCAAAATGTACCCACTTGCCAAGAGCCAAACCATAGAGTAGCATATCCCACTAATGGTGCTAATAAGCCACCTCCAACATTATGTGCTATATTCCAAAAAGACATTTTTGTGCCTCGTTCATTTTGAGAAAACCAATGGGTCATTACTCTTCCGCAAGGAGGCCAACCCATACCCTGAAACCAGCCAATTAAAAATTGTAAAATAAACATGATGGTAATAGAGGAAACCCCAAGGCTAGTTCCTAAGACTAAAGTAACAAGAGATGATAAAATAAGACCTAGGGCTAGAAATTTTCTAGCATCACTTCTATCGGATACACCTCCCATGAAAAATTTGGATAAACCGTAAGCTATTGCGTTGGCAGAAAGAGCAAAGCCTAGACTTGCTTTTGTAAAACCTTCATTCTCTAAATAAGGCATTGCCAGAGAGAAATTTTTTCGGACTAAATAATAGCCAGCATACCCTATAAATATACCTATAAAAACTTGAAAACGCTTACTCTTATAAATGCTATCTATTTTCTCTTTTGGTAGAAGAGGCAGATGTTTAGCAGGAGATAAAAAAGATTTCATATACTGTATTAAAGTGTTTATTATTTTTTTGTGTAAAATACTTTTGTGTTATTTCAAAAAGTTTTTTGTAACTAAAAATTTAGACCACAAATATACATTGTCGAAACTAATCGAAACAATATGAAGTTTATCATCTTGGATTATAGTTTTTCCATATTGTAGGGTAATGAGAAAATATTTATATTTGGCAAAATCGATGAAAAATTAGGATATGAGCACAGCTAAAAGGCATCAGTACATTTTAGATAAAATAAAAAAAGAGGGACATATTTTAGTTTCGGATATTTCAAAAGAGCTATCAGTTTCGGAAGTTACCATAAGAAAGGATTTACGAGGGCTGGAAGATAAAGGTTTATTGTTTAGGAATCACGGTGGAGCAAGTTGGGAAAATCCGTATGTATCTGATAAGCCATTGAGTCATAAACAACAAATCAACACATTAGAAAAAAGTAAAATTGCAAAAAAAGCAGTTTCCTTTATAGAGGAAAATGATGTGATAATTTTAGGCTCAGGGACAACAGTGCTGAGTATGGTAGAAAATTTACCAATGGATAAAAAACTTACGATTATCACATCTTCTCTAATAGTGTCGTCACTTTTATGTAAATATGAAAATATTACGGTAATACAACTAGGAGGAGATGTAAGGCGCTCATCACAATCAACGGTAGGTCCTATATCACAGCATCAACTTAGGTTGCTTTCTGCAAATAAATTATTTATAGGGGTAGACGGTCTAGATGTAGATTTTGGAGTTTCTACATCGAATACAGGGGAAGCCTATCTTAATCAGCAAATGATAGAATGCTCTAGAAAAGTATACATATTATCTGACCACTCGAAGTTTGGTAAAAGAGGTCTAGGTAAGGTGTGTGATTTGAAAGAAATAGATTTTCTTATCACAGACCAAAAACTGAATGGTGATATTTTAAAAAAACTTGATGAATACGGTGTTCAAGTTGTTGTTTCTGACTAATAAAGAATTATTATAAAATACTGATTTTTAAATACTATAAATAAGAGTTTGCAGATTAAAATAAAATTATTACTTTTGCACCTTGAAACTAAAAATAAATAAAAGCAATTAAATGCCTACTATTCAACAATTAGTAAGAAAAGGAAGAGCCACACTTGCCAAGAAGAGCAAATCGGCTGCTTTGGATTCTTGTCCACAAAAGAGAGGTGTATGTACAAGAGTATATACAACTACACCTAAGAAACCTAACTCTGCACTTAGAAAAGTAGCAAGGGTAAGACTTTCTAACGGTAAAGAAGTAAACGCTTATATCCCGGGCGAAGGACACAATCTCCAAGAGCACTCGATAGTATTGGTAAGAGGCGGAAGGGTGAAAGACCTACCGGGAGTTCGTTATCACATTGTTCGTGGTGCTTTAGATACCGCTGGAGTTAACGGAAGACTTCAGAGAAGATCTAAGTACGGTGCTAAGCGTCCTAAAGATGCTAAAAAGTAATCATTAAATTTTAAGAAACAGAACAATGAGAAAAACAAAAGCGAAAAAAAGACCGTTGTTACCAGATCCAAAATTTAATGATCAGTTGGTAACTAGATTTGTGAATAACCTAATGCTAGACGGTAAAAAGTCTATCGCATTCAGAATTTTCTATGATGCATTAGACATCGTGGAAGCTAAAAAAGGAGAAAACGAAAAAACTTCATTAGAAATTTGGAAAGATGCTCTAACTAATGTAATGCCTCATGTAGAAGTGCGTTCAAGAAGAGTTGGTGGTGCTAACTTCCAAATCCCAATGCCTATTAGAGCAGATAGAAAAATCTCTATGGCAATGAAGTGGCTTATTAAGTACGCTAAAGCGAGAAATGATAAGTCTATGGCTCAGAAATTAGCTGCTGAAATTATTGCTGCTGCTAAGGAGGAAGGTGCTGCCTTCAAAAAGAAAACTGATACTCACAAAATGGCTGAGGCTAACAAAGCATTCTCACACTTTAGATTCTAATAGGAAATGGGAAGAGATCTTAAATACACTAGAAATATTGGTATTGCAGCTCACATTGATGCTGGTAAAACCACTACTACTGAAAGAATTCTATTCTATACAGGTAAAACCCACAAAATAGGTGAGGTACACGATGGTGCTTCTACTATGGACTGGATGGAGCAAGAAGCTGAAAGAGGGATTACAATTACTTCTGCGGCTACAACTTGTAACTGGGTATTTCCTAGACATGATGGGAAGCCTACAGCAGACGCTAAAGATTATCACTTTAACATCATCGATACACCGGGACACGTAGACTTTACCGTGGAGGTAAACCGTTCTCTTAGAGTATTAGATGGTCTAGTATTCTTGTTCTCTGCAGTAGACGGAGTAGAGCCTCAGTCTGAAACAAACTGGAGACTAGCAGATAACTACAAAGTGGCTAGAATGGGGTTTGTAAACAAAATGGACAGACAAGGTGCTGACTTCCTTAATGTAGTAAACCAAGTTAAGGAAATGTTAGGTTCTAACGCAGTTCCTATCGTGCTTCCTATTGGTGCAGAAGAAGACTTCAAAGGAGTGGTAGACCTTATTAAGAATAGAGCTATCATTTGGCATGAGGAAACTCAAGGAGCTACTTTTGATGTAGTGCCTATTCCTGATGATATGAAAGATGATGTATTAGCTTACAGACAAAACTTAGTAGAAGCTGTAGCTGAATACGATGAGTCTTTATTGGAGAAGTTCTTTGAAGATCCAGATTCTATTACAGAAGAAGAAATTAACGAAGCACTTAGAAAAGCTACTATCGATTTATCTATTATCCCAATGACTTGTGGTTCTTCATTTAAGAACAAAGGGGTGCAGTTTATGCTAGATGCGGTTTGTAGATACTTACCTTCCCCATTAGATAAAGATGATATCAACGGTACAGATCCTAATACAGATGCTGAAATCAGCAGAAAACCAGATGTAAACGAGCCTTTCTCTGCATTAGCATTTAAGATTGCGACTGACCCATTCGTGGGAAGATTAGCATTCTTTAGAGCTTATTCAGGAAGACTAGATGCTGGTTCTTATGTACTTAATACAAGATCTGGAAACAAAGAAAGAATTTCTAGAATTTACCAAATGCACGCTAATAAGCAAAATCCTGTAGAATATATCGAAGCAGGAGATATTGGTGCAGCGGTAGGTTTCAAAGATATTAAAACTGGGGATACACTTTCTGATGAAAAGAACCCTATCGTTTTAGAATCTATGATTTTCCCAGATCCAGTAATCGGTATCGCAGTAGAACCTAAAACTAAAGCAGACCAAGATAAATTAGGTAACGCTCTTGCTAAATTAGCAGAAGAGGATCCAACTTTCCAAGTGAAAACTGATGAGGCTTCTGGACAAACTATTATCTCTGGTATGGGTGAGCTTCACTTAGATATCATTGTGGATCGTTTGAAGAGAGAATTCAAAGTAGAGGTTAACCAGGGTCAACCACAAGTAGAGTACAAAGAAGCTCTTACTGCTACTGCTAACCATAGAGAAGTTTATAAGAAACAATCGGGTGGTAGAGGTAAGTTTGCGGATATCGTATTCGAAATCGGTCCAGCTGATGAAGGTAAAACAGGTCTTGAATTCATCAACGAAATTAAAGGTGGTAACATTCCTAAAGAATTTATCCCTTCTGTAGAAAAAGGATTCAAGGAAGCTATGAAGAATGGTCCTTTAGCAGGATTCGAAGTTGAGGCAATGAAGATTACCCTTAAAGATGGATCTTTCCACGCGGTAGACTCTGACCAACTTTCTTTCGAATTAGCAGCTAAGTTAGGTTTCAAAGCGGCTGGTAAAGCAGCGAAGGCTGTAATTATGGAGCCTATTATGAAGCTTGAAGTAGTTACTCCGGAAGAATATATGGGGGATATCGTAGGAGACCTTAACAGAAGAAGAGGTACTATTAACGGTATGGACGATAGAAACAACGCTAAGGTTATCAAGGCATTTGTTCCTCTTTCTGAAATGTTCGGGTATGTAACATCTCTTAGAACGCTTTCTTCTGGTAGAGCAACATCTTCTATGGAGTTTGAAAAGTACGAACCAGCTCCTCAGAACGTGGCTGACGAAGTAATAGAAAAAGCAAAAGGTTAATCTTTTAAAATTTAGAATTAAAATGTCACAAAGAATCAGAATAAAACTAAAATCTTACGATTACAATTTGGTGGACAAGTCTGCTGAGAAAATCGTAAAAACAGTAAAATCTACTGGTGCTGTAGTGAATGGTCCTATACCATTACCTACTCACAAAAGAATCTTTACGGTTCTTAGATCTCCGCACGTTAATAAGAAAGCGAGAGAGCAGTTCCAACTTTCAGCTCACAAGAGATTGATGGATATCTACTCTTCTTCTTCTAAAACGGTAGATGCTTTAATGAAGTTAGAGCTTCCTAGCGGTGTAGATGTAGAAATCAAAGTTTGATAAATAAACTTTGCTGTGATATCAACTCCTCCCTTAGATATAAGGGAGGAGTTTTTTATAGGTATATATGATATATAACTAAGTGTTTTGATAAAATATCTGCAAAAAAAGTTTCTAAATTTTTTGGAATTGAGGGAAAATATTAAACTTTAGAAGGGAAAATCTACCGATATTGGACGGCTTTATTTGTTTGAAACATTATTTGTAACTTATATAAACAAATTAAATATGATTTTTATCATATAAAAATTTTTGTTTTTGAAAAATTCATTTATATTTGTGATATGCTAAACCAATAAATTATTATGTTATGAAAAAATTGATTTTTACATGTTTAGTTTCGTGTGTTCTGTTAGTATCTTGTAGACAAGATAAAGGTTTTGTCGATAAGGATGAGTTTCAAACAAACTCCGCTTTGATTTCAAAACAAGTTAGTTTTTCTGATTTTTCTAAAACAAAAACAATTTTAGAGGAGTCGGGTATTATTTCTGAAAATGGAATGGGTGCTGGTTTTGAGTTTGTACTTGGTCGTAAATCAAGAGACTGTCATGGTTTTGGAATTTGTGAAGTTACAATGATTTGGATTGATATTTGGAACTCAAAAGATACTTTAAAATCCAATGGTACTACAAATACATTTAAAGGCGTTATTGTTAAAAATAAAAATATACAAAGTGAAAATATTAATAACTTTAAGAATGATGATAGAATATATACTGGATATGTGATTCTAGATGATAAAATTCAGATTGAAGGTTTTGATACTACACTGTATGTAGATGAAGATATAAATGTTAATAATAAATATATTATCAAGTCGGGTGCGTATCCTATGATAAAAAAACTGGGAGATTATGGAGGGTATGAACTAAGAATAGAAAAACTATGAAAGGATTAGTGTTTAGATTGTTTTTGCTATTAAGTTTTAGTCTTGGCTATCCTCAGAGTGTGCAGTATGTAGGGAAGGAGGATATTAGGTCTATTGCTAGTAAGTCAGAAAGAACTTTACTTAAAACCTTTACTATATGGTGTGAACCTTGTAGGATGAATATGAAAAATTACATAGATGTAGAGAGTCAGTATAGGAATACCCAGTTGTATTATGTTTTAATAGAAACGGAAGGGAATAGAAGACTTCAGCCTACGATTGACTATTTGATAGGTAAACACCCTAAAGCAAAGATATTGGTACTAAAAGATGAAGATTTTGGAAGAGGGGTTAGGCGTAAAAATAAAAACTTTTTAAAAACTTTTAATTATAATGACCAACCAATAGACGAAGGTATTGGAAAAGATATTGTGCTAGATAAAGGAGCTAATGTCTTAGCAGTAACGAGTTGGCAGGATAGACTTTCGGATGAAACTTGGCAAGATAATATAGGGATTTTGAGAAGAAAAGTATTTCCTCTGCTTAAATAAATTTTTTAGCATCTCTCTAAAAAAGTAGAGGGATGTTTTTTTGTTGGATATAATGAATAATTAGAAATTTTTTATATTTGGGCAAAGATATATAGGCTTTAATAATGATAAAAATAATTAAAAATTGGTTTGGTTTTATAGCTAGTTTACTATTTGTCAATTTAGCTTACAGTCAAGTTACGGCTTCTGGTAACTTAAATTTTCCGCCAGAACCGTTTATACAGAAAGAAATTGACCGTGTGCGGTATCAGGTATTTTATGAACTAAAATTTTTGCCTAATGCAGACCAACCATCGTCTTTTAGGGAAGCTGTAACGATTTTGCAGATAGGGGATAATTTCGTAAAGTTTGCAGATGCTAATACCTATAAATCAGATTCGCTTAGGAATGAGTTTCAGTATCTAAAATCTATAAGAACTAAGGAGTTTAACCAACTTTTGGTCCTTAGACCAAAGTTTCCTTATACGATTTACTCCAATCCGAAAGAGAATGTCTATACGCTTAATAATAGGCTGTCTCATGCTTATACTTATACGGCTCCTATCCCAAAGTTAGAGTGGAACATAAGTTCTACAACTAAAAAAATAGGCGATTATTTGGCTGTAAAAGCAACCACCCGCTATTCGGGCAGAAATTATGAGGCTTGGTTTACTCAAGAAATACCGTTTTCTTACGGACCTTATTTGTTTCAAGGTTTGCCGGGTCTGATTTTGGAGATTAGAGATACCGCAAATCATTATGCCTTTACGCTGTTTAAAATTGAGAAATCTGATACAGCGATGACCAAAGGAAGCGGGAAAGAGGTGCTTGAGGTTACGCGTGAGAAATATAAAAAGCTGGAGCGGGTGTATCACGAAAATCCTGGACAATTCATTAAAGGAATGGCTTATGATGCAGGAGGAAATCCCATCAATCTTAGGAATAAACCTCGTCCGTACAATCCCATAGAGTTGGAGTAAAGCAAAAATTATGGTGGATAACTATTAAGCTTTTTATTTTCACAGGGTTTATTTTATTAAACTAATGGAAATTTTATCTTCGCCTTCATCTATAGGGAATTTGGATGAAGGCGTTTTTTTGTGTAGAATATTTTTTGTAATATTGTTTTAAATCAAATCTTATAAATGCTATGATGAAAAAACTAATTGGAGTCTTTTTATTCTTTTGTGGTTTCGTTGGGCTTTCGGCTCAAGAGTTAATGGTGTATTATAATGTGAGTTTTAAATTGGATTCTCTGCAAGAACACTTCAATAAGGAAGAAGCCGTATTGGATATATCTAAAAATGAGGTGAAATTTTATTCCACAGAGTATCTGAAAGCGGACTCTATCCAAAAGCAAACGAATAAAGCAAATTTTGCTTATCCCAAATTAAAGTATAAAGTTAAAAGGGCTCTTAATACTTCTGAAAATACAGAGTATGTTACGGTTTATATGGATTATTATGCGTTATCGTCTAACGATACCCAAAATTGGACGATACTAGATGAGACCAAAACCGTTAACGGTATTGTATTGAGAAAAGCCGTAACCCGATTTGGTAAAAGAGATTGGGAGGCTTGGTTTTCGGATAAATACCCAGTTTTAGAGGGACCATATAAATTTAGAGGGTTGCCTGGGCTTATCTTTGAATTACGAGATACAAAGGATAATTTTATATTTTCCGTTAATCGGATTGTGCCTAAAAAAGAAAAGGTAGAAACCGATAATTTTTTAGAAACCAATTATGGCAAAAAAGCACTTCCTATTAAATTGGGCGTTTATCAGAAATTAAAGTTAGATGATTATCATAATCCACTAAAGGGTCAAGAAAACTTGATAGTAATGGGTAAAGATGGTAAACCAGCAAAAATTGATAAAAGAGAGCAAATCTTAAAATATCAAAATCATCTAAGAAAATATAATAATCCGATAGACTTAAATTTAGCGGTTACTTACCCTGATAATAAATAACATTGTTATTGTATACAAATTCCTTCTATTTATATAGGAGGAATTTTTTGTATTAAGAAAAAACACTTACTTTTCATTTTTGTTTAGTGATAGAATAATCTGTTTAGTTGAGATGAAAATAGTTGTTAAAATAGGTTGTATATTGTTATTTTGCCATTCTTGTAATGTGTTTGCTCAATCATTTTTAGCGAAGTATCAGGTGACTTTTGTCAAAGATACTTTAAGTTTTAATTCGTTAGAGGAAGTAATGGATTTGCAAATTGTGGGAGAGCAGTCTGTTTTTAGGAGTGCTGTAAAATCATTGTCGGACTCCCTTTCTAAAAAGGAGATTAGGAATGCTTTAAGCACCGTAAAAGATGGGCAGGTAGTGCTAGATATTACAAATGTCCCAAAACCCAAATTAAGACAAGAAGTTATTCGGCAGAGAGATGAAGTGTTGGTGTATGATAGGATTTTTACAGATGATTTTTACTTCCCATTAACGGATAAGGTCGTTTGGAACATAACTAATGAGAAGGAAGTTATCAACTCTTATCGGTGTATAAAGGCGGTATCTCATTATAGAGGTAGAGATTATGAGGCTTGGTTTACAGAAGAGATACCCATTTCAGAAGGTCCTTATATATTTAAAGGTTTGCCAGGATTGGTAGTTAAGGTTTATGACAAGAAGAAATATTACACTTACGAACTTACCTATTTTGCTAAGAAAGATAAGTTGGAACTTGCTAAACCCAGTTCTAACGCCGCTAAGGTGAATATGGAACAATTTTCGCAAATGAGAAAAGTTCTGCCAGAAACCATAATCCAAAGATTTGAACAGAGGCTGAATAAACCTTTGCCAGAGGAAAGGAGAAAATTGGTTAGGCAGAATGCTTTGAAAGATAACAATCATATATTCTAAACGGATAAATAATAATAGGTTAAAACTTCTCTTTTACTTAGGGTGGGAGAGAAGTATTTTGGTTTGTAGTTAAAAAAATAAAATCTACAATATTCAAAAAATGTTTATCTTCGTGGGTATGAATAAAATACTGATGTTTCTGCTATTAGGGCAGATGATTTTTGGGCAGAATATAAAAAGTATTCAATTATTTAACCCTAAAACTAACGATGGTACACCTGTCATCAATATTGGGGAGCAGTTGGTTTTAAGATTTGATGACTTGTCGGGGGGGAGTTCAATCTATCGCTATACGCTGAAGCATTATGATAGGAATTGGCAGGAAGATGGTCTATTTTTTACCGAGTATGCTAGTGGCGATTTGAATGGGATTATCAACAACTTTCAATACTCTTTTAATACTTTACAAAGATATACGCATTACGAGCTAGTATTTCCTAATGAGCAGATAAAGCCTAAGATTTCGGGGAATTTTGAAATTGTGGTTTATAAAGATTCTCCCTCTAAGCCTTTGTTTAAAAGGAGGTTTTGTGTGGTTGAAAATAAGGCTTCTTTAGCACTTAATCTTAGCCGATTTTCGGATAGCAAAAGGCAAGAGCTTAATCAAAGGGTAGAGGTAAAGGCTATGGGAGACCAAACTTTACTTAATAATGTTAATTCTGTTTCCTTGAATGTAATTCAAAATAATAATTGGGAAATTGGAATTTACAATCAGAAGCCTAGCAGTACTTTGGGTAGTGGGCTAATGTTTCAGCAACTGAATTTAGCTTTTGAAGGGAATAACGAATTTTATTACTTTGATAATAAGAATATGGGTAGAGCTTTTGATATGGTAGCAGGGGCTGAAACGATGGAAGGTACTAATTATACTTACTTGCACCCTGTTTGGGCATATCCACTCAATTATCAGTATCAGCCAGATGTTAATGGAGCATTTTATTTCAGAAGAAATGATTTAGGTTTGGAAAGAGATGCTCATAGAGAAGCAGACTATTCTTGGGTACATTTTTATTTAGATTCGGAGCCGATACAGGGTAAAATTTATGTATTGGGACAGTTTAACAATTACATCGCAAACGAGGAAAGCCAAATGTACTATGATGAAAATAGGCATCAGTATGTAGCAAAAATTTATCTGAAGCAAGGATTCTACAACTATATTTTAGCGACACAAAAAGAGGGAGCAACGCTAAACTATGGAGAAATAAATGGTAATTTTTGGCAAACCGAAAATCTTTATCAAGCGTTTTTGTATTACAGACCTTTCGGAGCTAATTATGATGGGCTTTTAGGCTACGGAGAGTTAAGAGCTCCTGTTCAGTAGAAAAGGGTTTTATACAAATTTTGTAGGGTCTGGATAGCGGTAATTATAAGGGATTTCTATTTCGGAGAGGCGAGAAGAAATAATTCTCCCAAATGTTTCTTGTGGGGTTGTTGGGACAGCTTTCCCTATTTGTTGGTTTAGGATTTCTAACTTGGTAGGGTGTAGGGGAGCTACAATATTGTATATTTTTGAGGTTAAATTTCGGCTTAACATTTTCTCTATAACAAGGCAAACATCTTTATAATGAATGTGATTAACCACTTGGTGTAAGTTGTTTACTTTGTAGTTGCTTAGCATTCGGTTGCCGCCCATAAGTCCACCCAGTCGTAAAATGTTTAGGTGAGGGAAATTAGATTTCATTTGTTTTTCAATGGATAGAATGTGTTGGTCTAAATCAGCTTCGTTTAGTGTATTTTCGTTGATGATTCTTTCAATCTGTGGATAAATACCAATAGAACTCATTAAAAAAATAGGATTTTCAAAACCGAAAATAAAGCGACTGATATTATGAAACCTCGTTTTAAGAAGGTTTAAATCTGTGCGTTTTGAAAACGGAACCGTAATAATAATAGCATCTAATTTTGAGAGAATTTCCCAAGGGGCATCAATGGGATTATCAAAATTGATGATATTCGTTTGGCAACCTTTGTTTTTTAGTAGGTTGTTTTTTATTTCAGAAGTATTAGTAGTGTGGATAGAGTAGGCAGGAGCAAAATGCTCTACCAAATGTTCGCCTAGCCAGCCGCAACCTATAATGCCGAGATGTTTCATAACTAATGGATATAAAAAGCCCCACACTTATCAAGCAGGTGTGGGGAATGTTTTAGCTTAAATAGAAATTCTCTAACTCTTCTTCACAAAGTGTTTTAATGACTTCTATCCAGCGGTCTTCATCGTTAAGGCAAGAGATGTAATGGAACTGTTCTCCTCCTGCGTGTAAAAATTCTTCCTTACCTTCTTCGGATATTTCTTCTAGGGTTTCTAAACAGTCCGATACGAAAGCAGGACAACAGATAGCCAATTTTTTAACTCCTTTTTTAGGTAGATTTTCTAAGGTTTCATCTGTGTAAGGTTCAATCCATTTGTCTTTTCCTAAACGAGATTGAAAGGATACAATGGTTTTCTCTTTTGGTAAATTAAGCTGTTCAATCACCAATTCTGTGGTTTTAAAACATTGATGACGGTAGCAAAACGAATGACTAGGGTTGCTTTCGCGAGAGCAACAATCATTAAGGTTGCATGTTTTGGTAGGGTCTGTTTTGTAGATGTGTCTTTCTGGTACGCCGTGGTAAGAAAACTGTAAAGCATCAAAATCTTGAGGCAATTTTTCTCGGATACTATCAGCTAAACATTTAATGTAAATATCTCGGTTATAGAAGGGCTGAACATAATTAACTCTCACATTAGGGAAGTGTTTTTTTCTTACCTCTTCTGCCTTTTCTATTACGGTTTCTGTGGTACTCATAGCGTATTGCGGATACAACGGAAACAGAACAATATCTGTAACGCCTTGTTCTATGAGTTTTCTCATACCGTTTTCTATACTAGGTTGGGCGTACCTCATACCTATTTCCACAGGGATATCTACCAATTTTTGTAGTTTGGTTTTTATTTTTTCTGTGATTACGATAAGGGGAGAGCCTTCTGGAGTCCACACTGTTTCGTAAGCTGCTGCGGACTTTGGAGGTCTAGTTTTGAGAATAATACCTCTTACCAATAACGCACGGAAAAACCAACGATAATCAATGACCTTTTCGTCCATCAAAAATTCGTCTAGATATTCTTTAACATCAGACACTTTGGTGGATTTGGGCGAACCTAAATTAACTAATAATATCCCTTTTTTTGACATAGTTTTGTTTTAGTGTGATTAAATTTTAGCCGTTTACAGCCTCCACTTTTTCTACCAAATCGGGCAGAAATTGTTTTAGTACATTCTCTATACCGCCTTTCAGCGTAGCTGTAGAACTTGGGCAACCGCTACAAGCACCTTGTAGTAGCATTTTGGCAGTTTTGGTACTTTCGTCGTACTCCATTAGAGAAATTTTCCCGCCATCGTTTTCTACGGCAGGAGCTACATACTCGTTTAGTACATCACTTATTTTCTGCTCCGTATCGGTATATTCTCTGTTAATGATTTTTTCTACTGGGTTTTCGTGTTTTTGGGGTTCTTTATGGGAAACCTCGCCACCATTTTGGAGATATTCAGCAATAAAAGCTCTAGTAACTACCATCACTTCGTGCCACTGTACAGAATCATCTTTGGTAACCGCAACAAAGTTATCCGAAATAAAGACCTCTTGAGCAAAACTAAACTCTTTAAAAATAGCTTGAGCCAAAGGCACTTCTGTAGCTTCTTCACGAGATTTAACCTCCACGAAACCATCTAATAATAGTCTTGAGGCTACAAATTTCATTACCGAAGGGTTGGGTGTCATTTCGGCGTAAATTTGATACACTTCTTTCCTCTGTTGGCGATAGATTCTAGGGTTAGCAAGAAGCTCGTCTTCAATAACATTTTTAAGACTTTGTACTACATGCTCCCATTCTACGGTATCTTGCTTAGCAACAGCAATAAAATTAGCCGTAATAAAAACCTTATCTACAAAAGGATAATTAAAAAGTTCTTGGGCGAGTGGTATTTCCGAAATATCTGAGTTTCTATCTAGTTCCAACGAGCCTGGGATTAGGTTGTAATCCGCAACGAACTTCATTACTCTAGGATTTTCTGTGGCTTCTATGATGATTTGTCGCATTTTTAAATTAAATTTGGAACCGCAAAAATACGGAAACCAAATTAGACGATAGAATACTAGGTTTAGTTTTTTTCAATGATTGCAATTTATAGGAAGAAACCAATTTTAATAGATTAAAATAAAACCGAAAATATGGCATTTATAAGACCTCTTTTAGGAAAAACTCCACAGATAGGAGAAAATACTTTTTTAGCAGAAACCGCTACTATTATAGGCGATGTAAGTATGGGGGCAGAATGTAGCGTTTGGTATAATGCCGTTATTCGTGGAGATGTACACTATATCAAAATGGGGAACAGAGTTAATGTTCAGGACAATGCTATGCTGCATTGCACTTACGAGAAATATCCACTCGTTATAGGTAATAATGTCTCTATTGGGCATAATGCCATTGTGCACGGCTGTACCTTGCACGATAATGTACTTATAGGTATGGGGGCTATTGTGATGGATAACTGCGTGGTGGAGTCTAACTCTATTGTAGGGGCGGGCTCTGTGGTTACACAAGGTACACATATTAAGTCTGGCGAAGTATGGGGCGGAATTCCAGCTAGAAAAATTAAAGATATGTCCGCTGAACTCCTAGAAGGCGAAGTAAATAGAATTGCCAACAGCTATGTAAAATACTCTAGTTGGTATAAAGATGATGAGCAAAAATAAACCTACATAATTAGTGGGGGTTAGAAAGAACTAAAAAGGGTAAAAACTTGCATATCTAAAAAATAGCTTATACATTTGCCCCAGTTTTATGCAACGCAATACCAGTAACATACAAAAAAGTGAAAAAAACTTACACGAAAATTTGGTGCTTCCAAATAATTGTGTAAACACACACACACACACACACACACACAGATAGTTTCGTGTATATGCGTCCGACTATTTAGTAAATTCCTTAGACTTTTATCGTTAAACCAAAATATTATTCTGCCAACTTTTGTTGGGGGCTTTTGGCGTTTATTCTATTCTAAATTTAGCTTTCATAAATACATGTTAAAAGCACCGTTGTTTTGTCTTAAAACATGGTCGTTCTTGTTAGGTGCTTTTAGTGTTCAGGGAGAGAGTTTTCGCTTTCTTTCTGTTTCAGCCTTTCCTCTCAATTTTAGTGTGTGTTTAGAGAGGGAAGGCGTTTTTTCATTTAGTTCAAGAGGCAAGGGTTCAAGGTTTAAAGTTCAAAGTTTAAGGTTGAATAGGCGTACATATTCCTTAACCCATAAACATAGAACTTTGAACAACTTCAGTTCCTTAAATCCAATATCCAATCTTAACAATTTAACAACTATAAACTATAACATTTTATGAACAAGACTTTATTATGTGCGGTGTTTCTGCCTTTGGTGCTGAACGCTCAAGAAGATTACAGAAGCAGAGTGGGCATCAATACCACTACGCCCCAAGCTACTTTAGAAATTTCTAGAAAAGAATTGAATACTCTACCTAATGGGTATGCCCAAGGGGTGCTGTTCCCTGAATTTACAACGGAAGAACGACTTACTTTTTCGTCTAATGCTAAAAAGGGAACTCTAATTTACAATAAGGACAAAAATTGTATAGAAATGTACAGAGGTCTTATCAATGGAGTACACGAGTGGACTTGTACTAATGCCAATGCAGGTAGCCCCATTAGCAATCCGTCCGCTACGGCTACTGCCATTCTAGGAGCGGTACAAGATATTAAGCTAGTGGTCTTTAAACACAACGGTAAAAACTATTTAGTACAGGGAAATAAGATTTTGGAAGGAGGTATAGCCAATGATGAGGAAGTAATAGTAGAAATACCTTACAGCAATGCACAGCCCAATAATGGAGATTATACGGCTTACGAACAAACCTTAGCTCTAAAAAATGGGATTGGCTATATGCAAGATTTTAAGTTGTCTTACCCAGCAGGTAGTTTTACGGGGGATACAGGTACTATACAAGCTAAACTAAAGAATGTAAGTGGGGCTATTTATTACCCTGCTTTAGCTCCAGAAGATGGTACACATCATAATGCCATTAGCAATGCTAATGCTTATACCATTAGTCTGAATGGGAGCAGTACTACTACGCTCAAAGTGAAAACGATTACAGGCATTCCTGACCGTTGCTTTGATAAGACCACATTGGAGTGTGTGGGTTATGGAGCAAGTGAAAAAGAACATAATTTTGTCTATCTTCCAATCACGGGACCCGATGGTAAAACTTGGCTCAACAATAACCTAGGTGCAGATTATGCTAAAGTAGGTTCACCGTGGTTTGACCTAACTTATCAAGCAGGGGCCTTGGATTATTTGAATACCAATACTGCGGTAGTTCTAGATACGCCTACTGCCGACCAGATTAAAAAAGACTGGCGTGCGTATGGTTCGCTCTTCCAATGGCAACGTAATCCTGATGGACACGAACTCATCAATTGGTACAATACCACAAGTGGTGAACCAAAATATGGTACTACTTTATCTGATTCTTGGACCAATGCAGGGACTAATAAGTTTATTTATAACAATAGTTTACCTTACCCGTGGGTAAATAATACTTTAAATGATGCCTCTACAAATAAGAATTTATGGCAGTCAGGGCAATCCAATAATCCATGTCCTGTAGGTTATCACGTTCCTACTCACACCGAGCAGATGGCTTTGCATAATGCGATTTTAGGTTACGATGCAGGTACTTCATCTACAAATTCTAATAAGATGTGGAATGAAACTGGTCTCCGCCTTCCTGTTAGTGGTTACCGCGGTACCATCAATGCCATGTTAAGCAATCAGAGCAACATAGGTAATCTGTGGAGCAGCGATCAGAGCAATAGCAGCACCTCGTGGGACCTGTGGTTCTATAGCGGTAATAGTACCGTGGGCTACAGCTACGGCCGTGCAAACGGCTTTAGCGTCCGCTGCCTCAAGGATTAACCGTACGGCGGTTGGTGGTTGGCATTCCTGCCACGAAGCACTCTTCAAAAATCTGATGCCTATAAAATCTAAAACTTATAGGCATCGGATTTTTTTTTATAAGCATAAAAATAATTTTTATAGGCATAAGTTTTAGGAATTGGCTTTTTGCTTTGAAATAAACCTAATACCTTCGTTCCCTTAGGTCGGAGAGTGGAGAGGTAATAATTTAGCATTGCTTTAAACGGTCTTTGGTGGGTAGCCGTTAAAAAAAATAGGAGCAAAGGCGTTAAAAAAGTTTTACTGTTTGAGCAGGCGTTGGGTAACGAGGAAGGGCGAGTTTTAAAACTTTTAGCCTTTGTGAGTGTTTTTTAGGCATAGCCACCACAACCTTGAATTTTTGCTTCTTTTGTTTCAAGACAAAAGAAGGGAGATAAATGTATCTGTACTTTTGCTAGACCTAATAAAAGGAGATTAGTGAATATGGTTTATAAATAGAATCTTATAAAATTTGTACTTTTGGGGAATGAATAGCGAGGTCTTTCAACTCATAGAGCATACCAACAGAAATATATTCCTTACAGGCAAGGCAGGGACTGGTAAGACCACCTTCCTCAATCATTTTGTAAAAAACACCAAGAAAAGCCATATTGTGGTTGCTCCTACGGGGATAGCGGCTATCAATGCAGGTGGTGTTACCATTCACTCGATGTTTGGGCTTCCGTTGAGACCTTTTTTTCCTACTACCGAAAGGATAGACAGTCATCTAGGAAACAATATACCAGACCTTGTAAAACACTTTAAATACCGAAGTTCCAAACTAAAGCTACTTAGAGAGGTTGAAATCATTATTATAGATGAGGTTTCAATGCTAAGAGCTGATGTTTTGGATATGATGGACTTTTCCCTTAGGCATATTCGTAGAAATGGGTTGCCGTTTGGTGGAGTTCAGATGCTTTTTATTGGAGATTTGTACCAGTTGCCACCAGTGGTAAGAGATGAACACAGCTTGCAAAAGTATTATACCTCACCGTTTTTCTTTAGTGCCCACGCCCTTCGTGGGATAGATTTAGTAACGGTGGAGCTGACTAAAGTTTACCGTCAGCAGGACGAAACTTTCCTTAATATTCTCAATGAAATAAGAGAGGGCAATCTTAGCGAGGATAATTATGAAAAACTCAACTCAAGATACATCAGCGATTTTGACCCTAAAGATGAGACTTATGTTTATTTAACTTCTCACAATCGTATGGCGGACAGCATCAATAAAGAGCGATTGGAGGCTTTGGGTGGGCGGTCTTATTTTTATAGAGCGGAAGTACGAGATGATTTTAATGAACATCAATATCCCAATGAGGAAATTCTAGAACTGAAAGTAGGGGCTCAAGTGATGTTTATTAGGAATGATGCTAGTCCAGAGAAGCGTTATTTTAATGGTAAATTGGCGGAGGTTACAGCATTAGACCAAGACGAAATCAGAGTGATTATAGACGGCGAAGACGAAGAGTTTACCATAAAACACGAGCTTTGGGAACAAAAACGCTACTTCTTAGATAAAGACAAAAACATTAGGGAGGAAGTGTTGGGCAGTTTTAAACAATATCCTATTCGTTTGGCTTGGGCGGTTACCATACATAAGAGTCAAGGGCTTACTTTTGATAGGTTGATTGTAGATGCGGGGCAGTCCTTTGCATCGGGGCAGGTGTATGTGGCGTTGTCTAGGTGTCGTACTTTGGAAGGCATTGTTCTTAAATCTCAAATATCCAAAGCGGTTATTTTTAATGACCAAAGGGTTGCCGAGTTTCAAAAAGAAACCAATGCTAACGACCGCATCAGCGAAATTATAAAATCAGAAAAGCACGATTATAGTGTAGGCAAGGTACTTAGGCGGATTGATTGTAACTGGTTTACCAAGGCTTTGGAGGAGTGGTATAATCAGGCTTTGATTACTAGGGATTTAGATAAGAATAAAGCGAAGAAAATTTATCTATCAGTAAAACCTCAAATAGAGAATTGGGTAAAGATATTTGAGAAACTAGAACGAGTATTAAAGCAAAAAACGCAAAAGTTTATAAAAGGCGATGAGCAGTGGGACGAAATAGAAGCTAAAGCCAAAGGGGCGGTTAATTATTTTTTTACTCAAACTTTGGAGCATTTTTTCACTCCATTTAAAGATTTTTATGCTGAAACCAAAGGTGTTAAAGGGCTTAAAACTTACAACGCTGAAATCAAACTATTGCTAGACGATTTAGAAGATTATCTTAATGATTTAAAATCGGTATTCTTAATAGATACGCCTCTTTTTGACGAAACTAATGAGAAGAGCATTACTACAGAGATTAAAAAAGTGCCTACCCATGTACTGACCTATCAACTATTTGAAGACGGTAAAACCATTGGCGAAATTGCCAAGGAGAGAGGTTTGGTAATATCTACAGTTTACGGACATTTGGCGAAATTTGCAGAGCAAGGGCTATTAGACTTGTCCAGATTGATAAGTGCTGAAAAAATAAAAACCTTTGAAGAAACCTTTAAACAAGCACCACAAGGCACTCTCTCCGAATGGAAAAAAGTCCTCCCAGATGATTTTGAATATCACGAAATAAGATTGCTAGACAATCATTATCGCTATTTGGAACACAAAGAGGAAGACTAAGTTGCCGGAACTTTACCCCAAAATTTAAAGTTGAAAATCTGCGGTTTTCAGTTGTTTAATCACCTGTTTTAGTTCTGGAAAGTTTGGCATTTCGTCCCATTGTTCGGAGAATTGGTAGAGGTTGTCTATGCCTTGATGAAGACTTTCTATAAAATGAGCCTTTCTTTGTATCAGTCCTCTAAAGCCATAAGCACCCAAAACTTGCATAAATCTAATGAGTTTTATTAGTTCTACACCATTTTTAAGTTGGGTTTGAGTTTCTTTTTCAGGATACAGATTGAAATAAAAATATAGCATTTCTTGTCTAAAATCTTCAGGGAAGTTGGCTTTTGCTTGGTAAAGCATCGAAATAACATCATAAATTAGAGGTCCTTCCATTGCGGACTGGTAATCTATGAAAAACACCTTATCCGATGCGTTTACCATAATGTTTCTAGATTGAAAATCCCTTATCATCAGTCCACGAGGTTCTATGCGTTCTATACGCTTTACAATTTCTTTAAACTCTTTAAGGAGGGTAGATTTATGGTAATGAAGTTCTAAAGTATCTACCAAAAAGTTCTTGAAATAATATAAATCGTGGGTGATGGGCAAATCGTCATAGGCTTCGTATTCAAAAGTTTTGGAGTAGTCTATTTGGTTGAGAGTGCTTTGCTGAAAATGGTACAGAGCCGTTAAGGTTTCTTTTACCAAAAATTTCACTCTGTAGCTTAATCCTTCTTTACTTATGATTTCTGACAAAGTATGGTCGCCTAAGTGGGTTTGGATATAAGTCGTCCTATCTTCGGAGATTTTGAGAAGCTGGGGTGTGTTCAGTTTTAAATCAGAAAATAGAGAAGAAAAATAAAAGAATGCTTCATTTTCTCTTAAGTTTTCGTTGTAAGTGATGATGTATTTTTCTCCCGTATGGCTTATGCCTACATAGTTTACCCGAGCAGAACCACTGGCAGGTAAGGCTTCAAAATGTTGGGCAGGATTGCCAAGATAGGTTTCAAAGAATTGTTTTACCGATTGAAAACTCATAATATTTTTTGATTTAATGGAATTAAAACTATTTTTGGCGTTGAGGTGTTTTACTCATCAATTTTTCTATCACAAGGTAACATACCAAAAATCCTAAAACAAAAATGGAAATTCTAGATAATAAATCTCCCGTTCTAGTGTAGAAAGTAGTACCGTCGTATAAGTTAATATCGGCAACCAAAGCGGTTTGGTCTCCGTAGAAAGTATCGGCTACAATTTCTCCTCTAGCGTCTATATGGGCAGATATACCACTATTTGCCGAACGAGCCACCTCTCGTCTAGTTTCTATGGCTCTTAGTTTTGCATAAGCGAGTAACTGGCGATGTCCTTGCGTAACGCCCCACCAAGAGTCGTTGGTAAGAATCCCTAAAAAGTTAGCTCCTTTTTTTACATAATCGGTAACAAACTCACCATAAATGCTTTCGTAGCAGATAATTGGTGCTATTTTACCTTTATTATAAGGATTGGTAAACACCGCTCGTTCTTTATCCATTCCTAATGACGAAATTGTGCCTCCAAAATTAAGCATAGCCTCTCCCAATAAAGGTTTTAATACAGAAATATAAGGGAATATCTCTACACCTGGGACGAGCTTGGCTTTATGGTAAAGCTGATAGGGCAGAGAAGGAGCAATCTGTATAGCAGAGTTATAGTTCTCTACCCAAATCCCTTGGGACGGATAATAGCTTGCTGTTTTGGGAGCTTCATTCTCGTTATAGAACACATTATAAGTAGAAACGCCACCTACAAAAACCGATTTAGGCTGATGGCTAAGATAATCTTCTACCTTTTTAATGAGGGTGCTTTGCTTCAATCCTTTTTCTGACAGTCCTCCGTATCCTGGGAACGCAGTCTCTGGAGCAAGATAGAAATCTATATTAGAGGTCTGATGCTCTTTAGCGAGATGGAGCAGTTCATCTACTATTTGAAGACTGTCTTTTTGGTATTTCTCGGTATAAGGGTTGAGGTCTGGTTGTAGCATCATAGCTATAACTTTCCCAATAGGTTTTTCATTAAAGTTGTAATATTTAGCCAAAGAGATAAGCATAGGCACAACAATAACAGCAGAAACGATACTAATGTTTTTTATTAAATCTTTTCGTACCCTTCCTGCTTCCCAAATTCTTAGAGTATAAAATGCGAGAACATTGATGATTAAAATCCAAAAACTGCCACCAGTAGCTCCTAATGTATCGTACCATTGTATGAGTTTAGGATAGTCGGCAAAGGCATTGCCTAGATGAAGCCAAGGCCAAGAAAATTCCCATTCAAGGTGGAATTTCTCAAAAGCCATCCATATCACAATAAAAAAAGCCAATCCCCAATAGGTGCTTTTAGCATTTTTGTACCAGTGATAACATTGGAACACCAAACTCATCAGAAGTGAATTAACTAACACTGGAAATAATACAGCGAAAACGGCGTGAGAGCCATCGGGATTTCTGGCTTCATATAGCCAACCTGTGGTAATGCTATTCCATACTAAAAAGGCAAGGTAAGAACTGCCAAAAACTGCCCAACCTTTTCTTTTGATATTACTGAATTTAGAAATATCGTGTTCTACCATAAGTAGTGGCACAAAGGCGAAAAATATAAAAAACGGCACACCGTAAGTGGGCCAAGAAACACTGAATAAAAGTCCTGATATAAGGGCTAGAACAATATATTTCATTCTATTATTTTTGGAGAAACAAATTTAGTGTTTTAAAATTGAATATTTTTGTAACCTATGTTAAAAAAGCTGTATCAAATTTTAATACTACCATACACTTTGTTGCTTCTATACTTTATGTTTGTAGGATTTGGGCGAACGCCTTACGATTATAATATAGTACGCCTAACGCCATTGGTCTCTACATTAGAATTTGTGCAGAAATCGGTACTGTGGCAAAATGTAGCTATTAACATTTTAGGGAATATCATTATGTTTATTCCGTTTGGATTTTTAGGGTGGTGCGATCCTAAATATCAAAACCTAAGGATACTCTCGCTAGATTTTATCGTTGCCATTACTCTCGTTGAAAGTATGCAGTATTTCACACGGCTAGGTGTGTTTGATATAGATGATATTTTGCTAAATACCTTTGGAATGCTTTTAGGTTATTGGATTTATAAGACAAAGGTGGGGTTTTCTACTTCTTAAGAATTTTAAATAAATGAATTTCTTTATTTTTAGTTTTGATACTAATAAAGTAAACCCCTGACGGTAAATAAGAGAGGTCTATAGACTTAAGGTGAGAGGTTTTAAGCTTTTTTCCCGAAGAATCATAGATGTCGGTATAGTCTATATCTGTTTCGGTGGTGTGTATGTTAATGAAGTCTGATGTAGGATTAGGGTGGATAGAAATTTTAGATTTAGAAACTTCTTCAATGCCAAGTTCTCCATCTTTAATACTGATGGGTTCTCTAAACAGAGAGATATCAATATCTTTGTCGGATAGATACGCTTCACAAGTAAATAGTGTGAAATCTTTATCTGTAATATTATTTAGTCTTAGGTTTTCAGAGCTAACATTGGTTTCAGTGTCTAGGTTTTTTAACCATTGGAAAGAATACCCTTGGCTAGATTCTAGTGATTGAGTTAAGTTAACAGAAGCTCCAATTTTAGTTTTTATAACTACTGGTTCGTCATACCTTTGTGGAGAGTATGTAAAATCTACTATTTGAGAGGAGTGCGTTAAGTAATTTTTTATATGGGCTGATGTAAATCTATTATTACTAATATCCGTAATAGGAGGCAATGGATTAGGCAACTCTCCTGTAAGTTGATTTCCGTTTAGAGATAAAAACATAAGTTTATCTAGTTGTAATAGTTCGCTAGGAACATTACCTTCAATTTGATTGTGTGAAAGATTTAGATATTGTAAAGAGGAAAGAGAGCTAATAAAAGAAATACCCTCTTTTATGTGATTACTCGATAAGTTGAGATGTATTAGATTTTCTAGTTTTCCTAAAATAGGCGGAATGTTATTTAAATAGTTTTGGTCTAATGAAAGCCATTCTAATAGATTAATGTTTTCAATACCGTTAATGCCACTTTCTTTTAAATTGTTTTTGCTTAAATTGAGTGAGATTAACTGTGTTAATGAGTTGACTTCTGCAGGAATAGCTTCCATTTGAGTAGAAGATAAATCTAGTTTTTTTAATGATTTTAGTTTTGATAAATGAGAAAACCCGCTCTTAATGGGATTACTAGATAGATTAAGCTCTTGAATAAAGTTTAAAGATGAAATTTTAGAGGGAATTTCCTGTAAATTAAAGTTAGATAAATCTAATGCTTTTAAATTAAAAAGTGAGTTTAAAAAAGTATCAGGTGTGGACAAAGACAGTCTATTACCACCTAAAATTAGTGTATGGAGTTGAGTTAAATTTGTAAACTGATTTGAAATATCTCCTTCAAAATTATTATTTGATAAATCTAGTAGTTCTAATTGATTCAAATTATTTATAGAAGATACATCTCCAGATAAATGGTTACTACTTAGGTCTAAAACTTTGAGGTTTTTTAATCCTGTAAGAGAAGGGAGCTTTCCGTGAAGCAAATTTCCGTTCAGTCGTAGTTCTGTAACACTTCCGTTATTTGTATTGACACCAAACCATTCTGAAGGGTTGGCAGACAAATCCCAAGTTCTATTCCAGTTTTTGCCATCAGTTTGCTGATAAATTTGAACCAACACTTCCTTCTCAGAGGCTATTATGTCTTGAGCATTTAAAAAAGAGTAAAATGCAAAAAATAGAAAATATAGAAATGTTTTCAATAGCTTTGACTTTTTAATGAAATAAAACTAAATTATTAAAAAAAGTTGCTTGAAAAGCAGAAATATTTATCCGCAGATGCTTTTCAATTCAACACCTCTCCTCGCCTTTTGCAAATACGATGTTAGCCGACGTTTTTTTATTTCTTCAGCATTATATAACTTAAAGGCTCTAAAAAAATCCCTTTTTGGGAAACCAGAGGATTATCAATTCCCCACCAATTAAAAACCAATATAAATTCTTTAAATTTTGTATCAATTTTGAAATTCATTTTTTTTCCATTGTTTAGCCATTTAAGATTTTCAATATTTATGAACTCTTTATTTCCAGTCTCTTTTCCATCTTTGTACTCTCTAATTTCTGCACCAATACTGCTTTTCATCTTCATTGGTTCTGAAAATTCAATAGTAATGTTATTAAGATTGGTTTTTACAAAGTTTTTCTTATCTGTATTTAGAAAAGTTGGAAGTGTAATAGTTTTTCCAACTTCTTTAGTCCATTTTAGAAGAGGCTTAATTATATCTTCAATTTTCTTTGATTTACTTTTATTATACAACTCCAATAGCTTATCTGAAAAAATATTCTGAGCAATAAATCCACGAGTCATATTTTGATATTTCCATTGCATAGAAACTCTCTTTGAATATTTTGGAAAATTTTCTGCAACAAATAAATCATAAATCGCCCATGTCAAATACTCATTAAAAGAATTATGATCCTCATATCCCGAGTTTTTATCCCAAAATTGTGTATCAAAACTTGAGTTTACAATATTTAAATATATATTTGTTAATGGATTAACATATTCGTGGTCTTTTTCTGTAAAAATTAAATGATTTGAATGTAGCCGTTCTTCAATATTTGTATTTTTTTCAACTCCATTAACAAAATCTTCTGTTGCAGATGGAAAATCTGCTGTAATATTTTCAGACAGTTTTCTATGACAATTCATCCTATAAACCAAGGGAGAAAGAATTACTAGATATTCTGAATCAGAAGAGTTTACATCTTTTTTATCAAAAATTTTGTCTAAAAATTTTATAGACTCATTAATATAATTATACTCTTCATAATTTCTCACAATTCTATCATAGAAAGGTTTATTTTGTGCATAGAATTCTCTGAAATTTGATTTTTTTACAAAATCATTTACCAAGTCTAAGTTTTGGTCAAATGGTTTGTGTCCTTCATTGGCATAAAATTCATAATCTCTTTTTAGATTTCCTTTTTCATCAAAAGAAAATGCAACGGCATCGGTTCTAAAACTCAAAAAATCCTCCCATTTTTCTCTTGAATAATTAACACTATCTAAAAGTGGATGATTTTTTACTGTTTGAAAATAATCCAAAACTTTATTGTAATAATCCGTTCTTTTTTGAACTTCCCATTCGTCTGAAATTCCGTATTTAGTCAATGCTAAAACTATATTTGATAATTCATAAGTTTCAGGAATTTCAATTTTAGTTTTATTCTGTGCATTTAAAAAAGTGATTATAAAACTAAACAACAATAAGATACTTTTTTTCATATATAAGAACTTTTAAAATGTCGGCTAATGGCTCGGCGGCTTGCAGAAGTGGCGGATTAAGGAAGCCTAAACTTTCGGTTAAACACTGACTTTGCAAGTACAAAACCAACTTTAAATTAAGCCCAAAACCCGCCATTTTTGCAAACTGCTGTTAGCGGTAGTCTATATCTGTTTTTTTCAATTTATCAAATAAATAGTCAATTCTCTCATTCAATTGAAATCTCTCTTTGTCACTTGTCTTTTCATCATTAGCTTTAGAAATAAGATAATCAATTTCTTCTCTTATTTTTTGTGCTTCAAGTTCGTATATTTCATATCTGTGTTCATATAAAAGTCTCTTTCTTCTACGTAATCTTACGTAATATAAGTAAAACAACATAATTCCTGCATAGACAGCAAATATTATAATGATTCGAGTAGGAGATTTAAAAAAGTAATCGGCAAGGCTTTCTTTTTTAATTTTCTTTTCTTGTAAATCTGTTATTTCATTTTCATATTTATTTATTAATTTAATGAGTGTTTCTTTTCCATTTGAGGAATTAATATTATTTAAATTTTCATTTAAGTTTTTAATCTCTTCAGGAAATCTTACTTTGTCTAAAAGTAATGTAGTGTCAATTTTTATATTTCTGAATTGTTTTGACAAAATTCTTGAATATTCTATTTTTTTATCAAAACTTAAATGTCTACTATTTTGAATATTATATTCTGCAAGAGATAATAAATCTATAATTTCAGGCTTTTTATATAAGTTTTCTTCTTTTATCCTATTATTAATTATTCTATTTAGACTTATGAAATCAATAGAATCTTTATTTACTATATGTTCTTCAATTATTGAAACTAAATTTTCTTTTACTTTATTATATCTTTCTAATTCAGATCTTTCAGCTTCTTCTTTATTGATATATATTGTGTACCAAGTTGTACCAATTGTAAATACAACTCCAATAATTATGGAAATTGTTGTCTGTAACCAAGAATTCTTTTTAGAAGCTGATAATGGATTTGGAATATTATTTTCTGTTTCTGAATTTTTTATCATATAAATTATCTTAAAAATTACCTTAGATTCTTGATTCTGCGTTTAGATTACCGCTAACGGACAAATATATGAATTTTAGTTCCATTATCCATTAAAATACTGCCATACTATACTGCCTTTAGACTTGCCCAAAATTTCCTCTAAAGTTTCCTGTGAGGCTTCTTTAATACGCTTTACCGATTTTAGTTTACTTAGCAATAGCTCTATGGATTTAGCTCCAACGCCTGGGATTTCTTCTAATTCTGATTTTATGGTGCTGTTGGTCCTTCTAGTGCGGTGGTGCTTTACTCCGAAACGGTGGGCTTCGTCTCTCACTCTTTGTAAGACTTTAAGTGTTTCCGAAGTTTTGTCTAAATATAAAGGAATAGGGTCGTTAGGGAAAAATAGCTCTTCCAACCTTTTGGCAATACCTATGATGGAGATTTTACCATATAAATCTAACTTTTTTAAACTTTTAACGGCAGAGCTTAGCTGCCCCTTACCGCCGTCTATCAAAATCAGTTGAGGTAGAGACTCACCCTCATCCAAATATCTTTTATATCTTCGGTAAATCACTTCTTCCATAGAAGCGAAGTCGTTAGGACCTTCTACGGTTTTGATATGGAAAATACGATAATCCTTCTTGCTTGGTTTGCCGTCTTTAAAGACAACACAGGCAGATACTGGGTTAGTCCCTTGGATATTAGAATTGTCAAACCCCTCAATGTGTCTTGGCTCCTCTGGAAGCCTAAGAAGTGTTTTCATTTCTGACATAATACGATTGGTATGGCGGTCAGGGTCTACAATTTGGATTTGCTTTAGTTTTTCTAGACGATATTCTCTCGCATTTTTTTCGGAGAGTTCTACAATTCTCTTTTTGTCGCCCACTTTTGGAACGATGAGTTTCACTTGAGGAATTTCGGTGCCTAAATGGAATGGTAGTAATATTTCCTTAGATTCAGACAGAAATTTATCTCTAATTGCAACTACAGCTTCTTCTAGTATTTCTTCGTCGCTTTCTTCTAGTTTTTTTCTGAATTCGGAAGTATAACTTTGAACGATATTTCCATTTCTGATTTTAAAATAATTGATGTAAGCTGCCGTTTCATCGCTTACCATACCAAAGACATCTACATCGTCTATACTAGGATTAACCACGGTATGTTTAACCTGATAATCTTCCAAAAACGCCAACTTTTCCTTTACCATTTGAGCTTTTTCAAACTCTAGATTGGAGGCGTGTTTTAGCATCTCCTCTTCTAAGTAGGCTTTTGCCAAACGGAAATCTCCTTTTATAATTCCTCTTACAGCATTGATTTTCTTTTCGTAATCTTCCTCGCTTTCCAAACCTTCACAAGGACCTTCGCAGTTCTTAATGTGGTATTCTAGACAGACTTTATAATTGGCTTTCTCTATTCTATCTTCAGAAAGATTAAGCGTACAAGTCCTGATTTTATAGAGATTTTTAATGGTTTCTAAAAGTACCTTGGCAGGTTTTACTTTAGCGTAAGGACCATAATATTCGGAGCCATCTTTAATGCGTTTTCTGGTAAGAAATAGTCTAGGGAAAGGTTCATTTTTGATGCACAACCAAGGGAAACTTTTGTCGTCTTTCATCATAATATTGTAGAAAGGCTGATGTTCCTTGATGAGGTTGTTTTCTAAAAGGAGGGCGTCGTATTCACTAGGAACTATGGTAATTTCCAAGCGGTGGATTTTTTTAACCATAATTTTGGTCTTATAACCTACTTGACTTTTATTGAAGTAAGATAACACCCTATTTTTAAGGTTTTTGGCTTTCCCTACATAGAGCAGTTGCCCCGCTTCGTCATAATAACGGTAAACGCCAGGTTCTTTTGGTAAAGTTTTTAGCTGAAGTTCTAAAGTTTCATTCACCTCACAAAAGTACAAAATTTTACTTTTGGCTTAGTTGATGCTTCTCTACTTGTGTAGTGGTGTGTATATCCCAATGGATTTGTTTTTGAAAAGGAGCCGAACGAAATGGACAATCTAACTGGCAAATTTCGCAGGAGAAAGGCTTGCAATCGTCCATATGGAAGCTAAACTCTACCGTCCGTTCCGTGTGTGCTAAGAGTAGTTTTATGGCTTTTTCCATTTCTTGGTGAGCTTCTCTTAGGGTGTAGTAGTAGGGGAGTGTAATATGGGCATCTATATGCAGATGAGCTCCAAACTGTTGCACCTTTACATTATGTATATCTATCCATTCGTTGCGACGGAAATCTTGCAATACTTTTACAATTTCGGAGAGTAGGGCTTCGTCTTTTTCGTCCATAATGCCGCTTAGGGCTTTTCTTACAATTTTGTACCCCACGACAATAATGTATCCTCCAAAAAATAAAGCTACTACGGCATCTAGCCAATACACTTTAGTAATATAAACTAGAATTAAACTCAATACAACGCCTAGGGTGGTTAGCGTATCAGACTGGAGATGCTTCCCCGAGCTCATCAGCACTAGAGAATTTTCTCTTTTCCCTTTTTGGTAAGAGATATATCCCATAATGTAATTGATGAGTGCGGTAATAGCCACAATGGCAATTCCCCAATCTAGCTTTTGAAGGGTATTTTGATTAAGGAGTGAGTTGGCAGACTGTACAATAATCAGTGTCCCTGCGAAGATGATGAGCATACCTTCGGCTCCTGCGGTTAGAAATTCTATCTTACCGTGCCCATAAGGGTGGTCGTGGTCTTTGGGTTTTGCCGCAAGGTAGAGAGAGTAAAGCCCCATAAAAGCAGAAATGATGTTTACAATGCTCTCCATAGCATCAGAGAAGATGGCATCGGAGTTGGTAAGATGCCACGCAATAAGTTTTCCTACGAATAAAGCCACACCTATAAAGGCAATACTCCTCTGGAAGGTAAATTTATTTTTCTCTGGTGTCATATTTATTAAAGGGTTAAGCGGAGGTGAGTTGTGTGATAACAGTGATGGTGTTTTGCTCTAGTTCTTCTAGTGTCCCATTATTATAAATGATAAAGTCGGCTAACTTTATTTTGTCTTTTTCGGGCATTTGTTGTTTAATGATGTTTTCAACCTCTCGGTAGGTCTTTTGGTCTCTATCCATCACTCTTTTAATACGGAGATTGTCCTCACTAGTTACCAAAACTGATTGATAGCAAGATTGATGCAACCCTAACTCAAACAAAAGAGCCGTTTCTTTAAATACAAACTCGGTATTCTGCTGATTAGTCCATATTTCAAAGTCTTGCTTTACTGCTGGGTGGATAATTTGGTTTAGTTTCTCCAATAAGTCTTTGTTGTCAAACACCTGTTCTGAAACCCATTTTCTGTTGTAGATGCCATCGGTAGTATAGGCTTCTTTACCGAGGAGATTGATAATCGTATTTTTCAATGTTAGATTATCATTAACAATAGCTTTGGCTCTAGCATCTGAATAATAAACAGGATAGCCCATTTTCTCTATGAAATGGGCTGCCGTAGATTTTCCAGAACCAATACCGCCTGTGAGTCCAATTATTTTTTTCATTTATTGGTTTAATGATTAGTAGCCAAATACTTCGTTGAAGCTAAAGGTTTCGTCTAGTCTTACACCTTTTTCGGTCATTTTTAGAGAGGCTAGTTCGTGGTAGGCATCGTGTTCAAAGAATAGTAAATATTCATTGTCTACACATTGTTTTAAGAACTTTTCTTTCTCTTCCATTGTTAGAAGAGGGCGAGTGTCGTACCCCATAACATACACCAACGGAATATGCCCCACGGTAGGGATTAAGTCCGCCGCAAAAACAATGGTTTTATCTTGATACTTGATGACAGGGAGCATTTGTTTTTCGGTATGCCCATCTACGAAGATAACGTCCATTTTTAACTCTGGAGCAAAACCGTAGTTTCCTGTTTTAGGAAGCGGCAAAAAGTCTAACTGTCCACTTTCTTGTATAGGCAAAATGTTTTCTTTTAAGAAAGAAGCCTTTTCTCTAGGATTAGGATTAACCGCCCAATCCCAATGATTCTCGTTGGACCAAAATTTAGCATTTTTGAATGCAGGGCGATAGCCAGACTTGTCATCATTCCACTCTATGGCACCGCCACAGTGGTCAAAATGAAGGTGAGTTAAAAAAACATCGGTAATATCCTCTCTTACGAAACCATATTTTCTAAGGTTTTTATCCAAAGAATCATCACCCCAAAGGGAATAGTGCCCGAAGAATTTATCATCTTGTTTGTCTCCCAAACCACAATCTACTAAGATGAGTTTTTTGCCGTCCTCTATCAATAGTGAACGCATACCTAGTTCTATGAGGTTTTTCTCATCGGCAGGATTGGTTTTTTGCCAAAGCGATTTAGGGACAACTCCAAACATAGCACCGCCGTCTAGTTTAAATTTTCCGCATTGGATAGGATATAGTTTCATATAGTTATGTTTTTTAGTGTTTAAATTAAAATAGAGTTAGAAAAGCTCTCCCATATTTTTAGTTCTATTGATGTTAAGGTGTTGGTAAGCCTTATCGGTAACTTCTCTTCCTCTTGGCGTTCTGATGATAAATCCTTCTTGAATTAAAAAAGGCTCATAGACTTCTTCCAAAGTCTCTGGATTTTCTCCGATGGAAGTCGCTAAGGCAGAAATTCCTACAGGTTTTCCTTTGAAGTTTTCTATCATTACCCTCATAATTTTGTTGTCCATATCATCAAGCCCAAACTCATCTACATTGAGAGAATCTAGTGCGAATTTGGTTATCTTTATTTCTATCTCGCCATTGCCTTTTATTTCTGCAAAATCTCGCACACGGCGAAGTAGAGCATTAGCAATTCTAGGAGTGCCTCGGCTTCTTCTAGCTATTTCTAGTGCGGCATCTTCATAAATGCGAACGCCAAGCACTCTAGCACTTCTTTCTATAATCATACCTAAAAGTTCTACTGTGTAGTACTCTAATCTAGATTGTATTCCAAATCTTGCTAGCATTGGTTTGGTAAGCATACCGCTTCTTGTAGTGGCTCCAACTAAAGTAAACGGATTAAGATTGATTTGCACTGAACGGGCATTAGGTCCTGTTTCTAGCATAATATCTATCTTGTAATCTTCCATAGCGGAATAAAGGTATTCTTCTACTACGGGAGATAAACGGTGTATTTCGTCTATGAAAAGAACATCGTTTTCTTCTAAATTGGTAAGGAGTCCTGCCAAACTTCCAGGTTTGTCTAAAACGGGACCAGAGGTTACTTTAAAACCCACGCCCAATTCATTAGCAATAATGTGGGCTAGAGTGGTTTTTCCTAACCCTGGAGGACCATGCAAAAGTGTGTGGTCTAGTGCAGAACCTCGTTTTTTGGCAGCTGCTACAAAAACTTCTAAATTATCCAAGGTACGCCTTTGCCCCGCAAAATCTTTGAATGATTGAGGGCGTATTTGCTCTTCTAATAAAAGCTCTTCGGCTGAATAATTCTCTTTATCTGGATGTAAGAAGTCTGGCATAGCTTGCTAATATATGAGGTCAAAGATAAGGTTTTGTTATAAATTAAACTAAAGAATAAATGTGAAATTGAGTTTGGGAGCAACTCATTTCGTTAATCTAAAAAATCCTCACAGTTCTCATTCTGTAAGGATTTTTATGTTTAGATTTTAATTTAATAAAATTTTATTCAGCTCCTTCTTGGAAAGTACGCTGACCTAATTCTTGGTCAAAAAGATAGAGTGCAGAGTTGTTGTCTTTTACCATTTTTATCTTAGCAACCAACTGAGATGCAGATGCTTCTTCCTCTACTTGCTCATTGATGAACCATTGTAGAAAAGATGCCGTAGCATAACTTCCTTCTTCATTGGCAGTTTTATAGATATTAAATATACTTTTGGTAACTTCTTTCTCGTGAGCCAAAGCTCTTTCAAATATATCTAAAGCATCTTTAAATTCATAAGGTGGAGCATCTACTTGTCCTAAAATTACTCTTCCACCAACATCATTAAGGAAGTCAAACATCTTATCTGCGTGCATCAATTCTTCTTTTGCTTGTACACGGAAATAATTAGCGATACCATCTAAATCTTGGTTGTGAAACCATGCAGCCATAGATAGATAATATTGTGCGGCGTATTGCTCTTTTGTAATTTGTTCGTTAATGAGTTGTTCTATTTTTGTACTTATCATAATTTAAGATTTTCTACAAATTTAAGGAAAATATTGTAACCTTGTTTAAGAGAATAATATGTAATTTCTATAGAGTGTTTAGACTAAATGTATTGATTTCTGAAAAAATCTTTTTTGGGAGTCAAAGGCTAGGTTTTCGATGTTTAAATCATTTTTGTTTACCCAAATGATTTCACTTACTTCGCCTAGTTCTAGCTCTAGTTTGGGCTTTTCTGTGAGTTCGTATTGAAAAAATAAGTCCATAGTATTATAATCTATACCTTTATAGTGGTAAATGTTATCTTGACTAGATAGATAGCGGAGTTTGTTTAAGTCTATATTTAGTTTTAATTCTTCGTAAAGTTCTCTTTTGCAAGTGTTTTCTGCAGTTTCTTTTGGGTCGCAAAAACCACCAGGGAGGTCTAGCATTCCTTTTTTAGGGTTTTGATTTCTGCGAGTGAACAAAATTTCATCTCCGTAAGTAATGAGTACTGCTACGGCAGCGGCACAATTGTGATAAAGTACGAAAGAACATTCGTTACAGGAGAATTTTCTAAGGTCGGTAAAAACTAATGTTTCTTTCCCGCATTTGGGGCAATATTTTAGTGCCATATGTTTAAAAATTAGTATTGTTTCTTGGGTGATACTTCATAATAGTTTCTCGGAGGTCTTCGTTGTCTAGATGGGTGTAAATTTCTGTGGTTGTAATGCTAGAGTGTCCCAACATTTCCTGAATGTATCTAAGGTCAGCACCATTTTTTAGTAGATGTGTCGCGAAAGAATGTCTAAAGGTATGTGGAGAAATATTTTTTTTGATGTTGGCTTGTAGTGCTAAGTCTTTAATGATGATAAATACCATCACACGAGTGAGCTTAGAGCCTCGCCTATTCAAAAATAAAATATCAGAATGCTTTGGATTGATTTTTATTTCTGACCTAACTTCTAAAAGGTAATCCTTGATAAGTTCTGCTGTATATTGGGCTAAAGGAACAAGGCGAGTTTTGCCACCTTTTCCGTCCACAATTATAAATTCCTCTTCAAAGTTGAGGTTGGAAATTTTTAGTTCTACCAATTCGGAAACCCTTAGTCCGCAGCCATAAAGTGTTTCTATAATGGTATGGTTTCTTTTACCTAAAGGATTGGTTTTATCTATGACGTTTACAAGTTGTTCTATCTCTTCAAAACTTAGAGTATCAGGGAGGTATAAGCCTATTTTGGGAACTTCTAGAAGTCTTGCGGGGTTATCAGTCCTTAGTTCGTCTTCGTGTAGAAATTTAAAAAAAGCCTTTATAGAAGAAATCCATCTAGATTGACTTCTTTCATTGGTGTAGTTTTTAGATATTTGGTAAAGATATTCCTGTATTTGTTCGTAAGAAATATCTAAAGCGGAAGTATGGTTTAGCTGATTTTCAGCGAAAGATTGTAGTTTTTTAATATCTCTAGTATAGGCATCAATGGTGTTGTTTGAAAGGTTTTTTTCAAACTTTAGAGCATTTGCAAAGTCTTGTATTCGCTCGTTCCAATCCATTTAATTTTCTAGCAAATCTTGCGTGATTTGAGTTACCTCCACTCCTGCATTTTTAAGGAAAGTAAGTCCTTCTTCGTCAGAATAATGGTCTATATAAACTAATCTTTTAATTCCTGATTGGTAGATGAGTTTGCTACATTCTTTGCAAGGCGAAAGAGTAAGGTAAAGTGTAGCTCCTTCTGCAGTTTGTGTGGTTCTTGCGAGTTTTAGTATGGCGTTAGCTTCGGCGTGTAATACATACCATTTGGTTTGACCTTGTTCATCTTCACAGCAATTTTCTAGCCCAGAAGGTGTACCGTTGTAGCCATCTGAAATAATGGTGCGGTCTTTTACAATAAGTGCTCCCACTTGTTTTCTTTTGCAGTAGGAAAGTTTAGCCCATTCTTGTGCCATTTTAAGGTAAGCGATGTCAAATTTATTATGTGGTTCCATTAAGATGTTTTTTTTGGAGATTTCGTCTAAAAGTTAGGTTTTCTTTTTTCTAGAAAAGCAGTAACACCTTCCTTTTTATCTTCCATTTCAAATAACTCTCCAAAGGCTTTTATTTCTACTTCGTAGCCGTTGTTACTGTCCGACACATTAACGGCTTCTATTGCTTTACTAATACCTTGTGGTGAGTTTTTAGCTATAGCCTCTGCTAATAGTTTAGTTTGAGGCAGAAGTTCTTCTCGAGAGAAAACTTCGTTTACTAAACCAATTTCTTTAGCTTTTTCTGCCGAAATCATTTTTGCGGAAAATATCATCTCGTTAGCAACTCCTTTTCCTACCAATTTAGGTAGTCTTTGAGTGCCTCCATAACCAGGGATAAGCCCTAAGGTAACTTCTGGTAAACCTAACTTTGCATTATTTGAAGCATAGCGGATATGACACGCCATCGCTAGTTCTAGTCCACCTCCA
This sequence comes from Riemerella anatipestifer, assembly GCF_009670965.2. Taxonomy (NCBI): domain Bacteria; kingdom Pseudomonadati; phylum Bacteroidota; class Flavobacteriia; order Flavobacteriales; family Weeksellaceae; genus Riemerella; species Riemerella anatipestifer. The sequence continues at coordinate 513,291 of NZ_CP073239.1, read as the reverse complement.
AGAGCGAACCCATTTACAGCAGCTATGACAGGTTTTTTGAGTTGTTCAATTTTGTTGAATAATGTATTTTGCCCTGTTCTTGCTAATTCTTCTGCTTTTGGTGTATTGAAATCGCTAAACTCTTTAATGTCAGCCCCAGCAACAAAAGACTTAGACCCACTTCCTGTGAGAATGATAACCCTGATATTTTGGTCAGATTCTAACTCATCTAAAGTGGTGCTTAGTTCTTTTATAGTAGTGGCATTAAGGGCGTTAAGGCTCTCTGGTCTATTGATAGTAATAATAGCAATTTTTTCTTCTTTTTCTATGATAAGATATTGATACATAATTTTCTGTTTTTAAACAGTTGGAGTAGGAGCGTTTTTTTCAATTAGTCCTAAAGCTTTTAACTCACCCCAAAAGGCTTTGTTGATGATTTCGTTTCCGTGTAACGAAATAAAATTCTTGTAAATCTGTTCTGCATTTCTACAACCTGTGAGTACAGAAACTACGGCAGGATGTGCCATTGCAAATTGTAGAGCAGCCGTTCTTAGGTCAACACCGTACTTAGCAGCTACGGCTTGTAGTTGCTTTCTCTTTTCTGTAATTTCTTTAGGAGCTGGATTTGGAGAGTAGTTCCAAGTTTCATTTCCTGCAAGATAACCACAGTTTAGTGGAGAACCAAGTACAATTTTTACTTTATTTTTTTGTAAGGTAGGGAAGGTTTCATTTAGAGCCTGCTTATGGTCTAGTAGAGAGTATTGTGTAGCCATTAGACAAATGTCTGGTTGCGAAAAATTCAATGCTTCTAGAACCGCATCAGGCTGATTGATGCCAAAGCCCCAACCTTTGATGATGCCTTCTTCTTTCATTTTGGCAAGTTCGGGGATAGCTCCTTTTTTAGCTTCTTCAAAATAGTTTTGATACTCTTCTTTAGAACCGAAATTAGCAGGGTTTAAATCGTGGATAAAAACAAAATCTAACTTCTGAACTCCCAACCTTAATAAGCTGTCCTCTATTGATTTTCTAGCTCCACTTGCTGTGTAATCGTAATTGAAAACGGCATTCATTGGGTTTTTCCAAAGGTGCTTAATTTGTTCCTTTGGAGCAACTCCAGGCTTTAAAATTCTCCCTACTTTACTGGATAAAATATATTTATCCGAAGGTTTGCCGTCTAAAAATACACCAAATCTTCTCTCGCTAATTCCGTTACCGTATCTAGGAGATGTATCATAATAACGAATGCCTAATTCCCACGCTTTTTCCAGAGTTTTTAGTGCGTCTTCCTCCGAAGTTGGTTTCCAAGCTCCTGCTAATGGAACGCCACCAAGTCCTAATACTTTATTAAGGCTATTGCCGTCGTTTAGAGGTGGCATTTCTTCATTATATCCATCAATGGTTTCGTTGTCTTTATTGTTTACAACAGTGCTTTGACCTAACAAAGTAGTAGGTACTGCTGCTGCCGATAATACGCCTAAACCTAAATTCTGCAAAAACTCTTTCCTTTTCATATTACTATATTTTTGTTTGGTGTCTAATATACGAAAAAAAATAAAGTTTTACTTTTGCTGATGCATATCATTAAAATTGATGCTGATGCCAAGTCCAGAAGCCACTTTCATTCCTAAGTCTAAATTAGCACGGAAGAAATGGCAGAGTTGTCTATTGATGATTTCCTCTCTTCTTTCACCATCAATTTTTTGCATATGGTTTATAATATTTTTTACAAGGTTGGCTCTAGCTTGGTCGTCCATCGCTTTGGAATAAAGTAATCCAGGTTGTGTAAAATGGTCATCATCATTTTCATTTCGGTTGAAAAAAGCCACTTTATTATTATCTAAATGATATTCGTGGGCTTTATAGGAAGAGTCAGGTTTTATATCATCAAAGCTATTTGGATAATAGTTTGGACTATCTTTATAGTTTGAAGCATCTGCCATTGCACCATCTCTATGATAATGATTTACCGAGAATGGACAGCGATTAACCTGCAACTGATAAGCATTAACGCCCACTCTATAACGATGTGCATCTGGATAGGAGAAGATGCGTCCTTGTAGCATTTTGTCGGGAGAAAGTCCAATACCGTCAATGATATTGCTAGGAGCAAATATAGACTGCTCCACTTCAGCGAAATAATTATCAGGGATTTTGTTGAGTTCCATTTCTCCCACTTCTATTAAAGGAAACTCGCTATGAGGCCAAACTTTGGTTATATCAAAAGGATTCCAACGAGACTCATTAGCCTGTTCTTCGGTCATTACCTGTATGTAGAGTGTCCATTTAGGGAAGTTGCCACTTTCTATTGCATTTACAAGGTCTTCTTGAGCAAAGTCTGGATTTTCACCTTTCATTTTCACAGCTTCCTCATCGGTGAAGTTTTTAATGCCTTGTTGGGTTTTAAAATGGAATTTCACCCAAACCCTTTCATTATTAGCGTTAATCATAGAAAAGGTGTGAGAGCCAAAACCGTGCATATGGCGATAGCCGTAAGGTGTACCTCTATCTGACATTAGTATAAGTACTTGGTGAAGAGATTCGGGATTAAGCGACCAAAAATCCCACATCATCGTGTGGCTTTTGAGGTTGGTTTTTGGGTGTCTTTTCTGTGTATGAATGAAATCAGAGAATTTTTTAGCGTCTTTGATAAAGAACACGGGGGTATTGTTGCCCACCAAATCCCAATTTCCGTCTTCTGTATAAAATTTAAGAGCGAAGCCTCTAGGGTCTCTTTCAGTATCAGCACTGCCTTTTTCGCCGCCAACCGTTGAGAAACGAGCAAATATCTTGCAAGTGTTGCCTACTTTAGAGAAGAGTTTAGCTTTAGTATATTTGGTAATATCATTAGTTACGGTAAACGTTCCGTAAGCTCCTGTCCCTTTTGCGTGTACGACCCTTTCTGGTATTCTTTCTCTTACGAAATGTGCCAGTTTTTCCTGTAAAACAAAATCTTGTAGCAGGACAGGACCTCTAGAGCCTACCGTTTGTGAGTCTTCGTATTCGTAGTAAGGACTTCCAGAAGTAGAGGTAAGTTTTTTATGAGACATATTGTTATTTTATCGTTATTTTAGGTTAAAACTACACTATTGTAGGTTCGTAAAATTAAACAAATTTAGGTATAAAATGAATAAACATTAGTATATTTGCGTAGAAAAATTTTAGGAAAGCCTTATTTACAATTCTATGAAATAATGAATGTTCAGCAATTAGAATACCTCATTTCTGTGGATAAACACAAGCATTTTGGCAAAGCAGCTCAAGCGTGTTTTATCACTCAACCTACCCTTAGTGCGATGATACAGAAATTGGAAGAAGAGTTAGATGTTAAAATATTTGACCGCTCCGCACATCCAATAAGAACCACAGATGCAGGTAAGGAAATCCTGCAACACGCTTATAAGATTATTGATGAAATTAATGAGATGAAAAATAAGGCGAATAGTCTCAATAATATTTTGGCGGGTAAGGTGGTGCTGGGTATTATCCCTACGGTGTCTCCGTTTATACTTCCTGTGGAAATTTTTGATTTTCTATCACAGAATCCCAATATAGAAATGGAAGTAAAGGAACTTAATACAGACAGTGTGATAAAGGCATTGAAATCAGGCGAGATAGATGCAGGTATCATTGTGACACCTCACCACGATGCTGATGAGTTTTTTAAAGATGTTTTGTTTAATGAAGAATTGATGCTGTATTCTTCTGAGTATGGTGGGGAAAATGAGAGTAAATTTGTACTTCCTCAAGATATAAAAGCGGATAAAATATGGCTTTTGGAAGAGGGAAATTGCCTGACGACTCAATTTGAGAATATATGTAATCTTAAAGAGAATAGATTGAAACCTAATAATCTTGATTTTAAAGCGACGAGTATCAGTTCTTTACTTCAAATTGTGGATAGAGTGGGAGGAATTACGCTGTTGCCTGAACTTGCGGCTAACCAGCTAGAGAATACTCAAAAGGCTAAAATATCAAGATTTAGAAAGCCTTTTCCTTATAGAGAAATTAGTTTAATCTATTATAAACCTACCTATAAACAAAAAATTTTAGATGAGTTTGTAAAAGTGGTGAGAGAGTCGGTTCAGCCGAAACTTAACTACACGCAAGCTCCTAGAGATTATGTTAATATTAGACCAGATTAAAAGAATATGACTTCCTTTTATAATACATTTAATAGTAAAAAAATCTATCTATTTGGGCTGTTGTCTTTTGTGATGTATATAGTTGGTTTTTTTTCGTCGTATCCTTATCTGTTAGACGGTTCTACTAAGAGTGTTAATACACTAGATGTGGTAAGGAATGTTGTGGAGTATGGTGTGATGTTTTTTTCGATAATTACTTTTTGTAGTATTTTATATAGAGGAAACTATTTTTTCAAATCGATAGTTTTTTTACTATTGATTTTGTTCGGAGCTAATTTTATGATTTCTGCATCGTGTTTGTTTATATATGAGCAAGGGTTTAATGTAGGAATGATAATGAGTGTACTAGATACGAACCTCTCGGAAAGCCTTAGTATGTCTAAAACTTTGATACTACCTATTATAGCGGCTGTATTGTTTGCGGTTTTAGCATTTATGCTTATTAGAGAATTGTCAAAAAAAATATACAGATTCAAAAGAGTACCAATATATTTATATTCGTTTGTTTGGATATTGTTGCCACTGCTTTTTCATGCAAAACATAAGTATATTAGTAACAAAGGGGGTGGGAGTATGATTAAAAATGTATTCTACCATGCTAGTGATCTACAAAAAGCATATAACCTAAGAGAAGAGCTAAAGCTAATAACGGAGAATAAAGTCCATTATAATTTATTTCCGCTAGATGGTGGAGAGGAATTACCTCAAAATATTGTCATTTTAATTGGAGAATCTGCAAGAAAGCAAAATATGTCGTTGTATGGCTACAGGAGAAATACTACTCCTATAGCGGTTTCTGAGAAGCATAATATGGAAGTTTATAATAATGCATATTCTCCAGCGGCTATTACCAACTTGGCAGTGCCTATTATTCTAAGTAATATTGATATAGATAACTATAAAGAAAATATACTATCCATTAGCGATAACATTGTGAATGTAGCTAACCATCAAGGGTATGATACTTATTGGTTAAGTACACAAGGTGGAGCGGCTGGGATAACGGCAATAGCTTCTTTCTCTAAAAATAAAAAATGGATTAGTGGGTTTGATGAAAGTTTGCTGCCAGAGCTTTCGAGTATACTGTCTCTAAATAAAAACTCAAAAAGGAGGAAGGTTATTGTAATGCATATCAATGGCAGTCACCCATATTCTTGTGATAAATATCCGGAGAAAGAAGAATATTGGAAATACCAAGGGCAATTGGATAATTGTTACGACAATTCTATAAGATATACCGATAAGGTAATGGGGGAAGTGATGAAGCGGATTGAGAAAACTAACTCCGTATTAGTTTATGTTTCAGACCATGGTCAAATCAAAAAAGATGATAAATATATCCATGGAGATTATAGAGAAGCAGTTCAGGTGCCTTTCTTTATTTGGTATTCACCGCTATACAAAACTAAAAATAGAGGTGTTGAGGTAAATAAAGTTGTATCAACAAGCATGATCTACAAAACCATCTTAGAGCTTATGGGTGTAAGTAACCCTAAGGCAGTTAATAACCAAGGAAAATATTTAAAATTAGATATGAAAGCTATAAAGTATGATGAGCTTAAATAGTTTTTGTTATAAATAAAAACTTTTATAACTTTGCAAACTCAAAGTAAAGAGGAAAAATTTGACTGATTGCAACCTCACTAAAAAATGCTAAAACAGATTTCTATTTTAGTTTCTTTTTGATGTTCTTCGGTCTTATTTTTAGTATAAATTTTAATTAAATAATAAAAAATATGCCGTATTTATTCACATCTGAATCCGTTTCAGAAGGACATCCTGATAAAATTGCAGACCAAATTTCTGATGCTTTAATAGACCATTTTCTTGCCTACGATGAGAAGGCAAAGGTGGCTTGTGAAACTTTAGTAACCACAGGACAGGTTATTTTGGCGGGAGAGGTTAAATCTTCGGCTTACTTAGATGTGCAAACTATTGCTAGAGAAGTTATTAACGAGATAGGCTATACCAAAGGCGAGTATATGTTTAATGGAGACTCTTGTGGGGTTTTGTCTGCCATCCACGAACAGTCGCCAGAGATTAACCAAGGGGTTGATAGAGTGGTAGCTGAAGATAATTTTGAAGCAAAAGCTCAAGCTCAAGGGGCAGGCGACCAAGGAATGATGTTCGGTTATGCAACCAACGAAACCGATAACTATATGCCTTTGGCTTTAGATTTGGCACACGCTATTTTGAGGGAACTCTCTGCAATCAGAAGAGAAGGAGCGGAAATAAAATACCTTCGTCCCGATGCTAAAAGTCAGGTAACTATAGAGTATTCTGATGACCATAAGCCTATCCGAATTGATAGCATTGTAATATCCACTCAGCACGATGAGTTTTCTGATGATGATACTATGTTAGCCCAAATTAGAAAAGACTTAACGGAAATTCTTATTCCTAGAGTGGTTGCTAAGCAAAAACCAGAGATACAGAAATTATTTAATAATGGTATTAAATACCATATCAACCCTACAGGGAAGTTTGTAATTGGGGGACCACACGGCGATACAGGGCTTACGGGTAGGAAAATCATTGTAGATACTTACGGTGGTAAAGGAGCTCACGGTGGCGGTGCTTTTTCTGGTAAAGACCCTTCTAAAGTAGACCGGAGTGCGGCGTATGCCACGAGACATATTGCTAAAAACTTGGTAGCTGCTGGGGTAGCAGATGAGGTGCTGGTTCAAGTATCTTACGCTATTGGTGTGGCGGAACCTTGCGGACTTTACATCAATACCTACGGAACTTCTAAGGTGTCTTATAGTGATGGGGAAATAGCAAAAAAATTAAAAGGTATTTTTGATTTGAGACCTTATGCCATAGAGACTAATTTAAAACTAAGAAATCCTATCTACAGAGAAACGGCAGCTTATGGGCATATGGGTAGAGAGTCTTATATCGCGGATAAGGTATTTAATGAAGGTAGAGAAAACGAACTTGTGGTAAAAGATTTAGAGTTCTTTACTTGGGAGAAGTTAGATAGAGTAGAGGATATTAAGGAAGCCTTTAATCTATAGAAGTAAATTACATTCATTGCTAAATGATAGATTTTATCTATGTTAAAGTTTTATAAAATTTTAAATAATCATTCCTGAATAGAGGAATAATTACTTAAATTTGGAGGCAAACATTGATAAAGTTAAATTAAAAAACAAAATTATTATGTCATTTGAATTACCAAAACTAGGATACGCTTACGATGCTCTAGAGCCGCACATTGATGCAAGAACGATGGAAATACACCATACCAAACACCATCAAGCCTATATAGATAACCTTAATAAAGCAATTGCTGGAACTGAGTTAGAAGGCAAGTCTATAGAGGAAGTTTGCCAATTAGGAAGTGATAAACCAGCTGTAAGAAACAATGGTGGTGGGCACTTTAACCATACTCTTTTTTGGGAAGTTTTAACTCCAGGGGGAAGTAAAGAGCCTGTAGGAAAAGTGAAAGAAGAGATTGAGAAAATGGGAGGTTTTGATAAATTCAAAACAGATTTTTCGGAAGCGGCAAAAACAAGATTTGGTTCTGGTTGGGCGTGGCTTTGCAAAATGCCAGATGGGTCTTTAGAAGTATGTTCTTCGGCTAATCAAGATAACCCATTGATGCCAAATGTAGGCTGTGGTGGTACACCTATCTTGGGATTAGATGTGTGGGAACACGCTTATTACCTTAATTACCAAAACAGAAGACCAGACTATGTAACGGCTTTCTTTGAAGTGATTAACTGGGATAAAGTAGAAGAAAACTACAATAAATAATCCTTTTTAGAATTAAAAATAAAGAAGCATCATCTGACTAAGGTGGTGCTTTTTTTGATTTCAAGTTTTCGTTGGTTGGGCATTTATCCGTATCTTTGCCACCGAAAAAGACCTTTGAAATGTTAGGAAGAAGACAAATACGAGAAAAAGTAGTACAAACCCTTTATGCTTACCAGCAAAATCCGCTTAGCCAAGATGCGTTGCAAAGAAAAATGTTCTCAGAAATAGAGAAGATTTATCATTTGTATGTTTATCAGCTTAATTTTTTAGTTGGTCTAAAGCATTTGGCAGAACACCAAATGGAAATAAGCAAAGGTAAGTTTTTAAAGACCGAGGAAGACCTTAATCCTAATCAGAAGTTCATTAGAAACCAAGTTCTAGAAAATATAGAGAATAATCAGGAGCGACTTTCGTTTACCTCAAAACATCAAAACCTAAAGTGGGACTTAGATGACGATTTGTTGGTAAAGACTTTCCAAAGGATGAAGGCAGGGAAGCGTTACCAAGATTTTATGCAGAATGACGAAGTGTCTTTTGAAGACGACCAAAAATTCCTTGGGAAATTATTTTTGAGGTATGTGGCAGAGAATGAGGCATTCCATGAGTTGATGGAAGAGAAAGAAATTAGCTGGGTAGATGACCTACATATTTCTAACACGATGATACAAAAGACTATTGGTTTTATAAGAGAAGGTGAGCCAAGCCATACACTTATCAAAATTATTAAAGATGAGGAAGACAGAAGTTTTGCACAAAAGTTATTGCAATACAGTCTAAGCCATTGGGAAGATACGGAAATAAAGCTAAAAGAACGCCTTAAAAACTGGGAATTAGACCGAGTTTCTCTTATGGATAGAGTGATTTTGATAGCGGCTATCACAGAATTAGACCATTTCCCACTAACGCCTTCTAAAGTGATTATCAACGAATATATAGAAATTTCTAAGGCGTTTTCTACGGATAAAAGTCAGGTGTTTATCAACGGACTTTTAGGTAAATATGCAGAAGACATCAATCGTTTTTAAAATAATATACAATGAGAAAAATTACAAAAATAACTGCCCTTTTGGGATTTAGTGTATTATCTCTAACGGCTTGTAATAAAAATGAAAAGCCAGAAGTACTTAATCCAGAAACGGAAGTTGCAGAACAAATTTCAGTTGAGGAGCAACTGCACACAGAGCAATCTGATATGGTAAAACAAGCACAATCTTCACCATTAACATCGGTGGCTTTATCAGCTCCAAGTTTTGATTTTGGTGTGGTTAAATCAGGTTCTATTGTAGAGCATACTTATGAAATTACAAATACAGGTAAAAATCCACTAATTATTTCTAATGTTAAGCCTACTTGTGGTTGTACTGTTCCTGATTATACTAAAGAGCCTATATTACCAGGTAAAGTGGCAAAGGTAACTCTTAAATTTGACTCGGGTAGTTTCCAAGGAATGCAGCAAAAATTTGTGGAAGTTTATGCTAACACAGAAAAAACACCTATTGTATTGAGCTTTACAGCAGATGTACAATAGCTCTATTAAAAATAAAATTAAACTAAAAAAACATGAATTTACTTATTTTACTTCAAGCACAAGCACAGCCATCTATAATGCCGACTTTCATTATGATAGGAGGTATGATAGTTTTCTTTTACTTTTTTATGATTCGTCCACAGATGAAAAAACAGAAGCAAGAGAAAAACTTCCAAGAATCTCTAAAACCTGGTAGAATGGTGGTTACCACATCTGGGATACACGGTAGAGTTTCACAAGTAACAGAAGATGGTGTGATACTAGAAACTATGGCAGGTAAACTTAAATTTGAAAAAGCCGCTATATCACGAGATTTTACACAAAACAGATTTCCAGATACTAAAGAAGTAGCGGACAAGAAATAATTATAAGACAGATTGGTAGCTATATCAATCTGTTTTTTTATAGTATGGAGTATAGTATGGAAAATAACAAGCAGTCTATAACTACACTAGCAAAGCTTTTAACAGAGGTGGCTACGCTTCTCATTTCTAATGGTGCTAACTCTACCAGAACAAAACGAAATGTAGTGCGTATTGCAGAAGCTTATGGCTACCATGTGGAAGTGTTTTTCTCTTTTTCGGGGATATTTCTATCCTTGTATGATAAAGATGGAAATAACACAGAAACATTAGTGAAAACTATCAATAAGCACGGTATAGACTTTAATCTTATTTCGGATATTAGCGTTCTTAGTTGGGATATAGCAGCACACAAACTTCCTTATGATGAAGTAGAAAAAAGATTAGACGAAATAAGAAGTAAGCCTCACTATTCTGTGTGGGTTAAAATGCTGTGGATTGGTATGGCAACAGCGGCTCTTAGTCAGTTGTTTTCAGGGACTTATTTAGAGTTTTTAGTAGTATTTCTAGCGAGTGTCATTGGCTTTTGGGTAAGATTATTTTTAATTAAAAAAGAATATAATCTGTTTATGCAGAGCTTAGTTTCGGCGTTTGTGTCTGTATCAGTAGTAAAAATGGCATTGGTTTTTGGTTTGCCAGAAGGTCATGCAGCACTTACGGCATGTGTACTTTGGTTGATACCAGGAGTGCCTTTAATCAATGGATTTTTAGACTTGTTGGAGGGGCATATTGTTTCAGGGTGGGCTAAAGCAGCCTTAGGAACAATGATTGTTTTTATGATAGCAGTAGGTTATTATTTATCAGTATTTGTATTCAGGTTATTTTATGGCGTATGATATTTTAGAAAAGGTATTTTGGGCAGTATTTGTATCGTTAGGTTTTGCGGTACTTTTTAATACTCCAAGAAGGGCTCTGTGGGCGGTGGCACTGCTGGGAGCTTTAGGTTTTGGAATTAAGACGATACTGTTAGTTTATGTACTGAATGGACAAGTGGTAATGGCAACGCTTTTAGGGGCATCTGCTGTGGGATTGTCAGGGTTATATTTTGCTCACCGAGTACACACGCCACCTATTGTATTTACAATACCTGCGGTTATCAATATGATACCGGGGACATTGGGGTATAATTTTATGATGGGGATTATACGCATTGTATCGTCTAAAAAAGAAAATTCTATCACAGTGGAGAATTTGATAGAGATTATCAATAACGGGCTAAATGCAGGATTTACTATTTTGGTGTTGGCGTTTGGAGTTGTTTTTCCAATTTTGATATTAAATACTAGAACGGTAAAGAATAAAGACTTAAACAGGTATCTTAAATATAAAATGATTAAACTTAAAAGAAAAGGTTTTAAATAAACAATATTTATTTATGGGAAGAACGGTATTTATAACAGGAGCTACATCGGGCATAGGGAAGGCTACGGCAGAGCTTTTGGCTCAACAGGGATACAGACTTATCATTTGTGGACGAAGAGCGGAAGTTCTAGAAGAGCTTAAAGAAAAATTATCTTTAAAAACAGAGGTATATGCTTTAGTTTTTGATGTTAGAAACGCTGATGAGGTAGAACGCTCCATAGCATCTTTGCCTGAGAGTTTCAAGGATATAGATATACTCATCAATAATGCGGGGAATGCTCACGGATTAGAGCCTCTGTCAGATGGTAATATTTCCGATTGGGATATGATGATGGACGCTAATGTGAAAGGTTTACTTTATGTCTCAAAACCGATTATTTCTAGAATGAAAGAGGCTAAGAAAGGACATATCATCAATATATCTTCCGTTGCGGCTCGCCAAACTTATGCTAATGGAGTGGTCTATTGTGCTTCTAAAAGGGCGGTAGATGTGATTTCGGAAGGTATGAGGATAGAGCTTACTAGTTTTGGTATTAAAGTGACTAATATTCAGCCGGGAGCGGTAGAAACCGATTTCTCTAAAGTGAGATTTAAAGGAGATGAAGCAAGGGCTAAAGCCGTTTATGAAGGTTACGAAGCCTTGAAAGCTGAAGATATTGCAGATGCAGTAGCATATTGTATTAACGCTCCAGAGCGTGTTTCTATAGCGGAGCTTTGTATTTATCCTAAAGCACAAGCGGAGCCTAGAACTATTTGTAGATAAATGAAATTAAAAGAAAAAGGGACATTTTATAAAGTGTCCCTTTTCTATTATTGAGTTAGCTCAAACTATAAGTCGTCCCTTCTTTACCATCTTTTAGTTCAATGCCTTTTTCTAGCAGTTGGTCCCTAATCTGGTCGCTTAATTCCCAATTTTTAGCTTTTCTAGCTTCGTTTCTAAGGTTGATTAGGATTTGAAGAGCTTGGTCTAGCTTTTCGTTATTATTTTCTTCTATTTTTTGAAGCCCTAAAACATCAAATACTAGACTATTTAGAGTTTCTTTTAATAAGATTAAATCTGTTTCACTTATACTTTCTTTGCCATCTTTTAATGCAAAAATAAATTTAACTGCCTCAAATAAATGGGCAATAAGTATAGGAGCGTTAAAATCATCTAGCAATGCAGCGTGGCATTTAGATTTCCAATCTTCAATATTAAATGCAGTGTTGTTGCTGTTAGCTGATAAATTTTCTAAAACACTCATAGCCTCCATAAGTCTTTGGAAGCCTTTTTCGCTGGCAATCATAGCTTCGTTAGAAATGTCTAACACGCTACGATAATGGGCTTGCATAAAGCAAAAACGCACTACTGATGGATGAAATGGTTTTTCAAAAAAATCATTTTCGCCAGAAATAAGCTGCATTGGGAGGATATAGTTTCCTGTGGATTTACTCATTCGCTGTCCGTTCATTGTCAACATATTGGCGTGCATCCAATAGTTTACGGGTGAAGTTCCATTACATGCTTTGCCTTGAGCAACCTCACATTCGTGGTGAGGGAATTTTAAATCCATTCCACCTCCGTGTATATCAAACTTTTCACCTAAATATTTAGTGCTCATAGCAGTACATTCTAAGTGCCAACCAGGGAAACCTTCTCCCCAAGGAGAGTTCCATCTCATAATATGAGCTGGAGAGGCTTTCTTCCATAATGCGAAATCTTGTGGATTTTTCTTTTCGCCTTGTCCGTCTAAATCTCTAGTGTTGGCAAAAAGTTCCTCTATGTTTCTTCTGGAAAGTTCACCGTAGTTTAATCCTTTTTCGTTGTAAGCCTTTACATCAAAATAAACCGAACCATTACTTTCGTAAGCGAAGCCCTTGTCTATTAGTTTTTGTGTGAGTTCTATTTGTTCCACAATATGTCCCGTAGCGGTAGGTTCAATGGTTGGAGGAAGTAGATTGAAAAGTTCTAAAACTTTATGGAAATCTACAGTGTATTTTTGTACAATTTCCATTGGTTCTAGTTTCTCTAACCTTGACTGTTTTACGAAGCGGTCGTTGTTTACATCGCCGTCATCGGTAAGGTGTCCTGCATCAGTAATATTTCTTACATAACGCACTTTGTAGCCTAAATAGGTTAAAGTACGGTAAATAAAATCAAAGGACATAAAAGTACGCACATTGCCTAAGTGTACATTGCTATATACCGTAGGACCACACACATACATACCTACATTATGGTCTAAAATAGGTTTAAAGACTTCTTTTTCTCCTGTGAGAGAGTTATATATTTTAAGCATATCTTTTTCGTTTTGAAAAGATTAGATTTAATCTAGTTTTGCATGACTACCAACATAGTGCAGAAACTCTTGCCTAGTGATAGGATTAGTTCTAAAGATACCACTAAGTTCCGCTGTAATGGTGGAACTAGCCGTGTCTTTGATACCTCTACAATTAACACAGAGGTGCTTAGCATCAATAATACAAGCTACATCATTAGTGCCGAGAGCTTCTTTTAGAGCGTCTACTATTTGCATGGTGAGTCTTTCTTGCACTTGTGGGCGTTTGGCGTAGTAATCTACAATTCTATTGATTTTGGATAATCCAATCACCTCTCCGTTAGAGATATAAGCCACATGAGCTCTACCAATGATAGGCAAAAAATGATGCTCACAAAAAGAATAGACTGTAATGTCTTTTTCCACAAGCATTTGTCTGTATTTATACTTGTTGCTAAAAGTAGAGATACCTGGCTTATTTTCTGGAAGTAATCCACCAAAAATCTCATTTACATACATTTTGGCTACTCGCTTAGGCGAATCTTTTAGAGAGTCATCTGTCATATCTAGCCCTAAAGTTTGCATGATTTCGGCAAAATGTTTCTCTATAATGGCAATTTTTTCTTCGGTTGTCTTCTCAAAGGCATCAGCTCTTAGGGGTGTGTGCTCTTTGCCTGTAAACACATCGTCATCATTATCAAAATGGTTATTCATGATATATTGCTATAATGGGAGCAAAGTTAAGAAAATCTTCGGAGTAATGAAGCGTGGAATTCTAAAAGGAGGTTTTGGATAGCTGGTATTTATGAACAAAAATTAATGGACTGAAAATAAATTCGTAACTTTGCAATAGTATTTACATGAGGTTTTAGCACAAAATTATTTAGTGCTAGATATCAGTCTGATTTTAGAATACAAAAATGAAAAATAATACGACAAGTAGCCTTGGATTTTTTAATTATTTTAGAAGAATAATAGGGTGGCATATCTATGGTTATATACTACTAAACTTTTTGGTCGGAATACTTGATGGTTTAGGGTTAGCTATGTTCATTCCTTTGTTATCTATTGCCACCGGAGATGCTACTAACAATGAGTCTTTAGGTCAATTAGAATTTTTAGTTATAGCAATTAAACGATTGGGAATTGAATTGAATCTAGCTACAGCTCTTGGGTTGATGATAAGTTTATTCGTTCTCAAAGGTATTTTCTTCTACATTAGAACAATTTATTTTACCAAAATACGCCTAGTAGCCATGCGGAAAATAAGATGGAATCTACTGTCAGGCTTTAAGGATTTATCTTATGAGGGCTTTACTAAGCTAGATGCAGGAAGAGTTCAAAATAATATGATAAGTGAGGTTGATAAGTTGGTTAATGCTATGGTTACCTATTTTGTGAGCATTCAGCATGTAGTCATGCTACTTACCTATGTGGTTTTAGCTTTCTTATCTAATTGGCAATTTGCTATTATGGTAGGTATAGGAGGTGGGCTAACCAATATTTTCTATAAATATATCAATAAAAAAACCAAAGAGTATTCAAGAAAGCAGTCTTTTATAGGACACGATTTTAATGGTAATCTTATTCAGGCAATAAACAACTTTAAGTATTTAAAAGCAACAAACTATTTTAAAACTTATGAGAGGAAACTGAAAAATAATATTTGGGTATCAGAAGATATTAGTTTTAAGATGGGGAAAATTGGAGCTATAGCTGAGAGTTTACGAGAGCCTATGATTATTATTATCATTGCAATCGTGATTTTAGTTCAGGTAAATATTATGGGGGGTAGTTTTGGTTCCATTTTAGTGAGTTTGCTTTTATTTTATAGAGCTTTGGCTCACTTAGTGAGTATGCAAAACTCTTGGAATGGTTTTATGAGAACTTCTGCTGGTTTAGAATCGGTAGAGCTTATTCTTTCTGAATTTAAACATTACCAAGAACCAGAATTGCAGGGAGAAATTCAAAATATTAGTACTATTGATACGAAAAATGTTAGTGTTACATATGGACGAACTCCTATTTTGAAAAATATTAATCTTAGTATTAGTTCAAAGTCATCTATAGCTTTGGTGGGAGAGAGTGGTGCAGGGAAAACCACTTTAGCCAATGTATTGTGTGGTTTGTTACCGCCTCATGAAGGAGAGGTTTTTGTAGATGATATATCCTTATATAATAGTAATTTAAATAGTTTTAGAGATAAGGTAGGCTATATCACTCAAGAGCCTGTGATATTTGACGATAGTATTTTTAATAATGTTACCTTTTGGGCAGAAAAAACACCTAAAAATATAGAACGATTTTGGCGTACCATGGAAATGGTTTCTATGAAGACTTTTGTGGAGGGTGTAGAAAATAAAGAAGATGCAAGATTGGGTAATAATGGTATTTTAGTTTCAGGAGGTCAAAAACAAAGGATTTCTATTGCCAGAGAACTTTATAAAGAGGTTGAGTTATTGGTGATGGATGAGGCAACCTCTGCCTTGGATTCCGAAACGGAAAAACATATTAAGGAAAGTATAGATATGCTACAAGGTAAGTTTACAATGATTATTATTGCTCATAGATTATCCACTGTCAAAAATGTAGACCAAGTATATCTGATGGAAAAAGGGGAGATTATTAATCATGGGACTTTTGGTGAGTTACTAAACAAGTCTGAAAGATTTAAAAAAATGGTAGAATTGCAAGAAGTTTAAACCAAAGTATGAGTAAACAATATGATTATCTAATAGTAGGGAGTGGCTTATTCGGAGCGGTATTTGCTTGCGAAATGACGAAGAAAGGCAAGAAATGTCTTGTTATAGAGCGTCGTGAACATATCGCAGGAAATATTTATACGGAAAATATAGAGGGTATTAATGTCCATAAATATGGTGCTCATATTTTTCATACAAATAATAAAGAGGTCTGGGACTATGTAAATTCTTTTGTGGAATTTAACCGATACACCAACTCTCCGGTAGCTAACTATAAGGGGAAATTGTACAATCTCCCTTTTAATATGAATACTTTCTATCAGTTATGGGGAGTTAAAACCCCTGCTGAAGCTCGAGCAAAAATAGAGGAACAAAGAGCAGAATATAAGCATATTGTTGAGCCTAAAAACCTTGAAGAACAAGCCTTGGTGTTGGGAGGAAAAGATATCTATGAAAAATTGATAAAAGGCTATACAGAGAAGCAATGGGGCAGACCTGCTACGGAGATACCCGCTTTTATTATTAGGAGGCTTCCTTTTAGATTTACATTTGATAATAATTATTTTAATGATACTTACCAAGGAGTACCTAACGGAGGATATACATTGCTGGTAGAAAAAATGTTAGAGGGGATAGAAGTAAGGCTCAATACTGATTATTTTAAAAATCGGGAACATTGGGATTCTATTGCTGAAACTGTTGTTTATACAGGTAAAATAGATGAGTTTTTTGATTTTCAATACGGAGCACTCGATTATCGTAGTTTGAGATTTGAAACGGAAATTTTAGATGAAGCCAATTATCAGGGGAATGCAGTGGTAAATTATACTGAGAGAGAAATACCATTTACTAGAATTATAGAACATAAACATTTTGAATTTGGCACACAGCCTAAAACCATTGTTACGAGAGAATATCCGCAAGATATGGCTGAAGGAGAGGAAGCGTATTACCCAATCAATGATGAGAGAAACCAAGCGGTTTATCAAAAATATAAAGCCTTGGCAGATGAATGTGGAAACGTAATTTTTGGCGGAAGGTTGGCGGAATATAAATACTATGATATGCATCAAGTGGTCGCAAAGGCACTAGAGATGATCGCATCTATTTAACAAAATAAAAGATGGAAAAATTACTAACCCTTATAGTTCCTATATACAATACAGAAGAATATTTGCCCAAGTGCTTAAACTCGCTGATAATTAGAGAAAATTTAATGTCGCTTTTGGAAGTGCTTCTGATTATAGACGGAAGCCCAGATAATGCACTGGAAATAGCGCGAGAGTATGAGGAAAAATACCCTCAAACTTTTAGGGTAATCAACAAGGAAAATGGAGGCTATGGTTCCGTATTAAAAAGAGGAATAGTGGAGGGAAAAGGCAAGTATTGTAAAGTTCTAGACTCTGACGATTGGTATGATAATCAATCGTTCGAAAGGTTTGTAGAGCAATTGCAGACTATCGATACAGATGTTGTGGTTACGGATTTTGTAAGGGAATATGTTTTTGAAAATCGGTCAGAATTATTTAGTTTACCAAAAGTAAAACCTAATAAAGTTTATGGTTTAGATAAAGAGATTAGTGAATTAGAAGGAGCGTTTGTTATGCATAGATTAGCGTATAAAACAGATGTGGTAAGACAGGCACAGATAGATTTTCCGGAAAAAATATTTTATACAGATACTCTTTTTGCTTCTTTACCTCTTTTTTTCGCTAAAGATTTATATTACACAGATAGTCCTCTATACAGATACCTGATAGGAAGAGATGGACAAACCGTAGCTCCTGCTACCATCAGAAAAAACAGGAAAGGAGTAGAGACGGTTATCAGGTATTATTACCAAAAATATACGCAACATAAATCTCAAATGACCGAAGAAAAGAGAAACTTTGTTTTGTCCTCTGTTAAGGCCTTTTTCCAAATGTACTATAAAATTTTGGTTCATTTAGATTTTTCTGATGCAAAAAAAGAATTGGCGGAGTGGCATTCTTTTGTAAAAAAAACACCAGAATATGAGGTGTTTTCGGATATCAAATTAGTGGAGTATTATAATATATTGCCTTATTTTATATTTAGATATACCTCATTTATTTGGAGAAAATAAGTTATACTAATCTTTATAAATGAAAAAAATGACAGACTTTCCAATTGTTTTTACTAGCGATGATAAATATATAAAGTATACTAGCGTTACGATTGCATCAATAATTTCAAATGCTAATAAAAATTTTAATTATAGATTTTATATACTTGCAGATCACATCAGTGATTATAACCAAAGGCTATTAAAAGAATTTGTTTCTAAACATAAAAATTGTTGTATAGATTTCATAATACTAACAAACTTAAATAAAGAACAGTTTTATGTTAAAGATTATTATTCTGCTGTTACATATTATCGATTCTATATTCCTGAAATATTTAAGCAGTATGATAGAGTTTTATACCTTGACGGTGATGTTGTGGTAGAAGCAGATATCTCAGAATTTACAACAATAGATTTTGAGAATAACGCTGTTATTGCTGTACAAGATACAAAACACTGTAATTTTATAAAATCAGGAGGCGAAGATTGGTATACAAAAGATTACTTTTATGATATTTTAAAAATGAATAATCCTGAACAATATTTTAATACAGGTGTTATTGCGTTTAACTTAAAAATGATGAGGGAACAATGTATTCAGGATAAACTATTTGCACTATTGGAAGAGATTAAAAATCCTAAATTACTTGATCAAGATATACTCAATTCTGTTTTAACGAGGTGGGGTGGAGTGAAGTTTATTAGTAATAAATATAATTTTATGGCAAACATAAGGACAGCCCCACTCAATTATTCATACAAAGAGGTTTTACTTTCTCGAATAAAGAAAATTTTCAATTTAAACAAGAAAGAAAAATTACCGTTCTTTATATATCATTTCGTAGAAGCGGCTAAACCTTGGAAATCACAAAGGCCAGATAGAATGTTATTTTATAAATATTTATATTCTATACATGAAGTAAATCCTCCAAAGGAATTTGTGGAAGAAATAATTAAGGAAAATAATAGGTACTTTTCTATTTGGTGGAAACTATTTATGAGATATTTTTCATAGAAAATTATGATATGATGTTACTCAATACTATAGCTTTAAAGTTTAAAAAAGCTTTTCCTGATTTCTATCAAAAAGTTTTAAACATAAAACAGGGTAGGTATAACTATACCTTTTCAGAAGATAGATATCCAGGTAGCTTTCTATCTAATCATTATCAAGGAAATTATAGGGAGCAAAAGGCTCCAGAAGTTATTTATTGCTTTTGGACGGGGGATAATGAAATGAGTGAGAATAGAAAAAAAGGACTGGAAGCTCTAGAAAAAAATGCAGGAGTTCCTGTAAAACTCATTACTCCAAAGAACTTACAAGAATATATAAAAGAAGATGCTCCATTACATAAAGGCTTTGATTTTCTAAGTTTAACGATGAAATCAGATTATCTCCGCTGTTATTTTATGCATCATTATGGTGGAGGCTATGCAGATGTAAAACCTTTTGAACATTCTTGGAAATTTGCCTTTAATAAACTTAACTCTCAAAAAAACAAATATGTTATTGGTTATCCAGAATTATTGCACGGAGGGATAGCACCAGCAGAGCATAGATTTTTTGCTGAAAAAAAGTTTTATACAGATTATGAAAGGCAAATGAGTGTAGAGAAATATTTACAGCAAGACTTAATGAAATATACGCCATTACTTATAGGTAACGGTTCATTTATTAGTAAGCCTTATTCTCCGATTACAACAGAATGGTATGAGGAAGTACATAAAAGGATGGATGAATTGTATGACTATTTCTATGAATATGGCGATAATCAGGATTTTGAAGTGCCGTACTTTTATCTTGTTCAAATTTTTCATCCACTTATCCTAAAATATCATAAACATGTGTTGAGGGATAAAAAGCTTTTACCTATTCTAAAAAATTATAGATAATATCAACAATGAATATTGTTTATTTTTTTCCAAACTTGAAGGATGCTGCAGGTACCGAAAGAATGTTAAATGTTAAAGCAAACTATTTAGCAGATGTATTAGGGTATAATATAACTATAATCACATATAAACAATATGATGATCCTATTTTCTTTAAATTTAGTGAGAAAATAAAAATGATTCATTTTGATATTCCAGATCCTACGCGAGACTTGAAAAACTTTCCCAGTTCAGAGAGAAAAAAGTTGTATAAAAACTTTATGGCAACTTACCGAAAAAAAGTGGAAGATTATCTATACCATAATCCTACTGATATTGCGATTTCAATGTATTTTGGTGCGGAACACAAGTTTTTACCCTTGATAAAAGATGGGAGTAAAAAAATATTAGAATACCATTTTCATTTTGATATTACGCCTCTAAGCAAAAAACTTAAGGCTAATTGGACGCTGAAAAATCTGAAAATGAAACTCCAAACTTGGTTTTTCCAAAAAACACTCAACAAGTTTGATAAAATTGTAGTGCTTACGGAAGAAGACGAAAAAGCATGGAGTCACTATTTTGATAATGTAACCAATATACCCAATCCTATCACGATAGAGGCTATCACCACGGACTATAAATCAAAAAAGGTTCTTGCTGTGGGGCGGTTTACCTATCAGAAAGGCTTCAATTATCTTATTGATGCTTGGGCTATTGCTAGTAAAAAGTTTCCGGATTGGCAGTTAGATATTTACGGACACGGCGACTTGGAAGAAGAACTTCACTCTCAAATTAAAATGCTTGGTTTGGAGCAGAGTATCAATATATTTCCGCCAAGTAAAAGCATTAATGAGGTCTATGCGCAATATTCTATTTTTGCATTAAGTTCTCGCTTTGAGGGGTTTCCGCTTGTTCTCATAGAGTCTATAGCCTCAGGGCTTGTTCCCGTAGCATTTGCTTGTAAAAATGGACCTAAACAAATGTTGGGAGACAACAAATTGAAAGATTTTTTAGTAGAACCCAATGATGTAGAAACTTTTGCAGAAAAATTAAGCAAATTAATGGAGAGCGAGGTTTTAAGAAAGGAAATGTCAGAAGAGGCGTTGAAAGTATCAAAACGCTACGAAATGTCTAATATAATGAAAAAATGGGAGAGTTTGTTTAATTATTTGAAAAATAAATGATTATGAAAATAGGTATTTTGTATATTGCCACAGGTCGTTATATCAATTTTTGGAAGGTATTTCTTGAGTTCAACTTATAAATGCAACTTTTTGGGTGCGGATAATAAGCAATAAAAACATTTATTTTTCAGAGAGGAAAGAGAGACAATGTCCCCCTTTCTCTCACTCTGAATGGATAAAGTTTGCTATCTTTGCTTTAATTGTCCGTCCAAAGAAAAAAAAGTTGCAGATGAGCAAACATATAACCGAGGAACAAAGGTATGCAATTTCTATGATGTTGCAAATACCGATGAGCAAAAAAGCAATAGCGGAAGCTATCGGAGTAGATAAAAGCACTGTTTACAGGGAGATAAAGCGCAATTGCGACGCCCGAAGTGGTAGCTATAGCATGGAGCTTGCCCAGCGAAAAGCAGACAGGCGCAAGCAGCAAAAACATCGCAAGGAAGTGCTTACACCGGCAATGAGAAAACGGATAATAAAGCTGTTGAAGAAAGGATTCAGCCCGGAGCAGATTGTCGGCAGGAGCCGCTTGGAGGGAATTGCGATGGTATCTCACGAAACGATATATCGCTGGATTTGGGAGGATAAGCGGCGGGGTGGCAAACTGCACAAATATCTTCGCAGACAAGGTCGCAGGTATGCCAAACGTGGTTCTAAAAATGCAGGGCGAGGATTTATCCCAGGCAGGGTGGATATTGATGAGCGTCCCGAGATAGTGGAACTGAAGGAGAGATTTGGTGATTTAGAGATAGATACAATTATTGGTAAGAACCACAAAGGTGCCATTCTTACCATTAACGACAGAGCAACAAGCAGGGTCTGGATACGCAAGTTGTCGGGAAAAGAAGCCATCCCGGTAGCTAAGATTGCAGTATGGGCACTGCGGAAAGTGAAAAACTTAATACACACAATTACGGCTGACAATGGAAAGGAGTTTGCAAAGCACGAGGAAATTGCGCAAAAATTGGAAATAAAATTCTATTTTTGCAAACCATACCACTCATGGGAACGTGGTGCCAATGAAAACACCAACGGGCTTATCAGGCAGTATATCCCAAAGGGTAAGGACTTTAGTGAAGTAACCAACAAACAGATTAAGTGGATTGAAAATAAACTCAATAATCGACCTCGTAAAAGACTTGGATACCTCACGCCAAACGAAAAATTTAAACAAATTATTAATCAGAATTCTGTTGCATTTGCAAGTTGAATTCAGCTTTTATAAAAGTGCTGAAAAATATTTACTTCTAGAACATGAAAAACATTATTTTGTATTTAGTGATGTAAAAACTAAAATTTTAGGAGAAGAAGAAAATGTAACTAAAATTTATCAAGAAAAGTTAGGCTGGCCTTATGATACATTAATGCGATTTGATATGTTCTTAAAAGTAGAGAAAGAACTAGAAAATATGGACTATATATATTTCTTTAATGCTAATATGGAAGTTCTTAAACCTATTGGAGAAGAAATTTTACCTAAAAGAGAAAGCTTGATGGCTATTAGGCATCCTCTACAATATAATCGTTTAAGAGAAGAATTTTCTTATGAGTCAGATCCAAAATCAGTAGCATATATTCCTCCTAATGAGGGAAAATATTACTTTATGGGGGGATTAAATGGAGGAAAAGCAAAGGATTATTTACATATGGTAAGAATTCTAGATGCAAACACAAAGGAAGATTTGAAAAATGGAGTAGTTGCTGTTTGGCATGATGAAAGTCACATCAATAAATACTTATTGGATAAAGAGCCTCTTATCGTTGCTCCGCAGTATGCATGGCCCGAAGGTTTAGTGATGGATGTGGTTGATTATAAGGATTATGGGTATTTAAAATCAAATGATGATATAAAAATAATTTTACATGATAAATATCACCCTCGTTTTGGTGGAGCATACTGGATGAGAAACTCTCCCCATAAAAACATTTTTGTTGAAAAAATAAGTTACATAATTTATAGTAAACTAACTGAGTGTAATGATTTTTATCGAAATTATCAGTATAAAAAACAAAATGGGTTAAAAATAAATTTTAAAATAGAATTGTATAGAAAATATAATGCCTTAAAAAGACTTGTTTTAAATCAAATAAAAGATAGATTTAAATTATAGATATATTATGGATATATTAATAAAAACATACTATCGCCCCCATTTGTTAGACCGATGTTTAAGAAGCATCTACGAAAGAGTTAATGATTCAAAGTATTTAGATATCAATGTTTTAGATGATGGAACACCTCAGAAATATTTGGATAAAATACAAGAGAAATACCCAAGGGTTTCCTTTAAATTCTCTGATTGGCGAGAAGAAAAAATACAAAAAATAGAAAAACACCTGCAAGGAATAGAGAAATACCAAGATACTCGTATTCCAACAGATTTATGGTATACAGCGGTTTCAGAATCTTCGGAGATTTTGATAATGACGGAGGATGATGTTTGGTTTATAGACGACTTTGATATGCATTTCTATGCGCAAGAAATGGAGAAGTATGGTATCCAGATTCTAAAATTAGGACGTATTTTAAGCAAAGATACTCAGTACATAGAAAATAGAAAGCTCACAGAAAAAATATCTTTCCATAAACCTAAATATATTATTAGGTCTGCTAGGTTTTATAAAATGTTACTTAAAAATAGTTTTAAATTAAAAACATTCTTGGAAAAACTGCATCTGTTGCCGGAAGGTTGGCGAAAACAACTTTGGACAATGTACGATATTCCAATGGGAATGTATCGCAAAGATTATTTGAAGTTTCTTTGGAAAGACCAGTACAAAAGAGTAGTTGAAGATTTACAACTGATAAATGCGGTCGATTGGGATTTGAACTTTTCTGCACAGGGCGAGTTGGGAATGCATAAATATACATTGCTTAATAACCGGGTTATGGCTACTTCGTATCGCAGTTCTGCATCGTTCAACTCTTTTAATATTGAGGAACATTTTGATTTAGTAAGATTTAATTATATTTTGAACGAGCTTTGGTATGAAGGGAAATTTGATAGTTACGAGAACTTTCCAGAGGACTTTTCGGTAGATTATATTTACAGAATTTTGCTAGAGAATGAAAATAAACACTTCGCTGATAAATGGAAGAAGTGGACTGAAAGTTTTATTGAAATGCATAAAGGTTCATAACTATTATCTATGTAAGAGTTTTTATAGATATTTGTTAATTTGAATATAGTTTATTTGTATTATGATTGTTGGAAAAGGACTTGTAGCGTCATTATTTACGAATGTAGATAGAGAAGATATCATTTTTTTTGCATCAGGTGTTTCTAATTCGCTAGAGGTCAGGATGGAAGAGTTTATGCGTGAGGAGAATCTTGTTAGAGAAACTATTAGCAACTATCCTGATAAGGTAATGGTGTATTTTTCTACCTGTAGTATATATGACTCTTCTAAGGTAGATAGCCCTTATGTATGTCACAAATTAAAAATGGAGAATATTGTCTCAAACAATTGTAGCAGATATTTAATTTTAAGATTAAGCAATGTAGTGGGAAAAGGAGGAAACCCTAATTTACTGATGAATTATCTGGTGCGTTCGGTGATGAATGGAGAAGTTATAAATGTACACACAAAAGCAACTAGAAATTTGATAGACGCAGATGATGTGAGAGCAATAGTGTTGAGCTTAATTGAGACTCAAAATATAAACAAAATTATCAATTTAGCATATTTAGAAAACTATACTATTGTTGAAATATTAGAAATATTAGAATCTTTTTTTAAAATTAGACTCAATCTCAATCTTGTAAAGGCAGGAGCGAGTTATCCTATAAGTACCTCATCTGAAGTGGAAAATTATTATATACAAAATAAACTTCTTGATAAAGAAAACTATCTTAGAACTATTTTGTCTAAGTATTATTCTATTTGTGATGTAGATTAAAGTTACATTTGTGTTTTAGTTTTATAAAAATGAAAAATTTTATATTGTTTTTGTTTTATAAGTTTTATAAATTTCTTAAGTATTCGGAAGTTTCTCTATTGAGAAAAAAGTTCTTCTTAAATTCTCAATCCAAAATACATAGTTCTTTTAAGCTAGGGGCAGATAATGTGTTGGATATTCATTCTAAGGCTGTTTTCAATATAGCAGAAAACGTGATGATAAATCAAAATAATTTTATTACAGTAAAGAAAGAAGCTAAATTGAGTATAGGAAAAGAAACTTACATTACTAGAGCTACTATTTCTTGTTTGGAAGAGATAACCATTGGAGAAAACTGTATTTTGGGAGAAGGGTTAAAGGTTTTTGACCATAATCATAACTATACCAAAGAACCTTTTTCTGTATCTAAAACAGAATTTTATACAGCACCTATAAAAATTGGTAATAATGTTTGGACAGGAGCGAATTGCATTATATTGAAAGGGGTGACGATAGGAGATAATGTGATAATAGGAGCAGGATGTACTATATATAAAGATATTCCTGCAAATAGTATAGTGATTAATAAACAAGATTTATTAAGTATATGGTAACAAAGCAAAATTATCATTATATACATAGGCTCTCTAAGAGGGTTACTCCTTTTATCAAAAAGAGTAATAGATTTACGAAAGTGATAACAAGAGAAGGTAGGTTAGACTTAGCTAATAGATTTATTTCTAATAAAATTAGAGATGGAGTGCCTTTTATGGTGGGGAGGTATGGAAGTATTGAAGCGGAGACGATAGTAAACTTTTTAGAAGTTAACAAAAAACAGAGTGATATAGAAGCTATTATTCGCCATATAAGAGGAAAGTTAAATGTTTTTTGGAAAAAAGATGAAAAATTATTAAATAAATTGTGTTTTAATGCTGGTTTTTTTCCAAATGAGGAAGATTTAGTAAAAGATTTTGTAAATCTAATGATTGAATGTTCCAAAGATATAGATGGTTTGGGAGTTTGGAATGGTTTAGAGGAATATATACCAGAAGTTCCTTTGGACTGTTCTATATTTAAATTAAGAGAATTAGAACCTTGGTTTTTCAATAATCCATGGACTTCTAGCTTGAAAGGGAAAAAAGTTTTGGTGATACATCCTTTTGAAGACAGTATAAGATATCAATATGAAGTAAATAGGACTAATTTGTATAAAAATGAAAATATCTTACCAGAATTTGATTTAAAAATAATTAAAGCTGTTCAGTCTATAGCAAATGAAAAAGTAGATTATTTGACATGGTTTGATGCGTTGGAAGATATGAAAAATAAGATAGACTTAGTCGATTTTGATGTAGCAATTATAGGCTGTGGTGCCTATGGTTTACCTTTGGCGTCATATATAAAAAATAAAGGGAAACAGTCCATACATTTGGGTGGAGTAACTCAGCTTCTTTTTGGAATAAAAGGAGCAAGGTGGGAAGGTTGGAATGATTATCTTTCACTGAGGAAAGAAAATGGAACGTATTGGATTAGACCTAGAGAAACTCCTAAAGGATACAATGAGGTAGAAGGAGGGTGTTACTGGTAGAGCATTATAAAACTTAGTTATGAAATTTTCAATACTCGTAGCTCATTATAATAATTATAATTATTTTCTAGATTGTTACAAAAGCATCATCAATCAAACTTATCAAGATTTTGAAGTTATACTTGTGGATGATTGTTCTAATGATGGTTCTTTTGAAAAAATACAAAATTTAGTAAAAAATGATATAAGGTTTAAAGTTTTTAAAAATGAGGAAAATAAGGGCGTAGGTTATACCAAAAGAAAATGTGTAGAATTGGCGACAGGAGATATTTGTGGTTTTGTAGATCCAGATGATGCTCTTACTAAAGAGGCAGTTGGTAGATCGGTAGAGGTCTATGAAGAAAATAAACAAACTGTTGCAACTTACTCTAGATTTTATATTTGTGATGAACATTTGTCTGTTAAACATATTTTTAAAAACACGAAAAAAGTGAGAAGTGATAATCCATATTTTTTTAATATTAATTTAGAGATAGCTCACTTTTTTACATTTAGAAGAGACAAATATTTAGAGACAGAAGGTATTATTCCTGAATATAAATTGGCAGAAGATCAAGATTTATATTTAAAACTTTACGAAAAAGGAAAAATTTTTTATATAAACCAACCTTTACTTTTTTATAGAGTCCACAATAAGGGACTATCACATGATAGCAATAGAATGGAAATGAAAACCAAACATTGGCACCAAGTTCTTTATAAAGCCACGGAAAGAAGAAAAATCACTACTTTATATGGGGTATCTGTGAAACAAATAGAGTGTCTGCCAAAATTTCTTTTTGAAAAGGAAAATTCTTTTTTGAAAAAACTAATTAGAAAGTTTATCAAATGATAAATATATATGTAAAATCATTCAATAGAGCATACTATCTAGACCGTTGTCTAGCGTCTATTGAA
Source organism: Riemerella anatipestifer (assembly GCF_009670965.2). Classification (NCBI taxonomy): domain Bacteria; kingdom Pseudomonadati; phylum Bacteroidota; class Flavobacteriia; order Flavobacteriales; family Weeksellaceae; genus Riemerella; species Riemerella anatipestifer. The sequence goes on along the minus strand of NZ_CP073239.1, from coordinate 485,689 downwards.
AGAAATGTGAAGGGAACTTATTCTATTACGGTTTTAGATGATGGTACTCCCCAAAAATATTTAGATAAAATAAAAGAAAAGTATCCTCAAATAAATATTAAAACATCTAAATCTTATTCCCGAAAAATAAAGGGTGTAGAAGAAAATATTTTCTTAGGGAAGAATATAGATAGTTTTAATATTCCTACCGATTTATGGATAGAAGCAGTTGAGAATGGAACAGATTATTGTATCGTTACAGAAGATGATGTATGGTTTACAGAAACAATTGATGTAGAAAATTTACTAACAGAAGCAGAGAAAAATAATATCAATCTTTTAAAATTAGGTTGGCTAAGTAACTTTAAAGATGATGAATATCTTCAAATAGGTAAAATTAATGAAGATGTCAATTTTAATAGACCTAAGGATTTGTTTTTAGGTTCTAAATGGCTAATGGATATATTTTTCTATAACCGTTATAAGTTTTTTAGTATTGCTTATAGATTAGGCATTTTTGATAATTATACCAAAATAAAATACTGGTCTCTAAACTCTATTTTAATGGGGTTATGGAAAAAAGAGTATTGGCTAGAAGTCTGGAAAGATGCAAAGGGCAGGGTGGACGAAAAACAACAACTAAGAAACGCCGCTGCTTACTATAATAAACATAAAAATAATCCTAATTTTATAGCTAGGCTTTCTAAAGAAGCTATGAAAACGACCTTTCAAAGCTCTGCTACCAATTCTTATCATGAATATGGGTTTAAGGTGGATATAAACTACATCAATTATCTTTTGAATGAGGCTTGGTATAATGATAAGTTAGATAGTATGCAAAACTATCCTAATGACTTTTCTATTGATTATCTAGAAACCTTCTTTGATGATAAGGTGGATAAAAACGAATATCATAAGTGGGTAGAGCAGTTTAAAAATCAATATAGAAACCTCGGCTGTAGTATAGACTAGAAGTTTATATTTTCTATATCTTTGCAGAAATTTTTGCTTTGAAAAAATTACTCAACGAGACTATCATTTACGGTATCGGGGCTATCTTACCGAGGGTTATTTATTTCCTGCTTAATCCTTTTTTCATTTACTATATCTCTAGGGAAGAGTTTGCCCAGTTTACCAATCTTTATGCTTGGATGTCTTATGTGAACATACTGCTTACACTTGGGTTTGAAACCTCTTTTTTTCGTTATTCGGCAGAGAAAGAAAACGAAAACAAGGCATTCTATACTTCGTTTTGGTTTCTGTTTTTTACATCAAGTTTATTTTTAGGTGGAGTTTATATTTTTAATCAAAGTATAGCAGATTCATTAGGGTATGCAGCTCACCCTGAGTATATTAAATGGTTTGCTTGGATTGCCTTTTTTGATACTATTTGTGTAATTCCGTTGGCATGGCTTAGATTTAACAATAAACCAATAAAATATTCTGCTATTAGAGTGGCACAGGTGCTGATGCAGGTATTAAGTGTTTTGGCATTATTTCTATTTATACCTAAAGAAACTTCTCAGAGCTTGGGTATGGAGACATCGGTATCCTACGCATTCGTAAGTAATATTATAGCTAGTGTGGTAGTGTTTGTGATGTTACTTCCTGTAGTTAGCAAGATAAGGTTTAAGTTTTCTATGAACTTGTTTAAACGAATGATAAAATATTCATATCCACTGATGTTGGCAGGATTAGCATTTGTTGTAAACGAAAACTTTGATAAAACGGTACAGTATAATATTATTTCTAAGGCAGAAGCAGGGGCTTATGGGGGTTGTTATAAGTTGGCGGTTCTAATGACGCTATTTGTTACGGCTTACAGAATGGGTATTGAGCCATTCTTTTTTAAACAAATGAATAATGCAAATGCACCAAAAACTTATGCAAAAATCACGGAGTATTTCACATTATTCGCATCTGTAGCAGCGTTGGGTATTGTGGCAAATATCAGTTGGTTAAAATCAATTTTTATTACAGATAACTCTTATTGGATCGCTATGGATATAGTACCGATTATTGTGGTGGGTAATTTGTGTTTTGGCATTTATTATAATTTATCTACTTGGTATAAAGTTACGGATAGAACCTTTGTTGGGACGCTTATTTCTTGGCTAGGAGCAGCGATTACCATTGTGCTGAATTTGTTATTGCTCAAAGATTATGGGTTTATGGTATCAGCTTGGGTAACCTTGTTGGTGTATTTCTTAATGATGCTAGTGTCTTACTTTTTGGGACAGAAGTATTATCCAATCCCTTATAATATGAAAAAAATAATGTTGGTGCTTTTGGTATTGTCGGTATTTTCATTTTTATCTTACCAGATATTTGAAGCAAATGTATGGATTGGGAATATTTTATTCTTAATCTTTGGGTTTGGTATTGTTTTTTCTGAGAGAAACTTAATTTTATCAATGGTAGCGAGGTTCAAAAATAGAGGCTAATTTTAATCATCTGTTTATTTTTGGAGGAAGAAAAATTAAAATACTATATTTGGAGTTTAATTAGTAATTTATCATAAAAATATGAAAATAATAGTACCTATGGCGGGGCGAGGTTCCCGATTGAGACCACATACTCTTACAGTTCCAAAACCACTTATACCTATTGCGGGTAAGCCTATTGTGCAAAGATTGGTGGAAGATATCGCAAAAGTAGCAGGACAACCTATAGAGGAAGTGGCTTTCATTATTGGAGATTTTGGTGATGAGGTAAAAGTATCTCTTATCCAAATTGCAGAAAAATTAGGGGCTAAAGGGAGTGTTTATACTCAAGATGAGCCTCTAGGTACGGCTCACGCAATAAAATGTGCAGAAGCTTCTATGCAGGGAGATGTGGTAGTAGCGTTTGCGGATACTCTTTTCCGTGCTGATTTTGTATTAGATACTAATTCGGACGGTGTAATTTGGGTGAAAAAAGTAGAAGACCCTTCGGCTTTTGGAGTGGTTAAGCTAGATGATTATGGCTTTATTACAGATTTTGTAGAAAAGCCACAGACCTTTGTTTCAGATTTAGCTATTATAGGGATTTATTACTTTAAGTCTGCTGAGAAACTGATGGAGGAAATTAATTATATTATGGATAATAATATAATGCAAGGAGGGGAGTATCAGTTGACCGTAGCTTTAGAAAATTTAAGACAGAAGGGAGCAAAGTTTTCTTTAGGGAAAGTAAACGATTGGATGGATTGTGGAAATAAAAATGCAACGGTAGAAACCAATAGTAAGATATTACAGTATGAGAAAGACGAGATGTCTTCGTTCCCGTCGTCTGCTAAGATAGAAAATAGCCTTATTATTCCTCCTTGCTTTATTGGAGAAAATGTGGTTATTAAAAATTCTAAAATAGGACCTAATGTCTCTTTAGGAAATAATACTGAGGTAGTTAATTCTAATATAGATAATTCTTTAATACAGGAAAAAACACTGATTAATCATGGTAATTTGAGTAACTCTATGATAGGTAACTCTGCCAAATATTTTGGAGTATCTAGAGAAATTTCGCTAGGAGACTATTCGGTGCTAGATTTTCTTTCTAAATAGATGTATAAGTTTTTAACTATTTTTTCGTTATAGCTAGATAATTAACATTCAATATTATGAATAAACTTTGGTTATTAGGGATAGCTGTGCTTATGCTAGTGTCGTGCAAAACGCAGCAAAATGTTCCGTCCACACCACCTGTGAGTACAAATAAAAAGATAGAAAAAGACCAAGTTTTTTTCAATAATATCCTTAGAGAATCTGCTTTTAAAAATTTAAAGATTTCCAGTAAAATTAAGGTAGATAATGGGAGTCCAATTCCTACGTTGGACGCATTAGTTTATATAGAAAATCAAAAGAAAGTTTGGATAAATCTTTCAGCGTTGTTCTTTAATGTAGCAAGAGGTGTCGCTACGCCGGAAGGCGTTAAAGGTTATGAGAAGTATAATAAAACTTATATAGATTCGGATTTTTCTTATCTTAATCGACTTCTGAATGTTAACTTTATTGATTATTCAGCTCTTCAGAATTTATTGGTAGGGAGGACTTTTGTTCCTATTAAAGATGGTGATTTTGATTTGACTAAAAATGCACAAGGTTATCATTTAACATCGGCTAAAAATCAAAAAATAACAGTAGATGGTAAGGTGAATGAATATAAAATGGAATTAGATTATGACACCATGTTTAATCTTAGTAGGGTGAAGTTATCTGATGCCAAAACACCTGATTATCTAGAAGTTTTTTATACCAATTGGGATAATTTTGAAGGAAATTATCTGCCTAAAAATGTTAAAATTATTATAAAAGCAAAAAAAACAGACCAGATTTTCATAGAAAACACGAAATTTGACTCCTCTACTATGGATACACCATACACGGTGCCAAGTAACTATACAAAGAAGGAAATTAAATGATATTTAGGAAGTTAAGTTTTTTATTGAGTGTATTGTGCTTTGGGTTGTTTTTTTCTCAGAAGAAAGAGCAGCTTCAGAGAGAAAGTGCTGAACTGAAAAAACAAATTGCACTTATCAACTCTAATCTTGCTAAAACTCAGAAGGAGGCAAGGCTTTCGATAGCACACCTTAATGAAGTTAATAAAAAAATTCAGTTAAGAGAGAAGGTTTATAATAATACACAAAAGGAGAAAAGGCTGATTGAAGATGATATTTATCTTCGTCAAAAAGAAATTAATAAGTATAAAAAAGAACTGGCTATACTAAGAAAAAACTATGCTGAGATATTAGTAAAAGCTTATAAGAATAAAGGTATTCAAAATAAAGTTACATTTATTCTATCGGCTAAAAATTTGGGAGAGGCTCTAAGAAGAGTACAGTATCTTAAACAATACTCTGATTATCAGGATAAAAAAGCTAAAGAGATTAGCGGTAAAGCTGCAGAAATTCAGCAAGCTTTAAAGCTGAAACAAAAATCAGTAAAAGAGAAAGAAAATATTCTTACTCAGCAACAGAAAGATCTTTTAGTGATTCAAAATGATAGAAAACAAAGGGAATTATTATTAGAAGATTTCAAGAAAAATGAGGCAGCCCTTACGGCTGAGCTTAAACAAAAGCAAGCGCAAGCTAAGAAAATTGAAGGCGAAATCCGAAAGATAATAAACGAAGAAATAGCAGCTGCTAAGGCAAAAGAAGAAGCTGAGAGAAAAGCTAGACTGGAGAGAGAAAGACTTGCAAGAGAGGCAGCCGCTAGAGAAAAAGCTAGAATAGATGCCGAGAATAAAGCTAGGGCAGAAGCTCTAGAAAGAGAAAGAAAAAAAGCGGAAGCAGAAGCTGCTAGATTGGCAGAGATTGAAAGAAAGAAGCAAGATGATGCAAGAAAACAAGCTGAACTTGCAAAAGCGGAAGAAAATGCAAGGAACGAAGCACGCCGAATAGCTGCCGAAAAAGATGCTAGAGAAGCCGCTGCTAGAGTTAAGGCTGCAGAAGAAAAAGCTAAGGCTGCAAGAGATGCTGAGGCAGAACTAGCCAAGAGAAAAGAAGAGGAAAAGAAAAAAGCAGAGGAAAAAACGAAGACAGCGTTTGGTGTGGGAGCAGCAACAGGGTCTAATTTTGCTGAAAATAGAGGGCGAATAGGCTTTCCAGTGGAGAGAGGGCAGGTAACGCACCGTTTTGGTAGGCAGCCACACCCTGTATTTAAAAATATAGTTGAGGAGAATAATGGGATTAGAATTGCAGTTTCTCCTGGTACTAAGGCAAGATGTGTTTTCCCTGGTGAAGTGTCAAGAATTTCTTTTGTTGGGGGGACTAAGACGGTTATTGTAAAACATGGTAGCTATTTTACCATATATAGTAACTTATCTGATGTTTCGGTTTCTCCTAATCAAAAGGTTTCATCGGGAACTACAATTGGGACTATAGCACAGGATTTTGAGGGAGCTTACTCTTTAGATTTCCAAATTTGGAATGGAAGTACACCTGTTGATCCTATGGGATGGGTCTCAAACTAACTATAAATTGAATAAAAATATAGATAAATTATGTTAACGACTATTTTAGCACTATCGGTACAACATATATTTATAGTGTTGGTTATACTACTCTTATTGTTTGGAGGGAAAAAGATTCCGGAGCTGATGAAGGGTTTAGGTTCAGGTATTAAGGAATTTAAAGATGCAGTAAAGGAGGAAGAAAAACCTTCAACAGAAGAAGAGAAAAAGTAGAGCAAATCTATTAGAAGGTTAAATTTTGGTAAGGATAGCGTATTAGTTTATATGTATAAATTTTGCTATCTTTACCAAAATTTTGTTTTTAATACTATAAAGATAAATATATGTTAGTAGCTATTCTTGGAGCAATAGGACCTTGGCAAATTGTTGCCATCGTGGTTGTATTATTGCTTTTTTTTGGAGGAAGGAAGATTCCAGAACTTATGAAAGGCTTAGGCTCAGGTATTAAAGAGTTTAAAGACGCGGTAAAGGAAGATGATAAAAACAAACCTTCAACAGAGGAAGAAAATAAAAAATCATAATTAAAAAGTAAGATTTTAAATTAAATGAGTTTTTCTGAAAAAGCTTGGGATATTTTTAATCAAGCTATTATAGACTATCATAAAACAGATGATGTAGATGCAGTTGAGTCTAATCCGTTCTCTGAAAATACTTTGGAACGACTTTTGTATTCGAAGAATTGGATTGATACCGTTCAGTGGCATTTAGAGGATATTATTCGTGATGAAAACATATCTCCTGAGAAAGCTTTAAAGATTAAAAGGAGAATAGATTCATCTAACCAAGATAGAACAGATTTGGTAGAGTATATAGATGATTATTTTCTAGAAAAATATAAATCTGTGAAGCCTAAGGAAGATGCTAAAATCAATACAGAAAGTCCAGCATGGGCTATCGACAGATTGTCTATATTAGCTCTTAAGATTTATCATATGAAGATAGAAACCTTAAGAGATACAGCAGACGAGAAACATAAACTGAAGTGTTCTAATAAGTTGGCTGTTCTTGAGGAGCAGAAGGTAGACTTGAGCACAGCTATAGATAGATTATTATTTGATATAGAGAGCGGTAACAACAAAATAAAGACTTATAAGCAAATGAAAATGTATAATGATGATAGTCTAAACCCAGTTTTATATCAAAAGAAAAATGTTTAAAAATCTCTTACCCTTAGTATTCACTATATTTTTACTGGTTTCTTGTTCTGTAGAGCAAGTTAACTTGTCTCCTCTTTCACAAGGGATTGTTTCTAAAGGAGAGGCAAAAACTTCACCTGACACCATAGTTATGAGTGCAAGTGTGAATGTTAGCCAAGTAAAGTATGCTTCTGAACTATCAACAGCGGCAGATAAACTTCCGAGGTTTTCAGATGCGGCAATAAATAAACATATAGATTTAATAAAGTTCAATGTTTCTGAGTATCTTTATGCACTTAGGGAACACAACGAAAATAGAAAGGTAAGAACGCTAGACGGTTTGCAAAAGAGTTACAAAAAACTTCAAGGGCTGAGGAAAAATCTTTCTTTGGAAGAAGATGAAGCTCTTAATTTTTATTTGGTTAAAATCAAGACCAATATTACTATGTTAGAGTCAATAAAAACATCTTCTGATAACTTTTAAGTAAAGGCATACTGATTTTATGTTGAAAATACAGGCTGAGGCTAATATCCCTACCGATTTTGGTGTTTTTAAAATGATTGCATTTTCTGATAATGAAATGGATTGGACACCACATATTGCGTTGATTGCAGAAAATACAGACTTTTCTAAGGTGGTCAATGTGAGGTTTCATTCTGAGTGTATTACTGGAGAGATATTTCATTCTAAAAAGTGTGAGTGTGGACAGCAGCTAGATGCTGCGATGCAGTACATGCAGAAGAATGGTGGTATTATTCTTTATTTGAGGCAAGAAGGTAGAAATATAGGGATTATCAATAAGCTTAAGGCTTATGCTTTACAAGAGCAAGGAATGGATACTGTACAGGCAAATCTACATTTGGGACTACCTGCCGATGGGAGAGATTTTGGTGTAGCGATTGATATGTTAACCAGTTTGGGTATAAAAGAAATTAATCTGCTTACTAATAATCCAGATAAATTGAAATTTGTAGAGGATAGTACAATAAAGCTTAATGAGAGAGTTCCTTTACAGATACCATCTAATGAAGTTAATGCAGATTATTTAAAAGTAAAAAAAACTTACTTTGGACACCTGCTAGAAGATAATAAATAATCATAATATCAATTATATAAGGTTAAAGAGCTCTTTTTTACTAAAAAGATGCTCTTATTTTTTTTAATAGTAGGCTTATAATAAAATTGTATATTTGTTGTGGTCCAACTAATTTCTTTGAGTATAATGAATATAAATGTTAGAACAGTCTTAGTTTGTGCGATGTTATTTTTTATTTTTGGGAATAATAAAGCACAATATATACCTAAAAATAATACTGAAATACTAAAAAAAGAAGCCAAAGTTTATGCTGAAAAAACTTATCAACAACTTTCTGAAGACGAGAAAATAGGGCAACTTTTTATTGTCGCATTATATACTAATAAAGGGGAACCTTTCATCAGTCAAGTCAAGACATTGGTGGAGAAGGAAAATATAGGAGGGCTTATATTGATGCAAGATGATACACGTAGGCATATAAGTCTAGTAAACGAACTTCAAGGTAAATCTAAAGTACCTTTGATGATAGGTATGGATGCAGAGTGGGGACTTTACCAAAGGCTTCCAATAGCACATAAGTTCCCTTGGGCAATGACGCTTGGGGCGATTCAGGATAATACGCTTATTTATGAAATGGCAGCCAAAATAGCTGAAGATTGTAAAAGAATGGGAATTTATTGGGACTTTGCTCCTGTAGTAGATGTTAATACCAATCCTATCAATCCCATTATAGGTAATCGTTCTTTTGGGTCTAATGTGAAAAAAGTGATAGAGAAAGGGTTGGCTTACAGTTATGGTTTGCAGGATAATGGAGTTTTGGCAAGTATTAAGCATTTCCCAGGTCATGGGGATACCGATACCGATTCTCATTTGGATTTACCTGTAGTTAATCATTCATTATACAGACTTAATAAAGTGGAGTTAGCTCCATTTAAAGCACTTATGGATAAAAAAATAGGCGGTGTTATGGTGGCTCATCTCTATGTTCCGTCTTTGGAAAACCAAAAGGGAATTCCAGCTTCTATTTCGTATAATATTGTAACTAATTTGCTGAAAAATAAGTACGGCTATCAAGGGCTTATTATTACCGATGCTCTTAATATGAATGCGGTTGCAAAAAGGTTCAATCCAGGAGAGTTAGATTTAAGGGCTTTTAAAGCTGGTAATGATATTATGCTGTTCTCTCAAGATGTACCTTCTGGTAAAAGGTTAATTAAGAAGGCTTTGCAGTCTGGCGAGATTTCTCAAGATAGACTAAAAGAGTCGGTTATGAAAATTTTGGAGGCCAAGTATCTATTAGGACTACAAGATTTTAAACCCATTGATGCCAATAACATAGAAAGAGATTTAAATAATGATACTCATCAAAAATTAACGGAAAAGCTATACGCCAACGCTTTAACATTGATAAAAGATGAGGCAAAAGCTCTACCTTTAAAATCATCAAAATACTATTATTTACCTTTGGAGGAAGCTCCTTATCAAGACTTTATTAAAGAACTTCAAAACGGAAGAGAAGTAGAGCTTATTACAGAAGATAAATTAAATACTTTACCTCAAAATACTCCAATTATCGTTGGGCTTCATAAGGATAATAGCACAGCATATAAACCTTATAAAATATCGGCGAAGTCTAAGGCAATTTTGGATAAGGTAGCAGCTAAGCACCAGTTGATATTAGTAGTATTTGGTAGTCCTTACGCTTTGAGAGATATAAATATAAAGAATTATCCAACGGTACTTGTAGCTTATGAAAATAATGAATTGTCTATGAAAGCTACAGCTAAAGGACTTTTAGGTAAAACTAAAATACATGGGCGACTTCCTGTGGTGGTAAATCAAGATTTAAAAGAAGGAGAGGGAATAGATGTGGAAGCAGTGAATAGTGGGGATGAGTGTAGTATTAAAGTTAAAAACTAATATTAAAAGGCAAATGAAAATAGGTATTTTATGCTATCCTACTTATGGAGGAAGCGGTATTGTGGCTACCGAATTAGGAATGAGTTTAGCTCAAAAAGGTTATGAGGTACACTTCATTAGTTCTAACCTTCCCGCACGGTTGGATATGACTAATCCCAACATTTTTTTTCATAAAGTAAATGTTGAAACCTATCCATTGTTTAAATATCAGCCGTATGATATTGCATTGTCTTCGGCTATTTATCAGGTAGTTAAACTTTATAAATTAGACCTCATACATGCTCATTATGCTATTCCGTATGCTTATGCAGCCTTTGTGGCAAAGCAGATGCTGAGAGATGAAGGTATTTTAATTCCCATAGTTACCACACTACATGGTACCGATATTACTTTGGTGGGGCAACATCCTAGTTATAAGGCAGCGGTTCAGTTTTCTATCAATCATTCAGATGCAGTAACTTCTGTTTCGGAAAGTCTTAAAAAAGATACTTTAAAAGCCTTTACTATTAAAAAAGAAATACAGGTTATTCCAAATTTTATTGATAACGATTTGTATAACAGTTTTGTAGGGTGTTGTAGAAGACAATTTGCGGAAGATGACGAAAAACTACTGATTCATGTTTCTAATTTAAGAAAAGTTAAGAGAATTCCTGATGTGTTAGAGGTATTTAAAAGAGTGCAGGAAAAAGTGCCAAGTAAACTGGTTATTATTGGTGAAGGTCCTGATATGGAGCTGATTAACGATTTTCTTATGGCTCACCCACATCTTATAGACAAAATAAGGATCTTAGGTAAAACTAATGATTTGTACCAGATTTTAAAATGTACTGATGTGTTTCTGCTTCCTTCTGAGCAGGAGAGTTTTGGTTTGGCAGCGTTGGAAGCAATGGCGGCAGGGAATGCGGTGATTAGTAGTAATGCAGGAGGGATACCAGAGGTAAACATACAAGGAGAAACAGGCTTTTTGACGGAAGTGGGCGATGTGGAAACTATGGCTAAAAAGACCATCAATCTCTTGCAAGACGATGCTTTGCTCCAAAAAATGAAAGAAAAAGCAAAAGAAGTAGCCCTGCGTTTTGATTTAAAAAATATTCTTCCACAATACGAGCAAATGTATCGTGAAACAATAGAATCTTTTAAAAGCTAACCTTAACTTTTCGTATGACTGAGCAACTACTGCAATATCTTTGGAATTTTAAAATCTTTAAAACTTTTGATTTTAAGGATACTAAAGGTAATAAGGTAGAAGTCTTAGATTTTGGTCAATGGAATTCTGATGAAGGAGCCGATTTTTTGTTTGCTAAAATTAAATATCAAAATATTGTTTTAGCAGGGAGTATAGAATTGCATTTGAAATCTTCGGATTATAAAAAACATCAACATCATTTGAATAGACAATACGATAATATTATTTTGCATGTGGTCTATACTCACGATAAAGATGTGGAAGAGCTGGCTGAGAAAAATGTCCCAACATTAGAGCTTAAAGATTATTTAGAGACTTCTACACTAGAGAAATATCAGCGGTTAAAGGCTCAAAATGAGTTTATTCCGTGTGAGAAGTTGATAGAGGTTTCTAAAATTCCGTTTCAGTTTTCAGAGGAAATTTTACTCAAAAAACTTGACCAAAAATCCTTGGAAATAGAAACAGAACTTACTAAAACTAAAAATAATTACGAAGAAATTTTGTTTCGGAATTTAGCGTATGCTTTTGGACTTAAAATCAACGCTTCCATTTTCAAACAAATGGCGGAAAGTGTAGGTTTTGCTATTGTAAATAAAATAAGGCACCATCAAAATCAATTAGAAGCCTTATTTTTCGGGTTGAGTGGCTGGCTAGAAACACCTTCCGATACGGAAACCGAGATATGGAAAAGAGAGTTTGATTTTCTGAAAGCCAAATATCAGTTGAGCGACACTTTTGTAGCACCTAAATTTTTAAGATTAAGACCTGCGAATTTTCCTACAATAAGGCTGTCTCAGTTGGCTCATCTTTACCATTTGCATCAAAATTTATTTTCGAAGGTAATTAAAGCGTCTTGCCTTGAGGAACTTTATGAATTGTTTACACCAATTAAAGCATCGGAGTATTGGGATAATCATTATAATTTCGGAAAACCAACGGATAAAAAATCAGTTAAAAAACTGACGAAGAGTTTCATGGATTTAGTTATTCTTAATGCGGTTCTCCCTTTAAAATATACTTATCATAAACATTCGGAGGAAGAAATTTCTGAAACTATTTTAGATTTTTACCAAGATATTAAACCAGAAAAAAATAGTATTATAGAGCAGTGGGAAGCGTTAGGGGTTTCAGTTAAGACAGCGATGGATAGTCAAGCTTATTTATTTCAGTATAAAAACTTTTGCAGTCAGAAAAAATGTCTAACTTGCGGCATTGGATATCAACTTTTAAAAAGATAGAGGCTTTATGTTTGAAAATTTAAGACATAGATTTGAGCGTGAATGGTTTGGTGTACTTACCAGAATGGGGTCTAGGCTGGGAATTCCAGTATCAAAGCTAAGAGTTTTTTTCATTTATTCTACATTTGCAACGGCAGGTGTATTTTTCCTTCTTTATTTAGGGTTGGCATTTCTTCTTTGGATAAAAGATATGTTCATTGTAAGAAGGCCTAGCGTATTTGATTTATGATGGAGATACAAATAAAGCCTGTGGATAGTAATAATATTACTAAGCTAAAGAAAATCTGTCAATCTTATATAAATACTTTTCCAAAAGACGAACGCAGAGATGAAGCGGGTTTTCGGGCTTTAGCTAGAAAAGAATTTTTTCCTATAAGAGAAATTATAAGGGGAGAAGATAGTGTAGGTTATATTATAGTGTGGGATTTATCTTTATGCTTATTTGTAGAACATTTTGAAATATATACTTCTTTTAGAAATCAAAATTTAGGCTCTCAAGTATTGAATTATTTAAAAAATAAATTTCCATTGGTAATCTTGGAATCAGAGCCTGATAGCTTAGGAGAATTGGCTTCTAGAAGATTGAATTTTTACCAGCGTAACGGATTTGTAATTTTGGATAAAAGTTATATTCAACCAGCTTATTCAAAGGAAAAAATATCTGTAAATATGTATTTGCTAGGAACAAATATGCCCGATGATTTGTGTTTCGTTACTGAAGAAATAAAGAGTAAGGTTTATAATAGTTAATAGAGCAAAAAGAATAGATTTTTTTATTATAGAAAATTTAATTTATGGATGTAGGTCAAGGTGAGAATCCGTTAATTTCTGTAATTGTACCTGTTTACAATGCGGAAAATTATGTAGAGGAATGTTTACAATCCATCTCTAATCAAACTTATAGAAATATTGAAATTATAGTGATAAATGATGGCTCTACGGATAATAGTGGAGCTATTTGTGATAGATACGCTATGACGGATAGTAGGGTTAGGGTAATACATAAATCTAATGGAGGTCTGTCAAACACTCGCAATGTGGGGATAGAAAATGCCAAAGGGATTTATTTTTCGTTTATAGATAGTGATGATATTATACATCCGCAGTTTTTGGAAATACTTTATAATCTTATCCAAAAAACTAAATCTAGTGTTAGCTGTTGTAAATATTATATGTTTTCAGATTATGCAGAAATATCAGGAGTATTTAATGCTACTAAACTTCTAAAAGAAGAAACTTCTTTTGAAGTGTTTACGAGAGATGAATTCTTTGCTACACTTTATAACAAGGTATACCATGTCAATAATGTAATTACTTGCAATAAACTATATTCCCATAGTTTATTCAAAGAATTGAGATTTAGAGAAAAAATGTTACATGAAGATGAGTTTTTGTTTAATGATTTATATGGAAACCGTGGTTTAGAGTTTAATGTTGTTTATACTCATGATGAGCCATTATATTTTTATCGAAGGGTTAACAATAGTATAACCAATACGAAAATGAACTTAAAAAAGATGTTGTCACTGATGCAACTATATAAAGAGAGAGAAGTTTTATTCTATTATAGAGGAGATAGCGAAATGCATGTTATCTTGCAGCGAAGAGCTATTGGGATTATAAAAAAAATGTTACAAGAGGGCTGTGCTAGAGGTCTTGTTCAAAATTTAACAATAAATGATTATAAACAAATTCTCACAGTACCATTTCTTAAAGTCATTGAAAGGGTAAAGTTAGTCGTATTGATTTTTTATAAAGCATTGCTAAATAAATGATTGATGATAAATCATTACATAAATGATTTGTTAGCATTTGTAATATAAATAAAAAAATGTATATTTGGGGGACCTAAGGAAAAGGGAGGGAATTTTCCTTTGAGTAATATTTTTTTTCATCATTTGTGTTTTTAAGAGAGTCATGCTATTACAGTATGACTCTTTTTAATTAGTGATAGAAAGTCGTTCGTACTTGATTAAAAGTTCAATGAAATAAGAGTAAGTAATTCTGCCTTCTTGCTGATTAGACTTTAGAAATAGATGGTTGGTTAGTCCGAAAAAATCAGAAATGAGTCCTGTATGTTTATTTATAAAATCTTTCTCATAAGCTCGGTCTCGTTTCATTCCGTCAGAATATTCACTAAGGATTTTTTCAACGAATTGAGGTTCTGTATCTACTAACGAGTTAAGTAAACTTTTGAGAGTAAAATATTGAGTGCTATATTTTAGGTCAATATTATCACTATTGATTCCTATGAGATAACCTATGAAATTAGCTTCTTGCTCCCTTGCGTAACCTAGCTGATGAGCACTTTCGTGGGCTAAAGTAAATGGCAAATAGGTGTCAGGAAGATTAGGGGTATATTGAGCTTCGGCAGAAAAAGGATTGTAATATCCTAAAATACCTGTATCATTCATTATAAAGGAAAAAATACTAGGTTTGAAGTTGGAGATGTCAGTTGTTGTTTTAGAGTTTAAACCTAAAGGAAGTTGCTTCTGTTGGTTAAGAATTTCAGAGGTTATAATACTTAAATTTTTTATCTTAAAAATACCGTTAGAATCTTCGGTGACTTGTGCTCTACTTTCTTTACATAAGTTGAGGTATTTAATAGCGAGAGTTTTAGCCTCGTTGATACTAGGTTCTTCTTTGGGTAAAAGATTTATTATTGGTGGTTGAAAATAAGTCATTCCCCAAAAACTTTGATATATGAAATAGAATATATTAACTCCCACTAATAATTTTAGTAATAATTGTTTTTTCTTTTTAAATATTGAAACTAAGTTATAAATGAGGATTACAAATAAAACGATGTACAATATATCTCCAATAGAAAACGGAAACAAAGATGAAAGATATTGATGTATTTCTTTTTTTAGTTCAAAAAGAGAGTTGAAGAATTCAACGGCTAAAGTAATTTTGGATAGAATATAGAATAAAACAAATTGGGCAAACAAAACGCCTGCCCAAAATCTTTTCTTTTTATGTAAATCACTAGTGTGCACCATTAGAGTTCTCAGATAAGATAACTCCTTTCTTTTTAAGGATTTTAGGAGTAATGAAACCATAAAATGCCAAATAACTGAAGCATATCACAGGAATAATGTACGAGAAATGCGTATAAGTCATTCCTAAAATTCCGTTTGGAGAAGTGAGGTCGTGGTCGCAAACCCACCCTTGTATCAAAGGGATAACACCACCTCCTAGAATCATCATTACTAAGAACGAAGAGGCTTTACCTGTGTTTTTACCAAGCCCTGCGATTGCCAAGTCAAAAATAGAAGGCCACATAATAGAGCAAAACAATCCACCTGAAATAAAGAAATATTTAGCAATTTCTTTGTCTGGGTAAAATAAACCTAAAATCATCATTACTGCACCAGCTACGCCAAAAATCATTAGTGTTTTTCCTGCGTTTTTGCCACCTAGGAAACTCATAACGATAAAAATCAAAATCCAAATAGGGTAAATGTAAAATGCAGAAATATCTTTTCCACTTAGATGGTTAGCACCTAAAATAATTCCGAATGCTATGAACGGAACAATAAATTTTAAAGCTAAATTAGTAGAAGACGAGGTGTTGAAAACATTGATGCCTCCATTCCATCTTCCAATCATCAAGCTACCCCAATAGAGCGATACAAAAGGAGCAATATTATGTTCTAAAACATTACCAAATTCTGCAGTGTGTAATAAAGCAGGTAAATTACTAATAATAGAAACCTCAACACCTACATAAATGAAAATGGCAAGCATTCCTAATAGGAGTTGCGGATAATTAAAGATATTGAAGGAGGAATCTTTATCTGTATTATCTACTTCATCTGAAGTGAGGTCTTTAGAGGGGTCTTCTATTTTAGAAAATAGCATAAATACCGCTACTAGTATAAAAGCAATACCAAGTATGATAAACGGCAATTTAACATCGTTGAGGTTTAGGCTAGTATCTCCGTTGCCTCCCGTTCCGAAAAGAGCTAATCCTAATAAAATAGGACCGATGGTAGTTCCCAAAGAGTTGATGCCTCCTGCTAAGGTTAGTCTGTGAGCACCAGTTTCGGGGCTTCCCATTTTAATAGCGAGAGGATTGGCAACAATCTGTTGAACAGAAAATCCTAATCCTACAATAAACAAAGCTGTTAAAAA
This sequence comes from Riemerella anatipestifer, assembly GCF_009670965.2. Classification (NCBI taxonomy): domain Bacteria; kingdom Pseudomonadati; phylum Bacteroidota; class Flavobacteriia; order Flavobacteriales; family Weeksellaceae; genus Riemerella; species Riemerella anatipestifer. The sequence continues at coordinate 469,107 of NZ_CP073239.1, read as the reverse complement.
GAACCCAAAACTATGATTACTAGCTGCTGGTACAAATAAAAAGGCACCAATCGCGGAAATTACCAATCCGAAGGCTAAGGTCTTCTTGTAACCAAATTTTTGCAGAATATCACTAAACAACGATATAATGAAAAATATAACCGAACCTATGAAATAGGCCGCATAGAACGCCCACGCGACTAGTTGAGACTGCACCTGAGAAAGAGTAAAACTCTTCTTAAAAACAGGAATAAGAATATCGTTACTTGCGGCTACAAATCCCCAAAAGAAGAATACAATAATTAGGGATATAAATTGAGACCATTTGGTTTGTGCTGTATTTTGTTCCATTGTTAAAAATTATAAGAGCAAAGATAATTTATTATTTTATATTACAGAGTGTTTTCTTCTAGTGTGTTTTTGATAAGTTGATGTGCCTTTACTTTAAGTTCCTCTACATTATAGGTTATAGGATTATCAATAATCTCATTCAAGAATACTTTTATTTTACCAGGATAACCTTTAGAATTATCAAAAGGGAACATTTCCTTAAGCCCGATGAACGTAAATATAGCTAGTGGCATACTATGTTCCACCGCTAGGGAGAAGGCTCCGTTCTTAAAATTGTCTAGAACAATGCTTGTGTCATCAGGAACGCCACCTTCAGGGAAAATCACCATATTTTGTCCACTTCTCATTCTTTCGGCAGACCTTGTGTACACTTCGGCTCTGCTTTTCGGGCTGTTTCTGTCCACCATCACCGCTACTCTCTTGTAAATGGTTCCGAAAATGGGGATTTTTACCAATTCTTTTTTTCCTACAAAACAAATAGGGTGATTAGGTAATAAGATAACCATCAGCATAACATCAATCACAGAAGTATGGTTGGCAATTACGATGTATTGTATGTTAGGATTAAGACTTTTTGAAGTTTTTTTAATCAACTCGTATCTAAAGCCCATACCATAGAATACGCCTAACGCCCAAAGTCTAATAAAAAAATAACAAATTTTGTAGTGCCCCTTTCTAAATGAAAAAAGATAAACCCAAGGTCCTAGTATTAGCACTAGAACAATGTTTAGTATCACAAACCATAAACGCCATAGATAAACCAGTGCCACCATAATTTTGAAAATTTTATCCGTTGAATACCACTCGTTTTTTCACACTATAGTTGAGTATAGATACCAGAGCGATGGCTGATACTTTGCTAAGTATTTCTCGGCTGAAGGTAAAGAACCATAGTTTAAGATAACTTTCAAAAACCCACCAAAAGAAAACTTGGAAGAATATAAGACTCAAAAAAGTAGAAAAAACAGAAACCCCCATAAAGTAAGCGAACTCTCTCTTCTTAGAATGTTTGCCCCTCTGAAATACAAACCAAATACTCAAGAAATAGTTGGTAATAATGCCACTACTAGTAGACAAAATATTACTCAAAGGGTAATGCACGCCCATAAAATCTAGTTCTAAGGGCAACCATTGTGGGATAATAATACTAAGCAACTTAAAAGAACCTATCTCTACTATAGCACTCAAACCACCTGCTATAATAAAGAATAGAATTTGTTTTTGTTTCAGTAGATGCTGTTTCATAAAGTGGCAAATTTAACTTTAATAATTAAAAGATGTAAAAAATCTAGCAGAATTTTTTACAAAATGTAACAAAAGCTAAACGCTTTGCGACCTACCATGCTATAAAATATAACACAATGAAAAAACAATTAATTCTATTGTCTTTAGTGAGTTCATTTTATGTGATGGCACAAGAGAAAGGTGGCTCAAAAGAGAAAAAGATAGAAGAAGTTACCATTACCAAAACCAAAAAGGCAGTAGAACAAAAAGCAGATAGAACAATTTTTGATTTTTCGGAACAGCCTCAACTTAATTCAGGGACAGCTTTAGATGGGATAAAAAAATTACCGGGGCTTGTGTCATCTGATGTGGCAGGTATGCTTTATCAAGGTAAAATGCTAGAGGTCTTTATGGACGGCAGACCGCTGAATATTTCCAGTAACGAACTGAATGCCTTTCTAGAAGGTATGCCAGCTAATTCTATAGAACGAATAGAGATTATCACACAACCAGGGGCAGAATTTCCTGCAACTTCTGGAGGAGCAATCCTTAATATTATCACTTCCAAAACAGCTAAAAACTACCTTACAGCTACTTATTCTGGCAATTACTCTTTTACCAATGAAGAAAAAGTACGCAGCCGAACTAATAACTCCGTTTTACTTAACGCTAAAAATAAATGGTTTGGTTGGCAGCTTAATGTGGGGCAAAATTACAGAGAATCTCTACTTAGAGGGAATACCGATAATATTACCTCTGTATTTACCGACCGATGGGGGCGTGGTTCTTTTATTAAAGCGGCAATGACTCTGGATATTGGTCAAGACAGATTATTGTTAAACTACGACCTTAACCATAATAACAATGATGCTAGAACAAATAGTAGCGGTATTATTTTAGGAGTGCCTTACGAAAGATTAGACGAAACCAATTCATTGGGAGATAGACACGAGTTTATCGCCACTTATCAGAAGAAATTCGATGATAAAAATAAAAAATTAGATTTTAAATTTTCATTCAATAAGAATGATAACAAATTCCAGCAGGAAAATCAAATATTTAACGGCGTTGGAAGAAGTGAATTGACATTAGACAATCTATCAGATGCCAGAATTTCTACTTTTAAGGTAGATTACTCTCAACCGATAAATATTTTAGATGAAGGTAAAATCAGTTTTGGTGGGTTGTACGAGAAGCTAGACTTTAATACTCAGTCTGGAGGTATTACCAATTTAGATTATCAAAGGCAAACCGCCTCGTCTTATGTAGAGTTACAAGCCACTTTAGGGAAATTTGATTTCATAGCAGGAACTCGTGCCGAAGATTACGATATTTCAGGAGAGGCTTACAATGTAACTACAAAGTCTAATAAACAACTAATCCCTTTTAATCAGTTTAGGTTTTTCCCCAATGCAAGCGTACAGTACAACTTTGGTAAGCAGGTTTATTTTGCTTTAAACTATAACAAAAAAATTACGCTGCCTAGCATTTCTGCCCTTAACCCTAACAACAATACCTTTGCTAACGGAAACCTTTGGACGACGGGTAATCCCGAACTCCAACCGACGATTTTTGACAACTATGAGGCTAAACTTTCCGCGTTTGACTATGCCTTTATCGGCTATAATGTAAGCGTGGCTAAAAATCAGCTCATTCAGATGATTATTCGTCAGGGAGATGTGATTGTTCATCGTCAGGAGAATTTATCGCAATTTAGAATCCACAACTTTAATGTAGGGCTTCCGTTGCCGTTTATGCTATTCCATAAACCGTTAAGCGAGGTGATGAAGATGAATTTTAATCCAGATAAAATCAACTTTATGTACCTCTATGCGGGCTACCAAAAACACGAAATTCCAGAAGTGAAAACCAAAGGATTTTGGATTTTGAACCTGATGTCGCAGTTTATACTTCCGAAAGATATCAAGCTAGTAGCTAATTTTGGATACCTTACAACAAACGGAAACTACTACTATTTTGTAGCCGATAAACCGTTTATGAACACGCTAGACCTTACACTTTCCAAGAAGTTTATGCACGACCGTTTGAGTGTTTCGGTATTTGCTAATGATATTTTAAACGGACAAAGAATGCAGGTGCGTTCTCTAGCACAAACGCCCAATGTTGTACTCTTTAATAAGTGGGACAGCCGTAGCTTCGGACTTTCTATAAACTACAAAATCCCAACTAAAAACCGCCTAGCAAAAGAAACCCCGAACCTTTTGAATAAAGATAAAAAAGAAGATACAGGGCTTATCCAAGGTCTTTAGTAGCCAATTTCATTAAGGGAGTTTAAGAAAAAAGGAGCATTTTTGCTCCTTTTAATGTTTATTATTTATTATATTAGCCACGCCTTATCTCCATTAAGGCAAAGTATAAAAAAGTAAAAGCTGGTGGCAAACAGCGAAAGACCCCATCAGTCATTAACCTAAAAATCTAATGAATTATGAGTTTAAGTAACTTAAGAAACAGCCATCTAAGCGAAGACAAAGTAGCTAAGGTGGTAGAAGCATTAGCCAAACTAGAGGCAGAACTGGCAGAAGTAAATGTAAATCTAACCTCGGAAGACCGCAAGAGGTACGGTAGCATCAATGAGCAAAACAAGCTCTTCGTTAATCGAGTGAATGATTTTCACAAAAGTATGCCTAGCTTACAGACACCACAGGTAGATTGGGCAGAGTTTGATAAAGACTTTAGCAGCCGTACCCATCTCACCAACATTATAGACAGGCTAGAAACGCTGCTACAAAACCTTAAAAATGCCAGAACCCTCCACGATTATGATAACTATCAAGACGCCTTGGTAGATTATGCCTATACCAATTTTATGGTAGGGACTTCGGCGCCAGGCTACGAAGCCAAGCAGAGAGAGCTGGCACAGTTTTTCGCTAGTCGTGGCAGAAGGGCAGACAAAGCTGCGGCTCCTAAAGAATAATTTTGAGTTCCTAAAAAATCAAGTCAGCCTCGCTAATTACGAGGCTGACTTGGTTTTTTAGAAAGTGTACAGGGTCTTTAGCCTACTAGAGTTGGTCTTTCAGAAAGTTGTGTTGGTTTTTTAGAAAGTGTACGGGGTCTTTAGCCTACTAGAGTTGGTCTTTTAGAAAGTTGTGTTGGTTTTTTAGGAAGTGTACGAGGTTAAAGACCCAGAGGAGTACGTTACGAACCCCAATTTTGCCGTTATCTACGAAGAGTTTTAGCTCAACCACCAAGTCCACTTCTACTAAGACCCCGCCGAGAACCTCAATAAGCCCTTGGGCTTACCCCACCTTCCCCTAGCATCAAAGCCCGTTTTGGGGGTGATAGGCGAGAGTGGGCTTCCCTTTGGGATTTTTCGGGGCGAAAGTGTAAGGTAAATGATTGTTGATAAGCCTAAACCTTTCCTATAAAAGATAAATTTGTATTTTTGTAGAACATAACAAATAAAATAATAATGGCTAAGAAGAACCAATCAACAAGATTGACAGTTCAACATAAAAAGTCTCAAGGAGTAGTTGGTATTTTTGGTGAAAAAGCAAAATTACACGATTTAACACTTGGTGAAATATCGCATCTCGTGATTAAGCAACTTGAAGAAGAATACCCACAGCTAACATTTCAATATAAAACAAGCATACGAAAAGAAGAAATAAACAAGGCGTTAAGAAAAATTGATGGAGAGCTAGGGCAGACCCTCTTTGTTCCAAATTCAAGCGTTAAACCCGATGGAGGAATAATTGAAGTGAAAGATGATAATGGCAATTGGAGGATAATTTTAGTGTCAGAAGCTAAACATCAGGGTAAAGATATAGAAAATATTAGGAAAGGAAGGTTGGTTGGTAAGGCTAATAATCAGGATTTGATGGCGGCAGGAAATGCGATAGAAAGATCGCATAAGAATATATCAGAAATAGCCAATTTTATGCTTTTAGAATCTCATTTTCCTTATGTTTTGTTTTTAGAAGGCTCTAATTTTTTAACAGAAACTGTGTCAATTGAAAGACCAGATGGAAGAATAGTAAGACTTGAATACAATTCAGGGATATTAAACAGATTGGATAGGCTAACTGCTGCAAATTACGGAATGCCTATTAACACCAATTTATGTGTAAATAAATTTATTAAACACAAGGATAAAACAATTATGCTCCAAGCAACATCTATTTATACACAAGGAAAAGGAGAAAAGTGGGATAATAAGGAGATGTTTGATATTATGCTTACAATTTCAAAAACCTCTCTTAAGGTATTAGGGAGCGATTTATTTAATCAAATTACCAAAAATAAATAAGCAAAGAATAGTGGCAAGAAACGCAACAAATAAATTATTACAAAAAGCAAAAAAATCTAAAAGTGATGAGTTTTATACACAGCTTTGTGATATAGAAAGTGAATTACAACATTATAAAAGCCATTTTCAAGATAAAGTGGTTTATTGTAATTGTGATGACCCAAGAGTAAGTAATTTCTACAAATACTTTGCTTCAAACTTTAAAGAATTAGGACTTAGAAGATTGATAACGGCCTGCTACCAGAGGCAAGAAACAGATTTGTTTAGCGCAACCAATGTGAAGAATGGATTTTTCTTTGAATATTTAGGACAGAATAAACCAATTGAAGTAAAATCATTTAAGGGAGATGGTGACTTTCGTAGCTCTGAAAGTATAGAGTTATTAAAACAGGCTGATATTGTTGTTACTAATCCTCCTTTTTCCCTATTTAGAGAATTTGTGGAGCAATTGATTAAATACAATAAAAAATTTCTAATTATTGGGAATATAAATGCCATCACTTATAAGGAAATTTTTAAGTTAATTAAAGAAAATAAAGCTTGGCTAGGAATAAATCTTGGCAGAGGAATCTCTGGCTTTATTGTACCAGAACACTATGAATTATATGGTACAGAAGCTAGAATAGATGATTTTGGAAATAGAATCGTATCTCCAAATAATTGTTTATGGTTAACCAATTTAGACAATTTTAAAAGACACGAAGATATTAAACTAACAAAAACGTATTTCGGGAATGAAAATAAATATCCAAAATATGATAATTATGATGGTATCAATGTAGATAAAACAGAAGATATTCCTTTGGACTATGATGGGGGGATGGGAGTACCTATAACATTTTTACATAAGTTTAATCCAGAGCAATTCGAAATAATTAAATTTAGAAAAGGTAACAATGGAAAAGATTTATCAATAAATGGTAAATTCCCATATTTTAGGATACTTATTAGAAACAAAAAGGTTAAAAATGTCGTACGAGTACAGAGGGAAAATCAGCCGTTAGCAAGTGTGTGGCTTAGCGGCAGGTAGTTAGGTTGGGGCTTCTATCTCTTGTTTGATTTTTGGAGTAGTAATTGATGGTTTTGTATCCCACCAATTTTTATTACTAAGTCAAATATCAATTTATTCTATTTGACAGAATTTCTTGTAAGGTTCAGTGCGTTTTAAAATATATTTCCTAACTTAGCCCGTCAATTTTATTATAATATGATTGCTATCGTAGACGGAGGTTCCACAAAATGTGATTGGGTAATTCTTAACCCCAACGGAAGTTTCAAACTCAAGACAGAAACCATTGGTTTTAATCCTAATATCATTCAGATTGATTTAATTCCGAAAGAAATTATGAAAAATCAGGATTTAAGCCAACTTCAGTCTAGCGTTACCCAAGTATTCTTTTATGGCTCGGGGTGTGGCATTGCAGAGAATAAGGCGGTGGTAGAGCAGCAGCTAAAAAAGGTATTTACCAATGCAAAAATAGTAGTGAGCGAAGACCTTACAGCAGCAGCCTATGCCGCTTATAGAGGCGTACCTGCCATTGTTTGTATTTTGGGTACAGGCTCCAACTCTTGCTATTTTGATGGGACAAATGTGAGAAGCGATTTGCCCTCCTTAGGGTTTTTAATCGGTGATGAGGGGAGTGGCAGTGCTTTAGGGAAGCACCTTTTAAGACGATTTTTTATGAAGAAGCTCCCTGCCGATTTGCATCAGGATTTTGTAGATACCTATAACCTAAGTATAGAAGAGGCGATTAAAAATATGTATCATAACCCTAGAGCTAATGCCTATTTAGCCAGTTTTAATCAGTTCATTGCCGAAAGAAAGCTGCACCCCTATCTACAAAATTTGGTCTTTGACGAAATGAAAAACTTTTTAGACTATCACGTGTTGCCTTACAAGGAAGCCAAAGAGGCCGAAATTAATTTTATAGGCTCCATAGCTTATGTGTACGAAGATTCTTTAAGAGCAGCAGCGGCAGAACTCAATCTTAGGGTAGGGACTATCGTGCAAAGACCCATAGAAAGTTTGGTAAATTATCACAAAAAATACATACTAGAAATTTAAACTTAATTATATAACGATTTATATGTCAAGTAAAACCAATAGAGACGAAAAAAACTTTAGACAAGCCGCTTTAGATTATCATAGAGCAGAGCCTAAAGGTAAAATAGAAGTAATCCCATCAAAACCACACTCCTCACAGAGAGATTTAAGTTTGGCGTATTCACCAGGGGTGGCAGAGCCTTGCCTTGAGATAGAAAAAGACCCTGCAATGGCTTACGAATACACCGGGAAGAGCAATCTAGTAGCAGTAATTTCTAACGGAACAGCCGTTTTAGGCTTAGGAGATATAGGTGCAGAGGCTTCTAAACCCGTGATGGAAGGCAAAGGGTTGCTATTTAAAATCTTTGCAGACATCAATGTATTTGATATTGAAATAGACGAGAAAGACCCAGATAAATTCATTCAGATTGTAAAAGCGATAGCCCCAACTTTTGGCGGTATCAACCTAGAAGACATCAAAGCTCCAGAGGCGTTCTATATAGAGCAAAGACTAAAGGAAGAGCTAGATATTCCGCTAATGCACGACGACCAGCACGGGACGGCAATCATCTCTGCGGCGGCGCTCATCAACGCACTAGAGTTGGCAGGGAAGAAGATAGAAGATGTAAAACTCGTGGTAAATGGGGCAGGAGCGGCAGCCATAGCGTGTACCAAACTTTATATGGAGCTAGGGCTTAGAAAAGAAAATATCTTGATGTGCGATAGCAAGGGCGTTATCAATCACAAAAGACAAAACTTAACGCCTGAAAAACTAGACTTTGTAGCCGAAACCGATTTAGAAACTTTAGAAGATGCTCTTAAAGGAGCCGATGTTTTTGTAGGGCTATCCAAAGGCGATGTAATGTCGGCAGAAATGTTGAGTTCTATGGCAGAAAATCCTATTGTATTCGGTTTGGCAAACCCAACGCCAGAAATAGACTACAATTTAGCTAAAGCCACCAGAAGTGATGTAATTATGGCAACTGGACGAAGCGATTATCCTAATCAGGTGAACAATGTTTTAGGCTTTCCGTACATTTTCCGTGGAGCATTAGATGTTCAGGCTAAAGGGATTAACGAGGCAATGAAACTCGCTGCCGTAAAAGCGATTGCAGATTTGGCGAAGGAGCCAGTGCCAGAAGCGGTTATTTTGGCTTACAACCTTAAAGGGTTGAGCTTTGGTAGAGATTATTTCATTCCGAAACCTTTTGATAATAGGTTAATAACTAGAGTGTCCGTGGCAGTAGCAAAGGCTGCAATGGAAAGCGGTATTGCTAGAAAAAACATAGAAGATTTTGAAGCCTACGAAAATCATCTTTTAGACAGAATGGGCAAAGATGAAAAACTCATCAGAATGATGCAGAATAGGGCTCGTTCTAATCCTAAGAGGGTAGCACTAGGCAATGGGGAAGAGTACAATGTGATTAAAGCGGCACAAATCCTTTACGAAGAAGGCATTGCAGAGCCTATTTTATTGGGAGATAAAAAGCTCATCAAAGAGAAGATGAAGGAGTTCGGTATAGAGCTTAATGTCAAGATTGTAGACCCTAACGATGAGGAGCAGCAAGAGAACAGAAGAAAGTACCGAGAAACCCTTTGGAAACTACGCAATAGAAAAGGAATCAACGAGTATAAAGCCAAAAGGTTTGTGAGAAACAGAGATTATTTCGGACCTTTAATGCTGAAACACGGTGATACTGATGCCCTGATTGTTGGTTTCTCAAAGAATTATTCTTCTGTACTGAAGCCTGTTTTGGAAGTGATAGAAAAAGAGCCGGGCGTGGATAAGGTGGCCTCTATGATGATGATACTTTCAGGGAAAAAGCCGAGATTTTTTGCGGATACTTCCATTAACAAAAACCCTACCGCGGAAGATTTAGTTAATATTGCTAAAATGTCGGAGCTTACCGTGAAATCTTTTGCCATAGAGCCAAGAATAGCGATGTTGTCTTACGAGAATTTTTCTAGTATTTCCGAGACCTCCCAAAAGGTAGCTAAAGCGGTAGAGATTTTACATAAGAAATACCCTAATATGGTGGTAGATGGGGAAATTCAGCCAGATTTTGCGATGAACTCTGACCACCTAGCAGATTATCCGTTTTCTAAATTAGGAGATACCCCAGCTAATGTGTTTATTTTCCCGAATTTGGAGTCGGCTAACATTTCGTATAAGATTATTAGAGGAATGAGAGTGGCACAAACCATAGGACCTATCCTTATGGGGCTGAAACAACCTGTACACGTATTACAAATGCGTTCTAGTGTAGATGAAATTGTAAACTTAGCCACAATAGCGGTGCTAGACGCTCAAAGAAGAGAAGGTAATAAGTAGTAATAGCTTTCCAACCATTAAAGTGAACTAAAAAACCAAAGGTGAAAATCCTTTGGTTTTTGTATTTATGAGAGGTAATAGCTATCTAAAAATTAGAAGGCAGAGTTTCATAATAAATGCTTTTGGATAGGAACGAATTATTTTTGTTACTCTTGATGTCTTGCTTCATATATTCCTTATCGTGGAAATATATTTGTGGATTTTTACGGTAGTAGTTATCAATAATTTGCTGATGATTAAAGTTAAGACCTTGGATAAAATCATAATCTTGTCCTTTTCCAGTATTTATATTATAGGTCGTAATTAGGCTTCCCCAGTTGATGAAACTGCAAACTAGAACAGTGCCGTAGAAATACCAAAACATATGGTTGAAAAGGTAGGCGTTAGTTTTTTTATTGATGACCTTGAGATAGGTGAAAAATAGTCCTATGATGCATAAAATAAGGAATGTATAAACACCTAATCTTTTGTAAGTAAGTCCAAAATGTAAGATATATTCAGTGTTTTTTATGCCTGCTGATATTACCAAAACAGCATTGAGTAATAGCCAAACTTTAGCTAATAGTTTTAGGTGTTTGGCTTTTTCATCAAAATTAAAGTGAGATTTAAAATAAAATAATATTACCAATACCGCCATAATAATGGAAATGATGATGGTGTTGATGCGCTGATGAGTATCTGAAGAAAGTTGACTTGCAGAGATTCTGTTTTCAAAAAATTGTTCATAATTAAAGGTGCAAATAAAGATGAGGAGAAGTAAATTAAGTACAACAAAAGAGGCTACACCGCTCATTCTTTCAGAATCTATATCAATAAAAAAATAGGTGGAAGTAGGCTTTTTTAAATGAAAATTTTTCTCAAATTGATTGCTAAGTAAACAGTTGTATTTTAAACTAAATTTTTCAGCAGAGAATAACCAATAGTTAAAAGTGAGGTAGAAACCTAAAGCACTTAGTGCAAGGATTTGAGGAAAATCTAGATTCCAATCAAAGTTGAGCAAATCGGAAAAATGTTTACTAGCAGTACTGTAGATGAAGAAAAAGGTAACAAAAAATAACAAAGGAATAAGCCAGATAAATAATCGTCCTTTTCTTGAGTCTGAAGAAGAAGATTTTACATCAAGCCAATAGTCAAAATTAAAGAATTTGCACACAAATGTAAAACCGTTTATAATGCCTATGGGAAGTGCTAGGATTGCCTTCATATTTCTGTTTTGAGCTTTATATCTAAGTAATAAAACGGAAATGATAAGTGCGGCAAAAGAAACAAAGTCCCCATACCAAGCAAAAGCAAAAGACGAAAATAAACTTAGCACAAAGAGAGTTAGGAAGGTTTTGGTTTTTCTTTGTTTTGGAGTGATGATGAGAGTAACAAGACTTAGTAAGACTCCCAAAATTCCTAGATTGACACCGAGATTCTCTTGGTAAAAAAGAATAACAAACACAAGTGTGCTACCGAAAATTAAATAATGTTTTTTCATAATATTTTTATTTTAAAGTTCTTTGAATTTCAAAGTTAAAGAGTAAAAAAAAGTTTATTTTTTTAAAAGTTGCTCTAATAAATTGATATGATTACTAAATGCTTCTTTACCTTCTAGTGTAGCGTGGTAAGAGGTTTTAGGCTTTTTTCCTACAAATTCTTTTTTCACTTCTATATATCCTGCTTTTTCTAGTGCATTACTATGGCTTGCCAAGTTACCATCGGTTACTTGTAAAATTGTTTTCATTTCCGTAAAATCAACCCATTCATTCACTATGAGTACAGACATTATTCCTAGTCTTACCCTATTTTCAAATTCTTTGTTGAGTTGGTTAATATCAATCATAAAATAGATTTAAAGTGTAAAATAGACTAGTCGTATTTTTTATACATAATAATCCCATACACAATGTGAGCGACTCCAAAACCCAAACTCCAAAACAGTAATCCCCAGCCTAATAAAAACATAGAAAGTACTCCTATAATACACTCTGTAATTCCTAAAAATTTGATGTCAGAGTAAGTATATTTTGAAGCATTGATGAGTGCCAACCCGTAAAAAATAAGCGTAGCAGGAGCTAATAGTACAAAATAACTATGGTACATCAGTCCGATACAAAATAGTCCACCAATAACCAATGGCATAAATAAATTGTAAAGTAAATCTTTCGTAGTATTCGTCCAAATAGGGAGGTTTTTCTTTCTGCTCTTGTTTACGGTAAAAAATATTCCAAACCCAATGGACAGAACCAATACTACAATGGCGGTAATAATTAAATGAGGGATAAGTGGAGCAAGTTCAATATTCTGATAAGGATTAAAATATTCAATACCAGACTTTTTAAATAAGAAATAAACATAAGACGCTCCAAGTATTGCAAATAGCCCTGCTGAAATACCAGAAAAACCACTTAACGAAATGAAACGAGTACTTCGCTCCATCATAGAGCGGATATGAGATAAATCTTCTTGATAATTATTTTTAATCATAAAAGAACTTTGAGATGCAAAGTTAAATTTTATTTTGAAATAGACAAGCAAAAAATCAGTATTTAACAAAAAAAGCGATAATCAAAACTTGATTATCGCTTTTTTACTTTTATGACTACAAGGAGTAATTAGGAGCTTCTTGAGTAATAATCACATCGTGAGGGTGAGATTCTTTAAGACCACTACCTGTTATTTTTACCATTTTAGAATCGGTTTGGAGTGATTTAATATCTTTCGCACCGCAGTATCCCATACCTGCTCTTAGTCCGCCTGTGAGCTGGAATACCACATCTTCTAACTTACCTTTGTGTGGCACTCTACCTTCTATGCCTTCGGGTACAAATTTTTTAGCTTCGCTTTGGAAATAACGCTCTTTACCGCCTCTTTTCATCGCAGCTAAGCTCCCCATACCTTGGTAAGATTTGAATTTTCTTCCTTGGAAAATAATTTCTTCACCTGGAGCTTCATCGGTTCCTGCGAATAGAGAGCCTAGCATTACTGCATTAGCGCCACTTGCGATAGCCTTTACGATGTCGCCAGAAAGTTTAATTCCGCCATCTGCGATTACAGCAACATTTTTAGATTGAGCGTACTCATACACATTATATATTGCCGAAAGTTGAGGTACACCTACACCAGCTACTACTCTTGTGGTACAAATAGAACCTGGACCTACACCAACCTTTAGAACATTAGCACCAGCCTCAATGAGGTCTTTGGCAGCTTCTGCGGTTACAATATTTCCACCCACGATATCTAGGTCTGGGAAGGCTTGTCGGATTTCCTTTATTTTATCTAAAACTCCTTTAGAATGTCCGTGTGCAGAATCTATGGCAATAATATCCACCCCAGCTTTGACTAAGGCGGTTACACGCTCCATAGTGTCTTCGCCTACACCTACACCTGCACCTACGATGAGTCTGCCGTTTTTGTCTTTATTGGCGTGAGGATATTCTAGTTGATTGTCTATATCTTTAATAGTGATAAGCCCTACGAGTTTAAAATTTTCATCAACGATAGGGAGCTTCTCTACTCTGTTTTCTAGAAGGATATTTTTAGCCGTTTCAAGAGTGGTATTCTTGTCCGAAGTTACTAGATTATCTTTAGTCATCAGCTCTTCCACCTTCATATCCAAATTTTCTTGGTATTTTACATCTCTATTGGTAATGATGCCTATAAGCGTATTATTGTCATCTACCACAGGCAGACCAGAAATTTTGTATCTGGCCATCAGCTCTCTGGCTTCTCTTAGAGTGTAATCTTTAGAAAGTGTTACAGGGTCGGCTATCATTCCGTTTTCGGAGCGTTTTACCTTGTTCACTTGAGCGGCTTGTTCCTCTATCGGCATATTTTTATGGATAAAACCTAAACCTCCCACACGAGCTAAAGCAATAGCTAAGTCGGATTCGGTAACGGTATCCATCGCTGCGGAAACGATAGGCACATTCAGCGTTATTTTGTCGGTAAGACGAGATTTAAGCGAAACTTGATTGGGAAGTACCTCAGAAAAGGACGGTACTAGAAGCACATCATCAAAAGTGATGGCAGATTCTACAATTTTGTCTTGTATAGGCATAGCACTTTCTTTGCAAAACTAAGGCTTTTTATTTAATCTTACAAAAGAAAATCATCTTAGCCTCCCAATGTTAAGGAGATTTAATCAAAATTTTGTAGCTCTACTAGCTTTTTGTAAACACCATTTCTAGCCATTAAGTCGTTGTGGTTGCCTTGTTCTATTACCTTGCCTTTTTCCATTACTAGGATTAAGTCGGCTTTTTGTATGGTGGACAGTCGGTGGGCAATGATGAGCGATGTTCTGTTCTCCATCATTTTATCTAAGGCATCTTGTACGGCTCTTTCGCTTTCGGTGTCTAGGGCAGAGGTAGCTTCGTCTAAAATCATCACGGGTGGATTTTTGAGTACCGCTCTTGCGATGGAAATTCTCTGCTTTTGTCCTCCTGATAGTTTGTTGCCATCATCGCCTATGTTGGTGTTGTAGCCTTCAGAAAGGCTTTCTATAAACTGGTGTGCGTTGGCTATTTTAGCCGCAGCGATGACTTCTTCCTTGGAAGCCTCTGGCTTACCCATTAAGATATTATTATAGACTGTATCGTTAAATAATACTGACTCTTGCGTAACCATTCCTAGCAGGCTTCGGTAGTCTTTTAGTTTTAAATCTTTGATGTTGTTGCCATCTACTTCTATACTTCCTTTATTAACATCGTAGAACCTTGCCAAAAGGTTGGCGACGGTAGTTTTACCACTTCCAGACTGACCCACCAATGCCACGGTTTTCCCTTTTGGTAAAGACATAGAGAAGTCCTCTAAAATCTTATGGTCTTGGTCGTAGAAAAAGCTGATATTCTTAAACTCAATGTTGTGGTTGAGATTTTGGATAGCAACAGGATTGGCAGTTTCTTCCACTTTTAAATCATAATCTAAAACTTCTGAAACTCTCTCTAGACTTGCCATTCCGCTTTGTATAGAAGATATAGAATTAGATAGCTGTTTAGCAGGAGCAAGGATTTGGTAGAAAATTCCTAAGAAAATAAGGAAGGTTGCAGGGTCGTTATTAGTTCCGTTGATAACGCTGATGCCCGAAAACCAAGCGATAAGCAACATTGTGATAGATCCTAAAAACTCACTCATTGGAGAGGCAAGTTCTCGTCTTCGGCTCATACCTATGGCGTATTTTTGCCAAAGATTGGTGGTGGTATCAAATCTTTTTTCTAGGATTTTATCGGCATTAAATATTTTGATGACTTTGGAAGATTTTAAAGTTTCATCTACTAAGGAGAATAAGTTGCCGAGTTCCTCTTGAGCCGAGTTGGCTTGTCTTTTTAAACTTTTACCCACCCACGAAATCAGCCAACCCATCACAGGGAAGACAATCAGGGAAAACAGCGTAAGCTGGGCATCTAATAAGAAGAGTGCGGTGAGAGAAAAAATAATCATGAATGGAGCATTCACAATATCTACTAAGGCTCCCATAATACCACTTTCTATAGCACCGACATCGTTAGAAATTCTGGACATCATATCGCCTTTCCTTTGTTCTGTGAAGAACGATACAGGGAGTTTTAGAAATTTGTGATAGATGGCACTTCTTAAATCTTTAGTAATCCCCACACGGTAGTTTACAAGGAGAAAAGACCCAAGGTATCTAGAGATATTACGAAGCAAAAACGCCACACCTGTAATTACACAAACCCAAGCCAAAACGGTGCTACCGCCATAAATATCGTTATATACCTGTATTTTATAATAGACTAAATCTTTTAAGTAACCAAAATAATTACTCATGTTACCATCGTAGAAGGGCTCTTTGGTAGTGTCTATTTTATCTAATCTTAGGATAATCCTTAAAACAGGGAGCATAGAAAGCACCGAAAATATTTGAAGTACAGAGTACAAAATATTAAAAAACATACTTCCCCAAAGGTACTTTTGATGCGGTTTGGCGAAGCTTAAAATTCTATGTAAAGGTTTCATTAAAGTCTCTTATAAAGCCACAAAAGTAAGCAGGATATTTTAATTGAGCAAAAGCGGGTAGGCTTAGAGATTTAATATTTGCTACATATAATTTGCATATATTAAAAAATGCTTATACATTTGCTCTAGATTTATGCGATACACTATCAGCGACATACAAAAAAATAAAAAAAACTTGCACAAAAATTTGGTACTTCCGAATAATTGTGTAAACACACACACATAGTTTCGTGTATATGTCTTCTATTATCTAGAAAAATATTTCAACTTTTATCGTTTAGAAAAAATATACCGCCAGTATTCATTGGAGGTTTCTCGTGTTTGTATTATTTACAAGATAATTTATATACCCATCTACTAGAAGCATTTTTGTTTTTTAAAACAACATGGTCGTTCTTGTTTAGTGCTTCTAGTGTTCAGAGAGAGCGTTCTGCTCTTTCTATATCAGCCTTTCCTCTCATTTTGTGTGTGTTTAGAGGGGAAAGGCGTTTTTTTAGGTTAGAGGTGAGATATGAGAGTTTAGAACTTAGTATGGCTTCATCAACCCTTAAGCCCAACATCCAACCTCTAAAATATAATATCCAATATCTAACATCTATAAACTTTAAATATCAACAATTTTAAAATCAAATTTTATGACAACAAAAACGACAAAATTGAGTGTGTTTGCCTTTTTAGGTTTAGGACTAGTAGTTTACGGTCAAGACTACAGCGGTAAGGTAGGGATTAATTATGATAAACCTAGTGCTACTTTAGAAATTAAAGGTAAATCTACTAATGCTGCTACAACTTTAGAAGGACTTATTATCCCTAATGTGAGTAAAAATAAGGCTTATCTAATGACGACTAATGCAGATATGTCTCTTAAGGAGTCTACACTTATCTATGTAAATGATATTTCAGACTATACAGGTTCTGATGCTAAAGTAGCGGACATTACAGAAAAGGGCTATTACTACTGGAGCGGTACAAAGTGGGTAAAGAATGGAGGAGGTTCTTCTGTAGGGGCTACTAACGGTCTTACTTTAGCTTCTAGTAATGTTAAGCTAGGAGGTGCACTTACGGAAGCGACAACTATTAACCAAAACAACAATGCTCTGACTTTTACTACAGGAACTACAGGAAAACTAAATGTAAACGGTAATTTATATCTTCAAAGTAGGGTATATGTAGTACCTAATAACCAACAAGACGCTACGAATCCAGCGACACAGACTCAGGGAGTTAATGGTTTGTATAATGTTGCGAAAGCAGGAGCTAACCTTAGAAACCATGATGGTGCAGATGCTATAACTTACTCAGAGTACGATTATATGATTGTTTTGACTAACGATGGAGTAAGTGGTAAGATAGAATTGCCTAGTGCTTCTGCTAACCCAGGTAGAATTATTTATCTCATCAATGGAACTCCTATTGGATTAGCTTTCTCTGGAGTAAATTTAGATGGTACAAGTGATAAGTATCCATATAATTTCGGAACATTAGCTAATCGTTCAGGAGTCGCTTTTGTAAGTACAGGTAAAACATGGTATCCTATCGGAAGATAATTTCCATATTTAAAATCACAACTAACTTAAAATAATA
Source organism: Riemerella anatipestifer (assembly GCF_009670965.2). NCBI lineage: Bacteria > Pseudomonadati > Bacteroidota > Flavobacteriia > Flavobacteriales > Weeksellaceae > Riemerella > Riemerella anatipestifer. Next base: position 451,365 of record NZ_CP073239.1, on the reverse strand, counting down.
CTAAAATGAATTTAAAATATATATCCGTTTTATGTTTTTTGGCTGGAGCCACAGCTTATGGTCAAGTAAAAACTAACCAACCTACAACAATAGATCCTAAATCTAATACTTTTTTAGATGCTTCAGAGAATACAGAAAGTCAATTACCAAGTATAGGTAAAGGGTTATTATTTCCTCAGACTGACCTTTCTACCTTTAAACTAGATGTTAATGCTGCTGATGGGATTAACTATCCTACTTATTTTGATGGTATGATAGTGTATAATACTAAAGAGGGAGGTAAGACTTCAGACACTAACATACAGGTAACGGATAATCTACAAAAAGGGTTCTACTATTTCTCTAATCCTACAGGCAAAACCATTGGTAATATTACTAATGGTAAATGGGTAAGACTAAGTGATACCCAAGCTAACGACCAACTTTGGGCTCAAAGAACCAATAACAATATTGTAGAAACTTATCTAAAACCTGCAGCTGATGATCAAAACAAATTTTATTATTCAGATAATGGTTTGCATTTAAATTTTGGAAATGTGGATGCAGTTAAAGAATCTCTTTTTGAAGATGGAGAATTTGTTGGGTTTGATGAAAAATCTATTCCTAATTCCACAGCAATCAGTTCTAATCGTTTTCCTAATAATTCTTTAGGTGGTAAACCTGGTAGTAGAGGTCTTTTCTATTTTAATCAAAAATTATCCACTATTAATAATGAGCATCCTTCGTTAGGTGAGGCTGTTGGAACAAAGGCATACATAGGAGATGAATCAAGAATAATATCAAGAAATTCTTCGGGAGATATAGGTACTATCATAGCACATATTTCTAGTGCAGGAAACTACACCACAAATAATTTAAAATATTTAGGTGGAAGTACAGTGTATACAGCAGCGGGGTTGGTTGATGGTTCTGTAGCGCCTGTAATGGAGGTTAATGAAGGACTAAGAGTGTATCCGAGAAACTATCAAAATGCGATTTCTAAAGTTATGAAGGGGATATATGCAGAACCTAAGATATTCGGAGGAAAAGTAAATGATATGTATGGAGTAGACTCAATGGTATCAAGCTTAGCTGAGGCAACAAATGGTGCTTGGTCAGCAAATACTTTATATGAAATGATGGGAAATAGAGCTCAATTGATGGTAAGACCTAACACTACAGTTAATAGAGCCTTTGCTAATTATGCTTATTTCAGGGCAAACACAGGTAGTAATGTTTCTGATGAAGCAATAGGAGTAGGAGCCTCAGGAGTTTTCAGTGAAGGAGCTGTTGTTAAAAGTTATGCTGGAGTATCTACTTACGCGTATGCAGATGGAGCAGCAAATGTAGAAAACTTTTATGGGTTTAGATTTTGGCACAAATTGAATGCAGCATTTTCTCCGGTCAAAATGTACGGAATATTCTTAGACAACGTAAATAAAGGTTCAGAATTAAACTACTCGATTTATACCAATGCTGGAAAAATTCATTTTGGAGATAATGTAGGTATAGGGGTAGAAGCTCCAGCAGAAAAATTAGAAGTTGCGGGTAATGTTAAGGCAACAGGCTTTATTGGCTCTAATGCTTCTATCTTCCCAGACTATGTGTTCCAAAAGTATTATACAGGTACTTCTAGCATTAAAGCAGATTATAGCTTTAAAACCCTTAGCCAAGTGGAAGACTTTGTAAAAGCTAATGGGCATTTACCAGGGTACCAATCTGCTGCAGAAATCAAAAAGCAAGGTTATGTAGATATTATGGCAACTCAATTGACGAATGTAGAGAAGATAGAGGAACTTTACTTACACCTTTTAGAAAAAGATAAAGAAGTAAAAGACCTAAAAGCAAAGAATGAAGAGTTAGAGTCTCGTTTACAGAAGTTAGAAGCCTTATTAGTAAAATAGTTTATAACTTTCCCCATTGTGACAGTATCGCAATGGGGCTTTTTTATATCTCAAAACAAAATAAAAGTTTAACCTCAAAAAATTATAAAGCTTATGAATACACTAAAAGCGTGGTTGCGTCCCAACCTATTAACGAAAGACGACCCTAATGATTTTGTAGCCGTGCCACTTCTAGGTGGTAGCCTTGGTATTACAGAAATTGTAGAAGCCCTTAAAAAAGAGGGTATGGAGATAAAAACCGAAACGGCGGTGGATATCATCACCCGTTTTAACCGTAAGGCATCGGAGTTGGTACTCAACGGTTATAGCGTAAATACTGGACTAGTGTATATGCGTCCTGCGATTAAGGGCGTATTTTACGACAAAACTTGGGATAAAGAGAAGCATTCCGTATATGTAAATGTAAACCAAGGCACCGACCTAAGAAAAGCCGCCAACGATACCAAAGTAGAAATCCTAGGCGAACAATCTAGCCCTATGAGTGTGTTCAGCATTACCGACAAAGCCACAGGCAAAGCAGACGGCACCCTTACCAAAGGTAAGAACGCCGAAATCAAAGGCACTTACATTAAAATAGACGGCGATAATCCTAAAAATGGCATTGTATTTAAAAATCTAGACACTCAACAAGAAGTGAAACTCTCAGCAGAGCATATTGTTCTTAACGAGCCGTCAAGGGTGCTTATTCTTGTGCCTTCGGATTTAGAAGCAGGGAATTATGAGGTAAGTCTTACAACACAATTTTCTAAAGGTAATACCTTACTTAAAGAGCCTAGGACAGAAATTTTATCTGCTCCTATTGTTATTGGGTAGTTGGGGTAGTTCGTTTTTATAACCACAACTGTCGGTTCTCAAATTTTGAGAACCGACAGTTATTTTTTACGCCGCTTCGTTGTCTTACCGTACAACGGTATGTCGTCTTAGGCTACGCTGGTGTGTTGTATGGTAAGGCAACGAAGTGGCGTCAGTAAAGAGTTAAAGTTCTTGGGTTACCATAAAAAGATTTTCGTCTGATACTCCTACGACTTCGTGAGAGATATTCACAGGGATTTCGTATGTGTCCCACGCTTTAAAGTGGTGTGTTTTACCTTCAATCTCAAAATTGATATTGCCTTTTAGCACTACCAATGTAGCAGGGACAGGAGTGATGTGTTTTTTCAATACGGCATCTTTTCCTAGTCCTACGGCAAATTGTTTGAGGGTATCCGACTTTTTAATAATGACCACAGAGGGTTTATTATTACTATATACGATGTTTTCTATAATATTCATTTGGTTTCTTTTTGAAGTGCTTTTACTTCGTTCCAAGTCCCAGCGTTATATACTTTTTTAAAGCCGTGTTTCTCTAGAATAGTCTTAGCTTCTTCGGAGCGTCTTCCAGAGCGACAGAAAAGTACAATATCCTGCGAAGAATTTAGTTTATCTAAATGATTTTCTAATTGGTCTAAAGGTATGTTGATGGCTCCATTAGCACTGCCTTCTGCAAATTCTTCTGGAGTTCTTACATCCACTAAAATACTATTGGGAGCATTTATAATTTTCGAGAGATTTGCTTCGTTAGTACTTTTTGTATCGGCTGCACACCAGATAATTCCAGTATCTTTGGCTTTGCCAGTTGTTTGGCAGGAGGTAAGCCCTAGAACTAAACCTCCGCCAAGTATCATTTGGTGTATGACTTTCATAATCTAGAACTTAACTTTAGATTGACATACAAAATCAGTGGTAGGCACAGAGGTCTCCTTAATTTTAGCAAAACCACCATCTACTTCTGTAAAGTTTCGGATACCTCTAGAATTGAGTATACTAGAGGCTATCATGCTACGGTAACCACCTGCACAATGGATGTAGAAATGTGTGTCGCCTAGTTCTTTTGCCCAATCGTTAATTTCCATAAGCGGACGGTTAAGGGCATCTTCTACATGCTCAGCAGAGTATTCTCCTATATTTCTTACATCTACCACTTTTGCATCTTTATGGTATTCATTCGCAAAGGTTTCGGCAGAAATTCTTTTAACGGTATCTATTTCTTTACCTGAATTTTTCCACGAGTCAAAACCCCCTTTGAGGTAGCCCACTACATTATCAAACCCTACACGAGCAAGTCTAGTAATGGCTTCTTCTACGGTACCTTCCTCACAGACTAGTAGCAGAGGTTGTTTGACATCTACAATCATCGCACCTACCCAAGGGGCAAAACTGCCTTTAAGACCAATATTGATGGAGTTAGGTATAAAACCTTGGTGGAAATCAGCCGCATTTCTAGTGTCAAGGATTAAAGCTCCTGTATTCTCTGCCACGGTTTCAAAATCTTCTACGGATAGAGCCTCTTTACCGTTTTTTAAAACTTCATCAAAGCTGGTGTAGCCTCCTTTGTTCATAGCCACATTCATTCCGAAGTATTGCGGTGGAGCGGTAAGTCCGTCCAAAACAGCCTCTATAAAAGCCTCTTTGCTAGGCTGGTTGAGGGCATAGTTCATTTTCTTTTGGTTGCCAAGACTATCCACGGTTTCCTTCATCATATTTTTGCCACAAGCAGAACCTGCTCCGTGTGCTGGATATACGGTAACCTCATCTGGTAGGGGAAGTATTTTGTTATAAAGGCTTTCGTACAATAGTCCCGCTAACTCTTCTTGAGTAAGATTAGTGGCTTTTTGTGCCAAGTCAGGACGCCCTACATCACCTAAAAATAGTGTGTCACCACTAAACAATGCGGTTTCTTTTCCGTTTTCATCAAGGAGTAGAAAACACGCACTTTCCATCGTATGTCCTGGAGTGTGTAGCACTTTTATTTTAACATTTCCTAACTCAAAAATTTGATTGTCCTCCGCAATAATGGCTTCAAAGCTAGGTTTTGCAGTAGGTCCGTAGATAATAGGAGCTCCTGTTTTTTTACTCAAATCTAAATGTCCTGATACAAAATCAGCATGGAAGTGAGTTTCAAAGATGTATTTTAGGGTAACACCATCTTTCTCTAAACGCTCTAAGTAAGGTTGTACTTCACGCAGTGGGTCTATAATGGCTGCTTCGCCGTTAGAAGTAATGTAGTAAGCTCCTTGTGCAAGGCAACCTGTGTATATTTGTTCTATTTTCATAATGATACTATTTTTATTTCAAAATTAATTCTTTAATTAGGATATAAACTCCCATACCTAACACAAACCAACCAAAAGCAGGTTTGAGTTTTTTACCATCTACTCTTTTAGATAAAGCCAAACCCAATAAAACTCCTAGAATAGATAGCCCTGTAAAAGATAAGAGAAATTGCCAGTCTATGGCAACTTTGTCTAAAGAGCTTATAAAACCTATGGTACTACTAAGGGTAATAATCAGTAGCGAGGTACCAATAGCTTCCTTCATTTTTAACCCTAAAATCATTACTAAAGCAGGGATGATAAGAAATCCTCCACCAGCACCTACTAGTCCTGTAATAATGCCCACCAATAGTCCTTGAGAAATAAGCATCATATTTCTAGCAGGAGAAGCTGTTAGAGTATGAGGTTCAGCTTTACTCCCTACAATCATTTTGTAGGAAGCCAAAAGCATTAGTGAGGCAAATAAAATGAGAAGGAACATATCTTTAGTAAGACAAATGCCCCAACGGTTGATGATGTATTCGGGTAGATGTGGCACAACCACTCTCCTAGAGAAAAGCACTCCTAAGACGGAAGGGATACCAAATAGTAAAGCAGTATTGAGGTGTATTTGTTTCTCTTTAAAATGTCCCAAAGAGCCTACCAACCCATTACAAGCCACTACAAATAAAGAGAGTGTGGTTGAGGTAACGGCATCTAACCCAAAAAGGTAAGCAAAAACAGGTACGCTTAAAATACTCCCACCGCCACCCATAAGACCGAGTACCAAACCAATGATGACAGCAAAAAAATAACCTAGTAGCTCCATAATTTTCTACAAAGGTAAGACTTCCACTCCACAAGTTATGAAACTTGGGTTACAGAAGTCCATTTTTGGATTAGGCTATTTCCATAATTTCAATTTGATGAGAGCCAAAATTAACCTTATCGCCAACTTTAGTGTCTTTTATTTTTGAATAAATAGGAGCCTCTTCAGAAATACAAATTACATCTTTTCCTTCGTATTTGAATGGTGGCACTGAAATCCCAATAAAAATATAACTTTTGTCGGTTTTAATAAGGCAACCACTTTCAATACTTGTATGGTGTTCTTGAGCGGAATTTTCTATGAATGCTAAATGATTTTTTGCTGTATTTGCCATCTGTTCAAACCTAAGCTGCATATCTTTAGCCTCTGTTTGATGTGAAAAGTCTTCAGGGTCGTGGGTAGCATCTTCATCTATGTCAGACTCTATACGGTAGCGCTCTACAGATTTTTGTAAGTTATCCACTATCTTTTGTTGCTCGTTAGCAATAGCTTTTAAAATGATTTCTTTTTCCATAAGGATTATATCTTTTATAGAGTAACAAATATAAGCAAAATCTACCATATTTAGGACTGGTTTGTCCTAGATGAGATTATTTAAGATAGATAAAAGAGCTATTATTCAGTTTTATTTCTTAATTTTATCCATCAAAAAATGTAAAATGGCAGACAAAACTAAATTTATAGAAGAACTAAGCAGTAGATATAGTTCCAAAGGAGATAGTATTATCTTAGGGAAGGGAATGCTAGATGGAGAGGTAATAAAAGAGGTAGATGTAAAACTTCCGTTAAAAACCTTAAACCGTCATGGTCTTATAGCTGGGGCTACAGGGACAGGAAAAACTAAGACTATACAGGTCTTTGTAGAGCAACTTTCTCATGCAGGGATACCGTCTTTAGTAATGGATATTAAAGGTGATTTTTCAGGAATAGCAGAGGCAGGGGAAGAAAATAACATCATTAAAGAACGCTATGCTAAAACAGAGTTGCCGTATAAAGCTCAGCCTTTTCCGGTAGAGTTAATGACGATTTCTGGGGCTAAAGGTGTTCAGTTAAGAGCTACGGTTACAGAATTTGGACCGGTGCTACTTAGTAAAATATTGGGGCTTAATGATACCCAAAGTAGCATTATGTCGATAGTTTTTAAATATTGTGATGATAAAGGCTTACCTCTAATTGATTTAGAAGATATTAAAAAAGTATTGCAGTATGTAACTACGGACGATAATGGTAAGAAAGAAATAGCAGAAAACTACGGCTCTATTGCACCAGCATCGTTAGGGGCTATTTTGAGGTCTATTGTAGCTTTAGAACAAGAGGGAGCAACAGCGTTCTTTGGTGAGCCGAGCTTTGAGGTTAATGATTTACTACAAACTAGAGAAGGGAAAGGTGTGGTAAATATTATGCGTGTAGATGACATTCAGAATAAACCAAACTTATTTTCTACCTTCATGCTGTCTTTGTTTGCCGAAATTTATCTTACTTTCCCAGAAGAAGGCGATAGTGGAAAACCCAAATTGGTGCTTTTTATAGATGAAGCTCACTTAATTTTTAAAGAAGCCTCCAAAACCTTGCTTTCACAGATAGAAACTATGGTGAAACTTATCCGTTCTAAAGGAGTTGGTATTTATTTTATTACTCAAATACCTGGAGATGTGCCAGAGAATGTTTTAAGTCAGTTAGGTCTTAAGATTCAGCATGCATTGAGAGGATTTACAGCTAAAGATAGAAAAGAAATAGAAAAAGCCATACAAAACTATCCTGTTACAGAGTATTATAAAGCAGAAGAACTCATCCAAAATTTAGGAATAGGAGAGGCGTTTGTAACGGCATTAGATGAAAAAGGTATCCCAACACCTTTGGTGCAGACTTACCTTATTTCACCAGAAAGTAGAATGGGAGTATTAACGGCTACCGAGATAGATAATCTAACGGCAGGGTCGGCTTTAGTTAAGAAATATCAGAATAGTATAGATAAAGAAAGTGCTTACGAGATTTTATCTAAAAGAATGGTTCCTGTAGCCGAGGGAAGTCAGGCGTCTCAAGAAACACCTAAAACAACTGTGACTAAAGAACAAGAAGAACCTAGTATATTTGATACTGTATTGAAAAGTCCTATGGCTAAAACCTTTGGTACAACTCTAATGAGAGAAGGAGCTAAAGCCATACTAGGTATGCTTGGATTAAAATCCACTTCTAGGAGAAGGTACTAAAAGTTAATATTATAACTTGTAAAGCTGAATGATTCAGATTTAATCTGAATCATTTTTTGTGGATTAAGCGGTGGTTAAATTTGCATTTAATGAAAAATATCCGCAAGTTTGCACCCTTTGATATTGTGAGAATGTTTTATTTTAAAAACTAAATGTATTCGGTAATAGACATAGAGAGTAATGGTGGTGCATTCCGAGAGGAGTGCATTATAGAGGTCGCTATCTATCGTTATGATGGGCATAAAATAGTAGACCAATTTATCTCTATGGTAAATCCAGAAGCCGATATTTCTCATTTTGTGCAAAAACTGACGGGTATTACACCTAAAATGGTTAAAACTGCTCCTAAATTCCACGAAATTGCTAAAAGAATTATAGAAATTACGGAGGGGAGCACCTTAGTAGGACATAATGTAGATTTTGATTATAGAATGTTGAGGCAGTCTTTTAAGAGGTTGGGCTATCATTTCAGTATAGAAACATTAGACACCATACCTTTAGCCAAAAAACTTATTCCTAATGAAGAAAGTTATTCTTTGGGGAAATTGGTAAAATCTTTAGGAATACCTTTAGCAGAGCATCACAGGGCAAGTAGTGATGCTAGAGCAACGCTAGACCTTTTTAAACTGCTAATGACTAAGGATAAAGATAACGAGATTATTCAATCCCATTTTGAGGAAGCTAATGCAAAAACCTACCTCAATAAAGTTAAAACACTTACCCAAGATTTACCAGCAGAACGAGGGATTATTTATTTTCAAGATGCTGGAGGTAAGGTCATTTTAGCTGAAGCTACAGATGGTATTTACAAGTTTGCGAAGAAGGTATTTAATGCTAAATCGAAAAAGTGGCAAAAAATACAAAACGAAGTAGAACAGATTTCCTATGAACTAGTGGCGTCAGAGTTGTTTGCAAAGCTGATTATGAACACTAAAGGTCTTGCCAAAAAGATACATTTGCCGTACGGACTTTTTTTTGAAAATGATGAATGGTTAGTCAAACGAGTGCGTAGAGATATATCATTGTCGCCTATGATTAAATTTAAAACCCATTCGCAGGGGAGAAAAGTGCTTAATTTTATTAAAAATCACGAAGTTTTAAACCACAAAGAAGCTCTTGAACAGTTTTTAAGTTTTAAAGATAAAAATATCCTTCTTACAGGACAGGGCAGGACGAGAGGCGAAAAATCGTTTTTGTTGATAGAAAAAGGACAAGTGTCGGGCTATGGATTTTATGATTGGTATCATCAGATAAGCACTTACGATAAACTTTCGAAGTTAAAAATAAAAGTAGATAAAGTTTCTTCTGATTTGAAAAACGAAATAAAGTTAGCCTTGCTCAGAAATGAGTTTAAAATACAGGAGATTCCTAGTTAATATTTTCTTTTAGAGCTGAAAGTTAAATTCGTATTTTTGTACCTATGCTAAATAAAATTTACATACAAAATTTTGCCCTTATAGATAAATTGAGTTTAAATCTTAATAAGGGTTTGCAGGTCATTACAGGAGAAACGGGAGCTGGTAAATCTATTATTTTAGGAGCTTTAAGGTTGATACTTGGTGAGAGAGCTGACCTTAAAGCGGTGGCAGACGCAGAACAAAAAAGTGTTGTAGAAGCCGAATTTGAAGTTTCTAACGATTTAAAATCCTTTTTTGATGAAAATGATTTGGACTTTGAAAATCCCACCATCATCAGACGAGAGATTCTCCCAAGTGGCAAATCTAGGGCTTTTGTGAACGATGTTCCCGTAACATTAGATGTTCTTAAAAATTTGTCATCTAGGTTGGTAGATATACATTCGCAGTTTGAAACTTCGTTATTATTTACGGAGGCTTATCAGTTTAAGATTATAGATGGCATTGCACAAAATCAGTCTATTTTAGCAGAATATCAAAAGACTTTTTCGGCTTATCAGAATTTAAAGAAGGATTTAGAAGAAGCTCAAAATCAGTTATCAGAAGGACTTAAAGAGAGAGATTATAAGTCTTTTCTACTCCAAGAGTTAGAAGAATTAGCGTTAGATAAGATAGATTTTGAAGAGATTAAAAATCAATTAAATACGCAAGAAAATGCGGAGTTTATATCGGGGAATTTAGCTGCGGTGATTTCTCGTTTTCATCAAGAGGAGATTGGGGTATTAGATGCTTTGGCGGACGCTAAAACGAAACTGTATAGAGTATCGGAGGCTTCCTCTCAGTTTGATGAGGTTAGTCAGCGTTTAGATTCTGTATTTGAGGAGTTTAAAGATATTGTAAGCGAAGTAGAAAATCGGGCAGAAAAAATAGAAATGAATCCACATTTACTGTCTGAACTTACAACGATAGTTAATAAAATCAACACACTATTTGTAAAGCACCAAGTAGATACGGTGGAAGATTTGTTGGCTATTAAAAATAAACTGTCCGAAGAGCAAAACAGCTTTGATACATTAGAGCAGAGGATAGATGATATTACTAAAAAATTGGAACAATCTTTAGCTCATCTAGAAACTTTGTCAAAAGAATTGTCTTCAACTAGAGTTAATGCCAGTCTTGTGTTTAAAGATAAAATAGAGCAGCTACTGAAACAGTTAGGTCTAGAGAAAGCAAAAATAGAAGTTAGTTTTTCGGAGGTAGAAACATTTAATTCCTTTGGGAAAGAGAGCATCAATATCTTATTTCAAGCCAATACAGGGTTTCCGCTTAAACCTATACAGTCCGCAATTTCTGGCGGAGAGCGTTCTAGAGTGATGCTGAGTGTTAAAAAAATAATGGCGGAAACGACAGCTTTACCAACTTTAATTCTTGACGAAATAGATACTGGTGTTTCTGGAAGGGTGGCAGAAGAAATAGGAAAGGTGATGAAAGAAATGGCTAAAGATATGCAACTGATAGTGATTACTCATTTGGCACAGGTGGCGGCTAAAGGACATCATAATTACAAAGTGGTTAAAAGCGAGGTGGAAGGCAGAACGCAGTCTAGAATTATCTCGTTATCAGAAGATGAAAAACTACACGAGATAGCCCAAATCTTGTCAGGAGCAAAGGTTACAGATGCTGCTCTAGAACAGGCTAGAGAATTAATGAAATAAGAAGAGGAGTTTTGGTGAAATTGTATTGTAACAAATCTGATGATTTTACTACTTATTGTTTAGAATAAAATTTTAATTATGAAAAAAATAAATCTTTTAGTATTACTTCTTTTAGCGGGATTATTTTCTGCACAGGAAGTTAATCGTTTCTTTTATGAAATGACTTTTAAGCCAAGCAAAGATTCTGCTAACAAGGTGGAAAAAGAGCTTACGGTATTAGATGTGTGGAAAGATAAATCGGTTTATAGAGATTATATGGCGGTTTCTCAAGATTCGCTGATGAAGGCTTTTATGGAACAAGTTAAGAAAACAGGTAATATGTTTGACCAAGAAAAATTTGGATTAAAACAAGGTAAATTTACTTATTCCATAGTAAAGCCTTACCCAATTAAAGAGGTGGCTTATGAAGACTTTATTTTGGAAAAAAAGTTTGTATATAAAGAGCCTGTAAAGCTAGATTGGAAAATAGAAACAGAAAAAGCAACCATAGAAAATTACTCTACACAAAAAGCAACCGCTTCTTTCGGTGGAAGAAATTGGATAGCTTGGTTTACTACAGATATTCCTTTTGCTGATGGACCGTATAAATTTTATGGTTTACCGGGGCTTATTGTTAAAATAAAAGATACCCAAAACCATTATCAGTGGGTGCTTAAAGGAAATGAGAAACTTTCTGAAGAAAAAGCAACGCCATACTCTGAAAAAATGATGAAAGAATTTGGTATGGGGAATGGTATTGAGGTAACTCGCGAGAAGTTTGATAAAGCTTATCAAGCCTATAAACAAGACCCTTTTGCTTCTATCAAAACACATTTTAATAATCCGGCAATGAAAGAGTATAAACTTCCAGATGGTTCTTATTTTGTAGATAAAATAAAAGAAGCAGAAGTGAAACTGAAAAAGTTTTTAAACGAAAATAATAATCCTATTGAACTAAAATAGGCTTTTGCTAAGAAAGTAAAATTAGAAGAGCAGTACATATAGTTTATTTGTACTGCTTTTTTGTGGGATGTAGAATGTATGAAATTTATTAAATTTGCTCCATAAAAATTAGACCTATGAAAAAAATATTTATGTTTTTGAGTTTTATCTGCTTTGCTTGTTTTGTTCAGGCTCAGACGGATTCGTTAAGTACTAAACCTAAGCCAATCACTTCTATTAGGAGTAATGATGTTATGATTAGTCCTTTTCCTTTAATAGCTGGAGGAGCTATAAATGTTTCTTATGAGAGACTTATTGATGATAGTTCTGGTGTTGGTTTAGATATTATTTTAGGTTTAGGAGACATATCTGGTAATAGTCAATTTTCTCCTTATTACAGAAGATATTTTGGAAAAAAATATGCTTCAGGATTTTTTATAGAAGGTTTTCTTCCTATAACAACCTCTCGTGATGAGAAAATAGATTATTATTATAGTCCTTATAGCTACTCATTTTATCCTGTATATACAGAATCAACTAATACAACTATAGGTATAGGTTTTGGTATAGGGGGCAAGTGGGTAACGCGTAGTAATATCACTTTTGAAACAAGTATCGGTTTGGCAAGGAGATTTACTAAAGGAGAAATGGTAAGTCCTGTGGCAGGAAAGCTGATGTTAGGTGTAGGATATAGATTTTAGTAGTGTTTGTTAAATACAAATAAAAAAAGCCTCAAAATTTTGAGGCTTTTTTATTTATGATTTTTTTAATCTCTCCTATCCATTAGCATAGAAGCAAAATAAATTAGCTGAGCTAATGAGCCTAACGCTGCAACTACATAAGTTCTAGCAGCCCATTTTAGAGAGTCTTCAGCACCAGCATATTCTTCTGTGGTTACAGTGCCTGTACTCTTTAACCATTTTAAAGCACGATTACTTGCATCGTACTCTACAGGAAGAGTAACAAAGGCGAATAATGTTGTGATGGCAAATAGCACAACACCTATAGCTAATAGGGTTTTGTTGCCACTTGCAGCCATTACTGCAATACCGCCTATAAGAATAAATTGCAATAAGTTAGAACTGATATTAACGATAGGAACTAACTTAGAACGAAGTTGTAACATAGAATACCCTACGGCATGTTGTATGGCGTGTCCACATTCATGGGCGGCAACGGCAGCGGCAGCGGCATTTCTCTGCATATAAACCGCTTCTGACAGATTTACCGTTTTGTTCATAGGATTATAATGGTCTGTAAGTTGCCCAGGAATAGAGACTACTTGAACATCGTGTATGCCATTATCTCTTAACATTTTTTCTGCCACTTCTTTACCAGAAAGTCCGTTACTAAGAATTACTTTAGAGTAGTGATTAAACTTTGATTTTAACCTCGCCGAAACAAGCCAACTTACTAGAGTGATGATTCCTAAAATAATATAATAACCCATAATAATTTAATTTTTAGCCACTATTCAGAAAAAATTATGCCAAACTTTTATGTTATATTTGCTGTGAAAAAATGACCGAAATATGGCATCTATAGTAGTAAAAAAGGTAACTAACGACAAAGAATTACAGGATTTCATAAAATTCCCAAACAAGCTTTATAGAGAAAATCCTAACTATGTGCCACCACTTAACAATGATGAAAAGAATATTTGGAATGCCAAAGAAAACCCAGCATTGTCTTACTCTGACGCAGAACAATATTTAGCATATAGAAATGGAGAAGTGGTTGGGCGTATTGCACTTATGGTTAATTATAAGGAAGAAAAGGAGTTAGGTGTTAAAAAGTTGCGTTTTGGGTGGCTGGATTTTATAGATGATATAGAGGTTTCAAAAGTATTGATAGATAAGGCTATAGAAGTAGCTAAATCTAAAAATCTTCCCAAGATTGAAGGTCCAATGGGGTTTACTAATTTGGATAAAGCGGGTATGTTGATAAAAGGGTTTGACAAATTGGCAACTATGATAGGAATATATAATTTTGAATATTATCCCACTCATTTAGAGAAACTTGGACTTAAAAAAGAAAAAGAATGGGTAGAGTTTGAAATTGATTTTCCAGAGCAACTACCAGAAAAAGTAACCAAGTTTAGTGGTCTTATTAAAGAAAAATATAAGCTTAAGGTTCTTAGGTTTAATCATAAAAAAGAAATATTGCCCTTGGTAGAGCCTATGTTTAAACTACTAGATGAAACTTATAAAAACTTGTCTACCTACACGCCGATTTCAGATGAGCAAATAAAGACTTATAAAGAGAAATATTTTGGCTTTATTGATAAAGATTATATTATTTGTATTGCTGATGAACATGATGATTTAATTGCTTTTGCTATCACAATGCCATCTTATTCTAGAGCTTTGCAAAAGGCTAAAGGTAAGTTGTTACCGTTTGGGTGGTGGCATTTTCTACAGGCAAGTAAAAAGAATGATAGAGCTAATTTTTATCTAATAGGCATTCGTCCAGATTATCAGCGTAGAGGGGTTACTTCTATTATCTTTGAAGAAATTTATAAAGTGTTTAAGAAGAAAGGAGTGAGGTTTTTAGAAACCAATCCTGAGCTTGAAGAAAATAAAAATATTCAACTTTTGTGGCAGGATTATAATCCAGTTAATCACAAACGAAGAAGAACTTATTCACTAGACATTTAAAGCATATTCAATGAAAAAACAACTTTATTTCTATGCGATTTTAATTATCGCATTTGTGTTATATAATACCGTTTTTAAATTCGAAGACGGTAGAGTGAATGCTATCGTTAATATTACCTTTGCGAGTGTTCTGTTTTTGTATATTGCTTATATAGCTTGGGTGATATTAAAGAAAATGAAAAACAGATAAAATAGCTATTTAAAATAATTCTAAATTAACTAAATATAAGTTATTTTGCTTTTAAAAAGGAGGTGGCTTTTTTAGTTTTAAGGTTTAATTTCTTAGCTTTGCAGGTCAAGAATTAAAGTTATTATGAGTATTCCAGAAAATTATATTCCAATTTTAATACAAGCTGCTGTAGGCTTGGGGTTTGTGTTGATTTCTTTGGTAGCTTCTCATTATTTGGGGCCTAGGCTTAATGGCGGAGTTAAAGATGATGCCTTTGAGTGTGGGGTAGAGATTGAAGGAGATGCTAGAACGCCATTCTCTGTTAAGTATTTTCTTACAGCTATTTTATTTGTTTTATTTGATATAGAAATAGTTTTTTTCTACCCTTATGCGGTTAATTTTAGAGAGTTTGGGGTGGAAGGCTTTTTAGCTGTTCTTACATTTGTAGCAGTATTTTTTATCGGATTTTTCTATGTTCTTAAAAGAGGAGCTTTAGATTGGGATAAGTAAGAATGTTTAAGTAACTATTATATTTAAAAATTAGAAAAACGAGATGTCTAATAAACCTATTATAAAAACAGATGCACCAGCTCCTTCAGGATATTCAGGAGAGGGGTTCTTTGCAACAAAATTAAGTAGCCTTATAGGAATGGCTCGTTCTTATTCCTTATGGCCACTACCATTTGCAACTTCTTGTTGTGGTATTGAGTTTATGGCAATGGCGATGCCTACTTACGATATGGCAAGATTCGGTGCGGAAAGAATGTCTTTCTCTCCAAGGCAAGCAGATTGTCTTTTGGTTTGCGGAACTATATCTAAAAAATTAGCACCCGTACTTAAGCAAGTTTACTCTCAGATGGCAGAGCCTAAATGGGTGATAGCGGTGGGAGCTTGTGCGAGTAGTGGTGGTATTTTTGATACTTACTCGGTACTACAAGGTATAGATAAAATTATACCTGTAGATGTGTATGTGCCAGGATGTCCGCCTAGACCAGAGCAGATATTAGAAGGGTTTATGCAGGTTCAGGCATTGGCACAGAGTGAAAGCCTTAGAAGAAGAGATATGCCAGAGTATAAGGCATTGTTAGAAAGCTACGGTGTTAAATAAATTGAGATAATTTGAAATTGAGAGCTAGATTATCAAAAAATTAAAAAAGTTAAATCATTGTCAAATTATCATATAAAAAGATATGAACAACGAATTTGTTTTAGAGGCCATAAATAGAGAATTTCCAGAAGCGGTATTGTCAGTTTCTGAGCCTCATGGTCTGTTAACATTAGAGGTAAAAAAAGAAGAGGTAAAAAAACTTATTCATCATCTAAAAGATTCTTCTTTAGAAATAGGTTTTCTTACAGATATATGCGGTATCCATTATCCTCAAGATAAGGCTAAAGAGTTAGGCGTTACCTATCATCTTCATAATATGAAGACTAATTTTAGAGTTCGTCTAAAAGTGTTTATGCCGATAGAAGAAGCAGAGGTAGATACCATTTCAGATTTATATTCAGGAGCTAACTGGATGGAGAGGGAAACTTTTGATTTTTACGGTATTAGATTTAAGGGGCACCCTGATTTAAGAATTATCTTAAACGACCCAGATATGGGTTACCACCCAATGCTTAAACAGTACCGTTTAGAAGATGGTACTAGAGAGGATAAAGATGATAAAATGTTTGGTAGATAGAACTATTGGATATTTTACCCAAAATAAAATGAATTATGAAAGATAACGAACTATCTAATATACTTAACCAATACGAAAGTAGTGAGCAAATTGATGGGCAATTATATACCCTTAATTTAGGACCTACACACCCCGCAACACATGGTATATTCCAAAATGTACTGACGATGGATGGGGAAAAAATACTTCACTCTGAGCAGACGGTAGGTTATATTCATCGTGCTTTTGAGAAAATATCAGAGAGAAGACCTTACGCTCAGATTACTACGCTTACAGACCGTCTTAATTATTGTTCAGCTCCAATCAACAATTTAGGGTGGCATATGACGGTAGAAAAACTCATCGGTTGTAAAGTGCCGAAGAGGGTAGATTATATGCGTATCATCATTATGGAGTTGGCTAGGATTGCAGACCATTTGGTATGTAATGGGGTAATAGGAGTAGATACAGGAGCTATTACAGGGTTTACCTATGTATTCCAAGACAGAGAGCGTATTTACGAAATGTACGAGCAAATCTGCGGAGCTAGAATGACTACCAATATTGGTAGAATTGGTGGTTTTGAGAGAGATTTTAGCCCTAAATTTCACGAATTAATTAAAGATTTTATTAAAAACTTCCCAAAAAGATTCCAAGAGTTTTGTAACCTAATGGAACGAAACAGAATCTTTATGGATAGAACTATCGGGGCAGGACCTATTTCGGCAGAGAGGGCTCTTAATTACAGCTTTACAGGACCGAATCTTCGTGCAGCTGGGGTAGATTACGATGTGCGTGTAGCACAACCTTACTCATCTTATGATGATTTTGATTTTATCATTCCAGTAGGAACGGCAGGAGATACTTATGATAGATTTATGGTTCGTCAGCAGGAGATATGGGAAAGTTATAAGTTGGTTAAAAATGCTTACGAAAACCTTCCAGAAGGTGATTATCACGCAGATGTTCCAGAATTTTATTTGCCAGCTAAAGCAGATGTTTACACCAAAATGGAAGCTCTTATCTATCACTTTAAAATTGTTATGGGAGAGCAAGATATTCCTAAAGGAGAGGTGTACCATTGTGTAGAGGGAGGAAACGGAGAGTTAGGTTTCTATCTTATTAGTGATGGTGGAAGAACGCCATACAGACTACACTTTAGAAGACCGTGTTTTATATACTATCAAGCGTTCCCAGAGATGATAAAAGGCTCTATGATTTCTGATGCTATTGTAACTATGAGTAGTATGAATGTAATTGCAGGAGAGTTAGACGCCTAAATTTTGCTAAAACTAAAAAAGAATTAGAGTACAAAGTACTTTTACAAGATAAAAAAATGAACGAGACAGTTATAGCTTTTAAGCCAGAAACCTTAGAAAAGGTTCATAAAATCATCGCTAGATATCCTGAAGGGAAACAAAAGTCGGCACTAATTCCTGTTTTGCATATTGCACAAAAGGAATTTGGAGGGTGGCTTAGTGTTCCTGTGATGGACTATGTGGCGGAGGTGCTTAACATATTGCCAATAGAGGTGTACGAAGTGGCTACTTTCTACACGATGTTTAATATGAAGCCGGTAGGTAAATATGTGCTAGAAGTGTGTAGAACAGGACCTTGTATGCTCAATGGGAGTGATGATATTTTAGACCATATCCGTAAAACACTTAACATTAAGGATGGAGAGACTACGGAAGATGGTTTGTTTACATTAAAACCAGCGGAATGCTTAGGAGCTTGTGGCTATGCACCGATGATGCAGTTAGGAAAATTTTATCATGAACACTTAACTAAAGAAAAAGTAGATGAAATCCTTGAGCTATGCAGACAAGGAGCCATTGCTTTGGATTAAATAAAAGAAAAAATGAGTAAAAAACTTTTACTTAAAGATGCACATATAGAGGGTATTCGTTATTTTGATGTTTACCGCAAACAGGGAGGTTATCAAGCAGCAGAAAAGGCACTTAAGATGACTCCTGAAGAAATTTTAGAAGAAGTAAAAACTTCTGGACTTAGAGGTCGTGGGGGAGCAGGTTTCCCTACGGGACTTAAGTGGAGCTTTTTAGCTAAGCCAGAAGGGGTGCCTAGACACTTGGTAGTGAATGCCGATGAGTCAGAGCCAGGTACTTTCAAGGACAGATATTTGATGGAGTTTATTCCTCATCTTTTAATTGAGGGAATGTTAATTTCGTCTTATTGTTTAGGTTCTAATGCTTCTTACATCTATATTAGAGGTGAGTATTCTTGGATTCCTGATATTTTAGAGGAAGCTATTGAGGAAGCTAAAAAAGCAGGATTTTTAGGTAAAAATATATTAGGTTCTGGCTTTGATTTGGAAATTTATGTCCAAAGAGGAGGTGGGGCTTACATCTGTGGAGAGGAAACAGCTCTTCTAGAATCATTAGAAGGAAGAAGAGGTAATCCTAGACTAAAACCTCCATTCCCAGCGGTTAAAGGGCTTTGGGAAAGACCTACGGTGGTTAACAATGTGGAGTCTATTGCGGCGGTAGTGCCTATTATCAATATTTCTGGAGCAGAGTATGCTAAAATTGGAGTTGGGCGTTCTACAGGAACTAAACTCATTTCTGCGTGTGGTAATATCAACAAGCCGGGGGTTTATGAGATTGATATGACCATTACCGTAGAAGAATTTATATATTCTGATGAATATTGTGGTGGAATACCTAACGGAAAGCGTCTTAAGGCGTGTATTCCTGGAGGAAGTTCTGTGCCTATTGTACCAGCTAATTTATTGCTGAGAACCATAGATGGCAAACCAAGATATATGAATTATGAATCTCTTTCGGAAGGGGGCTTTGCAACTGGTACGATGATGGGGTCAGGAGGTTTCATCGTTTTAGACGAAGACCAATCTGTGGTAAAACACACCATGACTTTAGCTCGTTTCTACAACCACGAAAGCTGTGGACAATGTACACCTTGTAGAGAAGGAACAGGGTGGATGTATCGTATCCTGAAAAAGATTGTAGAAGGTAAAGGAGAAATGTCCGATATAGATTTACTATGGGATATTCAAAGAAAAATAGAGGGTAATACCATTTGTCCGTTAGGAGATGCGGCAGCGTGGCCTGTAGCAGCAGCTATTCGCCATTTCCGTGATGAGTTTGAATGGTATGTTAAAAACCCAGAGTTGGCATTAACTCAAAACTATGGTTTAGGGAGCTATGCAGATCCTATTCCTTTAAAAGTGGAAGAAAGTAATTAGAATGAAAACTAAGTATATATACATATTTTTGCTCTTATTTGCTTGGAGTTCTGTTAGCTCTCAAGTTAGGGATAATAGACCTTTTAAAAAAGGTGCTATGTTTCTTTTTTGGGGGTGGAATAGGGCTTGGTATTCAAACTCTGACATAGGTTTCAGTGGTTCTAGATATAAGTTTATGCTTCACAATGTAAAAGCAGCGGATAGACCCACAGATTTTGATTTAGGAGTTTATTTTGGACCTACTAAGATTACAATACCCCAAACTAATGCAAGAGTAGCTTACTTCGTTAAAGATAATTTGGCATTAGTTTTTGCTATTGACCATATGAAGTATGTAATGGAGCAAAATCAAGTAGTTGATTTTAGTGGTGAAATCAAAAACCCATATGCCTATTATGTTAAAGATAGTAAAGTGGATTTGAGTGATGAACAGTTTTTGACTTTTGAGCATACAGATGGACTTAACTATGTTAATCTTGGTCTAGAAAAATATAATTCTTTAGTCAATACTAAAAATGTAGATATTTATTGGGCTTATGGTGGAGGAATAGGTGGTTTATATCCTAAGACTAATGCTAAATTGTTTGGAAATGAAAGAAGTGATAGATTTCATTTGGCAGGTTTTGGAGCTGACGCCAGAGTAAATTTGAATTTAGTATTATGGAAGCATTTTTTGGCTAGACTTGAAGTGAAGTATGGATACATAAATATGTTTGATATAAAGACGACCTTAAACAATACAGATAGAGCTTGGCAAGATTTTATGTTTGGTCAAGTTAATTTTGGGATAGGATATACATTTAATACTAAAAATAATTAACCAAATAGGTTTTATTTGATGGTTCAAATAAACCAATCGTATAATATTATGAGTGAGGAAGTTAAAAAGTTTAAAGTAACTATAGATGGGCAGACTACAGAGGTTGCTCCTGGTACTAGTATTCTAGAGGCTGCTAGACAAATCGGGGGGAAGTCTGTGCCGCCTGCAATGTGCTATTATAGTAAATTGGAAACTAGTGGGGGGAGATGTCGTACTTGCTTGGTAGAGGTTTCTAAAGGCTCTGATGCTGACCCAAGACCAATGCCTAAACTTGTGGCAAGTTGTCGTACAACGGTAATGGATGGAATGGAAGTGAAAAATTTAACTTCTGAGAAAACTCAGGAGGCCAGAAAGGCAGTTACTGAGTTCCTCCTTGTCAATCACCCTTTGGATTGTCCAATTTGTGACCAAGCAGGAGAGTGTCATCTTCAAGACTTAGGCTATGAGCATGGAGTAGAAAATACAAGAACGGAGTTTGAAAGACGAACTTTTGAACCAGAAGATATAGGTCCTTATATTAAACTTAATATGAACCGCTGTATCCTATGTGCTAGATGTGTCTTAGCGGCTAATCAGCTTACTAAAGAGAGAGAGCATGGGATATTATTTAGAGGAGATCACGCCGAAATATCTACTTACCTCAATAAAGCACTGGAGAATGATTTTATAGGAAATGTGATTGATGTTTGTCCTGTAGGTGCTTTAACGGATAACACTTCTCGTTTTGCGAGTAGAGTATGGTTTACAAAACCAATGAATGCTACTTGTAAGTGCGAAAAATGTAGTGGTAAAGCAGTATTGTGGATGAAGGGTGATGAGGTTATCAGAGTAACGGCTAGAAAAGACGAATACGGTGAAGTAGAAGAATTTATTTGTAACGATTGCCGTTTTCATAAGAAAGATGTTAAGTATTGGAATGTTGAAGGTCCGAGACATATAAGCAGACATTCTGTAATTTCTGCTAATCATTACGAAGACTCAACGAATGCTTATGAACTTTTGGAGGATAATACAGCGAAGGAAATAGAAAATTCTACAGAAAATAGAAATCAAGAAGAAGAAAAATAAGTTATGGATTTATTGATTTTTAAAACGATATTAGTAATCTCTCTTTTTATTCTGTCTCTTACGGTAGCAGCTTATTCTACTTGGGCAGAAAGAAAGGTGGCTGCGTTGATGCAAGACCGCATTGGTCCTAATAGGACTGGTCCATTGGGATTATTACAGCCTTTGGCTGACGGTGGTAAATTTTTCTTTAAGGAAGATTTTATTCCTAAAAATTCAGAGAAGTTTTTATTTATTTTAGGTCCTGGTTTAGTGATGTTTATATCACTTATTACAGGAGCGGTTATCCCTTGGGGGAAAAGCCTTAACATAGGTGGAGAATCGTTTAGTTTACAAGTAGCTAACATAGATGTTGGGGTGCTTTACCTTATAGGTATGGTGTCTGTGGGAGTTTATGGTATTATGATAGGTGGTTGGGCTTCTAACAATAAATATTCTCTTATAGGTGCTATTCGTGCGTCTTCTCAGATGATATCTTATGAATTGGCTATGGGATTAGCATTATTGTCTATCATTATGATGGCAGGTTCATTAGATTTAAGAGTAATCACAGAAGCACAAGGCACAGGCAAACTATGGGGTATAATTCCTGTAGGCTCTGGAATGAATTGGAATATTTTTTATCAACCAGTAGCCTTCTTAGTTTTCTTGGTAGCTGCATTGGCAGAGTGTAACCGACATCCGTTCGACTTACCAGAATGTGAGGCTGAACTTGTGGCTGGTTTTATGACAGAGTATTCTGCGATGAAGCTAGGATTATATATGTTTGGAGAGTATGTTAATATGTTTATCTCCAATGCTTTAATGGTGGTTTTATTCTTTGGTGGTTACAACTATCCAGGGATAGAATGGGTAACAACTACCTATGGTGAAAATGTAGCCGGAATTTTAAGTATTGTTGCGTTTTTGAGCAAAACATTCTTCGGTATCTTCTTGTTTATGTGGATTAGATGGACGCTTCCTCGTTTCCGTTACGACCAATTGATGCACCTTGGTTGGAAGACTTTAATCCCATTAGCATTAGTTAATTTATTTATAACAGGAGCGGTAATATTAGCATTTGGAAGTTAATACCAAATTTATAAAATTGAAATACAAGATAAAGACAATTAAATAATGTCTAACATCTAATATCTAATAGATAATGAAATTAACAAATAGATCAAAAGTAGTTTCTAATAAAAAGATGACTTTGGCGGAAAAGGCTTATCTCCCTGCTATAATTAAGGGTATGAGCATTACACTAAAGCATTTTTTTAAGAAAGATAGAACGATACAATATCCAGAACAGGAAAAGCCAAGGGCTAAAGTATGGCGTGGGAGACATGTTCTTAAAAGAGATGATGAAGGGAGAGAAAGATGTACCGCTTGCGGACTTTGTGCGGTTGCTTGCCCTGCGGAAGCCATTACGATGACTTCGGCTGAAAGAACTAAGGAAGAAAAACATCTTTATAGAGAAGAAAAATATGCTTCTACCTACGAAATTAATATGTTGAGGTGTATTTTCTGCGGATTGTGTGAGGAGGCTTGTCCTAAATCAGCGATTTATCTTACAGATAGATTAGTAGATGTAGAGTCTAACCGTGGTTCTTTTGTCTATGGAAAAGACAAACTAGTGGAGGATATGAACAATAGAATAGATATTAGTGAAAGACAAAAGAAATCTTATTAAGTAATGGAGCAGATTGTTTTTTATATTATTTCAGGTTTAGCGGTTATTAGTGCTATTTATTTTGTAGCAGCTAAAAATCCGTTGTATAGCATATTGTCTTTAGTAATTACATTTTTTTCTATAGCAGGATTGTATATATTACTTAATGCCCAATTTTTGGGAATTGTGCAGATTATAGTATATGCAGGAGCTATTATGGTTTTATTCTTATATGTGCTTATGATGCTTAATCTAAAGGAGAAAGACGAAGGCAAAAAGAATAACCTAATGAAATTTGCAGGAATTTTCTCTGCAGGACTTCTTTTAGTGGGTTTTTTAGGAGCTTTAAGAGGTTATGTAGGAAATGAATTGCCTGTAACTGAGATTACAGAAGGTGTAGGGCTTACCAAAAATTTGGGAAGATTATTGTTTAATGAATATGTATTGCCGTTTGAGTTGGCTTCAATTTTAATTCTTTCGGGGATTGTAGGAGCGGTGCTAATTGGTAAAAAAGATTTATAAAATATTATGGAAATGAATTCTTTTGTACAGAACATTCCTTTGGATTATTATGTAGTTTTATCTACATTTTTATTCTGTTTGGGTGTTTTGGGTGTTTTGTTAAGAAAAAATGCCATTGTTATTTTGGGATGCGTAGAGCTTATGCTTAATTCTGTAAATCTATTATTAGTAGCATTTTCTACCTATTACGGAGATGCTCATGGGCAGATGTTAGTATTTTTCATTATGGTGGTAGCTGCGGCAGAAGTAGCTGTGGGACTGGCTATTATTACTATGATGTACCGAAATATAAAATCAGTAGATATTAGTATTTTAAATAAATTAAAAGGATAAAAGAAATATGGAAAATATAGTTTATGCAATTGTTCTTTTTCCTTTATTAGGCTTTTTAATCAACGGATTATTAGGGAAAAGATTACCTAAAATTGTGGTAGGCGGTTTGGCTACTGCAGTGGTATTTGTTTCATTTTTACTTTCGGTTTATATCTTTACACAGTTCAATTCGGATAGCCCAGCTTTAGTGGTAAAGGCTTTTGAATGGTTCCGTGTTAATGGTATGCAGGTTAATTTTGGGTTTCAGGTAGACCAGCTTTCTTTAATGATGATGATGATCATTACAGGGATTGGTTCTTTAATCCATTTGTATTCTATTGGATATATGAGCCACGATGAGGGCTTCTATAAATTCTTTACTTATCTTAACCTGTTTATATTCTCTATGTTACTTCTAGTAATGGGAAGTAACTATTTGATTCTGTTTATCGGTTGGGAAGGTGTTGGTCTTTGTTCTTATTTATTGATTGGTTTTTGGTATAAAAATCAAGAGTATGGTAAGGCGGCTAGAAAGGCTTTCATTATGAACCGTATAGGTGATTTAGGCTTGTTGATAGGTATTTTTATGTTAGCTTCCGAAGTAAATGCGGTAGATTATCTAAGTGTAGCTCAAAACTCATCTAAATTTGCTATTGATAGCCCAGTGGTTATCTTCATCACATTGAGTTTATTTGTAGGAGCGGTAGGTAAATCAGCACAATTGCCACTATTTACATGGTTACCAGATGCCATGGCAGGGCCTACTCCAGTGTCTGCCCTTATCCACGCAGCTACGATGGTTACAGCGGGGATTTATTTGGTAGTTCGTTCTAACTTCTTATATTCTTTAGCACCTACAACATTAGATGTTATCTTGTATATAGCATTGCTTACAGCAGCTTTAGCAGCGTTTATGGCATTAAGACAAAACGACATTAAAAAGGTATTGGCTTACTCTACAGTATCTCAGCTAGGGTTTATGTTTGTAGCTTTGGGAGTAGGAGCTTATACAGCGGCTATGTTCCATTTGATGACACACGCTTTCTTCAAGGCATTACTATTCTTAGGTTCGGGTTCCGTAATCCACGCGATGAGTGGAGAGCAAGATATGAGATTTATGGGAGGACTTAAAAAGTATATTCCTATAACTCACGCTACTTTTCTTATAGGTACATTGGCTATATCGGGAATGCCGTTATTTTCAGGTATGATTTCTAAAGATGAAATATTGGTGTCTGCGTATGCTAAAAATCCGATATTTTGGGTAATTCTTTTCGTAATAGCAGCTATGACGGCTACTTATATGTTTAGATTGTATTACCTTACTTTTCACGGTTCTTTCAGAGGAACGGAGGAGCAAAAACATCATCTCCACGAAAGTCCACTTAATATGACTTTACCATTGATGGTTTTATCAGTGCTGTCTTTGCTGGGAGGTTTCTTAAATCTGCCTCATTTTATAGCTCACGGAGAATACCAAACTTTACACCATTGGTTAGAAGGGTTGTATTATGTTTACACAAAGGAAACGGTTGAAGTTCCATTTAATGTAGAAATGATTTTACTAGGGCTTACAGTACTAATGTTCTTTGTAGTTTGGTTTGTGGTTAGATATCTGTATGTTACTAAAAACAAACAGCCTAAAGCTGAATATACAGGTTGGGAAAAACTGTCTGCTCAAAAATTGTATATAGACGAAATTTACAATGCTGCTGTGGTAAAACCAGTAGAAGGTTTGGGTAAATTGGCTTCTATGTTTGATAAAGGAATTTTAGACCGTTTAGTAACACTTGTAGGTTTAGGTTCGGTAGGTTCAGGTAGAGCATTCAAAAAAGTTCAGAATGGAAATGTAGAAAACTACATTTTAATTATGTCTTTGGCGATAGGTATTATTTTAATTATTAACTTTTTAGTTCTATAATAGATGTTATTATCATTATTACTATTACCTCTTGTAGGTTCAGGATTGGTTTTTGCTTGGAAGAGCTCTCAGAGTAGGTATTTGGCATTTGGTATAGCTTTAGCTCAGTTGTTGCTGGCATTTGTGATGTTGTTTAATTTCAACTACGCAGATTCTGTAGATGGCGAAATGCAGTACCAAATACAATACGATTGGAGTTATTTGATAAGAAGTAGCTTAAGTTTCGGTGTAGATGGTATGGGAATGCTAATGATATTGCTTACCAATATTTTAGTGCCTTTTATCATTCTGTCTTCGTTTAATCAACAGACATCTTATAGAAATACTTTTTATGGACTTATCTTATTGATGCAGTTTGGTCTTTTAGGCGTTTTCACTGCGTTAGATGGTCTATTATTCTATATATTTTGGGAAGTTACCCTTATTCCGATATGGTTTATATGCGGAATTTGGGGGCAAGAAGACCAAAGAATTAAAACAACTACTAAGTTCTTTGTTTATACTTTCTTCGGTTCTTTATTCATGTTGGTAGGTTTAGTTTATTTATACAATCATTCAGACTCTTTTGCTTTGATAGATTTGTATAACGCAGCTTTAAACACTGAACAACAGACCTTTGTTTTCTGGTTAATTATGATGGCATTTGCAGTTAAGCTGCCGTTGTTTCCCTTCCATACTTGGCAGCCAGATACATATACTTATGCACCAACGCAAGGCTCTATGCTTCTGTCAGGGATTATGCTTAAAATGGCAGTCTATGGAGTATTAAGATATTTGTTACCAATAGCTCCAGAGGCTGTATTAGGTCTTTCTGGTAAGATAATAATGGTAATGGCAATAGTTGGGATTATTTATGGAGCTTTAATAGCTATTGTAAATAATGATGTTAAAAGAATTATCGCTTATTCATCTCTATCGCATGTGGGGCTTATGGTAGCAGGAATTTTTGCTTCTGCTATTGTTACACTTAATGGGACATTTACTTACGAAGGTGCTGAGGGTGCTATGGTACAAACTTTTGCACACGGTATCAATGTAGTAGGATTATTCTACTGTGCTGATATTCTCATCAAAAGATTTGGTACAAGAGACCTTCGTCAGATGGGTGGATTAGCTAGAGTAGCACCTAAGTTTGCAGTTCTGTTTATGATTATTTTATTAGGTTCTATGGCAGTTCCGTTGACTAATGGATTTATCGGAGAATTTATGTTACTAAAAGCCGTATTTAGCTACAATACATTAGCAGTAATAGTTTCTGGATTAACAGTAATCTTAGCAGCAGTATATATGCTAAGACTTTATGGTAAAGCAATGTTTGGGGAAGGAGATGAAACTGTTTTATCACAAGTTAAAGACCTTTCGGCGGTAGAATTTTCGGTATTGGCAGGGTTATCTGTTTTTGTAATAGTATTGGGAGTATATCCTAACCTCATTATAGAGATGGTGCAAAGTTCGTTAAAGTTTATTTACTTATCTGTGATAAGTTAACAAAATGATATTTTAAAAAGATGAGTGTTTTAATTACTATATTTATCACAGCAGTTATTGCTTTGTTTACGGGTGTTTTTAATCAGGGTAAATATGCTAGGTATGTAGGAATTCTTGGTTTGGGAATTGCGTTATATGTTAGTTTCCTTCCTGATTGTACTTTTTTTGAAAAATACAATGCAATGTTTAGCTATAGTGCTAATACAGCATTATTTACCAAAATATCTTTGGTGGTAACTCTTTTATTATTTTTTATTGCAGGTTTTGCATTTAGTAATCATAGAAGTCACCAGTCGGAGCTTTATGCTTTAATGCTATTTTCTCTTTGTGGAGGTATTATTTTGTTTGGATTCCAAAATATGGTTACTCTATTTTTAGGGATAGAGATACTGTCTATACCGCTTTATGTTATGGCAGGAAGTGCTAAAACCAATCTTCGTTCTGTAGAAGCGTCTATGAAATACTTTTTGATGGGTGCTTTTGCTACGGGCTTTTTGCTTTTCGGTATTGCGTTAATTTATGGTAGTACAGGAAGTTTTGATTTAGCTACTATCCACCTTTTTGGAGGAGCACACGGAGCTACAAGCAAAATGTTTTTATTAGGAATTGTAATGATGTTGGTGGCTATGGCATTTAAAGTATCTTTAGCACCATTCCATATGTGGAGTCCAGACGTGTATCAAGGAGCACCGTCTATTATAACAGGTTTTATGGCATCAGTGGTTAAGATAGCAGGATTTTATGCGTTTTTCAAAGTGATGACTTTAGCATTTATCGGAGGTTTTTCTATGTGGATTAACATTGTGGCTGTGCTTATTATCTTAACACTTATTCTGTCTAATATTATGGGATTAGCACAAACCAATGCTAAGAGAATGTTGGCTTACTCTAGTGTTTCTCATGCAGGATATATAGCTCTCATATTTTTCGGATTTAATAGTCTTTCTGTATATAATTTAGCGTTCTATCTATTTGCTTATTCTTTAGCAACAGTTGGGGTATTTATGTGTTTGATATGGGTAGAAAAAATAAAGAGAGAAACTTCTTTCGAGGCATTTAATGGTTTGGCAAAGACAGAACCTTTATTAGCTGTTGTAGCTTCTGTATCTCTGTTATCAATGGCTGGTATTCCGCTTACGGCAGGGTTTATAGGTAAGTTTAATGTTTTTAGTCAAGCTATTTCAGGTAACGCTACTGTACTGGTAGTTGTAGCTATCTTGGGTTCTGCCTTGAGTATCGCTTATTATTTAAGATTGATTATAGCGATGTTCTTTTATCAAGAAAGTTCATTTAAAACTAGTGAAAAGGTAAGTATTACTTATAACATTATGGCGGTGGTGCTTGTATTGTTATTGGTAGCGATGGGAGTGTATCCAGATTTATTTGCTATGCAATTTGGACTTTATTAGGAAATAAAATAAGAATCAATCAGTTGATATAGAGAGCATAAACTTTTCGGAGTTTATGCTTTTTTATTGGTGTTTATTAGGATAGTAAAGCTAACAATAGGTTTGTAAGAAATTTATATTTATTTTTGATAAATATTAAAACATTTAAAATGGCAAAACTAACATTAAAAGGTAATGAAATTAGTAGTGTAGGAGAACTTCCTAAACTAGGAGAAACAATAAAAGACTTTAATCTAGTAGCTTCAGATTTAAGCGAAAAAACTAAAAATGACTTCTCAGGAAAAAGAAAAGTACTTAACATTTTCCCAAGTATAGACACGGGAGTATGTGCGGCTTCAGCGAGAAAATTTAATGAAGAAGCGTCTAAGTTAGATAATACGGTAGTAATAAACATATCTAGAGATTTACCATTTGCATTAGGGCGTTTTTGTGCTGCAGAAGGTTTAAATAATGTAGAAACACTATCTGATTTTAGAAGTAATTTTGGGGAAGAATTTGGCGTTACTTTAGCAGACTCACCGCTCAAAGGATTGTTGAGTAGAGCGGTTGTTATCACTGATGAAAATGATAAAGTGATTTACACAGAACAAGTATCCGAAATTACTAACGAGCCTAACTACGAAGCCGCTCTAGCAAGCTTAAAATAAATTATTTTTGAAGGGAGAGTCTGCACTGGCTCTCCCTTTTTGTATTTTAGCGAGAT
Organism: Riemerella anatipestifer; assembly: GCF_009670965.2. NCBI lineage: Bacteria > Pseudomonadati > Bacteroidota > Flavobacteriia > Flavobacteriales > Weeksellaceae > Riemerella > Riemerella anatipestifer. Next base: position 421,777 of record NZ_CP073239.1, on the reverse strand, counting down.
GAAAAAAGCAGTAGTTATTGGTGGGACGGGAGCTACGGGTAAGGCTCTATTAAATACACTTTCTAATGATTTGTCGTATCAGTCGGTGGTGGCATTATCTAGGAGAGAGGGTACTTCGTTGTTGCCAAAAGTGGAAATTTGTAAAGTAGATTTCAATCATTTAGAGCAAAGTTCGGCTATTATCAGCGGAGATGTTGCATTTTCTTGTTTAGGAACTACGCTTAAAGACGCTGGGAGTCAAGACGCTCAGTGGCGTGTGGATTATGATTACCAATACACTTTTGCTAAAATAGCTAAAGAAAACGGTGTTTCTACATTGGTTTTAATTTCTTCTATGGGAGCAGATAAAAAGTCGCCAATTTTCTATTCTAAAATGAAGGGTAAACTAGAGGAGGCAATTGCAGAACTTAATTTCCCTAGCCTCATTATTTTAAGACCAAGTTTACTTATACGCCCTGAAACAAAGAGATTAGGAGAGCGTATTTCACTACCTATATTAAATACTTTTAATAAAATAGGATTGCTGAAAAAATATCAACCTATATCAGTGGAAGATTTAAGTAAAGCAATGGTTAAGTCGGTGGAAAGGTACAAAGCAGGTACTCATATTTTAGAACTAAAACAAATTTTGGAATTGGTTTAAGGTGAAGAATTACTATTACTTTTTAGGAATTTCGGAAGAGGCTACATCGGAAGACATCAAGAAGGCTTACCGAAAGTTATCACTTAAATATCACCCTGATAAAAACGAAAACGATTCATTTTTTGTGGAGCGTTTCAGAGAAGTTCAGGAGGCTTACGAGGTGCTTATCAACGCAAATAGTAGAAGTTTATACGACCAAAAATTAGCACAAATACAACAAAACATAAAATCCGACCAACCACCTTATATCAAAACCTTCCACGCAAATAAACTCAGAGTGAAAAAAGGCGAAGAAATTATCCTAAATTGGCAGACACAAAATGCCGATGTAATAAAAATAATCCCTTTTGGTCTAGTAAAAAACTATGGAGAAAAAAAGGTGAAAATCACACAGTTTGATACCAACGGAGAGTGTAAAATTTTACTGAACGCTACCAATACACTATTGCAAAAAACCGTTGCCAAAGGTATCACTATAAAAGAAATACAGGAAGTGGAAACACCTCTCTCTGAAACTCATTTTACCAATACAAAACAGCAATCAAACACTGCCAACCGACCTAGTAAACTTCCGTATATCCTAGCTCTGTTGTTGGCGATACTACTTTTATTTTGGCTTTTTCGTTAAGCCATTTTCAATCTGCCAGGGCATTTTTTGCACCTTTTACCCTTTTTAAACTTTTTACAACATTTCTTTTTGCTGCAAAACATCTCTTGTTCAGCCGAAAACGCAGGCGTAAGCACAGGTACTTTAAAAGGAATTACTGCTGTATTCATGTTGCAAATATAACATAATTTAGATTAAATACAAATAAAAATAAACTCATCAATTAGCTGATATTTATCAGATTTTATTTAGGAGCTATTTCCCGCTATCCGCTCATACTCCTCGCTCAGAGGCTCCGCTTCGCTCCGCCTCTTCGCTGTGGGGTATCCGCTTCTATCGGGGCTATTTCAGGACAAATCTTAAGTGTTGCACCATAATAGTAGCACTTTGCTCGCCTTTTTTTGTATTCAAGTGAAGTTTGAATAAATTAAAAATTAATTTGTGCTAAATGTACAACAATACTTACTTAATTAATTTCGGTTGTGAGTATTACATATAACAATTAATTTTAACACTAGGAAAAGAATAATTGAAAAAAGTGAATGGTGGGAGCTATGAAGACATGTGTATGTCAGTTTGTGAGTAATATGGTCTATCCTGTGGTGGTTTATTGCAGTTTGTGAGTGGTTTGCATTGAAGCTGTTTATATCGTTATATTATTCTCTTAGGAAATGTATATATTTTTTATATGAAGAAAATAAGGTTAATTTTAAAAATCTATCTTTTAATTTGTTTTGTTCCTTTTATTTATGGGCAGAACTTAAGTATTTTATACGAGTTTAAGTTCAAAGACAACAAGGACTTTACAAAAACTAAAATCTATTATTTAGATGTTTTAAAGCATGAGTCTGTATTTCGCTCTAGTCATCAGAGAATATCCGATTCTTTATTGACCACGACTGGATATGGCTATGGTTATAGTACAAATATTGATGAACAAGTTTACATTCATAAAAAATTAGCTGATAGAGAAATTAAAAAAGTAGTAGTTTCCCCTATTACGAGAGATAAAGTTTTTGTTAAGATTTCAGATGCTGTCAATTGGACTATTCTTCCAGATACTCAAAAAATTGGGACCTTTAATTGTCAAAAAATAGAAACAGACTACGGAGGCAGACATTGGGTAGGTTGGTTTACTAGAGATGTGTCTCTTTCAGAAGGACCTTATGTGTTTAATGGTTTACCAGGGTTAATTGTACAGATTAATGATAGTGAGGGGATTTTTGATTTTAGTTTAGTCAGCATTAAAAATAATAGAAAAGAAAACTTATATCTTCCCAATACTGGTAAAGAAGTAAGCTGGGAAGAACTAAATAAAATAAGAAAAGATTATTATACAGACCCTTTCTCTTATGTAAGACTAATTGGTGCTAAAGCAATGGAAGATGATGGTAATGGTGGAATGAAAAAAATAAATTTTAGAGAAAAAATAGAAGGAATTAGAAAATCCATTCGTAATACTATCCCAATAGAGTCTAATCATAAAATAGATTATGAATAAAAAATAATTTGTACATAATAATGTTTATTCAAAATTATCATGACCCTTTTGGATATTACCAAAGGCTTGATGAATAGATGTCAGTTTATTTGATTAAAACCGATCAAGGATAATTTAAAAGCCAGTGGAGAAGCTCTTGGAGATATTTACTCAGATTTTAAAGTAGCGTATATTGATAAATAGTTTAGTGAGAGATTAGCCTAAAAATAGAACTTATATTTGTCTAATTATTATATGGGAATTTTTAATGATATTTTATTTGTATTACATAGTGTGTTTATAATGTTATGAAAAAAATCTTGTTCAATTAGAAATTATTTCTATATTTGAGAAGCTAAGAGTCACATAATTAAATGTTTTTACAATTATGAAGAATTTAACAAAGTTTTCAAAAAAGCAGTTAAGTAAAACCTAATGGAAGAGTTCTAATTCGAATCTTAAATCATAAAAAAATTGTTTATAATAGCCTTTTAATTGATTATCATGAAATATTTATATTTTTTTATCTTTTTTACCAGTATTTTTATTCATGCTCAAACCACGAGATTGGTGTACAGGGTGTCATCAGGTGTTGATTCTGAACGGGTTGATGAAATTTACTATCTTGATGTAGATACCCATAAGAAAACTGGGATTTATTACAATAGAAATTACTTTGTAAATGATTCTATTTTTAAAAAGACAGGAGAGTTTGGATTTTCAGACTTCAAAATGACGGATTTTGTAAAAGTGAATTTTGCCAATAATGACGATGCAGAAGAATATAAAATACTGAGTGTAGATGTTTTTAAAATCCACATAAAAAAATCAAAAGATTGGAAGATGGAAAAAGAAACTCGTCTGGAGGGGAATAGGACACTGCAAAAAGCAACGATAGACTACGGAGGAAGACAATGGGAAGCTTGGTGGGATAAGGATTTTCCTCTTTATGTAGGACCGTACCTTTTTAGTGGTTTACCAGGATTGATAGTGAGTCTGAAGGATACGCAGAATCATTTTCATTTTGAATTAATTGGTGTTCAAAATTTCCCTGCTACTCAGACCATTGATTTCTTAACCACATTAGAAACCAATTCTGTAACTATTTCTATTGATAAATTTAAGAAAATGCTCCTCCAAAATTACAATGACCCTTTTGGTAGTATTACCAAAGGCTTGATAAATAGGAATCAACCTATTCGATTAGAAGATGGTACTCTATTGACCAAGGATAATTTAAAAGTAAGTGAAGAAGTGATTAAAAATAGATTGAGAAAACAAAATCCTATTCACTTGGATTTTAAAGTAGCGTATCCTGATAAATAATTTAGAAAGGGTTAGCCTAAATATTTAATTTATTAAAATCGCAAGGATTTTTGGTTCTTGTGATTTTTTTGTCAAGTGTTTTTGTGGAGGGATTTTTAAAATTCAGTAAATAGGGCTATTAGCACGGTGCAAATACAAAATATTGGTATATAAGCACACAAAATCTTTGTATAGAAAACCAAAAAGTAATAAATTTACGCTCTGTAATCTAATAAAAAAACAATAGAAAATTTATGAATACACAAGCCTTTGTTAATCGTCACATTAGTCTTAACGAGCAAGACACACAGGCGATGCTTTCTAAGATAGGAGTATCTTCAATAGAGGAACTCATTTCTCAAACCATACCAGCAGATATTAGAGCGGACAAAGATTTAAGCATTTCAGAACCCTTATCGGAGTACGAAATGCTTTCTCATTCTAAGGAGTTAGCCTCTAAGAATTATCTTTTTGATAATTACATTGGGTTTGGTTATCACAATGTTATATTGCCGTCGGTAATTCAGAGAAATATTTTAGAAAATCCTAGTTGGTACACGGCTTATACGCCATATCAGGCAGAGATAGCACAAGGTAGGCTAGAAGCACTACTTAATTTCCAAACAGTGGTGTCTTCATTAACGGGCTTTCCTTTAGCTAATGCTTCTTTATTAGATGAAGGTACAGCAGCGGCAGAGGCTATGCATATGTTCTTTGAAAACCGAACTAGAGAGCAGAAAAAAGCAGAAGGTAATCGTTTTTTTGTGTCAGAGTTAGTATTACCGCAGACGGTAGCTGTACTTCAAACTAAAGCAGACGGACTAGGGATAGAAATCGTAGTAGGTTGCCATGAGAAAGAAAATCTAAGCGAAGGCTTTTTTGGTGTGCTACTTCAGTATCCAGGTAAAAACGGAGTCGTATTAGACTATACAGAGTCTATAGCTAAGTATAAAGAAAACAATCTACAAGTAGCGGTGGCTTGTGACCCAATGGCATTGGTTAAGCTGAAATCTCCTGCCTCTATGGGCGCGGATTGTGCGGTTGGTACTACACAAAGATTTGGTATTCCTATGGGATATGGTGGTCCACACGCAGCATTTTTTGCTTGTCAAGAATCTTACAAGAGAAATATACCTGGTAGAATTATAGGCGTTTCTCAAGATATGTATGGTAAGAGAGCGTTAAGAATGGCATTACAAACCAGAGAACAACATATCAAAAGAGAAAAAGCGACTTCTAACATCTGTACAGCACAGGTTCTTTTGGCGGTAATGGCAGGAATGTACTGTGTGTATCACGGACCTAAAGGTCTAGAGTTTATTGCAGACCAAATTCATTATAAAGCTAATGCACTTGCGGAGTCTTTAAAAATGTTAGGTTACCAAGTAGTAGAAGAAGCAAGTTTTGATACTGTTAAAATAGCATTGTCAGAGGAAGAAAAACTCAACTTAATGATGCTAATGAGAGGTCAGAGTATCAATCTGAATTACTTTACCGAAGGCATCGTAAGTATTGCACTCAATGAGGCTTGTACTGAAGATAAGTTACAAAAATTATTAGATGCTTTTGCAAACTTTAAAGCGAAGCAAAGTTTCAAAATCAATATAAAAGAAGCGTGTACTTTACCTAAAGACTTATTAAGAACAGACGAAATATTGAAAGATGAAGTCTTCAATAAGTACCATACAGAAACAGAGTTGATGCGTTATATCAAGAGATTAGAGAGGAAGGATTTATCTCTAACTCACTCTATGATTTCGCTAGGGTCTTGTACAATGAAACTGAATGCTGCTACTGAAATGTTGCCATTATCTTGGGCAGAGTGGGGTAGTGTTCATCCATTTGTACCTACGGAACAAGCAGGTGGTTATCAGTTATTGATTAAAGAATTAGAAAAAGATTTAGCCGAAATTACAGGTTTTGCAGGAACTTCTTTACAGCCTAACTCTGGAGCTCAAGGTGAGTATGCGGGGCTTATGGTCATTCGTGAATATCATAAATCTAGAGGAGAGGGGCATAGAAATATAGTGTTAATTCCTCAGTCTGCTCACGGTACCAACCCAGCATCGGCAGTAATGGCAGGTATGAAAGTGATTGTAGTGAAAAACCTAGAAAACGGAGAAATAGATTTTGAAGACTTTAAAGCTAAGGCAGAAGAACACAGCGAAAACCTTTCTGCGGTAATGATTACCTATCCTTCTACTTATGGTTTCTTTGATGCTAATATCAGACAAATTACCAGTTTAGTACACCAATACGGCGGACAAGTTTATATGGACGGGGCAAATATGAACGCTCAAGTAGGCTTTACAAGCCCAGGGCTTATTGGGGCAGATGTGTGCCACCTTAACCTTCATAAAACATTTGCAATCCCTCACGGTGGAGGTGGTCCAGGGGTAGGACCTATCTGTGTGGCAGAACATTTAGTTCCGTTTTTACCGTCTAATCCTAATATTGGGGTAGGTGGTTCACAGGCAATTCAGGCAATTTCTTCTGCACCTTATGGGTCGTCATTAGTACTTAATATCTCGTATGCTTATATCAAGATGTTGGGAGCTCAAGGTCTTAAAAAGGCTACGGAACACGCCATACTTAATGCCAACTATTTAAAAGATGTTCTAAAGGAGCATTTCCCAATTCTTTATACTAATGCTCAAGGCAGAGTAGCACATGAGTGTATTGTGGACTTCCGACAATTTAAGACATTGGGTATAGAGGTAGCCGATGTTGCTAAACGATTGATGGACTACGGTTTCCACGCACCTACAGTGAGTTTCCCTGTGGCAGGTACGCTGATGATAGAGCCAACCGAATCTGAAAGTAAGGCTGAACTAGACCGTTTTGCAGAAGCTCTTATTTCTATTAAGAAAGAGATAGAAGAAATTGCTAACGGACAAGCTGATGCTCAAAATAATGTGCTTAAAAATGCACCACACACAGAGCAAGTGGTACTTTCTGACTCTTGGGACAAACCTTACTCTAGAGAGAAGGCGGCTTATCCTTTAGATTGGGTACGAGAGCATAAATTCTTTGCATCTGTATCTAGAGTAGATGAGGCTTATGGAGACAGAAACTTAGTGTGTACTTGTGCACCTATAGAGAATTATATGTAAGGATTACTTTTTCTACAAATAAACAGTACAATAAAAAAACTACCTCCTTTTATGGGGGTAGTCTTTTTTGTGCTTTTAATTTAGAGGTAGATAGAGATAAAATCTTATGCTAAAACTTGCATACTTGCTTAAAAGGTTATAAGTTTGCTTCATATTTATGCGATACACTATCAGTGACATACAAAAAAGTGAAAAAAACTTACACAAAAATTTGGTACTTCCAAATAATTGTGTAAACACACACACACACACACACACACACACACAGTAATTACCTGCGTATGCGTCGTATTATCTAGAAAATTATTTCAACTTTTATTGTTAATTATAAATAGAGTTCCACTAACTTTTGTTGGGGGCTTTTGGCGTTTATCCTATTCTAATTTTAGCTTTCATCAATACTTACTAAAAGCACCATTGTTTTGTCTAATAACATGGTCGTTCTTGTTAGGTGCTTTTGGTGTTCAGAGAGAGTATTTTGCTCTTTCTGTATTAGCCTTTCCTCTCGTTTTGTGTGTGTTTAGAGGGGGAAGGCGTTTTTTTATATCAGAGCTTAGAGGTAAGATATTAGAACCTAGTATCACCTCAACCCTTAAGTCTAAAATCCAACATCTAAAATCGAATATCCAATATCCAATATCTAACATTTATAAACTTTAAATATCAACAATTTTAAAATTAAACTTTATGAAAACAAAAACGACGAAATTAAGTGTATTAGCCTTTCTAGGTTTAGGACTAGTAGCTTATGGACAGTATGATGGGAAAGTGGGAATTAACATCGATAAGCCCAACGCTACTTTGGATATTAAAGGCAAAACAGACAATACCAGTGAAAAAGTAGAAGGTTTGTTGATTCCAAGAGTAAACAAAGAGAAAGCTCTATTAATGGGAGCAAACACTACACCACCACAAGAATCTACCTTGGTGTATGTTAATGATTTAACCATGACGAGTGCGGCAACTGCAGCTGTAGCAGATATTACAGAAAAAGGTTACTATTTTTGGAATGGAGCAAAATGGGTAAAGAGTGCAGGAAGTACTTCTGGTAATACTGATGCGATTTGGGTAAAAGATGATGTAGATGCAAAATTAGCATATCCTGTAAGTAATTATACTACTAAATATAAAGCTAATGGGGGATATGATTTGCTGAGAACAGCACCTCTTTTTCCAGATGTCACTAATGTACTTAGAAATTACGTAACTTATGATATGACAAATCAAAATGGTTTTATGAAATCATTTATAAGAAGCTCGGATGTTTCAAATGTTAACGAAAATATAAATAGAATGACGAAAAGCTATGATGTATATTATGTCGATAAGGATTATGCTGGAATTAAGAAGTATTGGGCTGAAACAAAGTTGAATATTATTGCAGAGAATGATATATTTCAAGATAAGGAATTCGTGGGTTTTTTTGGTAATTCACAGCATTTTGGTAATACAAAACTTGGACTCATTACGGCAGGGTATTTTTCGGCCGCTATAAATGGACTTAATGCTAGTGCTAATGTGGTAATGGGAGCTGAATTAGATGCTGCTGTAAATACAGATAAACCTGTAGGTGATGTAATGGCTTGTCATAATAGAGTTCGTTTGAATGGAACAGGGGCTATAGATAATGTCTTTGCTAGTAGAGCTAGAATTACAAGAAGAACAGGGTTTAATGTTACTAGTTCAATAGGTAAGATGTATGGTTATTACACTGGATATCAAGGTTTAGCTACTGGTTTTTCAGGAACCATAGGAGATGCTTATGATTATTATGCAGAAGCAAATGAAAATGTACCAGGAATAACCAATAAATATGGTGTTTATATATTGGGGGGTGATAAAGTTAATCATTTTGCAGGCTCTTTAGGTATAGGTACAACAACTCCAACCGAAAAACTAGAAGTAGCAGGTAAAGTAAAGGCAACCTCTTTTGTGGGAACTAACGGTGCGGCCATCTTCCCAGACTATGTGTTCCAAAAGTATTACACAGGTACTTCTAGCTTAAAAGCAGATTATAGCTTTAAAACCCTTAGCCAAGTAGAAGATTTTGTAAAAGCTAACGGGCATTTACCAGGGTATCAGTCTGCAGCAGAAATCAAAAAACAAGGTTATGTAGACCTTATGGCAACTCAGTTCACTAATGTAGAGAAGATAGAAGAACTTTATCTGCATAGCATAGAGCAGGACAAGGCTTTAAAATCTCAAAAAGAAGAGTTAAAAGCTAAAGACGCTAAAATAGCAGAATTAGAAGCTCGTTTACAGAAGTTAGAAGCCTTATTAGTAAAATAGTTTAATGATTCCTTATGATGCCTATCGGTATTGTGAGGAATTTTTATCATCAAAATCAATTACTGTAAATCATTAAAAAGTAGAAATTATGCCAGTAAAATTTAAAGCAATAGAAAGAGGTCAACCCGGCGTAAGCGGTGGCGGCGACAAAAAATGGTATGCTTCTCCTAATATGAGCGGAGAGAAAACCCTAACCGACCTTACCAGAGACATAGAGAAAATCTCTACGGTAAGCGGAGCAGACATCAGAGCGGTACTCTACGCTTTGGTAGATGTGATGCAATCGTCCTTAGCTAATGGGCAGATTGTTCGTTTGGGAGAGTTGGGCAGTCTGCGAGTGAGTTTTAGTAGTGAGGGCAAAGCTACTGAGAAAGAAGTAACTGCTAATGCTATTAAACAAGCTAAAGTGATTTTCACTCCTGCCAAAGGAATAAAAGATACCCTAGCGACACTCACTTACGAGAAGGTTTAGAATAACTCCTAAGCTCCCTTTAAAAAACCGATGCTTATAAAATCAAAAACTTATAGGCATCGGATTTTTTTTAATAAGCATAAAAATAATTTTTATAGGCATAGAATTTATAGGCTGTTCTTTTGCCTTGAAATAAATCTAATGCCTTTTAAGAATAGGACGACTATTGTATAACATTATAGAATGACCTCTAATCCCGACGGCGTTAAAAACCTCGTTAGTAAAGGCGTTAAAAAATACCCACTGTTTGAGCATTGGTGTGGGCAGAAGCACTGGAGCGAGTTTTGGGGATTTTAGCCTTTAGTAACGAGGTTTAGCCAAAGGGGGGTACAGTCTTGAATTTTTGATTCTTTTCATCAAGGAAAAGAAGGAATAAAGTATATACTTATGTCCTTTTGTCTTGAAACAAAAGAACGAAAAATTCAAGAGCAAAGGTTAGGTTTACCTACGGTACGGGACTGCCCCCTGCTATTTGGAAGCTATCGCTCCCAATACCGCTACGGGGTCATTCCCTAAACTTACCTTTGCTCAGCAGACTGTTGATAATAGCTAAGTAGTTATAATTTAAAACTATTTTAAACGGTCTTTGGTGGGTAGCTGTTAAAAAAATAGGAGCAAAGGCGTTAAAAAAGTTTTACTGTTTGAGCAGGCGTTGGGTAACGAGGCGGTGCGAGTTTTAAAACTTTTAGCCTTTGTGAGTATTTTTTAGGCATAGCCACCAGAACCTTGAATTTTTGGTTCTTTTGTTTCAAGACAAAAGAAGGAAGATAGATGTATATATCTGTCCTTTTAGCCTTGTTCCAAACCTAATGTCTCTGTTTCTTTAGGTCGGAGAGCGGAGTGGTGATAATTTAGTATTGTTTTAAGTGGTTGATGGGAGTTCCTCTAAAAAATAATGCCTATAAGTCTTGTTTAGATTTTATAGGCATCAATTTTTGGAGTAAGATAGAGCCTTTTTTATTTTAAAATAAATCCAATTGCTCCGATAGACTTTCCCATTCAGACATAATAGCTTCTAGTTCCTTTTGTAAGGTTTGGTATTTTTCTAGTTCCTGTTCCGTAGGATTAGTCTTTGCAAATATATCCTCTAGAGTTGCTATTTCAGTTTCGTAGTCGGCTATTTTCTCCTCTAGCTTCTTTATTTTGTTTTGTAGATTTTTTTGCTCTTTAGAGATAAACTGAGGTTTCTCTACCGCTACAGGCTCCGCTTTTGGAGGAGGTGTTTTGGCTTTTTCCTCTAGCTTGGATTTCTCTACGGATATTTCTCTAATGCTTTCTTTTTGTCGGTATTCTAGGTATTCGTCTATGTTACCTAAAAACTCCTTCATTTTACCATCTCTAAACTCAAAAATCTTATCGCAAAGCCCTTGTAAGAATTCCCTGTCGTGAGAAATAACGATAAGTGTGCCTTCAAAATTCTGTAAAGCGAGTTTTATAATTTCCTTGGACTGTATGTCTAAGTGGTTAGTCGGTTCGTCCATAATCAAAGTATTGAACGGACGCAACAATAACTTGCATAATGCCAATCTATTTCTTTCGCCTCCAGAAAGTACTTTGGTTTTCTTGTTTACGGCATCGCCTTGGAAGAGAAAACTCCCCAAAAGGTCTCTTACTCTAGGTCTGGTTTCTTCGGTGGCAGCATCTTCGGCTTCTTCTAGTACGGTTTTATTTGGAGTGAGTACCTCCTCTTGATTTTGGGCAAAGTAGCCGATGTTCACATTGTGTCCTAAATTCCAACTTCCTGAATAATCTTTAATTTCTCCTGCGAGTATTTTGGCAAGGGTAGTTTTACCTTGACCATTTTGTCCGAGTAAGGCTATTTTTTCGCCTCTTTGGACGAAAAAGTCCACACCGTCAAAAACCTGTTTTGTACCGTAGGCTTTTCCTAAATTCTCAGCTTCAAAGATTACTTTCCCAGGAACGATACTCTGCACAAACCTAATGTTGAACTTAGAAACATCTTCGTTATCTATTTCTATGCGTTCTATTTTTTCTAGTTTTTTAATCAAGGATTGAGCGAAAGAGGCCTTGGTGGCACTAGCACGAAATCGGTTGATGTTGTCTTCCATTTGCTTGATTTCAGCATCTTGGTTCTTTTTAGCTTGTTCTAGCTTTTCTCTTCGTTCCTTGCGGAGCTCTAGGTATTTGGTATAGTTGGCTTTGTAGTCATCTACTTTTTTATTATTGATGTCAAAAGTTCGGTTGCACACCGAAGTCATAAATTGTTTGTCGTGGCTTACCAGTACAATAGCCCCAGGATAATCTTTCAGGAAGTTTTCTAACCAAATGATGGATTCCATATCCAAGTGGTTGGTAGGCTCGTCCAGTAGCATAAGGTCGTTCTTTTGGAGGAGTAGTTTGGCGAGTTCTATCCTCATACGCCAACCGCCAGAAAACTCATCGGTTATCTTTTGGAAGTCGTCCGCTTTAAAGCCTAGTCCCAAAAGTATTTTCTCCATATCGCCCTCTAGGTTGTAAGCATCGTGATGATGAAGCAAGTCGTTAAGCTCCGTCATACGATGAATGAGCTGATGGTAGGCATCGCTTTCGTAGTCGGTTCTAGTGGCTAGTTGATGATTAACTTCGTCTAGCTCTGCTTTCATCGCGTTGATTTGTTCAAAGGCTTGCATCGTTTCGTCCCAAACGGTTCTACCTTTTACAAAATCTAAATCTTGCTTTAAGAAACCTATGCTGATGTTACCTTCTGGGATTACTTCGCCTTCGTAGAAACTTATTTCGCCCGAAAGCATTTTGAGGAGTGTAGATTTACCAGCTCCATTTTTCCCAACTAAACCTATTTTATCTTCTTTTTTTATAGTGAAATTAACATCACGGAACAGATAATTTCCCGAATGATGCAATCCTAAACTCTGAACTGAAAGCACAATGTCTAATTTTTAAATGATTAACAATTTAACGAACGACAAAAATAAGGAAAATAACCGTACTATGATTTTTATCCATATTGGCAATTGGTGTTGTAAAAAATATTAGTTTTGTACTCGTGAAAAAGGTTTTAGCTTATATAATGTTAGCGATTATAATGCTGGTTTCTTTCCAGCAGAGTATGATTGTGGTTCATTTTAAGCTCAACCAAAGTTTTATAGAGGCAAATTATTGTATTAATAAAGATAAGCCTCAGATGAATTGTCATGGTAAATGTTACTTAGAAAAAGAACTTAAAGATAATCAACAAGACGATGTTTTGGTAGGTCTATCTTTATATGAAACAGTTGTTTTTGTGCTTTTGGATAATGGGTTGCCTACCTTTGATGAGGTTTTCTACGAAAATTCTGAACGCAAGATTATATCCAAAGACTTCTTTGTTTTAGGAGATGTTTTTGACCAATCGTTTCGCCCTCCTATTTTGTTAGCTGTTTAACCATTTTATTTTTATGCTATCATTGTTTCCTTTATTTTGATAAAGGATTTATGTGATGGTGTGTATTGTTTCGGACATGATAATAATTGTCATTTATTCGGGACTAATTATGAACACTTTTTATTCTGGTGTTCTATCTAATCAATTTAATCAGTTTAACTAAATAGAAAAAATTATGAAAAAATATATCGTGTTTGCTTATGTCGCAATCATTTTAAGTTTGGTGGTATCTTGTAACAGAGATGAAGAACCAGCTATAGACGCTAATGATAAAAATTCTGTAACACTAAAATTTGAAAACTTCTTTAACGGACAGGCAATGTATGGGCTTTCTGGAGTTTATACTTCGTCATCATCTCAGAAACACAAGTTTAGTACTTTAAAATACATTGTGAGTGATGTTATTCTAGTAAAATCCGATGGTACAGAGGTTAAATATCATTACCAAAATCCAGACAAAGGGGCTTATATCGTGGACCAGTCAGAGGAAGCAATAACGCATAATTTTGTGTTGGAGGAAATTCCTGCTGGAGATTATAAGCAAGTTAAGTTTGGGCTAGGTATTTCTCCTGATGCTTTCGTTTTAGGGCAAGAAAAACAGGCTTTGTTTTGGGATAAAGCTAAGACTAACGGTATGAGCTGGAGCTGGGCAAGTGGCTATAAATTTGTGAATTTTGAAGGAACTTATTCTGATGCTTTAGATAAAAATTTCAAAATACATATAGGTAACATAGGAAATCCACAACAGAGCAATACTCCTGATGTTTATAAAGTTGTTACATTAGACTTACCGCAAGCGGCTAAGGTAAGAAAGGCTATTGCTCCTCAAATACATATTATGGCGGATATTAATCAATTCTTAAGTGGTAAGAATAAAGTGGTTCTATCAGATGATAATGCACAGGCGATGCACCCTAGTAAGTCTATAGTAAAGGAAACAGCAGAAAACCTTTCGCTTATGTTCAGTGTAGACCATGTTCATAATAACTAGGCTGCTATTTCCAATAAATTATTTTTAATTATAAACTCTACCTGAAGCCCAATCTTTGGGTAGGGTTTAAATAAATTACGGAAAAAATGAAAAGCTACATTATCACAGGGCTGGTAGTTCTTGTTTCTGTGCTTTCTTGTCGGAATGATGAAGCAGAAGTTCAGTATCCTATAGATAAACCTTACGCATTTGGAGTACCATCTAATTTTCCAGAAGTGAAGTATAATTTACAAGCTAATAAACCTACGGAATATGGTGTTCGGCTAGGTAAAAAGCTATTTTATGACGGGAGGTTGGCTAAAGACAATGCTGTGGCGTGTGCTTTTTGTCATATTCAAGAAGATGCCTTTACACATCATGGGCATACGGTGAGCCACGGAGTAGAAGGTAGAGAAGGTTTTAGGAACGCTTTGCCAATTCAAAATATGATTTTCTTGGATAAATATATGTGGGACGGTTCTGTAACCGATTTAGAGATGCAACCTATTATTCCTATTTCAGCACATGAGGAAATGGACGAAACCATAGAAAATATTACACAAAAGATTAAAGACGATAAAGATTATAAAAGACTTTTCACCATTGTATATGGCGATGACAAAGTTACGGCTGAAAGAATTTTGAAATCTCTCACACAATTTATGTCTATAATGATTTCGGCTAACAGTAAGTATGATAAAGTGGTAAGAAATGAAGGAGAAAAATTTACAGAGGAGGAGGCAAGAGGTTATACTATTTTTAAGCAAAAATGCGTGGCATGTCATTCCACAGATTTGTTTACAGACCAAAGTTACAGAAATACAGGGCTGCCTTATAATCCGATATTAAAAGACGAAGGTAGAAAAAGAGTAACAGGTAAAGATTCTGATTTTTTGAAGTTTAGAGTGCCTAGTCTTAGAAATGTGGAATATACCGCTCCATATACTCACGATGGTAGATTTTACACATTAAAGGCTTTACTTGATTTTTATGATTCAGGAGTTATAGACAATCCTAACTTAGACCCTGAGTTTAGAAAGGTTAAAGGTAGAGTAGGGATTCCTTTAACAGAGCAAGAAAAATATGACCTTATTTCATTTTTAAAAACATTAAGTGATACTCAATTTATTACTAATCCAGCATTTTCAGAATAGATGATGAAACAGATAATTTTAATTTTTAATTTATTTAGTCTATTGATTTTACAGGCTAAAGATAGTATTAGTGTTAAACCAGCTAGTTTTCCTATCCAATCTCTAAGATGGTTAGAGGAAGATTGCGATGCGTGTGGTTGTGCGGTAGGTAATGCGGCTTCTGGTTTTGAAAGCATACTCAATCCTCAGTTTATTGGCGTTAAATATCTTTACCAATCGTATGAATCTAAAAGTAATATTTTAGACGCTCATTTTTCCGTCCCAGAACATTACAACACGGTACAAATCTGGGGGCGTATTCCACTTCATAAAAATGTAGATGTTTATGCCAATTTGCCATTTCATTTTCATACCAGATACACGGATACCAAACAAGAATTAAGTGGTGTGGGAGATGCGTCGGCATCGGTTATTTATAAACTTAATTTAGATAAACAAGATTCGCATCGGCTTAATTTTGGAGTTGGGGTTAAAGTACCATTAGCTAAATTTGATGAGAAAACGGCTAACTCCTATAATCCGAGTTTTCAAAGAGGTACGGGAAGTTGGGACTATTCCGCCATTGTTAATTATACTTATATGAAAGGACAATGGGCTGTGGCACTCTCTACCGATTATATTTTTAAAAATCAGAATAAGTATTATTATCGCTTTGGAGACCAATGGAATACTTCTGTTACAGGGTATTATATCAAAGATTTTGATAGTTTTAGATTGTCTCCTAGAGTAGGGATTTCTACGGAAAAGTATTTCCAAAATGTACAGGTGGGAGAAAAAGTGCCTCATACAGGTGGTTATTTGGTATTGAGTAAATTGGGAGCGGAGTTTTCTTTTCGTAAGTTTAATATAGGTTTGGAAAGTCAATTGCCTTTGCGTTCCGAAATAGCCATTAATTCCGTTAGGATAAATGCGAGACATTCTGTTTACATCAATTTTAATCTTTAATTATAAAGGAGTAGATTTTAGCATTTGGTATTTATAGTTTATTTTTGAGGTAAATTATAAGTACTCCTATGATGCTGATTGACTTTTCTAAAGAGGTAGATTTAAAACAACTTCAACCCAATACCGATTTTGAATATCAAGTTCTGAATTTTTTAGAAGATTGGTATTCGGAGAAGCCTTGCGTTTCGGTGAAAACATCAGGCTCCACGGGTGTGCCTAAGGTATTTGAGGTAGAAAAGGAAAGAATGAAGGCATCTGCGACTATGACCTGCGATTTTTTAGGTTTAAATAGGTCAGATAAGGCATTGCTCTGTTTGCCTGTAGAATACATATCGGGAAAAATGATGTTGGTAAGGGCTATGGAGCGAGGTTTGAAGTTATTGATAAAAACGCCTTCCGTTAGTCCTTTAGAAGATTTAGACGAAGAGGTTGATTTCTGTGCGATGACGCCACTCCAAGTGGAGTATTCTTTGGGAAAGATAGATTTAATTAAAAAACTTATCATTGGCGGTGCGGCTGTTTCGGAGTCTCTTAAAGCAAAGCTAAAAGGTGTTACATCTCACATCTATGAAACTTACGGAATGAGCGAAACGCTTTCTCACATTGCGTTAAAACAGATAACGCCAAATGAGGAACTTGATTTTAAACCATTGCAAAATATATTTTTAACTCAAGATGAACGAGGGTGTCTCTGTATAGAGGCGCCTCTTCTTACTTCGGAAAAGCTCATTACTAATGATTTGGTAGAACTAAAAGAAGGAGGAGTTTTTAGTTTTTTGGGTAGAGTGGATAATGTTATCAACTCTGGTGGAGTGAAGATAATCCCAGAGCAATTAGAGGATAAATTAAAGAAAATAATCCCAAATGAGTTGGTATTTACTAGTGTTTCTGATGCTGTTTTAGGCGAAAAATTAGTGTTGGTAATAGAAGGAAAAATAACCCAAGAAACTCAAAAATTACTTGGCGAGATAGCGTATGATAAGCCCTACTATGCACCAAAAGAGATTGTTTTTTTAGACAAAATTCCTAGAACTCCAAATGGTAAAGTCAATCGTGTGGAGTTACGAAAGGTACTGCAGAGAAATTAAATGGTATTAGAATTAACAAGAATTTAGAAGTTTAGCTTTTATTTTTAGTAAAAAATTAACTCGTGCTTTAGAGGGTAACGCTTAATTTTGTCGATATTATTTTAGTTGATGTATCGAAGTTTATTATTTTTACTCTTGTTGATGAGCGTGTGTGTCAAGTCTCAATTTTTTGTAGGAGAAGTTCTTGTGGAAGACCGCTCGGAGGTTTATTTAACGCCAATCTATGTTACCAACTTAGAAACTAGAAAGACAGTATTGTGTGATTACAAAGGAGCTTTTAAAATAGCGGCTTCCAAAGGCGATGTTATTAGATTTACCTCTATTACTACGGATAGAACCGATATCACCATTACCGAAAAACATCTAGCAACCTATAATAATATTGTGGAGCTGAAAATGGCGTATAATGTAATTCCTGAAGTTAAATTGTCTAAATTTAAGCCTAGTGGTATTCTGAAAAACGATGTTATAGCACTAGATGATAAAAAGTCACCGTTGGCTCTCAAGCAAATCATAGGACTTCCAGAATCTAAAGGAGACGGAACACCACCAGAGGCTCCACCTATTGCATTTGTAGGGGGTGGGGTGGTTATTAGTGTAGATGCTATTTATGATGTGATTTCGGGAGATAGAAAAAGAAAACGCCGCTTATATGCCTACGAAAAAATGATGAAAACCACGGCGGCTATTAGAAATTATTATGGGGACGACTATTTTGTTTCTATGAAAATTCCTAAACATATGATAGATGATTTTCTACAATTTGTATATTCTTCGGAGGAGAGTGTTTTTGCTTTAGTACAAAACAATAAGTACGAAGGAGTTAAAGTCTATTTTGAAAAATACTTGCCAATATTCCAAAAGAGAATGAAAAATACCACCATAATGGAAGTCGTTAAATAGACTTTAAAATTGTATTTTTGCACTCGTTAAAAAATAAGTTGTGGGAAAAAATAAATTAGAGCGTTTTGCCGAGAATAAAATACTTAAAAATGTATTTCAGCCAACTAGAGAGGAGGCTTTAGAAGGATATCCTTTGGCAGGGCAGTGGCGAGAAAAGGTTTTTAAAAATGATAATCCTATAGTGCTGGAGTTAGGCTGTGGGAAGGGCGAATATAGTGTAGGCTTGGCAGAAGCATTTCCGAATAAAAATTTTATAGGAGTAGATATTAAAGGTGCCAGGTTTTGGTTTGGTGCTAAAGCGGCTTTGGCTAAAGGGTTAGACAATGTTGTTTTTTTAAGAACCCAAATTGAACTTATTGACCGCTTTTTCACAACAGATGAAATAGACGAAATTTGGATTACCTTTCCAGACCCTCAAATAAAATATCGCAGAACCAAACATAGGCTTACTCACCCTGAATTTTTGGACAGATACCATAAAATACTCAAAAAAGATGGTGTGATTCATTTAAAAACAGATTCTGAATTTCTACACGGCTATACTTTAGGTTTGTTGCAAGGTCTAGGACACGAGATAATTTCTGCTCATCACGATATTTATGGAGCTCCAGAATACGACCCTGAAACGCCACTATTGAGAGACATAAGAACTTATTATGAAGAATTGTTTTCATCAAAAGGTAAAACAATTACTTACATTAAATTTAGATTGAAGAAATAAAATAACAAAAGCTGCTCAATTGAGCAGCTTTTGTTTTAGACTTATGTGTTAAGGTATATTATCCCAAATAAGGATATTTGTAATCTTTAGGGGAAACAAAAGTTTCTTTAACACTTCTTGCAGAAACCCAACGAAGTAGATTCATTTTAGAACCAGCTTTATCGTTAGTTCCTGAAGCTCTACCACCACCGAATGGCTGTTGTCCCACTACGGCTCCTGTAGGCTTGTCGTTGATATAGAAGTTACCAGCAGCGTTTTCTAATGCTTTATAAGCCTCGTCTATTGCATAACGACATTGTGAGAAGATAGCCCCCGTTAATGAATAAGGAGAAGTGCTATCTACCAATTTAAGCATTTCAGCCCAATCTGCATCTTCGTAAACATAAACGGTAAGGATAGGTCCGAAGATTTCTTCTACCATACTTTCATATTTAGGGTTGGTAGTAAGAATTACAGTTGGGTGTACAAACCAACCTTTGCTGTCATCGGTTTTACCTCCTAAGATAACTTCTGCATCGCTAGCTTGGTTAGCTCTTTCGATGTAGCCTTTGCATTTTTCAAAAGAGTTTTTATCTATCACGGCGTTTACAAAGTTAGATGGGTCTTCTGGAGAACCTACTTTTACAGTGCTAAGTTGAGCTTCCATTACCGCTTTTACATCATTCCATATAGATTTAGGAATGTAAGCACGAGAAGCAGCTGAACATTTTTGTCCTTGATATTCAAAAGCACCTCTTACTAGGGCAGTAGCTACGGCTTCTACATTAGCAGATGGGTGAGCAACTACGAAATCTTTACCTCCTGTTTCTCCAACGATTCTTGGGTAAGATTTATAGTTGTGAATATTGTCTCCAATCAGTTTCCACATACCTTGGAACACTTTAGTAGAACCTGTGAAGTGGAGACCTGCAAAATCAGGGTGTGCTAATACTTTTTCTGCTGTTTCTTTTCCGTCAGTGAAAATCATATTGATAACACCGTCTGGTAAGCCAGCCTCTTTAAGTACCTCCATAATTACTTTTGCAGAGTAGATTTGTTTGTCAGAAGGCTTCCATACTACTACATTTCCTAGCATTGCCATACAAGTAGGTAAGTTACCAGAAATAGCAGTAAAGTTGAATGGTGTTACGGCAAAGCAGAACCCTTCTAACGGACGGTACTCTGAACGGTTCCAAATGCCATTATCAGAAACAGGTTGCTCAGAGTAGAGTTCTGTCATAAACTCTACATTAAATCTTAAAAAGTCTATGAACTCACAAGCAGAGTCTATTTCTGCTTGATGTACATTTTTAGACTGGGCAATCATTGTAGCTGCGTTCAGTTTATCTCTGTAAGGACCAGCGATGAGGTCTGCTGCTTTTAAGAAGATAGAAGCTCTCTGTTCCCAACCTAGTGCGTTCCACTTTTCTTTAGCGGCAAGAGCAGTTTCTATAGCTTCATCTACGGTTTTCATATCTCCTTTGTAGTAGAAACCTAAGCTGTGCTGGTGGTCTTGTGGAGAAAACATTTCTACCTTATGGTCTGTTTTTACCTCTTTTCCGTTGATAATCATTGGGACTTCCACTTTCTCTGTCCACATTTTCTTATAAGTGGCAATTAGAGAGTTTACTTCGTCAGACCCTGGAGCATAGGCTCTTACAGGCTCGTTAGTTGCAAATGGTACTTGCGAAATAGCTTTTGACATTGTATATATTTTTTATGTTGAAAACGATTTTCTACAAAGTTAATATAATTAAGGTAAACTACCAATTTTTAGTTTTTTTGAATCTTTGTTGGATTTGATGGTGAAGTGTAATTGTTGAAATTTTTTATTTCTTTAATGGTTAAAAGTATAAATGCTACTAACAAAAGATTTTCTTAACTTTACCTCAAAATTTCAGAAAAGTTATGACAGTTATAGAAAAATTGGGAGCGTTACGCTCTAAAATGAAAGAATATAATATAAACGCATTTGTAGTGTACTCTGCAGACCCACACATGAGTGAATATCTTCCCAAGGAGTGGCAAGAGAGAATTTGGCTTACAGGATTTACTGGTTCGGCAGGTTTTGTGGTGGTTACGGAAGATAAGGCGGCTCTTTGGACTGATGGACGTTACTTTGTACAGGCTCCGCAAGAGTTGGCTGGATCTGGGATAGAACTAATGAAAGAAGGAGAAGAAGGTACTCCAAATTATATAGATTGGATAGCGTCACAAATTCCACAGAATGGAAAAGTGGCAGTGAATGCTTTGGCTACGGCTCACTCCAATTGGATGGATTTAGAAAATAAACTAGAACAGAAACATATTTCTTTGGTCAATCAGCCTTTATTGGAAGAAATATGGACAGACAGAGGTGTACCTTCAAAAAACGAAGTCTTTGTTCACCCTTTAAAATGGGCAGGGCAATCTGTGGTGGATAAGATAGCTTCCATTAGGCAGAAAATGAAAGAAAAAGAGGCTTCTGTGCATATTATGTCTAGTTTAGACGATGTGGCTTGGACGCTTAACTTACGAGGAAGCGATGTGGCTTGTAATCCTGTTTTTTTAAGTTATTTAGTGATTGGCGAAACGGAAGCGGTTCTTTTTGTTGATTTAGAAAAACTCAATAACGAAGCTAAAGAACAAATGGAAGTTTCAGGAGTTAAGCTAATGCCTTACGAATCTTTCTTTGGATATTTAGCTCAATTTAAAAACGAGAAAGTACTAGTATCTCCTAATGCTAATCAAGCTATATATAACGCTTTAGAAGGAAATAGTTTTGTTATAGCTCCTGTACCTGCTAACCTAATGAAGGCGGTTAAAAACAGCACGGAACTAGAAGGTTTTAGAACGGTAATGGTGAGAGATGGAGTGGCCATGGTTAAATTTTTATACTGGCTGAAACATAATGTAGGCAAAGAGCCTATGACAGAATATTCCATAGGGAAGAAATTAAAAGAGTTCCGTGCCGAAGGAGAGAATTTTGTGGGCGAAAGTTTTGGAAGTATTATAGGCTACAAGGGTAATGGAGCGATTGTGCATTACTCTGCGAAAGCGGAAGGAAGTAAAGAAGTTACTAATGAAGGAAGTATCTTAATTGATTCTGGAGGGCAATATTTAGAGGGTACTACTGATATTACTAGAACATTAGCATTGGGAGCAGTGTCTCAATCTTTTATAGATGATTGTACTTTGGCACTCAAGGGAATGATAGATTTGAGTATAGCTAAGTTTCCAAAAGGAACTAGAGGTTTCCATTTAGATACTATTGCTAGGTTACCGCTTTGGCAAAGAGGTAAAGATTACGCTCATGGCACAGGGCATGGTGTGGGGAGTTTTATGAATGTACACGAAGGACCTCAAAATATTAGAAAGGATATGAACCCACAAGAGTTACTTCCTGGTATGGTTTGTTCCAACGAGCCAGGGTTTTATGTAGAAAACGAATATGGTATTAGACACGAAAATTTAGTAGCGGTAAAAGAGTTGGAGACAACGCCTTATGGAGTATTTTATGGATTTGAAACTCTTACGCTTTGTCCATTTTTTAGGGAAGTTATCAATATAGAACTACTTACTGAGGAAGAGAAAAATTGGTTAAATACTTATCATAAAACTTGTGAAGAAAAGCTAAGTCCTTATTTAGAGGGTGATGTTAAAGATTGGTTTTTAGATTTGGTAAAGC
Source organism: Riemerella anatipestifer (assembly GCF_009670965.2). Classification (NCBI taxonomy): domain Bacteria; kingdom Pseudomonadati; phylum Bacteroidota; class Flavobacteriia; order Flavobacteriales; family Weeksellaceae; genus Riemerella; species Riemerella anatipestifer. Next base: position 399,059 of record NZ_CP073239.1, on the reverse strand, counting down.
CTATGTAGATTCAATCTTAGATTTAATAAAAGGAGAACTCTAATCAATAATTTAGGGTTCTCTTTTTTATTTAAAATTAAATTATTTTTGCATAAATAGATACTTATGAAGACTCAATTATCACTTTGTTTCCTTTTGGTTGGGAGCTGGTTGTTTGCCCAAGTAGGGAGTGTAAATATCAGTGTATATGATTTTTTCAATAAAAAAGGTTTACTGGCTAAGGTAACGGTACTTAAAACTCAACAGTCTTTTAATGGCGAGGGTAAAGTACAGATACAAGATTTACCCGCAGGAAGTTATAGTTTCTTAGTGGAGTCAGAAGGGTATCAATCGGTTTATCTTAACGATATAGATGTAGTGCCTAACCAAAACATTAGTTTAAGTGCCACTCTTGAGAAAAAGGCAAAGAACATTCAGGAGGTGGTGATTTCTAAAAGTGCCTATAAAAAAACAGCAGAAAGCCCATTGTCTTTAAGGACACTTTCTGCGGAGGAAGTGCAAAAAAATCCAGGGTCTAATCGGGATATATCCAAAGCCTTATTAAGTTTACCAGGAGTAGGGAGTACCGCTACTTTTCGGAATGATTTGTTTATCCGAGGAGGGGCCTCACAAGAAAATAAATTTTATATTGATGGAATAGAAGTTCCTGTCATCAATCACTTTCAGACTCAGGGAGCTAGCGGCGGACCTAGAGGAATTGTAACGGTAGATTTTATAAAAGATGTCGATTTTTACAGTGGGGCTTTTCCCGCGAACAGAAACGGCGTGCTTTCTTCTTTATTTGAGTTTAATTTAAAATCTGCCAGAAGGGATAAGATCGGCTACAAGGCGGTGATAGGGCTTGACGATATGTAGCTAATGGCAGACGGGCCGCTTTCTAAAGACCAATCTTGGACGGGGTTTTTTAGCGTTAGGAAATCCAACCTTCAGCTTCTGTTCAAAGCGGTGGGTTTGCCTTTTTTACCTTCGTACTATGATACTAATTTTAAGGTTTCTAAAAAGTTTAACTCCGGAGATGAGTTTTATGTACTTGGTCTGGGGGCGTTGGATCATTTTAAATTTAACGAAAACGCCAAACCAACATTGGCTAACCTTACGCTGATTGAACAGTTGCCCATCAATAATCAATGGAGTTATACTTTAGGGGCGGGGTATCGTCATTTAAGAGAAAATGGCTATTGGCTTTTTACAATGAGTAGAAGTGAGTTGGATAATTCGGCCTACAAATATTTTAGAAATATAGAAAAACCAGAAAATAAGTTATTGGATTACCATTCCAAAGAGCAGGAAAATAAAATTCGTATAGACCGTAATTTTCGATTGGGTGATATAAGATTTACTGCGGGAGGAAATTATAGTTTGTCAAGGTATTACAATCAGTCTTTTGTACAGCAGATTACTCAAGTGGGGCAGGTATCAGACCAATATAGCACGGATTTTAACTTATCTCAATACGGGCTTTACGTGCAGGGTAATTATAGAATAAACCAGTGGAACATTTCCGCAGGGCTTAGGGCGGATGGCTCGGATTATTCCGCAGGAACGCGTAATCTTTTGGAGCAATGGTCGCCTCGTTTGGCGGTGAGTTATGTTATTAATAATGCTTGGTCGCTTAATTTTAATACGGGAATTTATTATCAACTGCCGTCTTACACGGCTTTGGGATATCAGGAAAATCAGGTTTTGGTTAATCGCCCTTACCTCAGATATAGCCGAAATGCTCAAATGGTGGGCGGTTTAGAGTATAAGGCGCCTAATAACCTGCGTGTAACTTTAGAAACTTATTACAAAAAGTACAACTACCTTCCTTTTTCGCTTAGAAACGGAGTTTCTTTGGCTAATTTGGGGGGAGGTTTCGGTGTCATAGGCACAGAACCTTTGGACGCTAGAGGAATAGGCGAAACTTACGGGATTGAGTTTCTTGCTCAAAAGCGAACCCTTAACGATTTTTATGGGATATTGGCCTACACTTATGGTTATTCTAGATTTAGTAATGCGGAAGGTAAACTACTGCCTTCTAGTTGGGATTCCAGACATATTTTGAGTCTTACGGCAGGTAAAAATTTTCAGAAAAATTGGAATTTGGGTGTAAGGTTTAGATTTCAGTCTGCTTTGCCAGAAACGCCTTACAATCTAGCTTTGAGCCAAATGGTAGCGGTATGGGATATTTCTAACGCTCCTGTAAGAGATTTTGCACAGACTAATGCTTTCAGAGGTAATAGTACCAGCCAAATGGATATTAGACTAGAGAAAAAATGGATATTTAAAAAATGGCAACTTAGTGGATATTTAGATATCATCAATGCCTTTACTTCCGCTAATCCAAGCAATCTTCCTGTGGTAAATCTTAATAGAAATGAGCAAGGTGAAGCTGTTGTTATCAACCCAGCAGAACCTTATTTACAACAGAGATATCAGCTGGTAACGGGAGAGCAGGATAGGTTGAGAGTATTACCTTATTTCGGTATTATAGTAGAGTTTTAAAAATTTCTCTACTTACTACTGTTATTCTTCTTTAACAAATGTAAATCCTTGTTTTTCATTTTTAATGGTATTTACTTTTTGGGCTATATTTTTTTTTGTACTTTGGCAAAGTAAATTTTAATATGAAATAAAATGAAAGAAGTATTTATAGTATCGGCAGTAAGAACACCGATGGGAAGTTTTTTAGGTTCGTTATCTAATGTACCAGCACCACAATTGGGAGCAACAGCTATTAAAGGAGCTTTAGCTAAAATAAATCTAGACCCTAAAGAAGTTCAGGAAGTTTATATGGGGAATGTATTGCAAGCGGGAGAGGGACAAGCACCCGCTAGGCAAGCGGCTTTGGGAGCTGGACTTTCTAAAGAAACACCGTGTACTACTATCAATAAAGTTTGTGCTTCTGGTATGAAAGCCGTGATGATGGCAACACAAGCGATAAAAGCGGGAGATGCTGATGTGGTCGTAGCAGGAGGTATGGAGAATATGAGTTTGGTGCCTCATTATTATAATGCTAGACAAGCCGTAAAGTTAGGCGATGTAAAAATGCAGGACGGAATGGTTTTAGACGGACTTACCGATGTATATAACAAAGTGCATATGGGCGTATGTGCAGAAAAATGTGCTTCGGAGTATGGATTTTCTAGGGAGGCTCAAGATAAATTTGCGGTACAATCTTACCAAAGAGCAGCCAATGCTTGGAAAGAAGGTAAGTTTTCAGATGAAATAGTACCAGTGGAAATTCCACAAAGAAAGGGAGAACCAATTCTCTTTACCGAAGACGAAGAGTATAAAAATGTGAACTTTGATAGGATACCTACCTTGCCAACGGTATTCCAAAGAGAAAATGGCACCGTAACAGCAGCTAATGCTTCTACACTTAATGATGGTGCTTCTGCTCTTATTTTAATGTCCAAAGAAAAAATGGAAGAACTAGGATTAAAGCCTTTGGCTAAAATTATAGGTTATGCAGATGCTGCACAAGAGCCAGAATGGTTTACAACAGCACCAGCTAAAGCCTTACCAAAAGCCTTAGACAAAGCAGGGGTTAGTCTGTCTGAGGTAGATTTTTTTGAATTCAACGAAGCGTTTTCTGTGGTAGGTTTGGCAAATAATAAAATTCTTGGTTTAGACGAATCTAAGGTTAATGTAAATGGGGGAGCAGTGGCATTAGGACACCCTCTAGGAAGTTCGGGTTCTAGAATTTTGGTTACACTTATCAATGTACTTAAGCAGAATAATGGTAAAATAGGAGCTGCGGCTATCTGTAACGGAGGCGGCGGTGCTTCTGCTCTAGTGATAGAGAATTGCTAGTATTTGCTATTGTTCAAATTGATTATAAAAAACCATTAAGAATAAATCATACGATTTATATCTAAGTTCTTAATGGTTTTGTTATTTTTGCGAGATTAAATTCAGTTATAGTATGTCAAACATAAAGGAAAATCACCCTAGTAAAAATATTAAAAACAATCCTAAAGTAATGAGGGCTTGGGCAGTGTACGACTGGGCTAATTCTGTATATTCTTTAGTCATTACTTCTACTATTTTTCCGATTTATTACAGTATTATTACCACAGCCTACGAAAAAAATGAATATATAAACGAAACGGGGCAATGGATAAAAGTACCTGTAAGAAATAGCATTAAAATATTTGGGGAAAATTATCATCCAGATGCTATTTATGGATATTCGCTTACCATTTCTTTTCTTATAGTAGTTTTCTTATCGCCCATATTATCTTCTTTGGCGGATACTATCGGTAATAAAAAATCTTTTTTGCAATTTTTCTGTTATTTAGGAGCAACTTCGTGTATGGGCTTAGCGATGTTTGTTAATATGCATACGGTATTTTTAGGACTTCTTTTTAGTATTACTGCTAGTGTAGGATTTTGGGGGAGTTTGGTTTTTTATAACTCATTTCTACCAGATATTGCCACACCAGATAAACAAGACGCACTTTCTGCAAGAGGTTATGTCTATGGTTATATTGGCTCTGTAATATTGGTGATTATATGTTTATTATTGATTCAAGTTCTTGCGGAAACCCCTAAACAAGCCTTGATAATGACGCGTGTAAGTTTCTTACTTACAGGAGCTTGGTGGTTTGGTTTTTCATATTACACATTTAAGCATTTACCTAAGTTTGGGAATGTTAAAGAACAACTCCCTAAAGACTTGGTACTACTGAATTTAAAGAATGTTTTTAAAAGTCATAAAGAACAAGGTGGTTTTTGGGTAGTTTTTAAAAGTAATATTATCTTCTATATAGAGATTGTAAAAGAGAGCTTTAGAGAGTTGCACAAGGTTGGAAAACAATTGTTTAAAACGCCTAATCTTAAGTTTTTCCTTACAAGTTTTTTCTTTTATAGTGTAGGAATGCAGACGATTTTCCTAATGGCGACTTTGTTCGGAAAAAGCGAAATTAACTTGCCTCAAGAAAAACTTATTCTAGTTCTTTTAGTTATTCAGATTGAAGCGATTATGGGAGCTGTATTGTTTTCTAGATTATCTAAAAAAATAGGCAATAAAAATGTGATTTCAATAGCAGTTTTTTTATGGATTGTGGCGTGTGTAGCTGCGTATATGATAGATAAGCATAGCCCTGATGCAGAATATAAATTCTACGGAGTAGCGGGTATTATTGGCTTAGTAATGGGAGGTTTACAGGCGATGTCTCGTTCTACATATTCTAAGCTATTGCCAGAAAATGGTATGGAAAATACAACCTATTTTAGTTTTTATGATGTTTTAGAAAAGGTAGCTATTATTTTAGGAACATTTATTTTTGCGACTCTTATAGAGCATTTTAATAATATGAGATATGCAGCTTTGTCTATGGTTGTTTTCTTTTTCTTGGGGATTGTATTTATAAGATTCTTGAACGAAAAAAAGGTTGGTTAGTATTTAATAAGATACATAATAAAAAATCGCTCCGTAATTTACGGAGCTTTTTTGTTATAATAAATATAGATATTAGAAAGTATAAACTTCTGTATTGGTTTCACTTAATACTTCGGTTGCTTCAGCTTTATTAGGCTCTTTGGAAGCATCTAATAACGAAGGATTGCTAGGATAAGTTCCGTTATTGAATGTTAGGGTTTTCCAGCCTTCCCTATCTTGGACAGATAATACCTTCCAGCCATTTTCTTCTTTAGACTGTACCCAGAATGGAGGTGTAGTAACAGTAAACGTGGTAATAGGCTTTAAATCATTTTGTAAAAGCAACACGGTACAACCACCACTACCACAAAAAGAAGAAGAGGTTAGATGTACAAAAATTTCATTCTTGCCATCATTGTTTAAATCTACTTGAGCTAACTTAAACTTTTTGTCTTCTGGTGTAATGGTTTTAGCATCTTCTTTTGTTAAAAAACTATTGTTAAGATAGTCTTTCACTCGAAGCGCTAAAGCTTCATTTGTTTCTGTTGTTAGAGAATCTGCTACAGGAGTTTCTACCGTAGAAATACTATCATTAGCAGGAGTTTCTGTTACTTTGTTTTTATCTGTGTTACAAGAGAATAATACTAATGCCGCAACAGGCAATAAAACATTTTTGATTTTCATAATTGAGTTTAATTTTATTGGTTGGGAAAGTTTCAAAAATAATGCCAAAGTTTGAACCTAAGAAACCAAAAGGCTACAACCTCTAATGTCAGAATGGTCTATTCTTCCCAGAACTTGAAAGTAATCAACGCTTTGTAAGTGAGTTATTTTGCCTAAATCTTGTGTAGCAATAAAACTACAACTATGGAGGTTGGCTAAATCTATAATGTTAATAGCTCCTGTTCTCCCATTTTCAACATACGAAAGAGGGTCTTCTGTATTACGAATTAAAATCCTCATCCAATGAGGCGTTTGATAAAGATTATCTCCTAATGAGTAGGCCTGAGACAGAAGTTCTGTCATAGAGTATTCCGAATAAATTTTCTGAGTTTTAAACCCTTCCTTCAGAATGTTAAGAAGTTCGTCTTTAGTCATTTCTTCTTTTCTTCCTTTCATGCCACCAGTTTCTATTATAGTAAGGTGTTGATGATAAGAAAGTTCCCATTTGTTATCCGCTAAGGTATCCAAAAAATCAAGTAAGGCAAACGAAACTCCAAATAGAATTACCTTCTTGTTTTGTTGTTGTAAATCATTGAGAAGTTTGTATAACTCTTGATGATTGTATAAAAAATAACCGTTTTCTTCTTTAGATGAGGTTTTCATGAGAAAATCAACCATATAGACTAAAGAGGAGTTTTGGCGTTCTAGATAGTTGGGTAGCAAGCCTAAAAAAACAAAATCTTCAGGAGTACCTATAAATTGCTTAAAACTTTTATAAATGCTATGTTGATATAACTCTTCATTTGCAATCCAATGTTTAGATAAATTCATCTGGGTAGTGCCTGAACTTTGGAAATATAAAGGAGGCGTTAATCCTTTTTCTAACACGGTATGATTTTTAAACATTTCTATTGGTAGAAAAGGAATCTCTTCTATATGCTCTATTTTTTTAGGATTGACATTGAGAAAATCCACGAATTTCTGATAAATTTCTACCTTTTCATATTGGTACAAAAAGGTTTCTATACAGGCGTCTTTAAAAGCTTTTTCTGTGTTAATATCAAAAATAGAAAGCATCAATAATTTTTTTAAGCTAGATTAAAATCCTTTAAATAAGGTAGCCCTTTTTGCGAACCTCTATGCTGAGATACTTTTAGTGAGACATCGTTGCCAAATTTCACACATTCGTTGATGGGATTTCCGTGGCACAGAGCTACTGCAAATCCTGAAGTAAAGGCATCACCCATTCCCATTCTGTAAGCCGCTTCTTCTGGGTCGTTACGGAAATATTTCATTTCAGAACCATTGTAATATATGGTAGAATTGGTATCATCTCTTACAAAAAGTTTATTAGGTAATTTTTGTAAAACCGCATCTCTGTGGTCATCTCCAAAAAGCGTAGATAAGTCGTTGCTTTTAGCTACTATGAAACTAGCGTACTCTACTAATTCTTTAGAAAGTGGTCTTGCGGGAGCCGCATATATGCCAAGTTTAGTGCCATTTTTTTTGCAAAGCTCTAACACTTTTTCTATAACAATGTCTGTGATTTCTAGTTGAACTAAAACTAAATCTGCGGTTTCAAACAGGTGTTTGGGATTTTCTAGATGTTTAGGACTCAAGGCATAGTTAGCTGATGGAATTACAACAATGGCATTTTTACCTTTAGAAGTGGTAACATATGCTGTACCAGTTTCTATATCAGGGTCTTCTACAACAAATCCTACATTTACATTTTCTTCTACAAGATTTCTTAATATTTGTTGACCGTAAGGGTCCATACCTACACATCCTACAAAGTAAACACTAGCCCCTAGTCTTGCAGTTCCCACAGCCTGATTAGCCCCTTTTCCACCGAAGAAATTTTCGGAGGAGTTAGCCATCACTGTTTCTCCCAACTCAGGATAGTGCTCTGTTTTTAAAACCAAATCCACAGATGAGCTTCCTACTACAAGGATTCTAGGTTGTTCTTTACTAAGTTTCATATTTGTTGTAATTTTTTAATCAACTTGTATTTCTATAAATTCCGAAATAATTTTTACGGGTTGATGGCTTTCATTAAAACCTATATACGAGGCATAGAAACCTTCTCCGTAGCCTGTTTCAAAAGCAATAATATTATTCTTATGCTGCTCGTTAGGTATCAAAGATGCAAATTGGTCTATAGCTCCGTTTTCATCAAAAAAGTGAGCGTGGAAAAATTCTTCATAAATACCCATAAAATCATCGCCTTTCTTTTGGAATAATTCTAACTCTAATTGATTAAGGTATTTTTGGGTATCTTTATCCATAAGACAGCCCATTCCTGTTTCTACTGGGAAACCAAAGATTTCATCTTCTTTTAAGTCTTTAATATTTTGCCCACTGCATACGGCAAGTTCCCATTTAGAAACGGTTTCCTCGGAGAATGCAATCTCCGCATAGGCGATGCAGTTACTCGCCTGTTCCTTATGTATTAAAACAGCGAATTCACCTTTTGGGAAAGTAAAACTAAACGGCTCTTTATCAGGGGTGATAAGTGGGTCGCAAGCAACTAGCTCTCCAGAGGAAAGGTATATCATTCCGCCATTGAAAGTTTCTAGCAGAGGACTTTCTACAAATGGCTTAGAAAATAGTTTTGCGATGTTTTTAATGTGATTCATTATTTTTTATCCCAGTGTTTTTAATTTTTCTTCTAAAAGAGCTATTTTGTCTTGAGCATCTTTTTGTTTTTTTCGTTCCATTTCTACCACTTTTTCAGGAGCTCCACTAACGAATTTTTCGTTGCTTAGCTTTTTCTCAACCGAAGCTAAAAAGCCTTTAAGGTAAGAGAGTTCCTCCTCTGTTTTCTTTTTCTCTTCTTCCAAATCAAGCGTTTCGCTAAGTGGTATAGAAAGTTCTGTAGAACCCACTAAGAAAGAGAAACTTGGTTTGTCTGTTTTTTCATTGAAATAAATATTTGAAACATTAGCCAGTTTCTTTATGAGTGCTTCGTTGCTATTTTCAGAGGCATTGGTGTAGAGTTCTACGGTTTCTTTAGGAGAAATACCTTTGCTTTGTCTGTAATTTCTCACACCAGAAATCCACTCTTTAGCAATATCAAATTGGTTGATAATATTTACATCAAATTCTGATGCCTCTCTTTGTTGAGCGATAATGAGGGCTTCGTCTGTATTTCTTGAGATAATATTTTGCCAAAGCTCCTCGGTTAAGAAAGGCATAAAAGGGTGGAGCAATTTCATCAACTCCTCAAAATAAGCAATGGTTTTGTCGTAAATTTCCTTAGAAATACCCTCGCCGTAATTTGGTTTAATGGCTTCCAAATACCAAGAACAGAAATCGTCCCAAATTAATTTATAAATAAGATGTAAGGCGTCTGATATTCTGAATTTTTCAAACTGCTCGTTAATCTCTTTTACGGTTTTATCCAATAGATGCCCAAACCATTCTATCGTTTGGTTTTCAACCGCACCAGCAGGTTTATTTTCTTGTTTCCATCCTTGTACTAGACGGAAAGCGTTCCATATTTTAGTAGCGAAATTTCGCCCTTGTAGCATTAAGTCTTCATCAAACAAAAGGTCATTTCCAGCCGCAGAACTTAACAGAATTCCCACTCTTACGCTATCTGCACCGTATTTATCAATGAGCTCTATTGGGTCAGGTGAATTGCCTAAAGATTTAGACATTTTGCGTCTTTGTTTATCTCTTACAATCCCTGTGAAATACACATTTTTGAAAGGAACTTTACCTCTCCATTCCAATCCTGCCATAATCATTCTGGCTACCCAAAAGAAAATGATGTCTGGACCTGTAACGAGGTCGGTAGTAGGATAATAATAGTTGATTTCTTCACTGTTAGGGTCTAATAATCCGTCAAATACAGACATTGGCCATAACCAAGAAGAGAACCAAGTGTCTAAAGCGTCTTCGTCTTGTTTTAAGTCGGTAAGGCTTAGATTTGGATTTTGAGACTTTTCTTTTGCTAATTCCAATGCTTTTTCAGCGTTTTCCGCCACTACAAAATCGTTTTCGCCTTCTCCGTAGTAATAGGCAGGGATTTGTTGCCCCCACCAAAGCTGACGAGAGATATTCCAGTCTCGGATGTTTTCCATCCAATATTTGTAGGTGTTTTTAAATTTATCAGGATAGAATTTAATCTCGTCGTTCATTACCACCTCTAAAGCTGGTTTTGCAATTTCGGACATTTTTAAGAACCATTGTTGAGAGATTTTAGGCTCTATCACCGCTCCTGTTCTTTCGGAAGTTCCTACCTTGTTTACATAGTCTTCCGCCTTGGCGAGAAGCCCTTTCTCGTCCAACTCTTTTGCAATTTCTTTACGAACTACGAAACGGTCTTTTCCTTCGTAGTGCATTCCGTGATGATTTAGTTTACCATCATCATCAATAGCATCAATGATTTGAAGTTGATGTTTTTGACCAATTTCGTAATCATTAACATCGTGGGCAGGCGTTATTTTTAAAGTTCCTGTTCCGAATTCAATATCTACATATTCATCGGCAATAATTGGCACTGCACGATTAACGATAGGCACGATAACGGTCTTGCCGATAAGTTTTTGGTAGCGTTCGTCGTTAGGGTTTACGCATACGGCCACATCACCGAAAATAGTTTCAGGACGCGTGGTAGCCACGGTAAGAAAATCTTGTGTTCCCTCAATCTGATATTTTAAGTGATACAGTTTTCCGTTTTGCTCTTTAAAGATAACTTCCTCATCGGAAATGTTGGTTTTGGCTTCTGGGTCCCAGTTAACCATACGGTAACCTCTGTAGATAAGCCCTTTGTTATATAAATCTACAAAAGATTTTATCACTTGCTCGGAGAGTTTATCCTCCATCGTAAAGCGAGTTCTATCCCAGTCGCAAGAACAGCCTAATTTTTTTAGTTGTTCTAAAATTGTTCCACCATATTTATGCGTCCATTCCCAAGCGTGCTTTAGGAATTCTTCACGAGAAATATCCGATTTGTTAATGCCTTCTGCTTTAAGTTTAGCCACGACCTTCGCTTCTGTAGCAATAGAGGCGTGGTCGGTTCCTGGTACCCAACAAGCATTGTAGCCTCTCATTCTTGCTCGTCTAATCAACACATCTTGAATGGTATTATTTAGCATATGTCCCATATGCAAAATCCCCGTTACATTAGGCGGTGGAATGACAATGGTATAGGGTGGTTTATGATTAGGTTCAGAATGAAAATATTTGTTTTCTAACCAGTAGTTGTACCATTTTTGTTCGGTAGAAGAAGGGGTATATTTCTCTGAAATCTGCATATTTTAGTCTATTTATAATCGTTATTTTTACTTTATTCTGCAAAAATAAGATAAAGATAATAAGGAAGCTAACTTTTTGATACAAATTTGTATGGAGAAAATTGTCGGAAAATAAATTTCAGTTTGGCGTGTAATTTGCAATTAAGAATGGAAAATAACCAAAGTTGAAAAATAATTTTAACTTTGCATAACTTTAAAAGTATAAGAATTATGAAAAAGATTTTAACAGGGCTAGTTTTAGTGGTAGGTTTTGTGGCTTCTGCCCAAACTATTAGCTTCGATAAAACAACAGTAGATTATGGTAAAGTAGAAAAAGGGTCAGAAGGACACCGTTATTTTACAGTAACTAATACAGGTGACAAGCCTTTGGTAATTAGTAATGTAAAGGCATCTTGTGGATGTACAACTCCAGAATGGGACAAAACGCCTATTTTACCAGGTAAAACTTCTAAAATTAAAGTAGGTTATAATACCAATTTGGTAAACCCATTCAAGAAACTTATAGAAGTTTTCTCTAACGACCCTAAAGCTAACAGAAGTGTTATTTGGATTCAGGGAGAAGTTGTGGAAACAAGTAAATAGAAATATTTAGTATCAAAATAAATTAAAAAAATCCGCTTTTTTACGAAGGCGGATTTTTGTTTTGAAAAAATAACAAAGGCTATAAGCCGGATTCTGTATTCTAAACAAATTTAAGAACGCCTGTTATTTATCTATGCTTAATATTGCTATTAAGCTTTAGCTGCTTACCCCTCGGCATTGGACGAGCTACCCTTAGTTGCCGATATACTTAGCATTGCACCGCATAGAGTTTACCTGATTTCACTACAGCCGTACTGTACTTGCTTTCTGTTGCACTAGTCCTCACATCGCTGTGGACGGCGGTTAGCCGCTATGCTGCCCTATGGTGTCCGGACTTTCCTCTTTGTTTAATCGTAAGAAAAAAACAAAGCAACAAGCCGCCTTTGTTATTGTCTGCAAAGATAGAGAAATATTTAGAAGAAGACTTATCTAGTTAAATTAGAAATGCAAGAGAATAAGCGAAAATTTCTCAAAAATAATCCGTAATTTTACCAGTTCAAAATTGTAATTTAAACTAAGTGATAGATGGGTAAAAGTACAATCAATAACGGATTAGCGATGAGTGGGGCAATCCTGTTGGTGTTTTTTGTGGTGTATTTTTTCTTTATGGATGTTAATTATTTTCGCACTACGATGATAGCTAATTCTTTCATTCTGCCTCTTATTTTTGGTATTGGGGCGTTTATTTCTGTTTATTCTTACAAAAAAGAAAAAGTTAGGCTTACCTTTAAGGAGGCTTTTGGAAAAGCATTTGCACCGATGTTTTTGGCGGGATTTTTATCTATTTCCAGTATCTTTGTGTTTATCAGTTATGTTGATAAAGATGTTAAATCGCTTTTAAATCATCAATATATAGAAAGTTTTAGGGCTTCTTTGGAAGAAGAATATACTAAAGCGAAACAAATTACCAAACCCAATACAGAAGAAGCAAAAGAGCTAGAACAAAAATATGAAGAAGGCAAAAAACGAATTGAAGAGAAAGTGAAGAAAAAGGAAGATATGTTTTCTTTATATCATTTTTCTTTGGTATTTGCAGGATATTGTGCTTTCTTTTTGATATTGTCTGTTTTCTTTGGAAGTTTCTTTAGAAGCAAAACGGTTTATTAACTTATTTTTTAGAAAAAATGGATTTATCTATTGTCATACCTCTTCTTAATGAGGAACAATCTTTAGAAGAACTTTATAATAGGATAGAAAATGTCTGCAGTGAGGCTGGTTTATCTTACGAAATTTGGTTTGTGGACGATGGGAGTACTGATAGCTCTTGGGGGACAATAATGTTTCTTAAAAATAGAAATCCTAATATACAAGGGATTAAATTTTCTAGAAACTATGGGAAATCCCAAGCACTTCATGCGGCTTTCGCGAGGGTGAAGGGAGAAGTGGTAATTACTATGGATGCGGATTTACAAGATTTTCCAGAAGAGATACCAGCTTTATATCATAAAGTGGTTAATGAAGGTTATGATATTGTGAGCGGCTGGAAAAAGAAACGCTACGATAATGTAATGACTAAAAATATTCCATCTAAACTATTCAATGCAGCAGCGAGAAAGGTTTCAGGAGTGTTTCTACACGATTTTAACTGTGGACTTAAAGCGTACCGAAAGCAAGTGGTGAAATCCATAGATGTATATGGAGATATGCACAGATATATCCCTGTATTGGCAGCCAATGCAGGTTTTAGGAAAATTACAGAGAAAGAAGTACAACATCAGGCAAGACCTTACGGAAGTTCAAAATTTGGTACAGAACGATTTATAAGAGGCTTCTTAGATTTGGTAACACTTTGGTTTGTAAGTAGATTTGGAGGCAGACCAATGCATTTCTTTGGAGCGGTAGGCACACTGATGTTTGTTATTGGTTTTTTATCGTCCCTTTGGCTAGGTGTGTCTAAACTAATAGATATCTCCAAAGGTGTTTATGGGCATTTAATAGCTGATAATCCTTGGTTTTATATAGCTTTAACGATGATGATAATGGGGACTTTACTCTTTATAGCAGGTTTTTTAGGAGAACTGATTATCAGGACTAATAGAGAACATAAAAATTATCACATAGAAGAAATTATTTAATTGTGAGTAAGATGAAACATTATATTTATCTTTTGGTATCAGTATTCTTATGGAGTTCTTGTGGAAAGGTAACTCCAGAAGGTGAGATAAAATCTGAAGACACTCCTTTGGAAGTATTTAATAAACTTGAGCTAGAAGGTAAATACAGGTTGTTTTTCACTCAAGGAGAGGAGAACTTTGTTAATGTAGAAACTTATCCTAATCTTATTAGCAATTTAAAAATTAAAGTTGAAGACAGTACACTCAAAATCATTGAGAAAAGACCTACTGGAAATGTAGATTTTTACACAGTAACGGTTTACTCCAAAACACCATTGAAACAGATAAGTATTTCTGACTCTGTGGAAATGAATGTTTCTGGAGATATTAAAACGCCTACTTTGAAAATCAATCTAAAGAATCAGGGGAAATTTATAGGTGCAATAAAGGCTTCTAAAGCAGAAGTGCAAATGACGGAGAAATCAAGAGCTAATTTTTCAGGCGTTACTAAAGAGGCTGTGCTTAAAATCTCGGATACAGCGAGTATTATAGCTCCTTATTGGACGGTAGATTATTTTGATATTCAGTCTAAAAATGGGAACTATGCAGAAATCAATACTAAAGAAGAAATTTCTGGAAAGGTAGAAAATACAGCTAAGTTGGTCTATTACGGAAATCCAATAAGAAAGCTCAAAATAGATAAAGACACAAAAGTAGAAAATAAAGAAAAACCTTAATTTTAACATAAAAATATAAAGATATGAATACAGTGGATAAAGCTAAACTTTGGCTTACAGAGGCATTTGATGAAGAAACTAGACAGACTGTAAAACAATTGATAGATACTAACTCACCAGAGTTAGAAGATGCATTTTATAAAAACTTGGAGTTTGGTACAGGTGGAATGCGTGGGATTATGGGCGTTGGAACCAACAGACTTAATAAATATACTTTAGGACAAGCAACGCAAGGTCTTGCTAACTATTTGCATCAGCAGTTCCCTAACCAAGAGATAAAGGTAGCCATAGCGTATGATGTAAGAAATAACTCTAAAGAATTTGGTAAAATAGTAGCAGATGTACTTACTGCTAATGGGATTAAAGTATTGTTGTTTAAAGAACACCGCCCTACACCAGAGCTTTCGTTTACGGTGAGAGATAAAAAATGTAATGCAGGTATTGTGCTTACCGCTTCACACAATCCACCAGAGTACAATGGGTATAAAGTATATTGGAACGATGGAGCTCAGATAGTACCACCTAATGATGCAGAAATCATCAATGAAGTACTTAATACTAAATATGAAGACATCAACTTTAATGGTAATGATAGCCTTATAGAATGGGTAGGAGAGGAGCAAGATGAAGTTTATATAAGAACATGTATAGAGAACTCTCTTTATCAAGAAGATAAGTTGGGGTATGATAATCTTAATATTGTATTTACCTCTATTCATGGGACTACTTACACTGCCATTCCACAGGCTTTAGCAAAGGCTGGTTTTACTAAGGTAGATTTAGTAAAAGAACAAATGATTCCTAGCGGGAACTTCCCTACGGTAGAAAGTCCAAATCCTGAAGAGCCAGCAGCATTAACTATGGCAATGGATTTAGCAAAGGTTACTAATGCAGATATTGTAATAGGTACAGATCCAGACGGAGACCGATTAGGGATAGCGGTAAGAAATCTAGATGGAGAAATGCAACTCCTCAATGGAAATCAGACCAATATGATTCTTACGGATTATATTTTGTCTCAATGGCAAAAGCAAGGTCGTATTACGGGGACAGAATTTATAGGTTCTACTATTGTAACTTCTGATGTATTTTTTGATTTGGCAAAATCCTATGGAGTTGAATGTAAGGTAGGGCTTACAGGCTTTAAATGGATAGGTAAAATGATAAGAGAGGTAGAAGGTAAGCAGAAATTTATTTGTGGAGGAGAGGAAAGTTTTGGCTTTATGACAGGAGATTTTGTGAGAGATAAAGACTCTTGTGGTTCTATACTATTGGCTTGTGAAATAGCAGCTTGGTGCAAGGCTCAAGGTAAAACGATGTATCAGTATATGATAGAAATCTACCAAAGATTAGGTCTTTATCAAGAGGCGCTTGTAAATGTGGTGAAAAAGGGTAAAGAAGGTGCAGAGCAAATCAAAAAAATGATGACGGATTTTAGAAATAACCCTGTAACCTCGTTGGCAGGTTCTAAAGTGGTTTTGGTTAAAGATTATCAGGAGCAAACCGCTTGGGATTTGAACAAAAACGAAAAACAACCAATGACGGATATTCCTAAGTCTAATGTGCTTATTTACTACACAGAAGATGGTACAAAGGTAGCGATAAGACCTTCGGGAACAGAGCCTAAAATTAAATTCTATTTTAGTGCATTAGACAAAATAGAGTCAGAAAAAGATTTTAAATCCAAGATAGAAACTCTCAATGCGAAAATAGAAGTTATCAAAAAAGATTTAGGTCTAGCATAAACTATCAAATTAAGGTATAAATAATAACACTATATATACAAGAATTCTTATGAAAGTATCTCGTTTAGCAGCTAATCTAGTAGGCTCAGAAATAGTAAAAATAGGAAACGAAGTTAATGAGCTTAAGGCTAAAGGTGCTCAGATAGCTAATCTTACCATAGGGGATTTAAATGCTAATATTTATCCTATACCTTCTATTCTAAAAGAAGAAATACAAAAGGCTTACGAAAATAATTTAACCAATTATCCTCCAGCTAATGGTTTGTTAAGCCTTAGGGAAAGTGTATCTTCGGATTTAAAGAAGCGTTATCAGTTAGATTATTCACCAGAGGAAATATTAGTAGCAGGAGGCTCTCGTCCGCTTATTTATGCGGCATATATGAGTGTTGTAGATGCAGGTGATAAAGTAGTTTATCCTCTTCCTTCTTGGAATAATAATCACTATGCCTATCTTACTTCCGCAGAAAAAGTAGAAATAGAAACTAAAAAAGAAAATAACTTTTTACCTACTGCAGAAGAATTAAAACCTCATTTGGAAGGAGCAGTATTATTGGCTCTTTGTTCTCCTTCAAACCCCACGGGAACTATGTTTACCGAACAACAACTGAGAGAAATCTGCGAGATGGTAGTTGCTGAAAATAAAAGAAGAGGCGAAAATGAAAAACCGCTCTATTTGATGTATGACCAAATTTACGCTATGTTATTTTTTGGTCATGAGCATTTCAACCCTGTGAGTTTAGTACCAGAAATGAAAGATTATACCATATTTATAGATGGTTCGTCTAAATGTTTTGCAGCTACAGGAGTAAGAGTGGGTTGGGGCTTTGGTCCTTCGGTAATCATCAATAAGATGAAAGCTTTTTTAACGCATATTGGAGCGTGGGCACCGAAGCCAGAGCAAGAAGCTACAGCTAAATTCTTATCTAAAACAGATGAGGTAGATGCTTATGTAAATGATTTTAAAGGAAGAATACAGCTGAGCTTAAATACATTACATCAAGGTATTCAAGAGCTTAAAAACAAAGGTTTTGCGGTAGATAGTGTAGAGCCTATGGGTGCATTGTATCTTACCATTAAGATGGATTATGTAGGTAAGACTACTCCAGATGGAGAGGTGTTGAAGGATACCACTGATGTTGTGTTTTATCTTATCCGAGAGGCGGGTATGGCGTTAGTGCCATTTTCGGCATTTGGTAATTCTAGAGAAACACCTTGGTTTAGAGCTTCAGTAGGTGGCTGTTCTTTAGAAGATATTAAAAATATGTTACCTGTATTAGAAGGAGCTTTGTCAAAGCTCAAATAATATAAAAATGAAAAGCTTTTCTAGTTTATTCTTACTGGTTTTCTTCAGTATAAGTTCTTTTCTTCTTGCTCAAGAAGGGCAATGGGTATTTATGTTTGAAGAAAATAGCAGCCAAAAAGTTTTGATAGATAAGACGAATGTAAGGGCTGAACCTAACTTACAATCGCTTAAGGTAGATAGTCTAGATATAGGGCAGGTAGTGAAAATTCTCCAAAAGACAGAGCAAGTATTGTCTTTGGGTAAACGTTCTGCAAGTTGGTATAGAATAAATTATATCAAAGAAGGTGAAACCAAATCTGGGTATATCTGGGGAGCTAATTTAAGTTTAGGATACAGGTCTAGAGATGGTTATGATTTTCTTTTTGGAGCTTCTGCTAAGGAGAAAGATGAGGTTAAACTAGATGTTGTGATGCTAAAGGATAAGCAAAGCATACAAAAAGTTTCATTTAATGTAGGGACAGAAAGTTTAACTTCGGTAGCCTTTAAATGGCAAGGAAACAAAGGATTAGATGGGGTTTCAGATATTCTGTTGGCGAGTGTTTCTGGCGAGGCGTGTGGTATTCCTAACTATGAGCAGTATATACTATTAAATGGGGATAAAATGGTAGCGTTACCAGTGCTGATGTCCGTTGCTGATGCTGATATTTTTTATCATTCAGAAGAGTATGTTTTTCCAAAAGATAAGGGAGGAGTTAAAGGTAAGATTATCATGAAAACTGAAGAGATGGAAAAAGATGAGAAGGATAAAGAGCACATTAGAAAATCCAAAAAAGTCTATCTTTTCAAAGACGGAAATGTTTCTCAATTATAAATAAAAAAGAATGAAACAAAGAATAATTGCTGTAATTCCTGCTCGTTATCAAGCAAGTAGATTTCCTGGCAAGCTAATGGAATTGTTGGGAGATAAAACTGTTATTTCTACAACTTATCAAAATGTGGTGGAAACAGGGCTTTTTGATGAAGTTTTTGTAGCAACAGATTCCGAGATTATTTTTAATGAAATTAAGGAAAACGGTGGAAAGGCAGTAATGACAGGTACACACGAAACGGGAAGTGATAGAATAGCCGAAGCCGTAAAAGATATTGAGTGTGATATTGTTGTAAATGTGCAAGGTGATGAGCCGTTTCTTAAAAAAGAACCTCTAAAACAATTGATTTCAGTTTTTGATGAAGATAAGGATAAGAGTATTTCTTTAGCTTCGCTTAAAATAAAACTAGAACAGTGGGACGATATAGAAAATCCTAATAATGTAAAAGTAATTACGGATAATAATGGCTTTGCTCTTTATTTCAGTCGTTCCGTTATTCCTTTTCCTAGAGAGAAAACAGATGATTTGCAATATTTTAAACATATTGGCGTTTATGCTTTTAGAAGGGAAGCGTTGCTAGAGTTTTCTAGTTTAGCAATGAAACCTCTCGAAATAGCAGAAAAAATAGAGTGCATCAGGTATTTGGAATATGGCATGAAAATAAAAATGATAGAAACCGATTTCGTTGGTGTTGGTATAGATGTTCCAGAAGATTTAGAAAAAGCAAAGCAATTGCTTAGACTTTAATTTAAAAAAAGAAGATAATGATAAAGAAGATAGCATTAGTTGTATTATTAGCTTTGGCACAGTTTTTTTATACACAGACAGCCAAAGAAATTATAGACAAAAATATAGAACTAACAGGAGGACTTACTAAATGGAAGTTATTAAATTCCATAATGTTACAAGGTAAAGTGGTTTTAGGAGTACAGGAAGAGTATCCTATTAAAATCTATCAGCAGCGTCCTAATCTTACCAAAACATCTATCATTATCAATAATAAAGAGAGTGTTATAGAGGCTTATGATGGTAAAAAAGGCTATGCAATGAACTATGCTAACAATAAGTTACAGGAATTTGAGAGCTACCAACCTGAAAGTTTTGATACAGATTTTATTGATTTTGAGGCTAAAGGATTCACGGCTGTGATTTTGGGTAAGGATAAAGTAGGGGAAAGATTGTGCTATAAGGTAGAGCTTACTAAAAATGTAAATAAAACTCTGTATTATTTTGATACTGAAAACTATATGCTTCTTAAAGAAGTGAAGAAAGGAGAAACGCTTTTATACTCGGATTTTAAAAAGGTAAATGGGCTTACAATGCCTTTTAGAATAGAGGCTTCTACTCCTAAAAAAGAAGGAGATTATGTGATGTTACTTAATAAAATAGAGGTTAATAAAGCATTCCCTGACAATACCTTTAAAATAAAATAAAAGATATAATGAAAAAGCTCTTTATACTTATGCTATCTGTAATTGCTTTAGTGCAGTGCTCTAGCAAAAAAAGTGAGGTACAACAGGATACATCTAAGCTTTCTAAAAGTATCTACGATTATAAAGTGGAAAGTTTAGATGGTGGAGAAATTAATTTTGCGGATTTCAAAGGCAAAAAAATACTTATTGTAAATACAGCGTCTGAGTGTGGTTTTACACCTCAGTATGAAGCCTTGGAAAAGCTCTATCAAAAATATAAAGATAGGCTAGTGGTAGTAGGCTTCCCAGCTAATAACTTTGGAGGGCAAGAACCAGGAACTAATACCGAAATTAAAACCTTTTGTCAAATGAACTATGGTGTAACTTTTCCTATGGCAGCTAAGGTTTCTGTGAAAGGAGAAGATATAGCACCTATTTTTCAGTTTCTTACTAAAAAGGAATTAAACGGAGTTAAAGATACCACCATACTTTGGAATTTTACCAAATTTCTTCTAGACGAAAACGGAAAAATAATAGAAAGCTATCTAAGTACTACTAAACCTGATAGCGAAGCGATTACGAAACATTTAAAATAAATAAAAAGAGAAACTGAAAACTTTTTCATTTTTAGTGTAACCTTTTTAGTGGTATGGTCGTACACTATGCCGTAACTCTTTTTTTGAGCAAAAAATATTATGAGACAACTTAAAATTACCAAGCAGGTTACCAATAGGGAAACGGCATCATTAGATAAATATTTGCAGGAGATAGGTAAAGTAGACCTAATTACTGCAGATGAGGAAGTGGAACTGGCACAAAAGATTCGTGCTGGAGATAAGGTAGCTCTAGAAAAGCTTATCAAAGCTAACCTTCGTTTCGTAGTTTCTGTGTCTAAACAATATCAAAATCAAGGCTTATCATTACCAGATTTAATCAACGAAGGTAATTTAGGATTGATGAAAGCTGCTAAAAGATATGACGAAACGAGAGGTTTCAAGTTTATATCTTATGCAGTGTGGTGGATTAGACAGTCTATCTTACAGGCTTTGGCAGAGCAGTCTAGAATTGTTCGTTTACCATTGAATAAGATTGGGTCAATCAATAAGATTAACAAAGCATACGCTCACTTAGAGCAAGAGAATGAAAGACCACCTTCCCCAGAAGAGTTGGCAGAGGTTCTAGATATGAGTGAGGAGGATATTAAGGAGTCTATGAAAAACAGCGGAAGACACCTTTCTATGGACGCACCGTTAGTAGAAGGAGAAGACTCTAACCTTTATGATGTTCTTCGTTCAGGAGAATCTCCTAGCCCAGACAAAGAGTTGATGCTAGAATCTTTACAAATAGAGATTGAAAGAGCGTTACAAACACTTACGCCTAGAGAAGCAGATTTAGTAAGACTTTACTTCGGGCTTAACGGCAAACACCCTATGACTTTAGAGGAAATAGGCGAAACTTTTGACCTTACGAGAGAACGTGTTCGTCAGATTAAAGAAAAGGCTATCAAAAGGTTAAAACACAATTCAAGAAGTAAGATTTTGAAGTCTTATTTAGGAAAATAAAACTGTAAAAGGATGATGCATTGTAGCGTTATCCTTTTTTTTATTATAAATAATTAAATATCAATTAATTTTAAATTTAGAAATGAAAACAAGACTAATTGCCCCATCTTTACTTTCCGCTGACTTTGGTAATCTCCAAAGAGATATAGAAATGCTTAACCGTAGCCAAGCCGATTGGTTTCATGTAGATGTGATGGATGGTAGGTTTGTGCCTAATATATCTTTCGGTTTCCCTATAATGAAAACGATAAAGGAGCACGCTAAAAAGTTTGTAGATGTGCATCTTATGATTGTAGAGCCAGAGAAATATGTGGAAGAATTTATTGATAGCGGAGCTGATTTGGTTTCGGTGCATTATGAGGCGTGTACTCATTTACATCGAACAATTAAACTAATACAAAGTAAGGGAGCTAAAGCAGGAGTAGTGCTTAATCCATCTACACCTGTAAGCGTATTAGAGGATATTATAGGGGAGGTAGATTTAGTATTGTTGATGAGTGTTAATCCAGGGTTCGGTGGACAGAAATTTATAGAAAACACCTACAAAAAAATAAAGCAAACTAAAGATTTAATTTTAGACCAAAATGCTACAGCTTTAATCCAAATAGATGGCGGAGTAAATACAGACAATGCTTCTAAGCTGTTTGAGGCAGGCGCTGATGTTCTTGTTGCAGGAAATGCAGTCTTCTCGGCGGAAAATCCAGAAAGTATAATAGAACTTCTTAAAAGTTAAGGAATAGTATAGTTAAGCAATTTTTTATTTGTAATAATTTATCAAATACACTTAAAAATGAGTAAAGAAATAAAATTGATAGTTTTAGGTTTACTAGTTTTAGTATGGAGCAATTCTTTTGCACAAAATGAATATTATAGGGTAAATGGAAAACATCCTATAGATAAATCTCAATATTCTAAACTGAAAGAACTTTACTTAAAAGAAGGGAAAATTGAAGAGTTTTTGCTAAAAACAGAAACAAAAAAGGATTCCGTAATTAACTACATTAAGATAGATATTGTGAGCACAAATCCTGACGGAATAGATCCCTATGGTGAAACGAAGAAATTTATTGGGAAAAAATTTCCAATAGAAAAATTTAAGGATGAAAATTCAGAATTCTTTTTAAAGGAAAATCTTATTGGAAAGCCTACATTGATTAATTTTTGGTTTACTAGATGTCCTCCCTGCATTGAAGAAATTCCAGCCTTACGAAAGATTAAAGAAAAATTTGGCGATAGGGTTAATTTCATAAGTATAACGTTTGAAAATCAAAAATCAGTCGATAATTTTATTAAAAAATATAATTATGATTACAAACATATTCCAAATTCTAAAAGCCAAATTGATGATTTAGGAATTAGTGCTTATCCTACCAACATGATTTTGGATAAAAATGGAATTATTAAAATTGTAAGTGGGGAAATAACTGAATATGAAGCTAAAGAAATAGAAACAATTCTAAATATATTACTCTAGAATTCGCTATAAATGAAAATATTTAAGCCGTTTCAATCAATTTTGAAACGGCTTTTTTTAGATTTATTTTGAGTTTACAGAATCTATATTTTGTTGAGCGTTAGCTTGATTTATAGAATCTATTTTTTCAACTGGGATTTCTCTAGGAGTTTCTTCTTGGTTGTTTTTGTTAATTTGTTTCCAAACAAACCAGCCCATAAGCAGAAGAAGGATTAGCGGGAGAAGCCATTTCCATACAGAAACTTCTTTAACGTCTTCGCCTGTTTTTTCTTCTACCTTTTCTTTTAAGTTATCCAACTTGTTAGAAGCACTTTCTTTGAAATCAGAAAAACCTTTTTTAATTGAATCCGAAGTTTCAGATAACTTTTCGGAAGCATTGTCTTTAAACTGTGCAAGTTTTTCTTTAGACTCATCTAACTTTTCAGAAAATCCATCTTTAATGTCCGAAACTTTATCTTGAATATTTTCAGTTAAGGTAGCTTTAGCCTCTTCTGTTTTGTTTTCTAGATTTCCAAGTCCTATAGCACCTAATGAGAAACCTACAGGAACAAGATTAGATATATTAGTTTTCTCTTTATTTAAAAGAGTTTCAAGTCCATTACTGTCTAAATTTTGGTCTTTTGCATATCTTCCTATGGTTGCTAAAGAAGTTAGTGAGGTAAATCCTAAAAGAGCATCGGCAGAAGATTCTTTAATCCCTGCAAAAGAGGAAATCCCAGAAGTGATACTTTTTATTTTATCCCCAAAAACCATGGTTAGTAATTTGCTAAGTAGTTCGTTGGCAAAAGAACTTTCTTGGCTTAGTTTAGATAAAGTGTTAGTATCTGCTAATTGTGTAATTTCTTGTAAAAGAGATGATTTGTCGGACTGAGATACAATCCCACCTAATACAGCTGGGATAAGTGCATTGGTGGCTTTAGAAACAGCTTCTTCTTTTTCGCCTAATTGAGAGGCAAGTTGGCTAGTGACACCGTGTCCGAATTGCCCTTTAATGAGCTCTATAATGTTGATTGACATAATTTTAAATTTTTAATAGGTTAATAATTAGTAGGCTTTAGCAAAAAGCACTCTTTGTTTAGATGGTTTTCCTGAAATCATAGAAACGCCCTCTTCTTTTTCTCCCTCTAGAGGAATGCAACGGATAGTAGCTTTAGTTTCTTCTTTTATTCTTTCTTCTTCTTCTTCCGTTCCGTCCCAGTGTGCTAAAATAAAGCCTCCTTTGGTTTCTAAAACTTCTTTAAATTCTTCGTAAGAATCAACTTTAGTGATGTTTTCGTCTCTAAATTTAAGAGCCTTGTTATAAATGGCCTTTTGGATTTCTTCTAAAAGTTCTTGGATATAAATTTCTATATTATCTAAAGGTTTAACTTCTTTAGAAAGGGTATCTCTTCTAGCTATTTCTACTGTTTTATTTTCTAAATCTCTTGCTCCTATTGCTATTCTTACAGGGACACCTTTCATCTCATATTCTGCGAACTTCCAACCTGGCTTTTGGGTGTCTCTATTATCATATTTTACAGAAATGCCTAAGGCTTTTAGTTTAGATTGTAGTTCGTAGGCTACTTCATCTATTTGTTTAAGCTGTTCTTCGCCTTTAAATATAGGTACAATAACTACTTGTATAGGTGCTAAAGATGGTGGAAGTACTAGACCGTTGTCATCAGAGTGAGACATGATTAAAGCACCCATAAGCCTTGTTGAAACGCCCCAAGAAGTTGCCCAAGCATACTCTATTTTGCCTTCCTTATTAGTGAATTTAACATCAAATGCTTTAGCAAAGTTTTGACCCAAAAAGTGAGAAGTTCCTGCTTGTAAAGCTTTTCCGTCTTGCATAAGAGCTTCGATGCAGTAAGTCTCTTCTGCTCCTGCAAATCTTTCACTAGGCGATTTTATTCCTCTTACTACAGGTACAGCCATAAAATTTTCAGCAAAATCAGCATAAATATTTAGCATTTGCTCTGTTTCTGCAATAGCTTCTTCTTTTGTAGCGTGGGCGGTGTGACCTTCTTGCCATAAAAATTCGGCAGTTCTTAGGAAAAGCCTTGTTCTCATCTCCCATCTTACCACATTAGCCCATTGGTTAATTAGGATAGGTAAATCTCTGTAAGATTGTACCCAGTTTTTATAAGTATTCCAAATAATAGCCTCAGAAGTAGGTCTTACAATAAGTTCTTCCTCTAGTTTAGCCTCAGGATCTACCATAAGTTTTTGTGGATTTTCAGGGTCTGTTTTTAGACGGTAGTGGGTTACTACAGCACATTCTTTGGCAAAACCTTCTGCATTTTTTTCCTCCGCTTCAAAAAGACTTTTAGGAACAAAAATAGGGAAGTAAGCATTTTCGTGACCAGTTTCTTTAAATTTTTTATCTAGTTCGTCACGCATTTTTTCCCAAATAGCATAGCCATAGGGTTTAATTACCATACAGCCTCTTACACCTGAGTTTTCGGCTAAATCAGCCTTCACTACCAACTCATTATACCATTTGCTATAATCCTCGCTTCTTGATGTTAATTTTGCCATAAATTTACTTTTAACTTTTATTTTATAATTTTGTAGGTGTATCTAGTTAAATGGCTAAATAACACCTAAGTTATGATTTGTAATTTGAGAGATTTTTTTGGTATAGTTTTAGCTATATCCACCTCAATTCAAGCACAAAGATAAATAAAACCTACATAAGATTATGAAAAAAATAGATTATAATTTCTTAAAAAGAAAATGGGCTGTTAGACTAGCATTAGCCACTTCTGTTAGTTTTTTGTTGACCTCTTGTGGAGCACAAATGGGAGGCTATACAGAGACTGATGGTGTTTACTATGATCCAAGTAAAGATGTAATTCCGGAAGGGGTAGTTGTGAATGACCGTAATAATGTAGGAGATTACTACGACTATAGTAATGATTATAGAGTGGTAGAAAACTCTAGACAATTACAGCAAAATCAAAATAACAAATATCAAGAATGGACGGATACTCCTGTACAATCCGATTCAGATTGGGGTGCCTTTGCAGGAGTTGAAAGACGCTATACTGGCTGGGGCTGGAATACACCTTTCTGGGGAACAGGCTTTGGCTGGGATCCTTATTGGGGAGGTTTTGGCGGCTGGAATAGCTGGAATATGGGCTTTGGTTGGAGTTCAGGCTGGGGTTGGAATATGGGCTTCGGCATGGGCTGGGGGTCAGGCTGGAACAGATGGGGTTGGGGAAATCCTTATTGGGGTGGAAGATTTGGTTGGAACCCTTACTGGGGAACAGGCTGGGGCAACCCATATTGGGGTGGTTATGGTGTATGGGGAAATCCTTATTGGGGAGTAGCGCCTCGTCAGTACAACTATAGAAGAAGTGGTGTAGACAGTATTACTAGATATAATAACGGAGGGTTTAATAACCCAATTTATAGAAATCCAAATAGTAATAGTAATTCAGGAAGAAACTTTGGCGGATTTAGAGACTCAGGCTTTGGAAGAGGAGACAATAGGATTAACCGTAATAACAGTAATAATGGCTACTCAATGCCTCAAACAAGAACATTAAGAAGATCTGAGCCGAACTATAATTATCAGGATAGAGGAATGACACCTCGTACACAATCTATACCAAGAAACGATGGATTTAGAAACAATTCTGGCTGGGGCGGAGGTTCCAATAGAAGTGGCGGCTTTGGTTCTGGTAGCTCAGGAGGTGGTATGAGATCAGGGGGAGGTTTTAGAACAGGTGGTTTTAGATAGTTTAATTTAATTGAATGCTAAAAAATAAAAATAAGATAATGAATAAGAAGATATTTTCAATATTAGGGCTGTCTGTTGGAGCTTTATTTTACTCTCAAGATGTTTCTGTAATTAGGAATACGGTAGATGTTTATTCTGATACACAACCTAATGGTTCTGCAAAATACATGGGTATGGCAGGAGCAATGGGAGCAATGGGAGGAGATGCTTCTTCTATAAATGTTAACCCTGCAGGTATAGCTGTTAATATTGTGGGTGAATTTTCTGGAACGCTTAATGCTTTGGGAAATAAAAATACCTCAACTCTAGCAAATAAATCTTATGATGAAGTTTATAAGAAAACTAATTTAGGACATTTAGGAGGGGTTGTTGTAATGCAAACTAGCAATAATTCTAAATGGAAGTTTATTAGCCTAGGGTTTAATTATAGTGCTAAGGATGTTGATAGTTATATCAGAACTCCTGAAAATCACACTATAAATGAAGCTATAGATTATACAGATAGTAATGGTAATTCGCAAACGGATTTACTACTTTACGATGGGCATGCTTATAATAGAGTAGGGCATACTTCAAAATTATCCTTCGCATTTGGTGGTAATTACGACCATAAGTGGTATGTAGGTGGTGGAGTGCACTTCCATTCAGCAAATATAGAGCAAGGAGATTTTTTTAGAATGCAGTCTCAAACGGCAGGTACTAAGGGGCTATACCAAAAACAAGATACTCCTTTTCAAGAATCTTCCGGAGGGGTAGCAATTTCAGCAGGGGTTATAGGTAAAATAGATAAAAACTTTCGTGTAGGTTTAGCACTAGAGTCTCCTACTTGGTGGAATATAGAGAGGGCTTATAACTATTATGGATTTGATAATAATGGAGTTATGGGAACGGCGTTGGGAAATGAGAATAGAAGGTTGAGTACTCCAATGAAAGCTACTCTGAGTGGTGCTTATATAGCTAACAAGAATTTTGCAGTAAATGTGGATTATACTTTAGGTGTTACAAAACCCCAGTATAATGTACAGGGAGATGCAGAGAAGCAATTAAATGAGTTTTTTAACAAAGTGTATTCTAATACTTCTGAGTTAAGATTGGGTGCAGAATACAGGTTAGATAACTGGAGATTTAGAGGAGGTTATGCATATCAATCTAATCCTTTCTCTACTTCGTCTTTAAGTGTTATTGATCCAACAAGTAATTTATATTCTGATAGAACATTTAGTAATTTATATCTTTCAAATAGACAGACTTTAGGTCTGGGACTAGGGTATAATTTTAAATCTTTCTATGTAGATGCGGCCTATCAGAATGCAAGTTCTAAGTTTGCTAATCCATTTTATGCGGGAGATTACGCTTCTCCAGTGGAGAATAGTGTGTTTAACGAAGGAGATGGTGTAACACAGAAGAGAAGTATTGTTTCTGATGTTAAAACAGTAAGAAATAACTTTGTGTTTACTGTCGGTTGGAGATTTTAAAAAAAGTTACATTTAAATAGAAATAGAGAG
This sequence comes from Riemerella anatipestifer, assembly GCF_009670965.2. Taxonomy (NCBI): domain Bacteria; kingdom Pseudomonadati; phylum Bacteroidota; class Flavobacteriia; order Flavobacteriales; family Weeksellaceae; genus Riemerella; species Riemerella anatipestifer. Next base: position 370,857 of record NZ_CP073239.1, on the reverse strand, counting down.
GCTACTTATAATTGAGTAGTCTCTCTATTTTTTTTGCTGGATTAGATATTTTTTATAATTTTGTTAGACTTATCTAACTTTTGTTTGAGTGATGAAAAAATACTTCAAAGATAGAATGTGGAAAAAAGAGCGTTCTGGTAATTCTTTGTCAGAATCGTTTTCTAGTATTGAGGTACCTAAAGATGCAGGTTTTTGGAAGAAATTTTTAGCATTTGTAGGTCCAGGGCTTATGGTAGCGGTAGGCTATATGGATCCAGGTAACTGGGCAACAGGCATTGCAGGCGGTGCTAAGTTTGGATATACTTTACTATCAGTAATTCTTATATCTAATCTTTTTGCGATGTTATTACAGCATTTGTCTTTAAAGTTAGGTATTGTTGCCGAAAGAGATTTGGCTCAAGCTTGTAGAGATAGTTATTCTCGACCTGTTAATTTTCTACTTTGGATTTTTGCTGAAATAGCCATTGCGGCTACAGATCTTGCGGAAGTGATAGGTGCAGCCATAGCTCTTAATCTTTTGTTTGGGTTACCACTTACTGTTGGGATAGCTATTACTGTGATAGATGTTTTTATTATTTTGATACTTCAAGCTAAAGGTTTTAGATGGTTAGAAAGTGTTGTGGGTGGTTTGATAGCAATTATCTTCTTTTGTTTTCTATACGAAATAGTGGTAAGTAATCCTGAGTGGTTTCCTATATTGAAGGGTTTAGTTCCGCAGAAAGAAATTGTATTTAATCCAAGTATGCTCTATATAGCAATAGGTATTTTAGGAGCTACTGTAATGCCTCATAACTTGTACTTGCATAGCAGTATTGTACAGACTAGAAACTATTCTAGAGATGATAAGGGGAAGAGGGAAGCTATTAAATTCGCTACTTTGGATAGTAATATTTCTTTGTTGTTAGCATTTTTAATCAATGCGGCTATACTTATTATTTCATCGGCGGCATTTCATCACACAGGCTATCAAGATGTTGCTGACATTACAGACGCTCATCAACTTTTGTCTCCAATTTTAGGAACGAGCCTCGCTAGTATTGTGTTTGCTATAGCTTTGTTGGCTTCTGGGCAAAACTCAACCCTTACAGGCACTTTGGCTGGGCAGATTGTAATGGAGGGTTTTCTCAATATTAAATTAAAACCTTGGTTAAGACGATTGATTACAAGATTGATAGCTGTAATACCAGCGTTGATAGTCGCTACTATCTATGGTGAAAAAGGAACTACTGACCTTTTAATATTAAGTCAAGTTATACTTTCCTTACAGTTGAGTTTTGCAGTAGTACCGCTGGTAATGCTAACTAATAATAAACTTAAGATGGGAGCATTTGCTAATCAAGGTTTTTTGAAATACACCGCTATCATCATTAGTTTTATCATTATTGTACTGAATATTTATTTGGTTTATACCGAAATAGGTTAGAGTAAGTTTCTTAGGTCTGTCAATTTGTCCTAAATCTTAATTTGGCAATATCTTTGACAATATTTGAGTAATAAAACCAAAAAAGAATGGAAGATAATAAAGATTTGCACGAAGAAAAACTTAATGTTTCTGAAGAAAGCCTAAACGAAGAAACTCAAAATATAAATATTGACAGCGAAGAAAATCTGACAAAAGAACCTACAACGGAAGAACTTTTGGCAGAGGAGAAAGACCGTTACATTCGTCTATATGCTGAGTTTGAAAACTATAAGAAAAGAACTTCTAAAGAGCGAATGGAGTTTTTCCAATATGCTAATCAGGATATGATGGTGAGTATGCTCGCTATTTTAGATGATTTTGAAAGAGCCTTAAAAGAAATAGCAAAAACAGGTAAAGAAGAAGACTTAAAAGGAGTAGAACTTATCTATCAAAAATTCAAAAATAAACTGGTAGAAAAAGGATTAAAGCCTATAGAGGTAAATGTAGGAGACAACTTTAATGTAGATTTCCACGAAGCTATTACCCAAATACCAGCTCCTACCGAAGATTTAAAAGGTAAAATTGTAGATGTAATAGAGTCTGGATATATGCTGTACGATAGAGTCATTAGATTTACTAAAGTAGTTACAGGGCAATAAATCTTACATTATAAATGAAACTTTCATTTATTATAAAACTAAAATAAATAATGTCAAAAAGAGATTACTACGAGATATTAGGGGTAGAAAAAAATGCAACGGCAGACGCTATTAAAAAAGCTTACCGAAGACAAGCACTTAAATATCACCCCGATAAAAATCCAGGAGATAAAGAGGCTGAGGAAAAATTTAAAGAAGCAGCGGAAGCCTACGAAGTTCTTAGCGATGAGAATAAGAGAGCTAGATATGACCAATATGGTCATGCGGGAGTAGGTGGTAGCGGAGGCTTCGGTGGTGGAGGCTTCGGCGGCGGTATGAATATGGAAGATATTTTCAGTCAGTTTGGAGATATCTTTGGAGGTCATTTTGGAGGTTTCGGCGGTGGAGCTAGGAGACAAGAGTCTAGAGGTACTAACCTTAGAGTTCGTATCAAGCTAAGCCTAGAGGAGATGATGAATGGAACACAGAAAACCATCAAAATCAAAAAAATGAAACTTGCCACTGGGGTAACTTCTAAGACTTGCCCTACTTGTAACGGTAATGGTGTCCAAATGAAAGTGATGAACACAATGTTTGGACAAATGCAAACGCAAACCACTTGTGGGGCGTGTAATGGCATCGGTAAGGTAGCAGATAAAATACCAGCGGGAGCAAATGCTCAAGGGCTTATTAAGGCTGATGAAGAAGTGAGTATCAATATCCCTGCTGGAGCTAGAGATGGTATACAACTAAGTGTAAGAGGTAAAGGTAACGACGCTCCTTTCGGCGGAACTCCAGGGGATTTGCTTGTGGTGGTAGAGGAAGAGGAAGATGTAAACATCAAGAGAGAAGGAGATAACCTTCACCAAGAGTTATACATTTCTTTCGCAGAAGCAGCGTTGGGTACTTCTAAAGAAATCCCAGTAGTAGGTGGCAAGGTTAAAATAAAGGTGGATGCAGGTACGCAATCAGGTAAGATTTTACGACTTGCAGGTAAAGGGCTTCCTAGTATAGATAGCTATGGTAGGGGAGATATGTTTGTACACATCAATGTATGGACGCCACAAAACCTTACAAAGGAACAAAAAGAGTTTTTTGAAAAACAGCTGAGCAGTGGCGAAATGAAAGCTGAACCTTCAGGGAAAGAAAAAACATTCTTTGATAAGGTGAGAGATTTGTTTAACTAGAATTATAATAATGATAAAAAGAGACTTTTAAAAGTCTCTTTTTTTATGAGCTATTAGGATAATTTTAACAAAAACTCTTTTCTTTGTACTAACTAAAATAAAAATATAAAAATGCTTAGAGCAGAACATATTACAAAAACCTATGATGCAGGCAGAAAAGTAGCTTTGTCTGACTTTAGTATAGAAGTCCCTACGGGAAGCATCTGCGGGCTGTTAGGACCTAACGGAGCAGGTAAGACTTCTTTTATTAGAATTATCAATCAGATTACTCAAGCGGATAGTGGTAAAGTTTTTATAGATAACGAAATTTTAAGCCCTCATCATATCAAGACTATTGGCTATATGCCAGAAGAAAGAGGCCTTTATAAAAATATGACGGTGGGCGACCAAATTCTTTATTTTGGAGAGCTTAAAGGTATGTCTAAAAATGAGGCACTTACTCAAGCTAAATATTGGTTTGAACGCCTAAACATAGACCAATGGTGGAAAAAGAAACTCTCCGAGCTTTCAAAGGGTATGGCACAGAAAATACAGTTTGTGGTAACGGTGTTGCATCGTCCTAAATTACTTATTTTAGATGAGCCTTTCTCTGGGTTTGACCCTGTAAACGCTAATCTCATCAAAGACCAAATCATCAATCTTAAAAATAACGGGACAACCATCATACTTTCTACACATAGAATGGAAAGCGTGGAAGAAATGTGCGATTATGTAGCGTTGGTTAATCATTCAAAAAAAATCTTAGACGGAAAAGTGTTTGAAGTAAGAGAGCGTTTCAAACAAAATGTTTACGAAGTCGTACTCGCTCACTCTAACTCTGAATTGTTGGAAAGCTTTAAGTCGGAATTTTCGCCTTCTGATTGGCAAGAAAAAGATGGACTTATTAGTTTTAATCTAAAATATCAAGGCGAACAAAACCAGCTGTTGTCAAAGCTAATGCCGTTAGGAAGCATTAGAAGTTTTAATGAGAAAATACCTAGTATGAACGAAGTGTTCATTACTGCTGTACAAAACTAATATCGTATGAAAAATATTATTATCATAACCAAAAGAGAATTTCTTACTCAGGTTAAAAAGAAATCTTTTATTGTACTCACTTTGCTAGCTCCAATTTTAATGATAGTTTTCGGGGCTGTTATAGGATTGATGTTTAAAGCTAACGAAACGGAATATCAGTTTTCTGTCATAGATAAAAGTGGGGTGTTTGAAAACCGAATGAAAGCTCCACAAGATGTTTCCCTTGTGTATGCATCTCCTAACACCGAGGCATCTTTGAAGGAAGGATTAAAGACTTCTGAAGCTATTGATGGAGTGTTGATTATTCCACCTATGCAAGAACAAGATTATGAAGCTTTACAGAATCAAGCTCAGCTATTGGTAAACAAAAAAATAGGTTTTGATGTAAGGAAAGCCTTAGCATCTTCTATGTCGGAAGTCATTAAGAAAGAAAAAATAAAAGTACTTGGAATCACCGAAACTCAAGTTAACGACTTAGATAAATCTTTTGAACTTAAAACCACCAATGTTTTAGATAATCATCAGCAGGACGATAGCCTTGCGTTTGGAGTGAAGTCTGGGTTAAGTATGTTATTGATGTACGCTACTTTTATGTTTATTTTGATTTATGGAGTAAGGGTAATGCGTAGCGTTTTGGAAGAAAAAAATAATCGTGTGGTAGAGATTATTATTTCTTCGGTTAAACCGTTTGATTTAATGATGGGTAAAATCTTAGGGGTTACTTTAGTGGCGCTTACTCAGTTTGTTATATGGATAGGAATGGCGGTAACAGCGGCAGTATTTTTTAATCAAAGTTTTAGCCCAATGTCTACTGGAAACACTTTGGAACAAATGGAAAATATACAGGAGGTAGTGGCTCATATATCTCATACTTTGTTGGAACTCAATTATGGGCTTATTATTGGGGTGTTTCTTGTGTTTTTCCTTTTAGGCTATATTTTTTATAGTTCTATTTATGCTGCTATTGGTTCTGCGGTGGATAACGATACCGAAACTCAACAGTTTACTTTATTTGTAACCATTCCTTTGATGTTGGGGCTTTATGGTAGCATTTCTATTATGAATAATCCAGATGGACCTATGGGCTTTTGGCTTTCTATGATTCCGTTAACTTCTCCAGTAGCTATGATTGCAAGGATACCCTTTGGAGTGTCTATTTGGGAGTTGGTATTGTCGGTTGCGTTATTATTTATTACTACATTACTGATGGTCTTTATTGCTGCAAAAATATACCGTGTAGGCATACTAATGCACGGTAATAAAGCAACTCTAAAAGAACTTTGGAAGTGGATTAGACATTCGTAAGTATTGGGAGTAATTATTATAAAAAGCCGAGAGAATATTTTTTCTTTCGGCTTTTTGTTTAAAGTTAATATTTGAAATGAATGAGGTGTGGGAGTGTATTTTTTTAGAAATTTTAATATCAATAATTTTTTGTAAATTCGCACTAAATTTTTAATCAATGAATTACGATATTATAGTTATAGGGAGTGGTCCTGGTGGTTATGTAACAGCCATTAGAGCAGCACAATTAGGTTTCAAAACAGCTATTGTAGAAAAGGAAAACTTAGGAGGTATCTGCCTTAACTGGGGGTGTATTCCTACAAAGGCATTATTGAAATCTGCACAAGTGTTTAAGTATATCAACCATGCAGAAGATTTCGGTCTTAATAAAGTAGAAGCTAGTTTTGAATTTCCTAATGTAATTCAGAGAAGTCGTGGTGTAGCGAGTAAGATGAGCAAAGGGATTGAATTCCTTATGAAAAAGAATAAGATAGATGTTATATTCGGTACTGCTAAAGTTCAAAAAGGTAAAAAAGTTTTAGTGGAAAAAGATGGTGCTACAAAAGAATATTCTGCAGAGCACATCATCTTGGCAACAGGAGCTCGTTCTAGAGAGCTTCCAAACCTTCCTCAAGACGGCAAAAAAGTAATTGGGTATAGACAAGCACTTTCTTTACCAGAACAGCCTAAATCTATGATAGTGGTAGGTTCTGGGGCTATCGGAGTAGAGTTTGCATATTTCTACGCTACTATGGGGACTAAAGTAACTATTGTAGAGTTTATGCCAAACATCGTACCTGTGGAGGACGAGGAGGTTTCTAAACATTTAGAAAAATCTCTTAAGAAAGCGGGTATAGAGGTAATGACTAACGCTTCTGTAGAGTCTGTGGATACTTCTGGTAACGGTGTTAAAGCTAATGTAAAAACAGCTAAAGGTAACGTAACATTAGAGGCTGATGTGGTACTTTCAGCAGTTGGTATTACAGCTAATATTGAAAACATAGGACTAGAAGAAGTTGGAATTAAAACAGATAAAGGTAGAGTTTTAGTAAATGAATGGTATCAAACTTCAGTGCCAGGTTATTATGCGATAGGAGATATTATTCCTACTCAAGCCTTGGCTCATGTGGCTTCTGCGGAAGGAATCACTTGTGTGGAAAAAATCAAAGGGCTACATACAGAAACTATAGACTATGGTAATATTCCAGGGTGTACATACTGCCTTCCTGAAATAGCATCAGTTGGTCTTACCGAAAAACAAGCCAAAGAGAAAGGCTATGATATCAAGGTAGGGAAATTCCCATTCTCAGCTAGTGGAAAAGCGACTGCAAACGGAGATACAGATGGTTTTGTAAAAGTAATTTTTGATGCTAAATATGGTGAGTGGTTAGGCTGTCATATGATAGGTAATGGCGTTACCGAAATGATAGCAGAGGCCGTAGTTGCTAGAAAATTAGAAACTACAGGGCATGAGATTTTGAAATCTGTTCACCCACACCCTACATTGTCAGAAGCGGTTATGGAGGCTGTAGCAGCGGCTTATGGTGAGGTAATACATATTTAATTTAGAATTATAATCTTGTTTTTAAATATAAAACTCCTAGATTTTATGTCTAGGAGTTTTTATTTTTAATAAAGCTACTATTGGCTGATTTTATGACCTTAAAAATTTATTTTTAGGATTTTATTATTAACAATAGTTTAGGTTCAACTTTAAAAATCCTTATTTTTGCAATCTAAAGAATTAGCATTGAAACATACGAATCATTTAATGTTGGTAGATAACCTCTCTCCTCAGCAACCTATAGGCGTGTTTGATTCTGGTGTGGGAGGACTTACTGTAGCCAAAGAAATCAAAAGGCAAATGCCTCACGAAAATATCATTTATTTTGGGGATACCAAACATTTACCTTATGGAGATAAATCTAAAGAAGCTATCGTTAGATTTTCAGAAAAAATAGCTGAGTTTTTACTAGAGCAAAACTGTAAAGCCATTGTAATCGCTTGTAATTCTGCTACGGCTAATGCACTGAAAGAGGTTAAAGAATTGGTAGGGGATAGAGCTATTGTTTTTGATGTGGTTAATCCTGTTGCAGAGAAAATAGCTTATGAAATCCATACTAATGTGGGTGTTATAGCAACTAAAGCTACTGTAAATGCAGGGATTTATAAGAAAAGTATCAGACGCTTTAATAAATTTATCAAGGTAGATGAACTAGCCACACCACTTTTAGTTCCAGCAATAGAAGAAGGTTTTAAGAATCACCCTATTACTCATTCTATTTTGTATCATTATTTGAGTAATAGTAAGCTAAAGAACATTGAAACACTGATTTTAGGGTGTACACACTATCCACTATTATTAGAGGAAATTAAGCAATATTATGGCAGTAGAGTAAGAGTGATTGATTCGCCTAGTATTGTGGCTAATTACATTAAAATCTCTTTAGAAAAACACCACTTACTTAATTCTGAACAGAAAACAACAGAGATGAAGTTTTACCTTTCTGATTTAACCAAAAACTTTGAAAAAATATCTAAAAAGTTTTTTGGGAAGAGTATAGATTTAGAACTTAAAGTACTTTAAAATAATAAATACCTAATCCGAATTTTATAAGCTTTTACAAACGGTGTCTATCTACAATCGCAGTATGGATATGTCTTTTGTGTATTCTATCGCTCAGGGAGAAAAGGCTATGCTGGATAATTTTAAAAAAAATTGTAGGGATTGTATCTATTCCGATAGCTATAAAAGCCTATCCTTGGTTAAAGGCTTTACAAGAAAGTATTTCTCTAATTAGCTATTTGTGCACGGTAGATGATGTGATGAAGCTCACGGACAAACTATTCGACTTTAGAGGTCCTGTGGTAATCTCCGAAGTGCATGATGAAGTTTATATAAATCAACGTCTTAATTTATATAATAACATTATACCGGTACCTGTAAAAGACTCTAGTTATGATAGTAATAGCGGTGATTCTGCTTTGAGAAGATTTCTAGAGTTAAAGACAGTTGTAGCAGGGCATATTAAAAATATAAAAGAACCAACTATTGAAATAGAATGAAAACGACTATCTATTACATCAGCATCTTTATTCTTGTTATCTCCTGTCAAGAGAGAAAGAAAAATCAAGATTTAGGATTTATCGAAACCAAGCCATTTTCTAAAAATAATTATTATAAGTATGATAATGGTTTTTTTAGAAACAAGCCACAAGATATAGATTCTTTTCGTTCTTACATTTATACGATTGTAGAACCTTTAGAAGAGGATGAAAATTTACCCAAAAGAATTTTTGGTATAATAAGGCGACACAAGTGGAAAAAAAGCATCAACTATTTTGATAAGGAATTAAAAGGTAAAAATTTATCGTATTTAGAGATAAATAATAAAATTGTTTTTAGAAATTTTTATTTTGAATACAGACTTGATTCTGATTTTGATAAATTTACTAATTTAGAGAGTTTTACAAAATATTTAAAATCAAAAAATCTAGATTATAAAGTTATAAAATCTAGAAAAATAAATTCAATAAATACACTTGATACTGATGAAATTGACATTGAAATTCAAAAAAAGTTCTACAAAGTTATTTTGAATGAAAGATTAGGTGTGAGTTACCTTTTTTACGACAGAAAAGATACTGTAAATTTTGATGTATATCGAACTAATTTAATTGATTTTTTTAGATAAATCGTTTATATTATAATTATAAATAAAAATAGCGACCGTTAATCAGGTCGCTATTTTGTTTTATTTCTGTAGAAGCATTGCAGCTTCTTTTGCTGCATAGGTGAAAATCATATCAGCTCCGGCTCTCTTAAAGCAAGTAAGGCTTTCGATTAAGACTTTATCATTATCTAGCCAGCCATTCTGCGAAGCGGCTTTTAGCATAGCATACTCTCCACTTACTTGATACACGGCAATAGGAACATCTATTAGCTCTCTAACTTTAGAAACGATATCTAAGTAAGGCATACCTGGTTTTATCATAATAATATCAGCCCCTTCTTCTACATCTTTAATTACCTCGTTTATAGCTTCTCTAGTATTATGAAAATCCATTTGATAAGTTTTTTTATCCTTAGGAATATTTGCAGTTTCCTTCGGAGCACTATCCAACGCACTTCTGAAAGGTCCATAAAAATAACTAGCATATTTAGCCGCATAAGACAAAATACCTACATTATGAAATCCATTTTCCTCTAATCCTTCTCTTATAGCCATTACTCTACCGTCCATCATATCACTTGGAGCTACAATATCTGCTCCAGCTTCGGCTTGTGAAATAGACATTTTAACCAAGGCCTCCACCGTAGCATCATTATCCACCACACCATTGGTTACAATACCATCGTGTCCGTAGATGGAATAAGGGTCTAAAGCGACATCAGGCATTACTACCATTTCTGGAACTGCGTCCTTAATAGCTCGTATAGTGTTTTGCATCAACCCATTAGGATTCCACGCTTCCTTTCCTGTGTTATCTTTAAGATGGTCTGAAACCTTCATATAGATATTAACTGCTTTTACGCCTAGAGAAAATAGTTCTTTGCATTCTTCCACCGTCAAATCTATACTTCTACGATAGATGCCTGGCATAGATGAAATAGCTTCTTGTCTTTTTTCTCCTTCCATCACAAACATAGGCATTACAAAATCTGATGCAGAAAGATGGCTTTCTCTCACAAGACTTCTAAAACTGTCGTTTTGTCTTAACCTTCTATTTCTTGAATATATAATCATTTTTGGAATTGTATTTGTTGTGCAAATTTAACAAGACTTTAGCAGAATTAAATCTTGTAAGCTGATTTTATTTTAGATATATTTGTAAATATTTTTAAATCAATACTATGAAACAATTTTTATTCTCTATATTTTTATCAATTGCATTTTTTGGATTACCTTCTATAATGAAGGCTCAGAATGTGAGAGATTATATCAATAATCAACAAAAATCTGATGATGTTCTTGTGGTAGCTTACCCTAACCCAGCTAAAGATTTCATTGTATTAAAAACTAAAAATCCATCAACAAGGGTTAAAAGTGTTACTTTTTACTCTATAGTTGGAGCTCAGGTGATGGAGGTTTTTCCTAATTCAAATTATGTTGAAATTAGATTAGACAAGCTTATATACGGTAAGTATCTTATAAAATATACTCTAAGTGATAATACTCAACAGGTTACACAAATTATAAAACAGTAAATTTTGTGTTGGTTAGTTCAAAAAAAAATACTACTTTTGCCAACTAATTATTAACAGGGACGAGATCCCATAAAATCAATATTTTATGTCAGTAAAAATTAGATTACAAAGACACGGTAAAAAAGGAAAACCGTTTTACCACATCGTGGTTGCAGATTCTAGAGCTAAAAGAGATGGTAGATTCATCCAAAAACTAGGAACTTACAACCCAATTACTAACCCAGCTACTATTGATTTAGATGTAAATGCAGCGGTAGATTGGTTAAACAAAGGAGCTCAGCCTACGGATACCGCTAGAGCTATCTTATCGTACAAAGGTGCTCTTTACAAGAAACACTTACTTGGAGGAGTAGCTAAAGGTGCTTTTGATGAAGCTGAAGCAGAGAAGAGATTCAATGCTTGGTTAGAAGAAAAAGAAGCTAAAGTACAAGGTAAAAAAGAAAACTTAGCTAAATCTAAAGAAGAAGCTAAGAAAGCGGCACTAGAAGCTGAGCAAAAAGTAAGCGAGGCTAGACTAAATGCTAGAAAAGAAGCTGAAGCTACTGCAGAACCAGCAGAAGAAGTTGCTGAAGAAAGTACAGAAGCTCCTGCAACTGAAGGAAACGAAGCAGAAGCTTAAGAATTAAAATTTAATCATGCGAAAGGAGGATTGCTATTTTCTTGGAAAAATCACTCGTAAGCATGGTCTTTCGGGGAATGTTATCTTGAAGTTAGATACAGACCAACCCGAATTCTACAACAAATTGGAATCAATATTCGTTGAAATCAACGGGTTATTGGTTCCTTTTTTTATAGAAAAACAGCAGTGGCAAAAATCAGACTCTAAAATCATTACTTTTAAAAATGTGTCGGATGCTATGGTAGAACAAGCACTGGGTAAAAGTGTTTTTTTACCACTTTCTACTTTACCTCCGCTAGACGGTAACCAATTCTATTACCACGAAGTAATAGGTTTTGACATCTTTGACGAATCTGAAAACTTCTGTGGTTCAATCAAAGAGATTAACGACCAAACCACACAACACTATTTTATTCTTAATAATCAAGGTAAGGAAGTTATCATTCCTATTATCAAAGATTGGATTCTGAAGGTTAATAGAGATGAAAAAGTAATTTCTATGCAATTGCCAGAAGGACTTCTAGAAGTATTTGAGGTATAAGTCTTCTATTATTATTACGATATTATTGCGTTTTTCCTTAATATTTCCTAGTGGCTTAAGTTAAAATCACTACTTTTGTAGTAGATTTTGTGTTTATAATCTTCTATGTAGGTTTTTACAATTTACACGTTCAAAAGAATAGGTTTTTAATGATGACTAATACTGAAAAAGAATTACTAAAGTTAGGGAAGCTACTCCCTGTAATGGAGCATTTCTATACAATACAAGGCGAAGGTGCACATACGGGCAAAGCGGCATATTTTATTCGTTTAGGAGGTTGTGATGTTGGTTGTCATTGGTGTGATGTTAAAGAAAGTTGGGATCCTAACTTGCATCCTTTAATGGACGCAGAAGAAGTAGCCCAAATAGCAGCAAACCATTCTAAAACCATTGTTTTGACAGGTGGAGAGCCACTTATGTGGAATTTAGAAATACTTACAAAAAAATTAAAAGACTTAGGTTGCACTATACACATAGAAACTTCTGGTGCTTATGAAATGACTGGGCATATAGACTGGGTTTGCCTTTCTCCTAAGAAAACAGGTTTGCCTAAAGAAAGTATATATGCAAAGGCAAATGAGTTAAAAGTAATTGTTTTCAATAATCACGATTTTAAGTTTGCTGAAGAACAAGCCTCTAAAGTTTCTCAAAATTGTAAATTTTATCTCCAAAGCGAATGGAGTAAAAGAGATGAAATGTATCCTAAAATAACCGATTATATTTTAGAAAATCCTAAATGGCAGGCTTCGGTACAAACGCACAAATATCTTAATATCCCATAGTATACGAATGCAGAATATCCGCTATTCTAGATATTTAAAATTTTTATTTATAGGAGCAGATGTTTTTGCTATAATTACTTGTTTTTATATACTTTTCCCTAATAAAGAAGGAGAATGGCTGTGGAGAACTGAAAGCCTTATTTTCTTGTCTATTGTTTGTGTATTTTGGGGATTATTAAGTGGTTACACTCGTTTGTATCATGTGCCTCGCACACTTACCTATACACTTCATTTAGAGAGGATTTTAAAACATACTTTGTTTTTCTTTTTAGGAATATGGATGCTGGAGTTATTGTCTACAAAAGTAAATTTCAGTCAAAATGAATTAACTTTTTGGGGATATTTCTTGATTTTGATATTATCATTTAAGTCGTTTACTTTTTTTCTTCTTAAATATTATAGAAGTCTAGGTAAAAATCACAGAAATGTGATGTTTTTTTCAGATGATAATCTTTCTACCATTTTAAAACAAACTCTTCTAGAGCGTAAGGATTATGGCTATAAAGTATATAGTTTTAATGGAAATATCACTGAGCAAGAGCTTACTCTTTTTTGGAAAATCAATGGCATAGATACATTATTTTTATCTTCAGAAAATGAAACTCATCAAATAAAAAAAATACTAAAACTAGCAGAAATACATAAAGTTAATGTAAATCTTGTACCTAACACCTTTAACCAAAGTTTTTTTAACTACCATCTTCAATATTTTGGAGTATCGCCTGTGCTTATTCCAGAAAGATATCCGCTAAGTTTTGTTAGTAATCAAATAATTAAAAGGTTATTTGATATTTTATTTTCAATTTTAGTATTGGTGTTTGTGGGTATTTGGCTTTTCCCTATTATCTCATTTTTTATTTGGTTAGAAAGCGGTAGTCCTATCTTATTTATACAAAAAAGATATGGTTATCGGGCGAAAGTCTTCCAATGTTTTAAATTCAGAACAATGGTTGATGACTATCAATCTTGTGAGAAAAGAGTTACAAAAGTGGGAAGGTTTCTTAGAAAAACCAGCCTTGATGAGATGCCTCAATTTATAAATGTTCTATTCGGGGATATGTCTGTGGTAGGTCCACGCCCTCATATGCTTTCTGTAGATGATTTTTATAAATCTCAGATAGAACAATACAGTACACGAAGTTTAGTAAAACCAGGGATAACAGGGTTAGCTCAAGTAAATGGTTTGAGAGGTGATGGTGGAGAAAATCTAGATGAAAAGATGAAAAAAAGGCTACTAGCCGATGTTTTTTATATTAAAAATTGGAGCATAAGTTTAGATATCGTAATTATATTAAAAACCATTTTTTTGATTATCAGAGGAGACGAAAATGCTCAGTAGTTACTGAAAATATCAATTAAAAATATTAACTTCGCAGAATGTTAAAGTTGTCAAAAAGAATGCTTACCTCTGTGGGAGAATATGTTTTGTTACTAGGAAAAGTAATAAAACGCCCGCAGAAACATAATATTTTTTTTAAACTCTTGATGAGAGAGATTAACGATTTAGGCGTTAACTCTTTTGGTTTGGTATTATTTACTTCCATATTTGTGGGGGCTGTAGTCGCAATACAAATGTATAATAACTTTAAGGCATCTACCATTCCCATTCCACTGTACTTTATAGGTTATGCTACTAAGGTAGTACTTATTTTAGAGTTTTCACCTACTATCATTAGCCTTATTTTGGCAGGTAAAGTAGGGTCTTATATAGCGTCTAGTATAGGAACGATGAGAGTAACGGAGCAGATAGATGCTTTAGATATTATGGGTGTTAATTCCCCTAACTTTTTGATTCTTCCAAAGATAGTAGCCAATGTTATTTTTAACCCATTACTCATAGCCATTAGTATTGTTTTTGGTATTTATGGAGGCTATTTAGCAGGTGTTGCTACGGGTAATTGGACAGAAGCCGACTATATTACAGGTATACAAAGATATATCCCAGACTATTTTATATGGTATGCCTTTTTTAAAACGGTGGTGTTTGCGTTCCTTATTGCTACAATTCCAGCTTATTTTGGTTATAATGTAAAAGGAGGGTCTTTAGAAGTAGGTAGAGCTAGTACCCAGGCGGTAGTTTGGACTATGGTGGCAATTATTATTGCCGAACTTGTATCAACCCAATTATTTTTAAGCTAATGATTGAAGTTAAAGATTTAAGAAAAAGTTTTAATGATGTAGAGGTTCTCAAAGGGATTACTACTACTTTTGAAACAGGAAAAATAAACCTTGTCATTGGTCAATCGGGTTCTGGTAAGACAGTATTTTTGAAGTGTTTACTCAATGTTTTTGATCCTTCTTCAGGAGATATTTTATTTGATGGAAGGAATTTAAGCATTATGGGACGAACGGAGAAACAAGAAATTCGTTCTGAGATAGGAACAGTGTTCCAAGGAAGTGCTTTATTTGACTCTATGACGGTAGAAGAAAATATATCTTTCCCTTTGGATATGTTTACTAATCTTACTTATACCGAAAAAAGAAAAAGAGTAAAGGAAGTAATTGGAAGAGTTCATTTAGAAAATGCTAACACCAAATTTCCTTCCGAAATATCAGGCGGAATGCAAAAACGAGTGGCAATCGCTAGAGCAATTGTAAACAATCCAAAATATCTCTTTTGTGACGAACCAAATTCTGGTTTAGACCCTAACACCGCCATTGTGATAGATGAGCTTATAAAAGAAATTACAGAGGAATATAATACGACGACGATTATTAACACTCACGATATGAACTCTGTACTTACTATAGGTGAGAAAATAGTTTATTTAAGAAAAGGTGTTAAAGAGTGGGAAGGTAACAAAGACCTTATTATCAAAGCAGAAAATGAACATTTGATAGATTTTGTTTATTCTTCGGCTTTGTTTAAGCAAGTAAGGGAAACAATGTTAAGAAATAATCAAACTAATTTATAAAAATAAAACATTATGAAAAAAGTATTCGTAGGTTTAGCTATTGCAGCTTCATCTTTGATGATGGGGCAAGTGAGTTTTGGGGTAAGAGCTAACGCATTACTTAACGCTAGTTCTCCAAGCTGGTCAGATTTAAAGGATAACATTTCTGAATCATTAAATACTAAAGGTAATAACATTACAGGTTTTAACATTGGTTTATCTGCTAAAATTAATTTACCTATTACTTCATTATTTTTAATGCCAGAGGTTTACTATACACAATTTGGTAGCAAAACATCTTTAGGTGATTTAGAATTAAAAGCTAAAAGTGATAGACTAGATGTCCCTGTTTTAGTAGGTTATAACATTTTGGGCGAAAAACTAAGCTTATTTACAGGACCTGTAGCTTCTTATAACTTGACTTCAGAGCAAACTTTTAAAGATTTTAAAGAGAATATTTCTAAAACATTTACAGTAGGCTATCAGATAGGTGCTAATGTAAGAGTATCCGATTTCGTTTTCAATGCTCGTTACGAAGGAGCTTTCTCTAAAGATCAAAGAGATTTTATAAGAACAGTATCTAGTAGTACAGATGAAGTGGTAAGATATGACAACCGTCCTAGCTTCTTTATTGTAGGTTTAGGTTATCAGTTTTAATACACACCTTTTTATTTTTTTTAATAAGAAACAAAAAAATACTCAGAGATTAACTCTGAGTATTTTTGTTGTAAGTATTTTGTTGTGCGGCTAATTCTGCAGCTTGTCTTTCTATTTCAATTTTCTCTTTCTGTAGTCGCTCAAATTCTTTTCTTTTAGCAGCTTCTCTCACGGCACTACCTTTGCTAATGTATCCTATAACCCCACCAATAATGAGACCGATACCGATACCGCCCAAAACTCCTATAAGATGAGAAAGCTCTATTTTAAAGTCAGTTGTGAAATAAAATAAAAGAGCAGCGACAGTTAAAAGTATAATTCCTACAGTTGTTAAACTTTTCATAATCAAAGTGAATTTATTTACTTCCCAAAGATAAGAAAATTAACTCGAATAACTATATTTTACCTCCTGCAGTTTTATAATATTCTAACGCTTTAGGTAAATGTAGCTGTATATCAGCTCTTCTGTGTTCAGGGTTTGGGTGGGTAGATAGAAACTCTGGTTGTCTAGAAGCACTTCCTCCAGATGCAGACTCCATTCTTTGCCAGAAAGGCTGAGCTTCTCTTGGGTCATAACCAGCCATAGCCATAATGTATAAGCCCATCTCGTCAGCTTCTAACTCTTGTTTTCTTCCATAAGCAAGTTGTGCTGCCTGAGAACCTAGAGGATAAGCTACCGAGAATACTTGTCTTAAAGCTTGATTTTTTATACTTGCTCCAGCTACCATGCCTAAGCCCTGTGCTACCATTGCTGATGATATTCTTTCGTTTCCATGTCCTGCTAATGCATGAGCTACTTCGTGACCCATAACTACTGCTACCCCTGTTTCGTTTTTACATATAGGCATTATTCCAGTGTAGAAAGCTACCTTTCCACCAGGCATACACCAAGCATTTAGTTGTTTATCATCTATTAAATTAAATTCCCACTGATACGATGCTAAATCTCCTTCTCTTCCGATTGAACGGTAATAATTCTCTGCAGCATTTTTAATTCTTAATCCTACATTTTTCACTTGTCTAGCCTCTGTAGTTCCTGATATAACTTTGGCTTTTGATAGTGTAGATTGGTACTGTTCTAACGACATGCTAGCCAGTTGGCTATTATCCATAAATTGGAAAGATTTTCTTCCTGTAAGAGGATTGGTAGCACATGCTACTAATCCTAAAGTTAAGACACTCGCTCCTAATAAAGTTTTAATTTTCATAGGTGTTGTTTTGATAAATTATTGTAGTGCAAAATAAACAATTATTATTCCAAAATTGAGGATAAATTGATGCTTTGTTTAATCTCATATTTAAAATAAAATCATTATAAATTTAAGATATTGATTAACAGGTGTATAGTTGTGATGTGCTAAATCCTATTTTTTTTAAGTATGATGAGTTTGTTACATTAATAAATCAATATTTGCAAGATTTATTTTTCGAAAAAAATGCCTACCTTTAGGCACTTATTTTGAATATACAATTTTAAACTTAATTTTAAATGAATTTAGCTGCGTTTGTAAGTGTTAATGCTGAGAAATATCTCTCTAAACCTGCCATTGGTTTTAAGAAATATGATGAATGGAAATCGCTTAGTTGGACTATGTTTAAAAGAACCATCTTTAAAACCGCTAATGCCCTTAAAGAGAAAGGGGTGAAGGAAGGTTCTAAAGTTGCTATTTATTCTGATAATTCAGCAGAGTGGATTATCTTCGATTTGGCGGTTTTATCCTTAGGTGCTATAAGTGTGCCTATCTATAGTACCAACGGAAAGCAACAGGTACAATATTGCTTACAAGATTCTGAAGCTTCGGTAGTACTAGTTGGGAATCAGGAGCAGTACGATATTTGTTCTGAGATAATGAATGAAGTGTCTTCTTTGAAATTTATAGTGGCAGCAAAAAAACACATAGTATTAAGACATACTAATAGCATTCATTTAGAAAATTTAACTCAAAAAGGAAGCGAAGACTTTGAAGTTTACCCAAGAGATAAAAGCGATCTTTCCACAATACTTTACACTTCAGGTACTTCAGGTACACCTAAAGGAGTGATGCTTACTCACGGAAATTTAATAGATTGCTTTCAAGCTCACACTGATTTCTTCAAATTCAAAAATTTTGAAAATGAAACGTCTTTAGCTTTTTTACCACTGAGCCACATTTTTGAAAGAAGTTGGACATTGTATTGTCTTAGCAGAGGAGCTAAGGTTTCTTTTTTAGAAAATACGAAACTTATAGCTCATGCTTTAGAAGAGGTTAAACCAACAATGATGTGTGCTGTACCTAGGTTTTATCAGAAAATTTATGGGGCTCTTAGAGAAATGGTGGAGAAAGGCTCTTCTATCAAAAAGAAAATTTTTGACTGGGCACTCAATATAGGCACGCAATGTAGTGAGTACAGACGACAAGGGAAATCCGTACCATTTGGATTGGAGCTTAAAAATAAAATAGCCAATAAACTGGTATTTAGTAAAATAAAACAGAAATTAGGTGGTAATCTTTGGTTTATGCCTTGCGGTGGTGCTTCTATATCTCCTGAGATTCTTAAATTTTTTGATGCTATGGGGGTCCATATTACCGTAGGCTATGGTCTTACTGAAACTACAGCTACTTTAACTTGTTTCCCTGCATACAATTACGAATACGAAACTGCAGGTATCCCGATAGGTGACACACAAATAAAAATAGGTGAAAACAACGAAATTTTAGTTAAAGGTAGTGGGGTGATGAAAGGATACTATAACCTTCCAGAAGAAACTGCCAAAGCCTTTACTGAGGACGGTTGGTTCCGAACAGGAGACGCTGGAGTTATAGAGAATGGTACTTTAAAAATTACTGACCGTATCAAAGATTTAATGAAAACTTCCAATGGTAAATATATTACACCACAGGTCATAGAAAATATATTAACCAACAGCAACTACATTCAACAAGCTATGGTAGTGGCAGAAGGCAGACCTTTTGTAACGGCAGTTATAGTTCCTAACTTTGAAGCACTGAAAGAGAAGGTAAAAGCTATGAAGTTGTCTATGACCGATTGGAATGAAATTGTCTCTTCCGAAAAAATAACTCAGTTTTATCATGATATATTACATGATATTCAGAAAGAGCTATCTGCATTTGAGAGAGTTAAAAAATTTGTATTACTTCCTAGTGAGTTTGAAATTCATACAGGAGAGATTACCCCAACGCTTAAGGTTAAAAGAAATGTAGTAATGTCTAAATACAGTAACTTAATAGAGCAGTTGTATGCTTAATTTTTAAAGTATTTTAACTTTAATAATTAAATTTTATGTTAGAACAATTTTTAGGAACGCCAGATTTTGAAGTCAAAAACATACAAGTTTCCGAGACTTGTCCGTCCAATATTGCTTTGATAAAATATTGGGGAAAGTATGCACAACAAATACCTGCTAACCCTAGCATCAGTTTTACACTAAATAATGCTAAAACAACTACCAATATCGTTTTTAATGCTGATGAACCTTTTGGAGTAAAGACTTACTTGGCGGGAAAGGAAGAAACTCAATTTTCATCTAAAATAGAAAAATATTTTAAAACTATTGAGCCTTATCTCCCTTGGATTCTTAGCGGAAGCTACGAAATTAGAACTGAAAATACTTTTCCTCATAGTTCAGGAATCGCCAGTTCGGCATCGGGGTTTGGAGCGATAGCCAAATGTTTAATGAAGATAGATGAGGCTTTTTCTAAAGAAGCTACAACCCACGATTTCAGGTTGAAAAAAGCTAGTTTTTTAGCTAGATTAGGAAGCGGAAGTGCTTGTAGAAGTTTATACAACGGCTTAGTGGTTTGGGGAGAAACACCAGAAGTGGAGAGCAGCTCTGACTTATTTGCTGTACCCTATCCTACGGAAAAAGTTGCTGAAGTATTTAGAAAGTTTAACGATTGGGTATTACTTATTCACGAAGGGCAAAAGAGCGTATCCTCTACCGTAGGACACGGGCTAATGAATACCAACCCTTACGCTGAAAGACGCTTTCAGGAGGCTAGGGAAAACTTTGTTCCACTAAAAGAAATTTTGAAGTCTGGAGATTTAGAAAAATTCATTACCCTAGTAGAGCACGAAGCCCTTACACTACACGCTATGATGATGATGAGTGAACCTGCATTTATCCTTATGAAAACAGGTACTTTAGAGGTCATCAATAAAATTTGGGAATTTAGAAAATCAACAGGATTGCCGTTATTCTTTACCCTAGACGCTGGTGCTAATGTGCATTTGCTTTTCCCTGAAAATCAAGAGGCTGAAAAAATAACTACTTTTATTGAAAAAGAATTATTACCTCATACCCAAAATGGAAAAGTAGTAAAAGACAGTATAGATTTTTAAATTTTTAAAAATTAAATGAAACTTCATCACATTGCCATTATTTGCTCTGATTATTCGGTTTCAAAATCTTTTTATACCGAAGTTTTAGGGTTAAATATTCTACAAGAAGTTTATAGAGAAGAAAGAAACTCCTATAAATTGGATTTAGGCATTGGTAGTGATTATGTTATTGAACTTTTTTCATTCCCTGATCCTCCTAAAAGACTTACCAGACCAGAGGCGTGTGGATTAAGACATTTGGCTTTTTCTGTGGACTCTGTGGAGGAGCAAAGAGAGAAGTTACTAAAATTAAATATCAGTTGTGAAGCTATTCGGGTAGATGAATGGACGAATAAAAAGTTCTTTTTCACGCAAGACCCAGATGGACTTCCGATAGAATTCTACGAAAAGTAAAATATCCAAATAAATCATAATAAAAGTAACAAAATGAAAATAGGAATTTTAGGAGGCGGACAGCTAGGAAGAATGTTAATACAAGAAGCTCTGAAATATGATGACGATTTTTATACCCTAGACCCTAGCCTTGAATGTTCTTGTGCGTCTATTTCAAATCTTACGCAAGGTGATTTTAATGATTACGAAACTGTACTCAATTTTGGTAAAGATAAAGATATTGTTACCATAGAGATAGAACACATCAATACAGAGGCTCTAGAACAACTGGAGCAGCAAGGCGTTAAAGTTGTTCCCAGCTCTAGCATTATTAAAATTATACAACATAAAACGCTTCAAAAATTATTTTACCAAAAACATCAAATTCCAACACCTGATTTTCAAATCATTCATAATGCTTTGGAAGTGGATTTTCCGTTTCCTTTTGTTCAGAAATTGGACAAAGGAGGCTATGATGGTAAAGGGGTACAAGTCATTAAAAATGAGAACGATTTAACTAAACTTTGGGACGCACCTTCTGTTTTAGAAAAATTGGTAGATATTGATAAAGAGCTTTCAGTCATCGTTGCTAAAAACGAAAACGGAGAAATAAAAACTTTCCCAGTAACGGAAATGGTGGCAGACCCTAAGCTCAACCTTTTAGATTTTAATATTTGTCCTGCATTTATATCAGAAGACACTCAATTACAAATAGATGCTATTGTTTCTAAGTTTATATCTGCCACTGATTCTGCTGGACTTTTTGCCATAGAATTATTTTTAGATAAAGAAGGGCAAGTATGGGTAAATGAAACGGCTCCTCGTTTGCATAATAGTGGGCATCAAACTCAAGAAGGCAATTACAACTCACAGTTTGAACAATTTTATAGAGTGATAAAAAACTTACCACTCGCTGAAGTTACCACTAGAGGATTTTCGGGTATGCTGAATTTGGTGGGAGAAGAAAATGCTTCTGGAGCAGTAGTTTATAAAGGTTTGGATGAAGTGCTAAAACGCCCCAACACCTATGTTCATCTTTACGGGAAAAAGGAAACGAAACCTGGTAGAAAAATGGGACACATTAATGTTTTGTCTGATAGTAGGGAACAGTTGATACAAGAATTAACCGAAATTAAAGCATTAGTAAAAGTAAGTGCTAAATAAATCTAATTTTATATAAAAAGAATAAAGAATGGTAGGAATTATTATGGGCAGCCAAAGCGATTTACCAATAATGCAACAAGCAGCAGATTTTTTACAATCTATGGAGATACCGTATGAACTTACGGTGGTGTCTGCACACAGAACTCCAGAAAGAATGTTTGATTATGCTAAAACCGCTAAAGAAAGAGGTCTTAAAGTTATTATAGCGGGAGCTGGTGGAGCGGCTCACCTCCCAGGTATGGTGGCAAGTTGTACTACACTTCCTGTAATTGGAGTGCCAATACTTAGTAGTAATTCTATTGATGGCTGGGATTCGGTACTATCTATATTACAAATGCCTTCGGGAATACCTGTAGCAACGGTAGCTCTTAACGGAGCCACTAATGCTGGAATACTAGCTGCCAAAATTTTAGGCTCAGCGGACGAAAGTATTTCTAATTCATTAGAAAATTATCAAGAAAGTTTAAAAAATAAAGTATTGGATAGTATAGAGTACATTAAAACTCAGCACCCTAATCAATTTGATTGAAAAAATAAATAAAAATGGGAACGCCTAAGGTGTTCCCATAAATTCCATTAAATCTATATAATTTTTTTGATTGATGCCGTGTCCACTCATATACTCTCTAAAAGTAAAATAAGCCCCTAAATCATAGAGTAAATCGGCTGCCTTTCGTCCCCATTCCAAAGGAATAATAACATCATCTGTACCGTGCGAAACAAAAAATCTAAGATGTTCTATTTCCTTTTTTGATTTTGGATACCCTTCCAATAATTTTAGTTCAGGGTAACAGCTCATACAAGCTACTTTACTAAATAATGAAGGAAACCTAAATGCCAAAGCATAGCTTAGCATACCGCCCTGACTAAACCCACATAAATGAACTTTAGAACTAATGCCATAATGCTGTTTTAAAGCCTGTATATTAGTATAAAGTTCTTCTATTGCTACTTTTGCCTGTTCTACATCTATAAGGTTATTTTCGTCCATAAGGTTAATATCAAACCAAGCGTAACCTTGATAAGGCGTAGACTTAGGAGCTCTAAAACTCACGATAAGCCAATCTTCTGGTAGATTAGGCACGAATGAAAACAAATCCTCCTCATTACTACCATATCCGTGCAGAAGAACAAGCATTGGAGTTTCAGAGGTGATATTCTGTGGCTCTCTAACTAAGTGGTACAAATCCATCATTTAAAAATTAAATGGCTTTTACTATGAAATAACTCTTTTTCCCTTTTTGTAAAAGAATAAACTTATCGTCTATAAAATCCTTTTCAGATAGACAAAACTCCTCATTTACTTTGGATTTGTTGACAGAAATGGCATTTCCTTTTAGTTCTCTTTTAGCCTCTCCTTTTGATTTTAAAAAACCTGAATCCGCTAATAAGTCGGTAATGTTTATTCCAACAAGTTCCTTTCTAGATAGTTCTTGCTGAGGTACACCATCAAAAATATCCAAAAATGTGGTCTCATCTAGTGCCACCAAATCCTCTGCTGTAGAATGACCAAAGAGAATTTCAGAAGCCTTAACCGCTTTTTGATACTCTGCTTCTCCGTGTACCCAAGAGGTTACTTCTTGTGCCAGTTTCTTTTGTAATTTTCTTTCGTGAGGAGCTTCTCTATGCCCGTTTATGAGGGCTTCTATTTCCTCTTTATTAAGGAAAGTATAGAATTTAATAAAGCGTTCTGCATCTTCATCAGTAGCATTAAGCCAAAACTGATAAAAACGGTACGGAGAAGTCTTTTTAGCATCTAGCCAAATATTTTCACCAGCTTCACTCTTTCCGAATTTGGTACCATCAGCTTTCGTAATTAGCGGAACTGTAAGTGCATAAGCCTCTCCTTGTGCTTTTCTTCTAATGAGTTCAGTACCGGTAGTGATATTTCCCCATTGGTCTGAACCTCCCATCTGAAGTTTAACACCTTGATTTTGGTAAAGATGAAGAAAGTCATACCCTTGTAGAAGCTGATAGGTAAACTCCGTAAAGCTCATACCTTCAACACCTGCATCGCCAGAAAATCTTTTCTTTACAGAATCTTTTGCCATCATATAATTTACGGTAATGTGCTTTCCGATGTCTCTAGCAAATTCAAGGAAAGAGATAGATTTCATCCAATCGTAATTATTTACGAGTTCTGCTTTGTTAGGGCTATCACTTTCAAAATCTAATAAACGAGAAAGCTGACCTTTGATACATTCTTCATAATGTTTTAATGTAGCTTCATCTAAAAGATTTCTTTCTGCAGACTTTCCAGAAGGGTCTCCAATCATTCCTGTAGCACCACCTACTAGTGCGATAGGCTTGTGCCCATGTTGCTGAAAATGAGCCAATATTTTAATAGGAATTAAACTTCCGATATGCAGTGAGTCGGCTGTAGGGTCAAAACCGATATAAGCCTTCGTCATTTCTTTATTTAGCAAGTCTTCTGTGCCAGGCATCATATCGTGGACTAAACCACGCCATTTAAGTTCTTCTATAAAAGGGTTCATAGTTGTATTTTTCGCAAATATAATGATTTTTAGGTTTATGGATTTAGGAGATATAGGAACACCAAGATAATGGTATTCTTTAATATTTTGTAAAAGGAATGAGTAAAAGCTCTATTGATAGAGGTATTCTACTTTGATTTAAAGTTTATAATAAACTTAATCTGATTATCATTTATATAGTTCATAACTACACAACTAAATTTACTAAAGACTAAAGAGTCATTATCTCTTTCAAATTCTATAGTAAAATTATGATTATGAACTAAATCTTTATCTTTTTCATCTGAAGTTTTTGGATAAACAAAAGATTCTATTTTGTATATAGCACCATCATTATCAATACTCACGCATCTACCTGTGTTTTTTTCTTTGTTTATTCCTAAATTTTCTTTTGATACATTAGAAATATTATAAAAACACCACTGATTATCGCTTTTTCGCTTAACATATTCTTTGTAAGGAACCGATTTAGAATTAGAGAAATTAAAAATATATTTTGCAGCCCTTAATATTTCTACAAGCCCCTCTTTTAATGTGATACTTGTTTTCCTTTGTCCGTCTTCACTTTCAATTTTAATTTTTAGTAATTCATTTCTAGACTTAACATGACCTTTAAATAATATATTTTCCTTATTTTTTAAATAGGAACCTTCCACTGTCCCATCAAAATCTTTATTTAAGGGATAGATTTGAAGCGCTTTTTTATAACTCTCCCAATTTTGTTCACTTTCTTTTGACAGATTGAGGCTATCTAAAACTTTCTCTTTCATTAGTTCTTTATCTTGCGAAAAAACACAAATAGGAAGAATAATAAAAACAACTGTTAAATATGCTTTTCTCATTGAAAAAATAAAATTTATCTTAAAATTCAAAAATTACCGAAAACAATACAATTTATGATAATGTTTCAAAATAAATGACACTTTTAAGTATGACATCTAAAATATTTAAAATCCATAATCTCAAAACCTCAAATTTAATAAATGTTTTTTTATTCTAATGATTGTAATTTATATTCTTACGCTTATGAAATAAAATCTTGGTTATATAAATAATATTCTTCCACAAATACCACCTAAAATAAAAAAAGAATTACTATCAATACCTATGAAAAAAAATAAACCCAAGTCCTCGGCATATTATTTGATACAGAGGAGCTAAAACAAAATTATGAAACATTTATTTTTAACCCTTATGCTATTCTGCGGACAGCTTATTTTTGGGCAGAAGAACTTTTTAGACCAACCTTATTTAGAAACTTCGGGCAAAGCAGATACATTGGTAATACCTGATAAAATAACCATTAACATCAACCTCAACGAGGCCGATACTAAAAATAAAATATCGGTAGAAGAACAAGAAAAAAGAATGGAAGGTGCCCTTAAAAAGCTAGGCATCAATACCGAAAAAGATTTATCTCTTAATGGTTTATCTAGTGGGTTTAAAACTTACTTCTTAAAAGGTCAAAACATTATTAAACAAAAGAACTACTCTCTTATTGTTCGTAATGCGGTTACGGCGGGTAAAGTCTTGATGGCGCTAGAAGAGCAAGGCATTTCTAATGTGAACATTTCTAAACTAGAATACACCAAAGAAGAAGAACTTTTGTTAGCCCTAAAGAGTAAAGCCGTTTTAAAATCCAGACTAACAGCGGAGCGAATGGTAAAAACTTTAAATCAAAAATTAGGTAAAGCTATCTTTATTTCCGATGAAAATAATGCCTATCCTCAAGTAACTCCTATGATGATGCGTTCCGCAAAAGCAGTGGAAAGCTATGATGCTACTTCAGAAGCTCCTATTGATATAGAGTTTAATAAAATCAAGTACGAAACTTTTGTTAATGTTAAATTTCAGCTAGATTAAATTATAAAGAATAAAATACTAAAACAATGAGTCAAGGGTTGCGTTTTCTTCGTAACCCTTGTCTATTTCTAGTGTAGGAGCATTTGCAGCGGCTACGGCTAGTCTATCGCAACGTTCATTATCGGGGTGTCCGTTGTGCCCTTTAATCCAATGGAAAGTTGGGTTGTGCATTCTCATCAAAGGGACTAACCTTTGCCACAAATCAGGATTTTTAACTTTATTAAATCCTTTTTTTATCCAACCATACAGCCACTTTTGGTTAATGGCATCGGAGACATACTTGCTATCAGTATAGATATGAACTTCGTTTTCGTTGTTTTTAAGTTTTTCTAATGCCACAATAACCGCCAATAGTTCCATACGGTTATTAGTCGTTTTTCTAAACCCTTGCGAAAATGCTTTCTCATAATTCAGTCCAGAAACTCGCATAATAACTCCATAGCCACCTCTGCCTGGATTTCCACTACAAGCTCCATCTGTGTAGATATCAATCTTCATTTAGAATGGCATATCGTCATAATCATCAATCTCATTCATAGAAGACCCAGAAATATTATCTGGAATATCAAATGCAGCACTTGGTTGTATGGTAGTTTTGATGCTTTCAAATCCGCTAGGATTATTATCCATTCGCCCAAAATTAGAACTTTCGTAACCGCCGTATAAATCTAAATCCGCAAACTTGGCAATTTCTTTAAAGAAAGAAAGCCTTACTTCGCCCGTAGCACCATTACGGTGTTTTGCTAAAATAATTTCGGCTTGGTTGGTAGTGCTGGTTTGTGCTCCTTCCTCATCATTATCCCAAAAATCTATCTTATAATATTCTGGACGGAAGATAAAAGATACAATATCCGCATCTTGCTCTATCGCACCAGATTCCCTTAAATCAGAAAGTTGAGGGCGTTTGTTAGGGCGAGTTTCCACCGTTCTAGAAAGCTGTGATAAAGCAATAATAGGCACATTGAGTTCCTTTGCTATGGCTTTTAATGAACGAGATATGGTGGAAATTTCTTGCTCCCTTGTACCACCTTTTCCAGAGTTTGCAGTCATTAGCTGTAAATAATCCACCATAATGATTCTCACGCCGTGTTGCATTACAAGTCTTCGGCATTTTGCTCTAAAGTCAAAAATGGAGAGAGCTGGTGTTTCATCTATATAAAGTGGAGCGTTTTCTAAAGCAGCAACATTGTTAAAGAGGCGTTGCCATTCTTCATCGCTCATTTGACCTTTTCTTAATTTTTCAGAGGAAATCCCTGTTTCGGAAGAAATCATTCTGGTAATAAGCTGTACTGATGCCATCTCTAATGAAAATACAGCAATAGGAATTTGATGTTCTACTGCAATATTTCTAGCCATAGAAAGGATAAACGCCGTTTTCCCCATACCAGGACGAGCTGCTATGATAATCAAATCCGAGTTTTGCCAACCTCCTGTTTCCTTATCAAGTTGGGTAAATCCCGAAGGAATACCCGAAAGCCCTTCTTTATCTTTAAGAGATTTAATTTTTTCAATGGCTTCACTTACTAAAGAACTAGCAGTATCAAAGCCCTTTTTTATCGTTCCGTTGGTGATTTCAAAAAAAGATTGTTCGGCACGGTCTAAAAGTTCAAATACATCTGTAGATTCTTTGTAAGAATTGTCTATCACATTCGCAGATACATTGATGAGCGACCTCAAAATGTATTTTTCTAGGATAACTCTCGCGTGGTATTCTATATGGGCAGAAGAACTGATGCCTGTGGTTAAATCTATGATATAAGCGTCCCCACCAGCCAAATTAAGTTTTTCTTGCTTCTTTAATTCTTGGATTACCGTTAGAATGTCTATCGGCGTATTATCACCAAATAATTTAATGATGATACGGTAAATCTCCTGATGTCTAGGGTCGTAAAATACCTCAGGCGTGAGTAAATCGTAAGTATTATCAAGTGCCTTTTTATCAATAAGAAAAGCTCCTATAACCAGTCTTTCTAAATCTACTGCATTGGGTGGCATTTTGCCTTGAGAAATAGAGAGTTCCTTCGCAAAATTACCGTTGACTAAAGATGATAATGTTTCCTTTTGTGCCATAGGGCAAAGATAGTGGTTTTATGTTTTATAGAGCTACAATGTTAAAAACTTGTTATTATCTTTTTAGCAATAAAAAAAGAGACTGCAACAAGTACAGTCTCTTAGCTAATCATTTATATTTTTCTTAGTAATTCTTTACTAAGCCTTTTACAATTTTGATAACATTAGGCATTGCTTTGTTAGCTGCTTCTAAAACTTCCTCGTGAGAAACATTGAACGCAATTTCTGGTCCGCCTAAATCGGTAATGATAGAAATACCAAATACATCCATACCTTGATGTTTTGCTACAATAACTTCAGGCACGGTACTCATACCCACAGCATCACCACCAATAGCACGGATTAACCCGTATTCAGCAGGTGTTTCAAAAGTAGGTCCTTGCAGAGCTACATAAACCCCTTGGTGTACTGTGATGTTATTCTCTTTTGCTACTTCTTCAGCAATGCTCAACATTTTTTTGTTATAAGGCTCACTCATATCTACGAAACGAGGACCTAATTCATCTATATTTTTACCTCTTAATGGGTGTTCTGGCATCATATTGATGTGGTCGTTAATCAGCATCACATCAGCCACTTTAAAGTTAGGGTTTACCCCACCTGAAGCATTAGAAACGATTAGATTTTTAATACCCAATAAATGGAACACACGGAAAGGGAAGGTTACCGTTTCGATAGAATGCCCCTCGTAGTAGTGGAATCTTCCGCTCATCATAAGTACTTTCTTACCTTCTAGTGTACCATAGATTAGGCTACCTCCGTGCCCAACTACTGTAGTTTGAGGAAAGTTAGGTATATCAGCATAGTCCAAAGTGTGGATTGCCTCTACTTCGTCTTTTAATTTACCTAATCCAGAGCCTAGCACGATAGCAAAGTCTGGTGTATCTCCAATAATGTTCTTAATAAACGCTGCTGTTTCTTTAAATTTTTCTAACATAATTCAGTATTATTTTGTTAAACTCCTCTAGCTTATCCATTTCTACATTGATAGGCCAGTAATATAATTTATCACTTAGATATTCAAAAGTTTTTAGCCTTACAAAATCTTTTTCTGTGGTAAGTATCATTTTATAATCTCCCATTTTTTTATACTCGGAGATTATTTTTTGCACATCAGCATCTGTAAAGCTGTGGTGGTCTTTAAATTTAAGGTGCTTTACTCTCTTAGCAAATCTATTCAGATGTTCTAGGAAAGGCGTTGGATTGGCAATTCCTGTAATCACCAATATATCGTAATAAGCCAAATTATTATCTGGTAAAGATTGTGTTTTGGAGAACACCGTTTCATCATAATTGATGGTGGAGAAAAATACCTTTTGGTAATGTTTAGGGCTTATTCTAGAAATATAGTATTGTTTTTTCTCCTCCGTAATATTGGCAGGACATTTAGAAACTACAATGATATGAGCCCTTTTCATTCCGTTTCGGCTCTCCCTTAAATTCCCTGCAGGAAGAATAAAGTCTTTAAAGTAAGGGTCGTTGTAGTCGGTCATTAAGATGTTAAGCCCTGCATTGATTCGGCGGTGCTGAAATGCATCATCTAGCACTAGCACATCTAAATCCATATCAGAAATAAGTTTCTTAGCACCGAAAACTCTATCCTCACTTACCCCAATTACAAAACGATTCTTAAAGCGTTCAAAAAGTTGCATAGCTTCATCGCCTACCGTTTTATAATTACTATTGTAATTCACAACTCCATAGCCTTTGGTAGTACGTCCATAGCCTCTAGAAAGCACTCCCGTACGATGACTTTTTGAAAGGAGTTCTGCAATATGCATTACCATTGGAGATTTCCCGCTACCACCTACGGAGAGGTTACCTACATTGATAATAGATGTATTAAATTTCGTAGAAGGCAACAATCCCCAATCATACATTTTGTTTCTTACAGAAGTCCCTAGATGATAGATTAAGGAAAAAGGATAGAGATACCATCTTTTCATATAGTCCACTTACAAATTTCCGTAGGCAAAAGTACGCTTTTTTTACGAGGAAAGAAAGAAAGCCCATTAGAAACAAAAAAGAAAATTAGTTTTGTTTTTTATAGAGTGGTGGATATAAATTATGCCCTATTTATTACTTTTTTTTCCAAAAACTTGCATACTTCCACAAAAGATGATATGTTTGCCCTCAGTTTATGAGACACTATACCAATTACATACAAAAAAGTGTAAAAAAGCACTCCAATTATTTGGTAGTTCCAAATAATTTCGTAAACACACACAGTAGTTTCGTGGGTATGCGTCCGACTATCTAGAAAATTCTTTAGATTCTTATCGTTAATTATAAATAATGTTCCGCCAACATTCGTTGGAGGCATTTCGTGTTTAGCACACTTTAAGTTTTGTTTTCATAAACCGCTAGAAGTCTCCTTATTTCATAAGTTTAATTTGTTGTTTTTGTTAGGAGCTTCTAGCTTACAGGAAGGATATTATGTCCTTTCTGCCTTAGCCTTCCTCCTTGTTTTGTGTGTGTTAAGAGGGGGAAGGCGTTTTTTTAGGTTACAGGTGAGATATAAGAGTTTAGAACTTAGTATCACCTCAACTCTTAAGTCTAACATCTAAATATAGCATCTATAAACTTTGAACTTTAAACATATAAACTATACATTTTATGAAAAAAAACTTATTATGCGCGGTGTTTCTGCCTTTGGTGCTGAACGCCCAAGATTACAGTGGTAGAGTGGGCATCAACACTACTGAGCCGAGAGCCACTTTAGATGTAAAAGGAAAGGGTGAAACCGTAAATACCCATTCCTTTAATATCCGTAATAATGCTGATACCGACTTGGTAATAGTAAAAGATAACGGATGGGTGGGAATGGGAACCCAAACCCCAATTGATAACAATGCTAGATTAGAAATCTCAGCCAATAGCTGGTTTCCGCTAATTATTAACTCTACTAATACCGATGGAGGTGGTATTGCCCTACATCCTAATGACTTTAGTAAGAGAGTTGAGCTGAGTGTAAAAGGTAATGGTGATTTTAAAATCTGGTCAGCAGAGCGGGAGCGTTTAGTCATCGACAGAAAAGGAAATGTAGGGATAGAAACACCATCCCCTAAAGCCAGTTTAGACATTTCTAGGAAAGCACTTGATCTTTTACCTGCGGGTACTCCTCAGGGAGTTATTTTTCCAAAACTCACTACTTCAGAACGTTCTACTTTTAATAATGTAGAAGAAGGCACTATGATTTACAATACCGATAAGAAATGTCTAGAGATGTATCTGGGCATAGTTTCAGGGGTGCACCAATGGTCTTGCTTACCCGATGTAGGGAGTAATAAAGCACAAAGTGTAGCGGTAACGGCGGCAGGTTTTGAGGGCTCTTATATTGGAGGCATTAACTTCAATAATAGCCAAAAAGTCAAGTTTAAGTTAGAAAACAACTCGTTTTCTAATATTAGTTCATCTTTTGCAGATGCCGTTACAGTACAGAATGGCTCAGCTAATATTTCGGCAGGGAATTGCCAATGGCAAAAGCTTAATGGTTCTACACCTACAGGTAGCTTGATGTCGTGTGCCTCGCCCAACCTTATCACTTTGAACTCGGGAGAGTCGGCGATGTTATGGTACACTATGAGTGGTACCCCCGAAACAGGCTCTTTACAAACTAATTTTAGTAAGTTAGGTGCACAAGCAGACCAATCGACTGTCGTAGGTTTAGGTTCTGCCACTATTAATAACCCTAAAACGGAGTATGTAGTTTCGCTTGTTTATGACGGAACCACACCAAAAACGGAAATCCAAGGCAAGATAAATAATGGAACGAATAAATTGGTGGTAAAAATACCTTATACTAACGGTAGTGGGTCTTATAACGAGGTAACCTCTCAAGCAGTAGCTACCACTGCAGGACAAAATAATGACACCAATAAGCTTACACTTAATATCCCAGCAGGAAATTTTGGCGTGAATGGAACTTTAGATGCCACTATAAGTGTAGATGGCGATGGGGAGTATCTCGTAAAAATGTTACCTCCAGGGGAAGAGTACGAAATTGCCACCATACCTTACACACTAAACGGACAGCAGTATAGTGTAGTGCTTAAAGGTATTGGGGGTATCCCAGACCGTTGTTTTGGTAAAACAACATTTGATTGTGTGGGTTATGGTGCTAAAGAATTAGAACATCAATTCCTCTATGTTCCTATCCAAGGTCCAGACGGCAGAACTTGGCTGAATAATAACCTTGGAACAGAATATGCTAAAATAGACTCACCGTGGTTTAACCCAGTACAGCAAGCTACTCTTAAGTCAGATTGGAAGGCTTATGGTTCGCTATTCCAATGGCAGCGTAACCCTGATGGACATGAACTTATTAATTGGACTGGACCTACTAGTGGTATGCCTAAATATAACAATCCTAGCTCCTATCTGTCAGCCTCTTGGACGACACCTGATACCAATCAGTTTATTAAGGTCAATAATAGGCCGTTCTATTGGACGAATGCTATCTATAAGCCAGGAAATCTTGTATTATGGCAAAAGAATGGTGCTACCAACCCTTGCCCATCAGGTTATCATGTACCAACAAGAGACGAACTAAAAGCTTTGCATAGTGCATATACTGGTCAAGATGGAGAAATAGATGGAAGAAATGAGTTGTGGTTTGACACGATTCTACGATTGACTGCGAATGGTTATCGTGCAATGGGTAATGCCGCTTTTGGGTATCAGGGAACAGCAGGTTGGATAAGATCATCAACAGAAATGACTACACTACATCATCAAATTGGTTCCAGCTCGATTAATGGTGAGTATGGTTGGGCAGCAAATGCCTTTAGTGTGCGTTGCATTAAGGATAACTAATCAGACTTAGCCTAAGGGAGAGGGTATCCCCCTCCTTATATATAAAGCAAATAACTAAAGTATAACCAATAAAAAAACAAAGTAGTATGCCTATTAAATACAATGTAATAGAAAGGGTAAACCCCTCTAAAAGAGATGAGAAAAAGTGGTATGCCAATGCCAAAGCAGATGGCGAAATTACCTTCAAAGCCTTAAGCAAAGAAATCGCCCAAGGTTCCACCACTGTAAGCGATACCGATGTGCTGGCGGTGCTTAATGACCTCACTAAGCTGCTATCCAAACACTTGTCCGATGGCAAAATAGTAAGATTGGGAGATTTTGGTTCTTTTCAAGTTGGCATTTCCTCCAATGGCGAAGACGAAGCCAATAAAGTTACCGCCTCTAGTATTAAGAGTGCTAAAATTCAGTTTCGCCCAGGGGAAGATTTACGCGGTATGCTCTTAACAGCAAAATACGAGAAGTATAGTAAATAAATAGGGGCAACCCTATTTTGAATGGAACGACTGCCAACCAAAAGTTGGCAGTCGTTATTTTTATAGCAGTGCTAGCTTAGTATGGCTTTAGATGGTCTTCGGAGGGGTGTTATGCAAAACCTAGTGAGGTCTTGCTAAAAACGGTGCGAGAAGTTTATAAAAACCTCGCACCGTTTTTAGTAAAATCGTGCGAGGTTTTTGGCAATCTTGTGCGAGGTTTTTTCAGAAGGTCTGCAAGAAAAAAAATACTTTGATGCATTTGGAATAAATAACGGTAGGTAAAATTTATCCTAAATAACCAAAAAATTGTATCTTGGCTCATCAAAATTAAATATCTAAAAAGTAAAAATATGTCGGAACTAACATTTGCTGAAAAAATTGCGAAAGCACAAAATTTTTTGCCCATCAATGGGACAGATTACATAGAACTTTATGTAGGTAATGCCAAACAAGCAGCTCACTTCTACAAAACAGCGTTTGGATTTCAGTCCGTAGCTTATGCTGGACCAGAAACGGGCGTAAGAGATAGAGCTTCTTATGTCTTACAACAAGGAAAAATCAGATTAGTTTTAACTTCTGGGTTAAACTCTAACTCGCCTATCTGTGAACACCAAAAAAAACACGGAGATGGGGTTAAAGTATTGGCACTTTGGGTAGATGATGCCTATGCTGCATTTGAAGAAACCACCAAAAGAGGCGGTAAACCTTATCTGGAACCCGTTACACTTACCGATGAGTTCGGAGAAGTAAGAATGTCGGGTATCTACACTTATGGGGAAACGGTGCATATGTTCGTGGAAAGAAAAAACTACACAGGTCCATTTATGCCAGGATACGAAAAATGGGAAAGCGATTATAACCCTTCAGATGTAGGCTTACTTCATGTGGACCACTGTGTGGGAAATGTAGATTGGAACAGAATGCTCCCAGTAGTTAAGTGGTATGAAGAGGTGCTAGGCTTTGTTAATATTCTTAGCTTTGATGACAAGCAAATCAATACGGAGTATTCTGCGTTGATGTCTAAAGTAATGGCAAATGGTAATGGCTATGCTAAATTCCCAATTAACGAACCTGCCGAGGGTAAAAAGAAATCTCAAGTGGAAGAATATCTAGACTTCTACGAAGGCGAAGGAGTGCAACATATTGCGGTAGCTACCAAAGATATTATAAAAACCGTTTCCGAACTTAAAGCCAAAGGAGTAGAGTTTCTATCAGCACCACCAAATGCCTATTACGAAATGGTACCAGAGCGTGTGGGGCATATAGACGAAGACCTTAAAAAACTGCAAGAACTAGGCATCTTAATAGACCACGATGAGGAAGGCTACCTTCTCCAAATATTTACTAAACCTGTGGAAGACCGCCCAACGCTCTTCTTTGAAATTATTGAAAGACACGGAGCACAGAGCTTTGGTGCAGGTAATTTCAAAGCCCTTTTTGAAGCCTTAGAAAAAGAACAAGCGAGAAGAGGTAATCTCTAAAATAAACATCAATACAATACACTTTAATCTGTGTACTGTATTTTTTAAATGATATAAATAATGAAAAAAATAATTGCATTAGGCTTTGTTATTGCCTCTTTCGGTATTAAAGCACAGAATTTCGGTACACTCAACGCTATTTTAGACCGTTTAGAAGAAAGAAGAGGCTTTAACCAAGATTTAAGTGGAGTAAACCTAGACGGTAAAAAGTTTGTTTCCATAAAAGATTTTGAAGACAGAACAGAGCGAGAATTTATTGTGTTTACCAATGATAAAGTGAATTATATAGAACTATTAGATGCCAAGTCTGATGATAAAACCTCTTCCAAAGTCTATGATGGTGATTTTATTAGAAAGAAAAACATTGTTTCTATAAGAGCCGATAAATTAGAAGGAAAAAAGATACCTATTGCGGTTACTAAAACCCTAATGCTAAATAGAGAGAAAGAAATTCTCTACCTAATAGACATCAACACAAAACAACGCTGGATAGATGAACAATCTATCACAAAACAACCTGTAAAAAAATAAACTATGAAATCATTTGTAAATTATAACGAACAGTCCGATTTTTCTATTTATAACATTCCGTTTGGGGTGGCGGTTTTCAATCACGAGTATATTGCTTGTGCTACTAGAATAGGTGATTTGGTAATAGACCTAGCTTCACTTTACGATTATGGCTACTTTGACGATATAGAAGGCTTAACCGAAAATGTTTTTGAAGGCTATACCCTAAACGATTTTATAGAGCTAGGCAAACCTGTAACCACCGTTGTTAGAGAAAGAATACAAGAGTTGCTTTTAGAAGGTTCTAAACTTTCTAAAGATGAAAAAGTGATAGAAGAATGCTTTTATGATTTAGATGAGGTGGAAATGTTGATGCCGGTGCATATCCCTAACTATACTGATTTTTACAGCAGTATAGAACACGCTACCAATGTTGGAAAAATGTTCCGTGACCCAGAAAATGCCCTTTTACCTAATTGGAAACATGTTCCAGTAGGATATCACGGCAGGGCTTCGTCTATTGTAACTTCGGGAGTGGATTTTCATAGACCGAAAGGGCAAATGAAACCTGCGGACGCCAACCAACCGATATTTGGAGCATCTAAACAGTTAGATTTTGAGCTAGAGATGGCTTTTATAGTTAATAAGAATACAGAGATGGGCGAAAGTATTTCTACCAAAGATGCGGAGGACTCCATTTTCGGAATGGTACTGTTTAATGACTGGTCGGCTAGGGATATTCAGAGTTGGGAGTATGTGCCGCTAGGTCCGTTTTTAGGGAAAAACTTCTGTTCGTCCATATCGCCTTGGGTGGTTACGTTAGAGGCTTTAGAACCGTTTAGAACTACCTCTCCTAAGCAAGAACCAGAGGTGTTACCTTACCTAAAGTTTGAAGGCGATAAAAATTTTGATATTGCTTTAGAAGTTTACCTATCTCCTGAAAATGGAGCGGAGAACCTTATTTGCCAGTCTAATTTCAAGTATATGTATTGGAATATGGCTCAGCAGTTGGCACATCATACCGTTAATGGTTGTAATGTAGAGGTGGGAGATATGTATGCTTCGGGAACTATTTCGGGTAAAGAACCGAGTAGTTTTGGCTCTATGCTAGAACTTACTTGGAGAGGGCAAAATCCTTTAATACTTTCAGACGGTAGCGAAAGGAAATTTATAGAGGACGGCGATACCATCACGATGAGAGGTTTCGCCCAAAAAGAACATATTAGAGTAGGTTTTGGTGAAGTAAAAACCAAAGTGTTACCAGCTAAAATATAAAACTAAAGTGCCCTAAAAGAAAATTTTAGGGCAGTTTTTTATGCTTTGTATAGGTTTGTTAAACAAGTCGAATGTTATCAAAATCTCTAAAACCGTTGAGGAAATCTTTTACCGGCATTCTCTTTTTACCTTGTAGTTGTAGTTCTTCAGGGAAATAGATACCGTCTTTAGTATAGATTTTAAAACTATTTTTGGTTATTTCAATCTCTCCGGCTTGGTGAGAATGTTCAGATGGTTGAAAGTAACCTTTGTAAATTTTAAGCGATTTTTCTTCTTCTCCAATTTTGATGTTGGTAAAAGCAGTAGGGTAGGGAGATAGACCTCGTACAAAGTTATGCAGATTCACTCCTGTGTCGTTCCAATTGATTCTGGTGTCTTCTTTAAAGATTTTGAAAGCATTTTTAGGTTCGGCTACAATGGGTTGAGGTTGCTCTGTAATACTATTAGCAGATAAGCCGTCTAGGGTTTCTACAATGAGTTCGCCACCTATGGTCATAAGTCTGTCGTGTAGGCTTCCTGCGTCTTCATCAGGAGCAATACTTAGTTCTTTTTGCAGGAGAATGTTACCCTCATCTATTTTTTCGTTGATGAAAAAAGTAGTAACACCTGTGGTGGTTTCTCCATTGATAATAGCGAAATTGATAGGAGCTGCACCTCTGTAATCAGGCAATAATGAAGCGTGCAGGTTAAAAGTACCCAAACGAGGAATTTCAAACAAAACTTTCGGCATCATACGGAACGCCACCACTACGAAAACATCGGCTTCTAGTTGTTTCATTGCTTCTAGAAAGTCAGGATTTCTAAGTTTTTCTGGCTGATAGATGGGCAGACCTTGCTCTAGTGCATATTCTTTAACAGGCGAAGCTGTTATTTTTTGACCTCTTCCGCTGGCTTTATCGGCTACTGTAACTACACCTACTACTTGATGTTGAGAGTGATGTATGGCTTCTAAGTTATGTTTAGCAAAATCTGGTGTTCCGAAGAATACTACTTTTAAAGGTTTTGTCATGAGTTTATTGTATAAGTTTTATAGTTAAGCATTTTAATTTTATCGGTATCTAGCAGAAGAATCACTTGTTCTAATAGCTTTTCTCTCGATAGATGTGGTATCTGTGCCGAGAGGTCTTCTAAAGTACAAGGTCTTATTGCTAAAACTTTGAGTATCGGGTTTTGGGCAGAAGATAGCGAGGTTTTACGAGACAAACAAACCGAGCATTGCCCACAATTTTGAGCCTTTTTCTCTCCGAAATAAGATAATATCATTTTCATTTTGCAATACTTTTCGGATTGAACAAAAAACTTCATTTCTTCCCATTTCTGAACTTTGTTTTTTTGTATTTCCAGAAAAAGATGCCACCATTTACCACCAAAACTTGCATTATCTCTAGGAATAAGAAATCTAATACTAGCTAAAGCCCCATCTATATAGTTAATATAGTCTTTGTCGGCAAGTTCTAGGAGGCGTTGCTTTAGTACAGTAGGGTTGGTGTTGATTTTATGAGCTAAATGCTCTTCTCTAAAGCTAACTTTATGATGCGAAAATCCAGATAGATGTCTTAACAACATTTCTATAAAATAGGCATCTTGAGAAGCTAGACTTTCAAAGTCTTCCACCTCTATGTTTAACTCTATGCTAGATTTAGATTTAAGGTTGTTATAATAGATGACTTCTTGATTATGCAGGAAGCTCAAAATATTTTTAAGCGAGGCTAAAGGTATTTTGGTAAGCCGTTGCCATTGTCTAATGTTAAACTGAAAAGTCTGTTCAGGAAGTTCAAAATCAGCTATCTGAAATAAAGAATAGAGGTAAGATATAGCCTTTTTAAAACTCTCTTTGTTAGGAATTTGTTGTTTGAGTATTTCGTCAGAATTAGAAAGTTCATACTTGTTCCATAACAAATAAGCGAAGGCAGGTTCGCCATCTCTACCTCCTCTCCCGATTTCTTGGTAATAGTTTTCTACCGAACTAGGTGGAGATAGGTGTATCACATATCGTACATTATCTTTGTCTATGCCCATTCCAAAAGCGTTGGTAGCCACTAGAACTCCATTGTTAGAATGCAACCACTGATTCTGTTTTTGGTGTTTTTCTTTAAGTGGCAGTCCAGCGTGGTAAAAATCAACATTAGGAATTCCATTATGTTGCAGGAACTCGGTGAGTTGTTGAGTTTCCTTTCTCGTAGAAGCGTATATAATTCCCGAATAAGGGTGGTTTTTTACCAAATTTAAAATTCTAGAATATTTGTCGGAACATTCTTCTGTGTGTATTTTAATATTTGTCCGTTCAAAACTCTTTTGAAATATCTGTGGTGTTTTTAGATTGAGTTTAGACTTAATATCCTCTAATACCTTTGGAGTAGCCGTAGCTGTAAGGGCTAAAACGGGCAAATCTTTCAGTCGGTCTTTTCTAAATTTATAGATGTTTTGGTAGCTTGGGCGAAAGTCTTGTCCCCACTCGGAGATACAATGGGCTTCGTCCACCGCTAAAAAAGAGACTTTAATTTCTTCTATTTTTTGAAGAAAAAGGCTGTTGGTAAGCCTTTCGGGAGATACAAATAGTATTTTGGTAGTTCCCTCAATACAAAGTGAATAGATTTGTTCTGCTTGGGCTTCGTCTAATTCTGAACTCAGATATTCGGCTTCTATACCTTTGCTTTTTAGTTGATATACTTGGTCTTTCATTAGAGCCAAAAGTGGAGAAACCACAATGCAAGTACCTTCTAAAACTAATGCAGGGAGCTGATAACACAAAGATTTTCCGCCTCCTGTAGGCAAGAGAGCGAAAGTATCCTGCCCCATAATGATAGAGCTGATAATTTCTTCCTGTGGTTCTCTAAACTCTTGATAGCCCCAAAAATGGGCAAGTGTATCATAGAGTAGTTTAGTGATATGTTCGGGTAGGAGAGGCATTGTGTAATCTATTCTGCCTCAAAATTACGCTAAAATACCTACTCTTACAAAAAATATAAGGATTGAAATTACTAGAACTTCAATCCTTATATTAAGAAAATTTATACTATGAGATTTAGAACTTTAAATCACCATTGACTTCTCTTACTGCATTAGCTGCCGTAACGAATTTTTCTTTTTCAGCGTCTGTTAAAGATATTTCTACGATTTTTTCAACCCCATTTTTACCAATAATTACAGGTACGCCTAGGCAGATGTCGTTTTGTCCGTATTCTCCGTTAAGCATTACAGAACACGGAATCATTTTTTTCTGGTCGCAAGCAATAGCTTGAACAATAGTAGATACTGCCGCTCCTGGTGCATACCAAGCAGAAGTTCCTAATAATTTAGTAAGGGTAGCACCACCTACCTTAGTTTCTTCTACTACATAGTTTTGTTTTTCTTCGTTTAAGAATTCAGAAACAGATACTCCGTTTCTTGTTGCTTTACTTATTAGAGGAAGCATACCTGTGTCAGAGTGAGCTGCGATAACCATACCGTCTACATCAGAGATAGGGCATTCTAGGGCTTCTGCCAATCTGTATTTGAATCTAGCACTATCCAAAGCACCACCCATACCGATGATTCTCTCTTTAGGAAGACCAGAAGTTTTGTGAACAAGGTAAGCCATAGTATCCATAGGGTTAGATACTACGATAATAATTACATTAGGAGAGTGCTTAATTAAGTTTTCTGTAACTTCTTTAACGATACCTGCATTGATGCCGATAAGCTCCTCTCTCGTCATACCTGGCTTTCTAGGAATACCAGAGGTAATTACAGCCACTTGAGACCCTGCTGTTTTAGAATAATCAGAAGTAGAGCCTGTAATTTTAGTATCAAAACCATTAAGTGATGCGGTCTGCATCAAATCCATTGCTTTACCCTCTGCAAAACCTTCTTTGATGTCTACTAATACAACTTCTGAACAGAAGTTTTTCATTGCGATATACTCAGCACAGCTAGCTCCTACAGCTCCTGCTCCTACTACGGTAACTTTCATAATATTTTTATTTTTGATTTATAATTTGTTCTTTTTGATAGTTCCCAAATTTACAACTATTAGTTTTTATAGCCAAAAAATAAAGAGGCTTATTGTTCTTCCTCAAAGTAAAGGCGGTAGAATTTTCCTTTTTCATCTTGCCCTGTTTCTATCATTTTACGGTCGCCGTGTACATAGATATGGAAGTTTTTATCCAGTTTTATCACACTTTTAAAGTGTCTTTGCTGTTTTTTTACAGCGGTAGGATTGATAGCGAAGGCTTCGGAAATAGACATTTGGGTGTCTTGCTCATAGTCGGTTTTAAAGTTGATGAAACTCTCTACAATGTTTTCGTCTTGCAATACTTCTTGACTGAATTCTTCAAAATCAAATTGCTCCTTTTCTTTAAAGAAATTGATGGATTTGTTAAGGAAATCGGCTTGGTCTGCTTTAGTTACTTCAAACTCTTGAGGCAGTTGTTTGGTAATGTAATCTTTGTAGACGGAAAGCGTTTCTTGAGTGTGAAAATAGTCGTCTTCTCTTTGTCTTACCTTTAAAAAATCTTCAAACCAATAGTACAAATCTCCATTTTTGTTGTTATCCACTACAGAAACTACATAGCCTAATTCTTTATTATTGTTGTAGATAATGGCTCCTTTGTCTAGTTTAGAAAGTCCAATGCCGTAGTCTTTTTCAATGAGGTAGTCATCGTCTTCGTTGGCATTTATTTTAAGGAAAGGCTCTTTTCGTTCTGTTTTAAAAATCCCTATGGAGTCTATTTTTCCTGCATCGGTTTCTTCGCCTTCAAAATAAACAATAAAGAGTTCGCCACTTTGTACACGAGGGTTTTCAGTAATTTCGTAGAGGTGTTTTGCTATATTTTCGGATTCCCACTGAAATTTTGCAGGGTCTTCAAAAATTTCCGAAATAGAACTGTATATAGGGTTGTTAGAAAGATAAGTATCACTATAAAACTGAAATTGCTCTTCGGATTTAAAAGCCTTTAAAAAAAACTCTTCTAGTTGTTCTTTCATATCATCTTCTAGCTCCAAACACTGCGAAGATAAAAACAGATTTTCCTGATTGATTTTATTTCCTACTTTATGAACAATAATTTTTGAAAACATTCGCTCTAATTTTTAATGCAAATATACACTTATAGAATTAGAGTTTCTCAGCCCATTGCTTATTTTAAAATAGTTTAACTTTAATGAGATTGAGATATAGGCATAATATTTCCCTACTAATGACTTATTTTAAGATGGTTTTGGTAAAACCCAATGCTCTTTTGTACCGCTAAATAAGCCTGTATCAATTAAAATCGGCTTTATTTATATTAAAATCTCTTGGTGAGAAAGTTAAAACAAGACAGATTGTCCTAAACCACAATGGCGGGAAAGTTAAAACAACCTTGCGAGAACTAAATACCACTTGTGAGAAAGTTAAAACAAGACAAATTGTCCTAAACCACAATAGAGGGAAAGTTAAAACAACCTTGCGAGAACTAAATACCACTTGTGAGAAAGTTAAAACAAGACAAATTGTCCTAAACCACAATAGAGGGAAAGTTAAAACAACCTTGCGAGAACTAAATACTACTTGTGAGAAAGCTAAAACAAGATGATTTATTCTAAAAATACTCTTGAGGTAACTTTTTTCTAACGAAAAAACGGCTACTCTAGAGCAGCCGTTCAGTATAGATGTATTATTATTATTTAGATTTCTCTTCTCTTGGAGGTTTTGGGAGGAGTACTTTTCTAGAAAGTTTCATTTTCTTACGGTCATCGTATCCCATAAATTTCACTTCTACCACATCTCCTTCTTTGTAAGGTACTTTGTCGGTTCTCTTCCAATCAATCTCCGAAATGTGTAAAAGTCCCTCTGTACCTTTAGCTAGCTGAACGAAAGCACCAAAGTCCATCACTTTTACTACTTTACCCTGGTAAACTTCTCCAACTATTGGAATGAAAGTGATTTCGTTGATTTGAGCGATAGCTGCATTTATCTTTTCTCTATCAGTTCCAGATATTTCTATGTAGCCTATTTCACCCTTTTCCTCTATGGTAATTACAGTGCCTGTTTCTTTTTGCATCTGCTGGATTACCTTACCACCAGGTCCTATTACAGCACCAATGAAGTCTTTAGGGATTTCCATCATTACCATCTTAGGTGCGTGAGGCTTAACATCTGCTCTAGGTTCAGAAATTGTTTTAAGCATTTCCCCAAGGATATGAAGTCTTCCGTTTTTAGCCTGCATTAGAGCCTGCTCCATAATATCCATTGTAAGCCCTTGGATTTTAATGTCCATTTGACAAGCTGTGATACCGTTTTCTGTACCAGTTACTTTAAAGTCCATATCTCCTAGATGGTCTTCGTCGCCTAAGATGTCAGATAGTACCGTCCATTTTCCAGACTCTTTATCGGTAATAAGCCCCATAGCGATACCAGAAACAGGTTTTCTCATCGGGATACCTGCATCCATAAGCGCTAGTGTACCAGCACATACCGTAGCCATAGAAGACGAACCATTAGATTCTAAAATGTCCGAAACAATACGAATAGTATATGGCGTTTCCTCTGGAATCATCACTTTTAAAGCTCTTTGAGCCAAGTTACCGTGTCCAACTTCTCTTCTAGAAGTACCTCTAAGTGGTCTAGCTTCACCTGTTGAAAATGGTGGGAAGTTATAGTGTAGATAAAATCTTTCGTCGTGTTGAGTGATAAC
This sequence comes from Riemerella anatipestifer, assembly GCF_009670965.2. Classification (NCBI taxonomy): domain Bacteria; kingdom Pseudomonadati; phylum Bacteroidota; class Flavobacteriia; order Flavobacteriales; family Weeksellaceae; genus Riemerella; species Riemerella anatipestifer. Next base: position 327,112 of record NZ_CP073239.1, on the reverse strand, counting down.
GCTGTCAATTCTGTTAGCGTCCATAAGAGAGCCTAAAGTAACCGTAGTAAGCGATTGAGTTTCGCCTCTAGTAAATACAGAAGAACCGTGTGCGGCAGGAAGATAATCTACTTCACTCCAAATAGGACGAATTTGTTGGTTGTTTCTTCCATCTAAACGGATATTTTCGTTCAAGATAAGTTGGCGTACAGCTTCTTTTTGTACATCGTGGAAGTAAACTTTAGCTAAATCTGCTTTTTCTTCTAATTCTTCTTCTGTATATTGTGCTAAAAATTCCTCTACTACTGCCGAGAATTTCTCTCCTCTTTCTTCTTTTGCACTAGGGTTTTTAGCGATGTCGTAATACTTTTGGTAAGCATAATCCCAGATTTGTTTTTTTAATTCTTCATCGTGGGTTTCGTGGCAATATTCTCTTTTTGGGAAGGCTTTACCCACTTTTTGAGCCAATCTTTCTTGAGCTTCTACTTGTGTTTTAATTTCTTGATGAGCAAAAGTAATAGCTTCTAGCATTTCCTGCTCGGTAATTTCGTCCATCTCACCTTCTACCATTACGATAGAGTCTTTAGTAGCTCCTACCATAATATCTAGTTCCACGCCACTTTGTAGAGTTTCCCAACTAGGATTGATGCTAAGAACGCCGTCTTTTTTGATGACTCTAACTTCCGAAAATGGTCCGTTGAAAGGAATATCTGTAATCGCAATAGCGGCTGATGCAGCAAGACCAGCTAATGAGTCTGGCATTACTTTTTCGTCGTAAGAGATAAGAGAAATCATTACTTGAACTTCCGCATGGAAATCGCTAGGGAATAATGGTCTGATAACCCTGTCTACTAGACGCATTGTAAGAACTTCATCATCAGAAGGTTTTGCTTCTCTTCTGAAAAAGTTACCTGGGATTCTTCCTGCAGCTCCAAATTTTTCTCTATAATCTACGGTAAGAGGCAAGAAATCTACACCAGGGTTAGCTTCTTTAGCGGCTACTACTGTTGCTAGTAGCATAGTGCCTCCCATTTTTACAACTACGGCTCCATCAGCTTGTTTAGCTAATTTACCTGTTTCAATAGTGATTTCTCTGCCGTCTTTCAGCAGAATGGTTTCGGTGATTGCTTGTGGTGCATTCATAAAAATTAAAATGTTAATGTATTGGAGCGTTATCTCCAATGTTTATCTGCGTTACTTCTTTAGGCAGATATGGTTAATATTCTTTTAACTGTCTTGTTTGCAAAGTTAATACTTTTTTATAGACTAAGATTAATAAACTTTAAACAAGTTCTTAGAACTTTCTTAGTTATATTAAAAAACAAAAGCAACTCAAATAAGAGTTGCTTCTGATGTCTTTTTGGACTGATTATTTTCTTAATCCTAGTTCAGCAATAATTGCTCTATATCTTTCGATATCTTTGTTTTTAAGATAATCTAATAATCTCTTTCTTTTACCTACCATCTTAACAAGTGATTTCTCAGTAGCGAAGTCCTTGTGATTAGACTTTAAGTGCTGAGATAGGTGGTTAATTCTGTAAGTGAAAAGAGCGATTTGCCCTTCTGTACTACCTGTGTCCTGTGCAGATTTTCCGTGCTTTGCGAAGATTTCTGCCTTTTTTTCTTTAGTTAAATACATTCCAATATTATTTAATGATTATTATGTATGAGGTTGCAAATTTAGTATTTTTTTTTGTATCCCACAACAAGTATTTGCAGTAGTGTCTTTTTAGTTTTTAAAAACCCTTTTCAGCCCTAAATTCTATACTCTATTTTTATTTTATTTTCTCTATTTTTACGCTCTAAAAACAAAGGTATATGTATCTTATTTTTGACACGGAAACTACGGGATTACCAAAGAATTTTAATGCTCCATTATCAGATTCGGATAACTGGCCGAGAATGGTGCAGATTGCTTGGCAGCTGCACGATGAAGAGGGTAATTTAGTAGAAAATCAAGATTATATCATCAAGCCAGAGGGTTATGATATTCCGTTCAATGCTACTAGGATACACGGGATTTCTACTAAAATGGCTCACGAGCAAGGGCGAGATTTGGTGGAAGTTTTAGAAGAGTTTAGAGAAGTCCTAAAAAAAACAAAGATAGTCGCTGGACACAATATTGAGTTTGATTATAATATTGTAGGGGCGGAATTTTATAGAAAGTCTATAGAAAATGTGTTAGAAAAAATTCCATCTGCCGATACTATGGCACTTGGGACAGACTACTGTCAGCTTGGAGGAGGTAGGAACGGAAAGTATAAACCGCCTAAATTGGAAGAGCTTTACGAAAAACTCTATGGTGAAAAATTTGATGAAGCTCACAATGCTGCTGCCGATGTAAATGCCACGGCACAAGTCTTTTTTGAAATGATGCGTGTTGGGATTATTCCTGCGGAAACGCTTAAAATTTCGGAAGAGCAGCTTAAGGTTTATCAAGAAAACCACCCGAGTCCTATTCGTCCGTTTGCGATTGTTATCAGGAGGCAAGTAGAGGACTTTAATAAAAAGAAAAAAAGAACCGATTTTGGCGATATTAGTGAGATTGAACTCGGTGATTATTTCAATTTTCATAATCATAGTATCTTTTCATCTTTACAGTCTACCACTTCCATAGGAGATTTGATTGATAAGGCTAAAAATAATCAGTTTCCTGCTGTTGGTATGGTAGATTTAGGCAATATGATGGGGGCTTTCAAATTCGTTTCTGATGTAGAAAAATACAATTCTGGCGTTAAAAAAACTCATCAAGAATATTTAGTAAATAAACAAAAAGCGGAAGAAGAAGGTGTAGATTTCAATGAAAATGCCCCAGAATCTAAAGAACTTATGGCGGTATTGGGCTGCGAATTTTATATTTCTGACCGTCCAGAGCAAAAACAATTTACCAAAGACGACCCTGACAGAAGAACTAATGTTGTACTTCTCGCTAAAAACTTTAATGGTTATAAAAATTTAGCGAAGTTGTCTAGTTTAGGATATGTTAATGGTTTTTATTTTGGTGTACCTAGGGTATCTAGGGAGATGGTGGCACAGTACAAAGAAGATGTTATTGCGGTAACATCGGGTATTTATGGAGATATTCCAGATGCTATTTTGAATTTTGGTGAGCAAAAAGGAGAAGAACGATTTAAGTGGTGGAAGGAAACTTTCGGTGGGGATTTCTATGTTCAGCTTCAAAATCACGGTTTGCAAGAAGAGGAGCATTTGAATGAGGTTTTGCTAGATTTTGCAGATAGATACAATGTGAAAATTTTAGCCCAAAATGAAACTTTTTATACTGATAAATCTGATGCTAATATTCAAGATATTGTAAGTTGTATCAAAGATGGCGAAAAGCTATCCACACCAGTAGGGAAAGGCTTTGGCAAGAGAAAAGGATTGAGGTCTCAAGAGTTTTACATCAAAGATGCAGAGGAACTTAAGCAGTGCTTTAGACAGTATCCAGACGCTTTTGAGGCTTATACAGAATTGTTGTCAAAATTTGAACCTTATACTCTTAAAAGAGATGTTTTGTTGCCTAAATTTGATATTCCAGAAGAGTTTCAATCTGAGGAAGATTTGAAAGACGGTGGCAAAAGGGGAGAAAATGCCTATCTGCGACACCTTACCTATGAAGGAGCTAAGAAGCGTTATGATGAAATTACTGATGATATAAGAGAAAGGCTAGATTTTGAGCTAGAAATTATTGCTAATACAGGCTATCCAGGGTATTTCTTGATTGTTCAAGATTTTTGTAACGAAGCTAGAAAGATGGGGGTATGGGTAGGTCCTGGTAGGGGTTCGGCGGCGGGTTCGGCGGTGGCTTATTGTATTGGGATTACCAATGTAGACCCTATAAAATATGACCTCCTTTTTGAGCGTTTTTTAAATCCTGAAAGAATTTCAATGCCCGATATTGATATTGATTTTGATGATGAAGGAAGGGATAGAATCATTAAATGGGTTATTGATAAATACGGTAAATCTAATGTAGCACAGATTATTACCTACTCTGTTTTGGGAGGTAAATCGGCAATTAAAGATGCGGGTAGGGTGCTAGATGTTCCTATTCCAGAAACCAATAATATTGCGAAACTTGTGCCTTCTGTACCAGGAATGAACATTGCTAAGGCTTTGTCTAAATACGATAAACTTAAAGATGAAGATAAAGTTTTGGTTGATGAAATGAAGGCGGTTTTAGACAATCCTAACGACCAGCGTTTCCCCGTGTTAGATTCGGCGAAAAAAATGGAAGGTTGCATTAGAAATACAGGAATCCACGCTTGTGGAGTGATTATTACACCTGAAGATATTTCTAATTTGGTGCCTATCTCGATAGCGGCTAAAGATGCCGATATTTTGGTCTCTCAGTTTGATAACTCGGTGGCAGAAAGTGCGGGGCTTTTAAAAATGGACTTTTTAGGGCTGAGGACTTTAACTATCATTAAAGATGCGCTTAAACTCGTAAAAGAAAGGCACGGTATAGACATCAATCCAGATGAAATTTCTTTAGATGATGCTAAGACCTATCAACTTTTTAAAGAGGGAAGAACCATAGGGATTTTCCAATACGAAAGCCCTGGTATGCAGAAATATATGAGGGAGTTAAAGCCTACCGTTTTTGCGGATTTAATTGCGATGAATGCCTTGTATCGTCCAGGTCCAATTAAGTATATTCCTAACTTTATCAATCGTAAACACGGGGTTGAAGAAATTATTTACGACCTCCCAGAGACCGAAGAATACCTTAAAGAAACTTACGGAATTACTGTTTATCAGGAGCAGGTAATGCTTTTGTCTCAAAAATTGGCAAACTTTACCAAAGGTGAAGCAGATACTTTGAGGAAGGCTATGGGGAAAAAACAGATAGATGTTCTTAATAAGATGTACCCTAAGTTTATAGAAGGTGGTAAAAAGAATAATCTAGACGAAGAAAAACTTAATAAAATCTGGAACGACTGGAAGGCGTTTGCGGAATATGCATTTAACAAATCTCACTCTACTTGTTATGCACTTATTGCTTATCAAACGGCGTTTTTAAAGGCAAATTATCCAGCCGAGTATATGGCGAGTGTGATGAGTAATAACATTAACAACACGGCACAAATCACAATGTTTATGGAAGATTGTAGAGCTATGGGTGTAGATGTTTTAGGACCAGATGTTAATGAAAGTCAGTATAAATTTTCGGTGAATGATAAAGGACAGATAAGGTTTGGTTTAGGGGCGATAAAGGGTATTGGCGAAGGTCCTAGTGAAGCGATTAGTCAAGAGAGAGCGAAAGGAAAATTTAAAAATATCTATGACTTCTTTGAAAGAGTAACCCCGTCACAAGTGAATAAAAGAGTGGTGGAGAGTTTGGTAATGGCAGGAGCGTTTGATGAGGTGGATACCTACCATAGAGCACAATATTTTGATATTGATAACTCTGGTAAAACTAATATAGAGAAACTCATTAGATATGGACAAAGTTTCCAAGAAAGTAAAAATGAGGTAGAAAACTCTCTTTTTGCAGATTTCGCAGAAGAAATACAAATAGAACAGCCTAAAATAGCACCAGCTATGGAGTGGCAAAATATGCATAAACTCAATAAAGAGAAAGAAATTATTGGGTTCTATCTATCGGCTCACCCTTTAGATGAGTATAAATATCAGTTTCGCTTTATACAAGGTGAGTTGAGTAAAAAGGAAGTTTTGTCTCAAAAAGATGAAATCTTAGAAGAGTTGCAATCTATCCCGAAAGAATCGGTGTTAATAGAAGATACAGAAGATGAACCAGATTTAGCGGTAGACTTAGATTTAGTAGAAGGTGAAGATGGTGAAATAATGGAGGAGGAAGTTAAGAATGTAGAACCTAAAGGCAGTTTTAATTTTTTAAACTTAGATGAAGTAGAAGCCTTTAAAGATAGTATTGCAAGTAGCATAAATCCTAATTTATTCTCTGAAAAAGAGGCGTGGAAAGAGTTAAGGAAAATTAATGATGCGGCTAAAGAATATACAGTAGCAGGGCTAATTACCGAATATACCATAAGAGATGGTAAAAATAGTGGCGAAAAAATTGCATTTTTGACCTTGGAAGATTATAGTGGGTCGTATGGTTTTCGTTTAGGCGATAGAGATTATATGCGCCTTAGGGAAAAATTGGCTTTACAAAGGTTTGTAATTATTAAGATAAAAATGGTAATTTCCAAAGACGGTAGGGTTTTTGTGAATATAAATGAAGTGATAGACCTTAAAGATGCTTTTGAAAAATATGCAAAATCACTATCCATTGTGGCGGATATTACTGATATTAGAAGAGCGGATATTGAATTCTTCCAAAACGATTTACTCTCTCATCAGGGAGAGCATAAGTTAAGTTTTTATCTTAAAAATCCTAACGATGAAACGGAGCTGGAACTACCATCAATACAGAAGAAAATCAACATAAGTGCAGAACTCTTGTATAAAATTCAGCAGTATAATAAGTATCAGATATTTCTTAATTAAAATGATAGTTAATTCATTTATTCGATTTTATAGAAGATGAAGAAAGCGAAAGAGAATGAAAAAAAAGAGTTGTTAAGTTTACAAAATTGGAGAAGTACACCTTCAACTAATAATAGAGTTGCAACAATAGAAGATGTTGAAAATGGGAGTGCAGTATTTGTTGTTGAAAATGTAAGTTCAATTAATATTAAACCATATAAAATTGAATTACCGAAGCTAGCGTATTGGAATGATATTGAGCATGGTCAAAGGGAGTTGGTTGTAATAATTCAAGTAGAAGAAACTCCAGAAGGAATAATTACTGGTTATAAAGATTTTGAAGGGAAATATGGAGCAGGATTTTTTTATGAATTTGAAATTTTGAGTGAGGAGCAAATTAAAACCCTACAATAAAAGTACGAACACTGTTTTATCTGATAGGATTCTTACATAGTTTTGTTAAATTTCTAATCAAAATTGTGGTGAGTGTCGTCGTTTTTATTTCGGTTCCAAATCCACAGACCTATGCTAATGCCTATTGCTCCAGCTACTCCGTTCATTAAAGCTCTTTCCAGTTGGTCTGGAGCATCAGAGTTGCCTATGTAGTTCATTAAAAATACAACAATAAATGTAAGGATAACAATGAGGTAAAATCTAGGGTTTTTAAAATCCATATCTTTATCTTAATTTGTATGAAATCATAATACCGCCTCTGTAAGGAATCCATTCTCCACTTTTATTCCATTTTCCAGAGTGACTCTCATATCTTTTCAAGAAATGTGGTGGTTCCTCTGTTGGTTCGTAACCGTGATAAAAGCCCTGTGAAGTTCCTCCACCTAAGAAAAAGTCTATATTCCATTTATCTTTCCATTGGTATTGGTATCCAACTACAGCACCTATCATATAATTAAATCCTCTTTGATATTTTTTTGTGTCAAGGTAATTCCATTTGGTCATATCAAAAACTCCGCCTCCAACATTTGCTCCAACATACCAACCATTAAATGCTTCCTTAAAATAATATCTACCTTCCAAATGTCCCATGTAAATTTGCATATGATTGCCAAATGCAGATTTCCAAGGTGAAATAAGGATATCTCCCTGTATAGTGTACTTGGGTGCTAATTGATACTCTAGTCCTCCATTGAGGATGGATAGCGGTAGAGTGAGGACGTTTCCTTTAATATATAAAGATTTAGACTTTGTTGTATTTGTCTCTTCTTGGGTAGACTGTGCTGGTGTTAGAGTTGTCAAACCTAAAAAAAGTATAATGGCTATATTTTTCATAATGCAAATATATAATAAACAATAAAACAAAAACCACTCTTAAATGGAGTGGTTTTTATGGTGGTGCCTCCAGGAATCGAACCAGGGACACAAGGATTTTCAGTCCTTTGCTCTACCAACTGAGCTAAGGCACCATAATTGCTTTTATCAGTTGTTTTTTAGTGGTGCAAAGATATATATATTATCAATACAAAACAAGTCTATTTTAAAGTTTTTATAAGTTTTGTAGTTAATGTTTTGATAATCAGTTTTATTTTTTTTGCTCTTCGGAACTTAGTTGTTCGCTCATTTCCTCCAATACAGGTTTAATAGTGCTTTCAGGGAGGTCGCTGATGCGGATATACATCAATCCATCAATAGCATCATTAAAGTTTGGGTCTACATTAAAGGAGATAACCTTAGCATTTTGCTTAATGTATTTCTTTATCAATACAGGTAATCTCATTTCTGGCTCCAAATCATCAATGAGTTTGTCTAACTTTCCTAAATCTGAGTCTATGCCATCAAAAAATAGATTTTTATCTCTTTCTTTTAGTTTAATTTTAAACTCATTTCTTGGGTGTATGTATTGGGCAACAGCGGAATCATAGTAGTGAGAACGCATAAAGTCTATCATAAGTGATTTAGAAAACTCCGAAAATTTGTTGCTGATACTTACACCACCCATTAGAAATTTGTGATCAGGGTTTCTTAAACAAACATGCACGATGCCTTTCCAAAGAAGAAATAGAGGGAAAGGTTTTTGCTGATACTCCATAGAGATATAAGCTCTTCCCATTTCTATTACTTTTCGGAAGAATGGTTGTAGCTCTTGGTCAAACTCGAAAAGAGAGCTGGTATAAAAACCTTTAATGCCGTGTTTTTTCATCACCTCTTTTCCTAGAGCCATCCTGTAAGCACCTGCGAGTTTTTGGGCTTCTTTATCCCATAAGAAAAGGTGATGATAATGCTTATCATATTCATCTAAATCAAAAGGAAGGTTGCTGCCTTCTCCTACTGCACGGAAGGTAAGTTCTCTTTGTCTGCCTATTTCTCTCATAATGGAAGGTATCTCTTGATAAGAACTGAAAAAGACTTCATAGTTTCCGCTATCAAAGAGCATTTTTCCTTCACTTTTTAGGGTTTCTATCTCCTTAATTAGGCCTTCCTGAGGTGTTTCGTCTATGATGTTTTGAACGATATTTTCCGACTTGTTCGGAATCTTTAAATTGAGGTTTGGGAGCTTCATTAAGTCTGCCAACGATTGCCTTTTGTCATAATAAGTTTTCATAAGGCAAATTTTCTTTTGTAACAAATGTTCCATTTCCTCCACGGAGTCACAGTCTTCTATGATTTTTACAGAAACAGGTTTCCCAATTCTTACTCTAATAGGTTTTTCTCTTTTGTTCATCATTTCAGATGGAAGCATTAGAGTTTGCAAATCAGGGTGTATTTTAGACATTGCGTAAAAAAGTTTACTATTTTTAGCATGAAAATACATTGGGACTATTGGGACTTTAGCCTTTTTCATAAGTTTAAGTGCTGGCTTTTCCCATTCTTTATCCATGATTTGAGCAAAAGAGTTATTCTTGTTAGAAACCTCTCCCGCCGGGAATATACCTACGCAACCACCTTCTTCTAGATGTTTTAAGGTAGCTTTCATTCCTTGCAAACTACTGCGAATTTCTTTTCTGCCTTCAAAAGGGTTTACAGGGATTACAAAAGGTTTCATAGGTTCAATTTTCTCTAAGAGAAAATTGCCCATAATTTTAAAATCAGGACGAATTTCGGTTAAGATTTTACACATTAGTATGCCGTCTATCGCTCCCAGAGGGTGATTAGCAACTAATATGAAAGGTCCTGTTTTAGGTATTTTTTGTAAATCTTCCTCAAAGACGATGTACTTTAAATTTCTTTCCTTAACAAAAGCTTTAAAGAAGTCTCTGCCTTCAGTATGTTTTATTTTGTCATAGAGAGCATTAACTTGATTAATCCTCGTTAAACGCATAATTATAGAAGCAATAGGAGATTTTAAAAATCCTATTTTGTCTAAACCAGCAGCTTTTATTAAATCCTTTTTAGAAATGAGACTCATTAGTTATTGTTTTTTTCTGAATTCTAAAGAATCACAATTTGAACGGTGTTTTTAGAAATCTGTTCCAGTAAAATATTTTTACCTTCGTAAAGTCGGTCAAGTTTATCCATATCAGCATTTCTTATAGTAAATAAGGATACATTTTTAGAAACTTCTGTTTTAAAATTAGCTTGTAGAGCTTCATTAAGTTCGTCTAGTTTTCCAAATTTATCCTCTAAACAAAGAGCTAATGATATAGCAGAGTTTTGCATCAACGATACTTTTATCTTTAGTTGAGATAAAAGATTAAAAATAAAACTAATATGGTCTTCTGCGATGAAAGAAAAATCTCGTGTAGATATTTTAATTAAGTTTTGATTTTCCTTAAGTATAAAACTTTCTTCTCTTTGATTTTCTTCTGAAATGCCTACTTTAGTACCTGCTTTTTGTGGTTCTACAAAAGATTTCACAAAGAACGGAATATTCTTTTGCTTTAAAGGTTGCAAAGTTTTGGGGTGGATTACAGATGCTCCATAGTATGCCATTTCTATAGCTTCTTCATAGGAAATGTTAGAAAGCAATTTAACATCTTTAAACTTTCTAGGGTCTCCCGTCATAACACCTGGTACATCTTTCCAGATAGTCATTGCGTTAGCATTAAGGCAATAAGCGAAAATAGCTGCGGAATAATCGGAGCCTTCACGCCCTAGCGTTACAGTGAAATTGTTGGCGTCAGAACCAATGAATCCTTGTGTTACATAGCATTTCTCTTTATTAAGTTGAGAGATATTGGCTTCGGTTTCTGTCCAATCTACTACACCCTCACGGTAAGTATCGTTGGTTTTAATGAAATCTCTAGCGTCAATCCATTCATTACTAAAATTTCTAGAATTGAGGTATTCGCTAAGGATTTTAGAAGAAATCATTTCCCCGCAGCTCACCACTTGGTCATAGACGAAATTGTAATTAGGCGATTTGTTTCTTCTTAAAAAAGCTTGTACATCATCAAAAAATAGTGAGATTTCATCAAAAACAGGGTGGTTTTTATCAAAAAGTCCAGAGGCTATTTCTATATGTGATGTTTTTATTTTCTGAATTTCTTCATTATAATTTCCTTTCTGGAAGTAAACTTCTACAACTTTCTCCAAAGCATTAGTGGTTTTACCCATAGCAGAAACTACGAGTAGGCACTCTTTAAAACCTTGGCTCTCTAGTACAAATGCTACATTTTTAACACTCTCGGAGTCTTTTACTGAGGCTCCCCCAAACTTAAATATTTTCATACAATGTGTTATTAAAAGCTAAATAATTTTTAGAGTTAAGGTCTTCCGACAAACCAAAACAATTTTCAAAAGTATTAAAATCAGTTGAAAAAAGAAATACAAAAATTTAATTTGGATAAAAAAGTTTTCTTAGTTGTGAAAATTCGAGTAAAATTCCGAAATTTGTGGCTCTAACTAATAAATCTAAAGATGTCACAACAACCATTACAAACATTAGGCGAGTTTATAATTGATAAACAAGATGATTTTCAGTATTCTACGGGGGAGCTTTCTAGACTCTTAAGTGCTATAAGGCTAGCCTCAAAAGTAGTGAATAGGGAAGTGAATAAAGCAGGGATTGCAGATATCATTGGTAAGGCAGGAAACACCAATATACAAGGGGAAGACCAGCAGAAATTAGATGTCTTGGCTAATGATATTTTCATTAACGCACTTTCTCAGAGAGAAGTGGTGTGTGGTATCGCTTCGGAAGAAAGCGATGATTTTATAGAAATAAAATCAGGTGAGAATGGGCATTTGAGTAAATATGTGGTGTTGATAGATCCTTTAGATGGGTCGTCTAACATAGATGTTAATGTGTCGGTAGGGACGATTTTCTCTATTTATAGAAGAGTTACAGAGCCAGGTACTCCTGTACAGCTAGAAGATTTTTTACAAAAAGGGGTTAATCAAGTGGCAGCAGGTTATGTAGTGTATGGTTCTTCCACGATGATTGTTTACACCACAGGGAATGGAGTGAATGGCTTTACATTAGACCCAAGTTTAGGTACTTATTATCTCTCTCACCTTAATATGCAGTTTCCTAAAAAAGGGAAAATATATTCTATAAACGAAGGTAATTATATTAAATTTCCACAAGGGGTTAAAGATTATTTAAAATACTGCCAAATGGAAGAAGGAGACCGTCCTTACACTTCTCGTTATATAGGCTCTTTGGTTTCGGATTTTCATAGAAATATGATTAAAGGTGGAATTTACATCTATCCGTCTTATTCACAGGCTCCTAACGGAAAACTAAGGCTTCTATATGAATGTAATCCGATGGCATTTTTAGCAGAACAAGCGGGAGGTAGAGCGTCTAATGGTTTTCAAAGAATTTTGGAAATAGAGCCTACAGAGTTGCACCAAAGAGTGCCGTTTTTCTGTGGAAGCGAAGAAATGGTAAAAAAAGCAGAGGAGTTTATGGCTCAAGCTAAAGATGCTTAATGAGGGCTAATTATAATAAATATACACTCAAATTCAAAACACCCAGCGGTACTTCGCGGGGTGTTTTGATTACTAAGGAAACTTATTTTCTAGAGGTTGCAGACGGTATAAACAAAGGGCAGGGAGAGTGTGGTTTGTTTAGAGGGTTGAGTTATGATGATGTTCCTGATTATGAAGAAAAATTGATTTGGTTGTGCGAAAATATACATTTAGCTCCTGAAGTTTTGAGAGAACATCTTCGTCATTACCCGTCTATATGGATAGGTTATGAACAGGCGATGATGAACTTGGTTCAGGATAAATATGTTTATTTTCCGTCAGATTTTACAGAGAGTAAAGATTTTATAAAAATCAATGGGTTGATATGGATGGGCTCGGTAGAGTTTATGCAAAAACAAATAGAAGATAAACTTTCTCAAGGTTTTGATTGTATTAAACTAAAAATAGGAGTTGATTGGGCTTCCGAGAGACAAATTATTTCCGAGTTAAGGCATATTTATCCTAAAAATCAATTAGAAATAAGAGTAGATGCCAATGGAGCTTTTACAATGGAGGAAGCAAAAACGGTATTACAGCAACTTTCTGATTTAGAAATTCATTCCATTGAACAACCCATAAAGGCAGGGCAATTAGAAGAAATGTCAATGCTGTGTCAGAATATGCCTACACCTATAGCTTTGGATGAAGAACTGATAGGCGTGGTGCAGGTGGAAGAGAAACAGAAATTATTAGAAAAAATAAAACCTCAATACATTATTTTGAAACCTTCTCTGGTAGGTGGTTTTTCTGGGACTGATGAATGGATAAGTTTAGCAGAAACTTTAGGTATAGGCTGGTGGATAACCTCTGCTTTAGAAAGTAATATCGGTCTTAATGCTATTGCCCAATACACTTATACTAAACAAAGTAAGATGCCTCAAGGATTGGGTACTGGTGGCTTGTTTACCAATAATCTAGAAACACCTATTGTTCTTAACGGAGATAGGCTAGGGTTTGTTAAGTTTTAGTTTATTGTCAATTAAGAAATTAGCTCTAAATTTGCCGAAATTTTAAAAAGAGAATGAGTAAAATCAATAAACTCAAAATCATAAACGACCCAGTACATGGATTTATTAAAATTCCTTACGAAATACTATTTGATGTTATAGAGCATCCTTATTTTCAACGTTTAAGGAGGATTTCGCAAACTGGGCTTCTTAATCTTGTTTTTCCAGGGGCTACACATACGAGATTTCATCATGCATTGGGAGCAATGCACTTGATGTTTTTAGCCTTAGAGACACTTAAACTCAAAGGTGTGAAGATAAGTAAAGAAGAGGAGCAATCGGCGATGTTGGCTATTTTGTTGCATGATGTTGGGCACGGACCGTTCTCTCATGCGTTAGAATCAGTCCTTATGGAAGATTGGCATCATGAAAAACTGTCATTGCTGATTATGAGCCGATTGAATGATGAGTTTTCAGGAGCTTTGTCGGTAGCGATAGAGATGTTTCAGGGGAATTATCATCGTAAGTTTTTCAATCAGTTGGTTTCGTCTCAATTAGATGTAGATAGGTTAGATTACTTGAAAAGAGATAGCTTTTTTACAGGAGTTTCAGAAGGTAATATCAATGCTCAACGTCTGATCTCAATGATGAATGTGGCAGATGATGAATTGGTGATAGATGCTAAAGGGATTTATTCCGTAGAAAACTATCTCACAGCAAGGATGCTGATGTATTGGCAGGTGTATTACCATAAAACGGCATCTTTGGCAGAATTTATGTTGGTTAAAATTTTGAAAAGAGCTAAATTTTTAATTTCTCAAGGAGTTAATTTGGAGGCATCAGAAAACCTAAAATATTTCCTTTATAAGAAAGATTTTAGTTCTATGTCGGAGGAAGATTTGAGCAAGTTTATGAATTTAGATGATACAGATATTCTACAAGCAATAAAACTTTGGCAAAATGAGGGAGATTTGGTTCTTTCTTATTATTGTAAGGCGGTTATAACGCGAAAATTTCCTCAAACTATTTGGTCTTCAGAAGGGTTTTCTCAAAATTTTATAGACGATAAAGTAGAGACTGTTAATAAGCGAATGAATATAGATTTCGGAGTAGATTTTGTTGATGAAATTTCCCGATATTTGTTACCCTATGATAGCGAAAAACAGCCTATCTATTTGTTGGAAAAAAATGGTGGTAAAGTACCTTTAGATGAATCAGAACTATCAGTTTTATCCACGAGCCTCAAGCGCCCTACACAGAAATACATTTTGGCATTTCCTAGGTAAATATGGCTATGATGACTAGGTTTGATGATGTTTTGTAGTATAAATTGCAAGAGAAATATTATAAATTACTATCTTTGCACATTATGGAATTTACAGCTTCTCAGATTGCAGGTTTTATTGAAGGGGAAATCATAGGTAACGAAAATACTTTAATTACAGGGGTTTCTCCTATAGAAAGTGGTGAAGAAGGGCATTTGTCTTTTGTCGCTCAGGAAAAATTTTCTCATTTTATAGAGGAAACTAAATGTTCGGTTCTTGTAGTATCCAAAAAACTCTTAGATAAAAAAGATTATAAAGCTACCATTATAGCAGTAGAAGATGCTTACCTATCTTTTCAGGTGCTAATGAACCTTTACAACGAGATGGTTCAAGATAGAAAATCAGGTGTAGAAGAAGGAACATTTATTCACCAGACGGCTGTCTTAGGAGAGAATGTTTTCGTAGGAGCGTTTACCTATATTTCAGAGAAGACTAAGGTAGGAGAAGGTTCTCAGATTGCGCCTCATGTATATATAGGTAAGAGGGTCAAGATTGGTAAGAATTGTAAAATAGATAGTGGTGCTAGGATTTATGACGGTTGTGTGATAGGAGATAATTGCATCATACACTCTAATACAGTAATAGGAGGAGATGGTTTTGGCTTCCAACCAACAGCAGAAGGTTTTAAAAAAATTCCGCAATTAGGAAATGTAATTATAGAGAATAATGTAGAGATTGGTTCTAATTGTAGTATAGATAGAGCAACGATTGGCTCTACCATTATAGGGGAAGGAACCAAGATAGATAATCTAATCCAGATTGCTCACAATGTTAAGATAGGCAAACATAATGTAATTGCGGCTCAAGCAGGTATTGCAGGTTCTACCACTATAGGCGATTGGAATCAAGTGGGCGGGCAAGTAGGCATTGTAGGGCATATTAACATCGGTAATCAAGTTAAAATACAAGCCCAAAGTGGTGTAAATAATAGTGTGTCTGATGGGGAAATTTTATATGGTTCTCCAGCAATTTCGGCAAGTGATTTCAGAAGAAATTATGTTCACTTCCGAAACTTTAATAAGATTGTTCAAAAGTTAAATCAACTAGAAAAAAACTCAAAAGATAATACTAATGAGTGATAAGCAAAAAACTTTAAAAGAAGAAGTTTCTCTTTCAGGGATAGGTCTTCATACAGGTAAACAAGTTAATCTTACGATAAAACCAGCTAAAGAAAACACAGGTTTTGTATTTGTAAGAACAGATTTGGAAGGAAACCCTCAAGTGGAAGCAGATGTAAACTATGTTACCACTACCGAAAGGGGAACTACATTAGAAAAATTAGGGGTTAAAATACATACTTGTGAGCACCTTTTGGCGGCTCTAGTAGGTATGGATTTAGATAATGCAATATTGGAGCTAGATAGTGCAGAACCACCTATTTTAGATGGCTCTTCTAAGTTTTTTGTAGAAGCAATAGAGAAAGCAGGTATCGTAGAGCAAGAGAAAGCGAGAGAGTACCTAGTGATAAAGGAAGTAATGAGCTATACTGACCCAAATTCGGGGTCTGATATTACGATTATCCCTTCCGATACTTATGAAATTACAACTATGGTAGATTTTGGTACTAAGGTATTGGGTACTCAAAATGCGACTATGAAGCATATTTCTGAGTTTAAAGAGGAATTTGCTAGTGCTAGAACTTTTAGTTTCTTACATGAGTTGGAAATGCTTTTAGACCACGGACTTATCAAGGGTGGAGATATTAGTAATGCCATTGTTTACGTGGATAAAGAACTTACACCAGAAACCACAGAAAAACTCAAAAAGGCATTTGGTAGAGAAGAAATATCTATCCGTCCTAATGGAGTTTTGGATAATTTAACTTTAAACTATCCTAATGAAGCAGCTAGACACAAGTTACTAGATGTCATTGGAGATTTGGCATTGGTAGGAGTTAAAATAAAAGGTAAAGTTATTGCTAACAAACCAGGGCACTTTGTTAATACTCAGTTTGCTAAAAAACTGAACCGCCAATGGAAACTACAAAAGAAAAAAAATGTGCCTGACTTTGATTTAACCAAGGAGCCTGTTTACGATATCAATGGGATTATGGGGTTGCTTCCGCACCGTCCACCATTTTTATTAGTAGATAAAATTTTAGAATTGTCTGATACTCATGTGGTAGGGCTTAAAAATGTATCAATGAATGAACCTTTCTTTACAGGGCATTTCCCAAAAGAACCTGTAATGCCTGGGGTTTTACAGATTGAAGCAATGGCACAGACAGGCGGTATTTTGGTATTGGCTAATGTGCCTGACCCAGAAAACTATTCTACTTACTTTGTTAAAATAGACAAGGTTAAGTTTAAGAAAAAGGTAGTTCCTGGAGATACACTTATCTTCAAAATAGACCTTATAGAACCTATTAGAAGAGGTATTGTGCATATGCAAGGGTATGGTTATGTAGGAGATAGCGTAGTGGTAGAGGCAGAGCTTATGGCTCAAGTAGCAAAAACTAAAATCTAGATTAAAGATGATTCATCAGTTAGCAGCCGTAGATAGACGAGCTAAAATAGATAAAAATGTGGTAGTAGAGCCATTTACCACCATAGCTGCAGATGTGGAAATTGGGGAAGGTACTTGGATAGGTCCTAATGTGACGATTATGAATGGGGCTAGGATTGGTAAAAATTGCAGAATTTTCCCAGGGACAGTGATTTCAGCAATACCACAAGATTTAAAATTTGAAGGTGAAGATACTCAGGTGATTATAGGTGATAATACTACAATCAGAGAATCGGTTACCATCAATAGAGGTACTAAAGCATTGGGATATACCAAGATAGGTAGTAACTGCCTGATAATGGCTACCTCACACATTGCTCATGATTGTGTTTTAGGAGACCATGTAATTATTGTGAATGGGTGTGGTATTGCAGGGCATGTAGAAATAGGAGATTTTACTGTTATGGGTGGGCTTTCTGCAGTTCATCAGTTTGGTAAAATAGGTAAACATGTAATGGTATCTGGAGGTACACTGGTAAGAAAGGATATTCCGCCTTATGTTAAAGTGGCTAGAGAGCCTATGAGCTATGCTGGTATCAATTCTGTAGGGTTGAGAAGAAGAGGTTTTTCTAATGAAAAAATATTTGAGATACAAAAAATCTATCGTATCATCTTCCAAATGAAAATGAATGTTTCTCAAGCTGTTTCTTATATAGAGAAAGAAATGCTTCCTACTGCGGAACGAGATGAAATCCTACAATTTATACAAAACTCACCTAGAGGTATTGTAAAAGGTTACGGTACAGGTAAAGATTAAATAAAAATAAATAACATATTATATAGATGGCAACAACAGCTGATATTAAAAAAGGTCTTTGCATCAATTACAGCAACGACATTTACAAGGTAATCGAGTTTTTACATGTAAAACCAGGTAAAGGACCTGCTTTTGTGAGAACTAAACTTAAGTCTGTAACTAATGGTAAAGTGATTGATAACACTTTCTCAGCAGGGCATAAGATAGACGAAGTAAAGGTAATTACTCGTAAATTTCAGTACCTTTATGATGATGATAATGGGTTCCACTTTATGAATAATGATGACTTTTCTCAAATCTATATTGGTAAAGAAATGATTGAGAATGCTCAGTTTATGAAAGCAGGAGAAGAAGTTACTATCATTATGAAGGAGGAAGATGAAACGCCTCTTTCAGCAGAAATTCCACCTACAGTTTATCTAGAAGTGGTAGAGGCTGACCCAGGTGTAAAGGGTAACACTGCAACTAATGCTCTTAAAAACGCTATCGTGGAAACAGGAGCTAGAGTAATGGTGCCTTTATTTATAGAACCAGGGGATAAAATAAAAGTAAATACAGAAGATGGCTCTTATTTAGAGAGAGTTAAATAATTAGTCTAATAAATTCGGAGGGAGTTGTTCTCTCCGAATTTCATTTTTTAATTCATATTCAATTATGACATTTTCAGAGCCACAAACGCTTAAAGCGATTGCCGATATTATAGGAGCTCAATTTGTTGGAGATGAGAGTTTTCCTGTTTTAGGAACTAACGAGATTCACATGGTGCGTCCAGGTGATATTGTATTTGTAAACCACCCAAAATACTACGATAAAGCATTAAACTCGGCTGCTACTATTATTTTAATAGATAAAGAAGTGGCTTGTCCAGAGGGGAAAGCTTTACTTATTTCTGATGATCCTTTTAGAGATTTTAATAAAATAAATACTCACTTTACACAGATTTATAATTTTAAGAAAGATTTAAATGATGCTCAGATAGGGGAGGGGACTTTTATTCATCCTTCTGTAGTGTTAGGAAATCAAGTTAAAATCGGTAAGAATTGCCACATTTTCCCTAATGTGGTTATTGGTGATAGAACCGAAATAGGAGACAATGTTATCATTCAGTCTAATACCGTTTTAGGAGGAGATGCATTCTATTATAGAAAAATAGATGGTAATTTTGATAGATTGATTTCGGTGGGTAATGTAGTGATAGAAAATAATGTAGAAATAGGTAATGGGTGTACCGTAGATAGAGGAGTTACTGCCTCTACAGTAATAGGCGAAGGTTCTGTGTTGGATAATCAAATCCAGATAGGTCATGATACCGTTATTGGTAAAAAATGCCTTATCGCTTCCCAAACAGGTATTGCGGGGTGTTGCGTGATTGAGGACGAGGTTACCATTTGGGGACAAGTAGGTATGGCTTCTGGAGTTAGAGTAGAAAAAGGCACGGTACTACTCGCTAAATGTGGTGTAAATAGAGATTTAAAGAAAGGAACTTATTTTGGCGCTATAGCAGAAGAATTCCGTGATTATTTAAGGAAGGAAGTCAGGTTGAAAAATTTGAAATAAAATAATTTTTTCATCAATTTAAAAATTCTTAAATTTACCGAAAAATAAGAATCCTTTAGTGAAGGGTAGTTATAATCAAAAAGAAAAATAAATAAATTTAATATGTCAGTATTAGTTAACAAAGATTCTAGAGTAATAGTACAAGGGTTTACAGGAAACGAAGGAACTTTCCATGCAGGTCAAATGATAGACTACGGAACAAACGTAGTGGGAGGTGTAACTCCAGGAAAAGGAGGTACAGAGCATTTAGGTAAGCCTGTATTTAATACCGTAGCAGACGCTGTGGAAAAAGCAGGTGCTAATGTAAGTATCATTTTTGTACCACCAGCATTTGCTGCAGATGCTATTATGGAAGCTGCAGATGCAGGGATTAAAGTGATTGTTTGTATCACAGAAGGGATCCCAGTAGCTGATATGACTAAAGTGAAAAATTATATTGCAGATAAAGATTGCCGTTTAATTGGACCTAACTGTCCAGGTATCATCACTTCTGATGAAGCTAAGATTGGTATTATGCCAGGATTTGTATTCAAGAAAGGTAAAGTAGGTATTGTATCTAAATCAGGAACACTTACTTATGAAGCTGCAGACCAAGTGGTAAGAGCTGGTTATGGTATTTCTACGGCAATAGGTATTGGTGGAGACCCTATCATTGGAACTACCACTAAAGAGGCTTTAGAAATGTTTATTAACGACCCAGAAACTGAAGCTGTAGTAATGATTGGTGAGATTGGTGGTAACCTTGAAGCAGAGGCTGCTAAATGGTATAAAGCTAGTGGTTCTAAGAAGCCAGTAGTTGGTTTTATTGCAGGGCAAACAGCGCCTAAAGGAAGAACTATGGGACACGCTGGTGCTATTGTAGGTGGTGCTGAAGATACTGCTCAGGCAAAAATGGCTATTATGAGAGAAAACGGAATCAATGTGGTAGATTCTCCAGCTGATATAGGAGTTACTATTGCAAAGGTTTTGGGATAGTATTTTTGAAAAATAAATATTGAAATTTTAATTACAATGGTAAAACTCTGATGATGAATTGTGTATCATTAGAGTTTTATTCTTAAATAGAAATAGATATGAAAAAAGTAATTTTAGCAGGGCTAGGTTTAATCTTTGGGTTGTCTTCTGCACAAATCAATATTCAGTTTGAAAATACTCGTTTTGGAGTAGGGGCTGGTATGAATTACTCTGGAGTAAAAAATGCACATAATCCATCAGGTAAAAGGTTAGGTTTTCAAGTAGGAGCTTTAGCTTTAATTCCAGCAGATAATGATGACCAATTATATTTGCAGCCAGAAATACAGTACTACCAAGCTGGGGAAACAGGTTATAATAAAAGAGAAGGTGATAAAAATACTAAATATTATAACGATTATATTAGTGTACCTATTTATGTAAAAGGTTACTTTTCAGAGGCAGAGTCTGAATTTTTTGGAATGTTTGGTCCTAGATTTAATTTTCTAATCAATCAAACTGTAGAGAGCCCATCTAGACAGGTTTATACGATAGAGGGAAATGACCCAAGATATCCTAATCTTAATGGAAAGGCAAGTAGTTTTAATTTTGGTTTAGGAGTGGGACTAGGATTTAGTTATAAAAGACAATTAGAAGTAGCACTAAAGTATGATTTGGGACTGTCTAATACCTATCGTCATATGGTAGAATCATACACGGGAGATTTAAGTACCGAGAAGAAAAAATCTGAACAAGTACTAAGTTTAACGCTTAATTATATTTTTGAATAAAATCAAAATAGTTTATAATGAAAAAGAGAGATGAATTTCATCTCTCTTTTTGTTGCCTTAGTTTTTGTAAAGCTCAATAACTTTATTTATTTTGTCTACTTGTTTGTGAAGACTATCACTATTAGGTTGAGCTTTTAGCAGTTCCATTTTTTTTGCAACTCCATCTTGGAGCATTTGTATAATCATCATTTTAACTTGAGGATTGTTTGGGATTTCAGATTTAGCTTGACCTAAAATTTTGGTGATAGATTCTGTGGCTTTTAAATTATCAGAAGTCATAATCCAGTTGAAACCTTCTTCCGCTACACTACCTAACTCAGGATTTTGAAATTTTAAGAAAGGATAAAAAGTGACCAATCCGCCAATGTATGGCATCTGAGACTCTATCTTGTTTTTAACGATGGTAGGTAGTAATGTGGTAATTAATTCCTCTGAAGCACCAGAAAGATCTATTTTGTCTGCTAAACTTTTAACGCGTTCAGGCTCGGTCTGTGCAATGGCAGCCAATGCACTTCCTTTAATGGCGTTAGATACCGCATCAATATTCTTCTCATATAGAGGTAGATATTTTTTGTTTTTTGTTTTAGATAAAGCTAATATTGCGGCTGCTCTTACTAAAGTTTTAGGATCATTGTTAGCGATTTTTTCAACTTCAGCCAATGCTACCTTTGCGTGTGCGGGGTTAGATAAATCTAAAGCATTAAGTGCTTGAATTCTCAATCTGAAGAAATCATCTTTTAGTGCAGCTACTATTGTTTTTACTGATTTAGGGTAAGTCGCAGTTTCTGAAGCCCCTTTTAGTGCTAAATATCTGCTTTTGTATTCTTTAGACTTAGTGTATTGTAAGTAGAGTTGTTCGGGAGTTTTGCTGTTGTTTATTTCAGCTAAAAGAACTCCTGCAGGATCTACATTTATTAAATCAGGATTTTTATTCACACTAAAAGTAAAATCATTTTTAGTTTTTGCATTTACCCATACATCTTGGCGTTTTACAGAGTTTCCTTCGTGTAAATCTATAGTAAGTGGGAATTGAAATGGCTTTTCTTGACTTTGTAAAACAGATACCGTTACTTCTTTTTTTATAGGTTCGTAGCTGTATTGTATGTTTAATTTCGGATTTCCACTGTTAAAGTACCATTGATTGAAGAACCAATTTAGGTCTTTGCCAGAAACTTTTTCAAACGAAAGTCTTAGCTGGTGAGCTTCTCCAGTACCATACTCGTGAGTTTTGAGGTAGTCTGTTACACCCGCAAAAAAGGCATCATCTCCCAAGTAATTTCTTAGCATATGTAGGATAGCTCCCCCTTTATTATAGGATACTAAATCGAACATATCCTCTCTATTCTCATAATCGAACCTTACGAGGTCTTTGTTGAAGTCAGAAGGATTGTGTATGTACCTATTTTTATCGTTATTGAGGTGATAATCTGCGGCATCTTTTCCGTATTTATATTCTTCCCAAAGGTATTCGGAATAGTTAGCAAAACTTTCATTTACAGTGAGATTGCTCCAGCTTTCTGTGGTTACCAAATCTCCAAACCAATGGTGGAACAGTTCGTGTGCGATAGTGCTTTCCCAACGGTTGTCATCTATCAAATCTCCTGGTTTTTGGTGGGCGTGTTCGGCGTGGATAACGGCAGTCGTGTTCTCCATTGCACCGCTTACAAAATCTCTCCCGACTAGCTGAGCGTATTTTGCCCAAGGATAATCATAGCCTAGCTTTTTAGAGAAAAACTCCATCATTTCAGGGGTATTTCCAAAGATTTGTTTGGCATAGTCTGCATATTCTTTCTCTACATAGTAGTCCACAGGGATATCTCTCCACTTGTCCTTAATTACGGCATATTCTCCAACGCCCATAAAGAAAAGGTACGGAGCGTGTTTTTTATCCATTACCCAATGGTCGGTTCTTAGATTATTAGCCTCTTTGGTAGAAGATTTTAGAAGCCCATTAGAAAGAGTAACAAATTTATCAGGAACGGTCATATAAATTTCCTGAGTAGTTTTTTGATTAGGCTTATCAATGGTAGGGAACCAAGCCGAATTAGACTCGGTTTCTCCTTGAGTCCATATTTGAGTAGGTTTGTCAGGGTCTTTGCCTTGAGCATTGATGAAGTAAAGTCCCTTAGCATCATTTATAGCTTTACTTCCTTTTTGTTTTACCTCGTTAGGTCTAGAGGTATATTTAATATAAACTGTATAATCTTGATTTTTCTGATAAGTTTTATCTAAAGAAATGTGCAGAATATCGTCTTTGTAACTGTATTTTAGAGGAGCTTTGCTTCCATTTTTATCTAAAGCCACTTCGTGTATGAGCATTGCTTTAGCGTTAAGAACTAAAGAGTCTGATGGATAGAAATAAGGCGAAGCAGTAAGCCATTCCTCTCCGTTAAGTTGCTCTTTTTCAAAGTCAAAACTTACTTTTAGTTTGGTATGCTTAAGTTCGGTAGTTTTAGTATGTGTAGCACGATAGACGGTTTCTCTCCCAGAAGTTTCGGTTTGAGCGAAACTGTATTGGGTAGAAATAATACAGCCTAAAGCTAAAGCAGTGATGATAATTTTTTTCATATATACTTAATTTAGATTTTAAACATTTTACTAATTGATTGTTGACTATACAGCAACAGGTGCTTTAATACCCGAATGTGGGCGATAATTTTCTAGTGTAAAATCCTCAAATTTAAAATCAAAAAGGTCTTTTACGCTAGGGTTTAGTTTCATAGTAGGAAGCGGTCTAGGCTCTCTGGAGAGTTGTTTTTGTACTTGTTCAAAATGATTGTTATAGATATGCACATCTCCAAACGAGTGAATGTACTCGCCTACTTGTAAACCACATACTTGGGCTACCATCATAGTCAGCAATGCATAGCTAGCAATATTGAAAGGAACACCTAGAAAAACATCAGCACTCCTTTGATAAAGTTGTAGTGATAACTTACCATCAGCAACATAAAACTGAAACAAAGCATGGCAAGGAGCTAGTGCCATATTAGGGATTTCGGCAGCATTCCACGCAGATACGATGAGCCTTCTGCTATCAGGATTAGTTTTAATTTGGTGTATAACCTCTGAAATTTGGTCTATAACTTTACCATCAGCACCTTTCCAGCTTCGCCATTGAGCACCATAGACGGGACCTAAGTCGCCATTCTCGTCTGCCCATTCGTCCCAAATGCTTACGCCATTCTCGTTAAGGTATTTAATATTAGTATCTCCTTTTAGAAACCAAAGGAGTTCGTAAATAATAGATTTGAGGTGTACCTTTTTTGTAGTAACTAGAGGGAAGCCCTTAGAAAGGTCGTATCTAAGTTGATAACCAAAGACACTTCTTGTACCTGTGCCTGTTCTATCGGTTTTGTCTGTCCCGTGGTCTAGTATATGTTGAAGTAAGTCTAGATAGTTTTGCATTATAATCTTTTAAATCCCAAATTTAATGTTTTTTGGGAAGTATGAAAACATAAAATGATTGTAAACTAAAAAGAATCTCCTTTTATAAAAAGAATTGCTCTAAAAAAATCTCTATTATAATATACAATGGGGAATAAAAACTTATTCAGCCAATTAGGACTTTGTGTTTGGAGAGTTCATCATCATCTGTTATTAGAAACGCTTTGTTTGCAAATCTTTTACTCTCTCAAAAGTAATCTAATTAATTTAACTTCAATATGGTTATAGAATTAAAAAATGAAGTGTTCACATACTCAGAAGCTTTAAGATAAAAGCGAGGATTGGGATTAGCTAAATTACGAGAAGTCCCATCATCTACCCAGTTATCATCGGCAAAACCTAAAATAGAAAAGCTAATATCTGCATCTTGGCTCAATATTAAAGGGAAAGAAGTATTCAGCCAGCCCTCATAAAAAGTTGCATAAGGGGTACCTACAACAGTTCCATTTCTTTCTTCATTAACTTGAAAAAAACAATATTCCGCACCATAAATATCATGACCGACAAAAAACATGTATTTTCCTTGTGGAAGATGTATAGCATCTTTATCTGCATTGTAAGTAATTCCTATTTCATCAAAATAAATAATAGTATTATTAGCTTTTTCCTTTACCGCTACTAAACTTCCTCCACTTTTAACCGTAGGCACGGTAAAGTTATTGTTGGACAAAACAATTTTAGCCATTTTATTACCAATCGACAAAGCCTGCCAGCTGGCAAGACCGTTTGCATCTGAAGTAAGCACCCGCCCCGCTTGTTGCGTACCGTCCGCTATCTTTACGGCTCCTGCAACATCCAATTTAACAGTAGGGGAAGCAACACCCACGCCTACATTACCGTTGTCTAATACAGTAACAGTTTCTGTGCCCGAAGTATTTTCTACTCGAAACGATTTTGAAGCAGAAGATTTTGATTTTACATCCAAAGTTGCACTAGGTGTGGAGATGTTAATACCTACTTTGCCACTGTAATCTTGCCCATAAACCGCTAAACCTAAACCTAGAAAGGCAAGTACACTTAATTTTGTAGCTGTTGTTTTCATAATATTTAATTTTAAAATTGTTAATGATTTTGTTTAATTTTTTCTTTGTTATTCTTTGGGTTAAAATTCGCTAGCGTGGCGTTTAGAATTTCCTAACTAGGGAATTAAGATTTCCTAGCTTGAGAATTACCATTTTCTAGCTAGGAAATTTTTCGTGGGTGGCTAGGCTTTCTCAAACTTCAGCGTTTGTAGCATCTTTTTAAGGTCAGACCCCGGGGTAAACAGTACCTTTGTGTTTCTAATCACTGCCGAAGTTACCTCTTCTTCTTTAGCTTTGCCCTCACTGCTAAGGCTTACTCTCATACTGCCGAGTTCGCCTAGCCTTACAATTCGCCCTTCTGATAATGAGGTTTGCATCACATCTACGAGGGCATAAAGCACCGCTCTAATGTCTGCCCCACTTACGGTGGAAATTTTCTCGATGTCTTTGGTAAGACCCTCTAGAGTTTTCTCTCCTTGATACACAGGCGATGCATAGAATTTTTTGTCGCCTCCGCCCGCCACACCTGGCTGGGCTTTCTGAATGGTTTTGTACTTAATTGACATAATCTATAATATTTAAAGGGTTTAAGGTTCAATGTTTAAGGTTTAAAGTTCTGGGGGCGTAGTTCAATAGCTCCGATGATTCCTTGAATATTTGAACTTTAAACCTTAAACTAAAGCTCTTTGAACTCATAAGAAAACGCCTTTCCCCTCTAAACACACACAAAACGAGAGGAAAGGTTAAGGCAGAAAGACAGCAAAGGCTACCTTTCTGAACGCTAAAAGCACTCAACAAGAACGACCAAGTTGTAAGACAAAACAATGGTGCTTGTAGCAAATATTGATGAAAACTAAATTTAAAATAGGATAAACGAAAAAAGCCCCCAACAGAAATTGGAGGAACATTATTTATAATTGATGATAAAAATCTAGATAAAAAGTAGTATAATACGCGTACGCACGCAACTATTCTGTGTGTGTGGTGTGTGTGTTTACAAAATTATTTGGAACAGCCAAATAATTTTGCAACTTTTTTACATTTTTTTGTATGTGGTTGATAGTGTACTGCATAAACTGGGGCAAACATATCACCTTTTGCGGAAGTGTGCAAATTTTTTTGGGAAAGAATCTAAAAAAAAGAGTTATTTATACTCACAATAAGATTTTTATAAACAAAAAAGTCTCGGATTATCCAAGACTTTAATGATAAATTAAAAGTAAATTTGACTTATTTCTTGATAATTTTCTGAGAAACTTTCTCACCGTTTACTTCTCCAGAAACAATGTAAACTCCTTTAGGTAGAGAAGATAGGTTAAGAGCCTCACCGTTATTTACTTTAGCAGATTTTACTAACTGCCCATTAACATTGTAAATTTTGATGTCAGCATCTGTTCCGAATAGTAGTTGGGTATCTACTACGGTGTTTTTAACTAAGCTGATTTTTTTAGCATTAACATCAAATACAGACATAGCAGTTTCTGTAACTACTACATCGTCTAGAAAAAATCTAGAATTAGTCGCTTGAAAGCCCTCAAAGGTAATCTTTAAATCTCCTGTAGCATTAGTAATATCCACAGTGTAGGTCTTAAAAGCACCTTTGTCTAATGTAACTTCTGAAAGACTTAGTGTACCTCCTGTTGCTGAAATTTTAAGAGAAGTTTGTTCTCTACTAGTATTCCAAGCAGCAGCTCTAAAGGAAAGTGTTCCGTTTCCTGTTAATGCGATAGCTGGGGTAGTTACACTTCCTAGACCACTCCCTGTGCCTATTTTAACACAGGCATTAGCTTCGTAGGCTCTGTTCAGTGTCCAATCTCCATACGAACTAAGAGATGTAGCAGCTATACTGCCATTAAAGCTACCATCATTACCTCCAGTACCATTCATACTGTTAAAATTCTCTTGGAAAACTTGAGCATTGATGCAAGCTGAAATGACTACACTTGCAATTAAAGAATAAAATTTTCTCATAATTTTTTTTATTTTAAAAGTTATTATTTGCCTCAAAAATAAAAACTTTACGGTAAAGCACGAAAAAAAATAAGATGATTTATGTTAAGTTTTGTTAATGTTTTGTTATGTAAATTTGCAATTTCTTGTTAGTCATATCTTGAAGTATATAGTCGCTTTGCTCATAGTTTGGTTTAACTCATATATGGTATATGGGCAGGTATTTTCTTGGCATAACCCTTATCTTAAAGACTCTACAAAGAAAGATAGTCTTATTATAGCTAATATCAACAAAGAGGTTTTTACAAGAGATACATTGGATTTTATAAAGCTACCACAAAGGAGTATCGTAGAGAAGCTAGAGCTTCCGTCTGCCAGTAAGCCTCAACTGGATTTAGGTAACCTTAATGCTCAAGGAGCTATTATAAGAGGGATTTCTTTTGGTAATGCCCAAGGCTCATCGGTGCAAAGCTCAATGGATTTACAGATTTCGGGTCAATTAAGCCAAGAGGTATCTATTTTAGCCAGTATCTCGGACCATAACCTTCCGATACAGGCAGATGGTTATACGCAAACGTTAGACGAGTTTGATAAAATTTTTGTACAGCTCAACATCAAAAAAAAATCGTTCCTTCGAGCGGGACATTTGGATTTGAATGATGAAACGACTTACTTCGGAAGGTATCAAAGGCGTAGTCTAGGGCTAGAGTTTCAAACCAAAATGGGAAAGGAAAATCCAACTTCTATTCATTTGTCGGCGGGGGTGGCTCGTAGCGAATTTCATAGAATTAGGTTTCAGGGAGTGGAAGGCAACCAAGGTCCTTATAGGCTGTTAGGTAAGAATGGCGAAACCTTCATTACCATTATATCTGGCTCCGAACAAGTGTTTATTGATGGCGTTTTAATGAAGAGAGGGGAGAACTTAGATTATACCATCAACTACAATACGGGAGAGGTTGCCTTTACGAGTTTTAGACCTATTTACAATCAAAATTTCATTACCATTTCATACAATTATACTAACCGAAACTACACGCGTTTTTTAGTTACTGGAGGTGTGGAACATCAGCGAGAGAAATTGAAACTTGGGCTTAATTGGTTTCTTGAAAGTGATAACAAAAATGCACCTCTATCGCTTAATTTGAGCGAAGACGACCAAAAGGTATTGGCACAGGCAGGGAGTAATTCTGCTTTGATGGTGGCTCCGTCTGGGGTTGAAACGGCTTACGATGTTAATAAAATTCTTTACCGAAAAGTAAGCGATGCTAATGGGGACTACTATGAGTTTTCTACTGATGCTAATGAAAAACTTTATCAAGTTTCCTTTTCTTACACAGGGCAAAATGTGGGCGATTATACACTGAAACAAACCACGAATAACGGTCGGATTTTTGAGTATGTAGGGCAAGGTAGAGGCGACTATTCTGCGTTGCGAAAGTTACCAGCTCCTCAAAAAACACAGGTGCTTTCGGCGAATGTTTCTTATTTACTTAATCAAGGCTATGTGGGAGCTGATGTTTCGTTAAGTCATTACGATGTTAATTTATTCTCTTCCAAAAATAATGATGAAAATAAAGGCTACGCCGCTCGGATAGTAGGGGCAAAAACCTTTACTAAAGGTCAATGGAAGGGAACGCCAAGCTTTGAGTTTCAGCATATCAATAAGCGATTTCATATCTTAGACCGTCTTAATAATGTGGAGTTCGCTAGGGATTTTAATCTTTCTCAAGAGTTTAATCATAGAACACAAAACAGACTTACATTTGGTTTTTTAAATGAGTGGAAGCAAGGCTCTGCACTCAACTATACCCTTAATTTCCTCAACGAAGCTGGTACTTATCAAGGGATTAAAAATGATTTGAATTTTAAATGGATACAAAACAAATGGCTTACAGAAGGTAATGTATCCTACCTTAATACCAATTCGGATTTTCAGGATACTCGTTTTGTAAGAGGTCTTGCTTCTACTTCATACTTAGGCGAAA
This sequence comes from Riemerella anatipestifer, assembly GCF_009670965.2. Taxonomy (NCBI): domain Bacteria; kingdom Pseudomonadati; phylum Bacteroidota; class Flavobacteriia; order Flavobacteriales; family Weeksellaceae; genus Riemerella; species Riemerella anatipestifer. The sequence continues at coordinate 297,578 of NZ_CP073239.1, read as the reverse complement.
AAGGAAGCTGGACATTGGGTGGGCAAATGGAACATAACCTTAAAAACTTCAATAATATCCAAAAAACAGATGCCACGAGTTTTGCGTGGCGAGAACTATTTGTACAGAAAAAAATAGCTGATGAAAACAGAACTTTACTTTTAACGAAACTCTACCTAAGAGAGAACGACTCTGTGAGAAATGCAGGTTTAGAAAAGGTGAATCATATTTTTGGGGCAATGGTGGAGAGCCAAATCATTAAAAATGAAAAAACAACTCTTACGGCATTGGCTCATTATCGTAAGTTTTATCATACTTCGGAATCGTTGGTTCAGAATCAAAATCAGGATTTTGTGGTGGGGAATATTTTATACCATCAGCAGTTGTTTAATAACGGAGCGAGGCTCCAAGCCTTTTATGAGTTGGGTAATGGGCAAGAGGCACAAAGGGAATTTCAGTATCTAAAAGTAACCGATGGACAAGGGATTTACAAATGGACAGACTACAACGGCGATGGGGTACAGCAGTTAGACGAGTTTGAGGTAGCGGAGTATGCCGATTTAGCGCGATACATCAGGGTTTATACCAATACAATAAAATATTTACCTTCTAATAAAAACAAACTTCAGCTGTCGTTATTCATCAGTCCAGCACAGATATTTAACTCTCAAAATCGTTTTGTGAAAAGGTGGAACTTTAATCTTTCGCTTTTATCTCAAAATTCTTTTTATAAAAAAGACCGTGTTTTGGTTTGGAATCCATTTGAAAAACAACAAAATCAAATTCTGAAAAATCAAAACTTCTTGGCAACGGCACAATTTTTACCTAATGAGGTTTCGGGGTGGAATGGCACTTACCGATTGATATTAAATGATAACTTAATAAATGCTAATTTCAGTTTAGAGTCTAAAAAGCAGTCTTCTCACTTGGTGAATATTGGCTATTGGTTCAATAAAAATCTTAGAGCGGATTGGGAAAATCAGTATCAGAGCTTAACCAATGCTTCGGAGATGTTTAAATCTAGAGATTATCATTTAATTCATCTAGAAACACGCCCAAAATTAACCTATAAACTTACAGAGGCTATACAAGCAGAGCTATCTTCTGCTTTAAAGCAAAAACAAAGGCTGGACGGAGAAGAGCTTTTAAAAACCTTTGACCTTACAGGAAGTTTACAATGGGAGCGTTCTAAGACTTCGGTTAGGGGAAGTTTTTCGTTCATCAATAATGATTTTAAAGGCAATAGTTTTAGTTTGGTAGGTAACCAAATGTTGGAAGGACTTAAAGTGGGCAAAAATCAGGTATGGACGGTGTTTTTGCAGCAGTCTATAAATTCATTTATAAAACTTAACCTCAACTATGAGGGACGAAACTCTGGAGATAGAACCATACATATAGGAAGTGTGCAAGTGAGGGCAGGGTTTTAGAGTGCTTTATATAAAAAAAGACTGCTAATTTTAGCAGTCTTTTTTGTTGATTAGTCAATAGGAACTGGTCCATATTGGTTTTCTCTTTCCTCTCCTTTTATAATGAGCAAATAGATATTATAAAAAGGAATTAATAGAAACCAACCGCTTTTACCTACATCGTGCATTCTTCTTACAGCGATAGCTAAACTAGGTAGTAGTAAAGCCAGTGAATATAAAATACCTAAAATCTCTACAAAACTTGATGCAAAGGAAAATAAAAAATTGATTCCTACAAAAGTCCAATAAGCTTTTCTGCTGCTTCTCCCTTTAAAATCAGCGTAATGATTTTTAATCACGCCTATGAAATAATTGTTTAAATTCTCGCCCATTTTTTGAATATTTTTATTTGTTGTTGTTTTTTACTCTTGTTTATTTTTAGGGTTTCTTGAATAATAGATGATAGCATAAATGACAGTCCCTATGATGACCAAAATGAATATTACAAGCCCTGAATATCTATCGTAAAAACTCAGTTTTTTCAACTCTTCAGCAGGCGGTAATTGGTTTTCTTTGATTATCCAGTTGATGTCCTGAGGAGAAAGGTTGTAGTAAACATCATTATACTTGGAGCTTACGCCAACCAAAACAGGTTCTTTGGTAATCCAAAAAGATGAGCCTTTTATTACAAACTCTCCATACAGTATGCCGAGATCGATGTAATCATCTGTTCCGTCGATAGCATAATCATTAGTTTTTGGAAGTTCTGCTACTACTTTTATTCTTTCTACATTGCCAGATTTTCTAGCAGCGTATGTTTGTGTATAACCTGTTATCAGCAAACACAATCCTAAAAATAATTGCTTCATTCAGTTAATTTTCTTCTTTCTTCTCTTCCTCTTCTTCTTCATTAGAGCCAAAGAACATACTGTATCCTAAATACAAGACAATAATTCCTAGTATAACTAATTTCCCCCAATGTCTATCAAGAAAACTTAACTTTGCTAACTCTTCTGCACTAGCTAATTTGTTTTCTTTGATGATGTCTTTAATCTGTTGGTCGGTTAGTTCGTAATAAATTTCTTTGTTAATAGAGCTAAGTCCTACCAATGTTGGTTCTTCTGTTATCCAAACAGGCATCCACGCTATATGGAAATACCTATACTTTATCCCTAAATCCACATATTCCCCAGGACGGTCTTGGTAATCTTCCGTATTGGGTAGGTCTGCTACCATTTCTAGTTTTTCTGTTGTTCCTATCGGAATAACTTTAGCCGCTTGTACTTGGTTAGAAAATAACCCCATAACTGCAAAACACAGTCCTAAAAATAGATTTTTCATAAATGCTTATATTTGTTAATGTTTAAAAGTTTTTATATCTGACCTTTGGTTTTTTTATTTTCTGTAAGAATCTCTTTAAGGATTTGTTCACTATCTACAGGTTCGCTACCTAGAAAGAAGTTGTATCCTACAATCATAAATTTTTCTTTGATACCGTTCTTTTCCATGGTTACTAGATTATAGGTGTCCTTTCTCAATTTTATGCCTTCTCCTGATACTTGGATATGTTTAGCATTAGTGAAATTCATGGTTTTTACATCTATTATTTCTGAAAGTTCATAAACTTTAGTTGGACGGAAATATTTTTTCAGATGTAGCTGGTTATTCTTGATGGTTGCCTTGCACATTATAGCCCATATCCATAGGAAAAGTATAGCTATGCCCCCGAAAATTAAACCGAAAATAATGGTTTTGAGTGTACCATGTTCTCCTCCCATTAGAATATAAAAGAATAGGGCAAAGATAGGTGGCATAAAGATAAGCCCTGCCCAAAAACTTAAATCAGTGTATTTTCCTGATAGTTTTACATCTTGGTATTGTTTCATAGTTATTTTTCTTTTAAAGTTTATACTTGATTTTTTAACTTTTTACTCTCTGCGAAAATATCTTTTAACATTTGCTGTGTGTCCACTGGCTCTTTGTCTATATGGATATTTTGAGCAATGATAACAAAGTGCTCTTTCACACCATGTTTTTCGACGGTTAGCCAATTATAACTTTCTTTCCCTGCTTGCACACCATTTTTTCCAAATTTAATGGTATCTGTTTTTCCAATCCCAAAAGTCTTAAGCCCTACAACCTCAGACAAATCATACACTTTAGTTGGACGGAAGAACTTGGTTAAATGCAGTTTGTTATTCTTGATTTCTGCCTTGGACATCATCACCCAAACCCATAAGAAAATAAGTGTGATAATAGTAAAAAGTACCCCAAAACCAATTTCGTTCATAGTTATAGGTTCTCTTGAAAAGACAGCATAAAACAAAAGTCCAAGCATAGGAAATATAAACAAGACACCTGCCCAAAACATTAGTACAGCGTAGAGTCCCGATAGTTTTACATCTTGGTATTGTTTCATTTTAGTTGATTTCCGATAGAGCAAAATTATGTGTTAAAGCGAAAATGAAGAGAAAATAAACGTCTACAAAGTGTCTATAAGTTTATTAAATGGTTGGTTTTAAAGTGTAAATACAAAGAACTACAAACAGTAGTTTTTAGAAGGTTCGATTGTGTGGATTGATGTATTAAGGTTAAAGTTTTCATCTAAATATTTAAAATTATGGGATATAATGGCATATTAAAAAGTGACAAATAGTTATCTTTGTAGTATCAAAATTTCGTATAATTTAAAGTTTATTTCTATGAAAAAGGTATTTTATTTATTATCTATGACAGTTTTGCCTGCATTTTTTGCGGTGTCTTGTAACCGAAATGGTGATGAACCTACTACTCCTAAAGAGGAGTTGCTATTGCCTTCTAAGGTAGAAGAAACCTATTACAACAATTACGATAACACGCAGAGAACATCAGTTTATGATTTTACTTATAATGGGACTAAACTTACTGAAATGGTTAGTCGTGATGGAGAGGGGAATACTGCTTTTTCTTACCAAGATAATCTTCTTGTTAAGGTAAAAAGTGATGAAGAGGAAAGGTTGTTTGAATATGATAGTAAGGGGAATTTAGTTAAAGAAACTCTAGTGTCAAGTTATGGTGGTACTACTACTACAGATATCTATACTTATGAACTTAGTGGGAGCAGTGTAAATGTAACCTACAATAGAAAAAATGTAAATGGGGGTGAACTAAGGTTAGAGGATGTGGGAACTTATACCTACACACTTACGCCTAATAAACAGGTAATGAAGGTTGTAGGAAAGAAAACCTCAACAAATTATTATGGCTCCTCGCCGTATGTTTATGAAACGACTAAGGAAGAAAGTTATACTTACGACGATAAAAATTCAATTTTTAAGAATATTAGCGGTTTTGGTAAGTTGGGGTATTCTCAATTTGTGTTAGGTGCCTCATTGGGCAGTTTCAATAATGTACTGACTACAAGTAGTAAAGAGGTAGATAATATGAGTGTTTACACGCATACAGAAGCCTATAAGTATACTTATAATGATAAAAACTTTCCTACAGAGTTTGAGAATAGTTTGGATGATAAGAAATACAAGACCTCTAAGATAGAATACAAAACCGTTACTAAGTAGTGTTTTAGCACAGTATCATACAAAAAAATCGGAGGGGAAGCTCTCCGATTTTTTGTATTGTAAACTTTGTATTATTATTTGTAAGTTTTCCCTAGTGTGTGTAAGAACTCTTCTAAAGAGAGGTCGGTTAAGTTGAGTTTTTGTTTGATGCGATATTTTGTCATTCTTACACTTTTGGCTTCTACATTAAATATGGTGGCTATTTCTTTAGTAGATAAATTAAGGTAGATATAACCACAATAGCGTTGGTCTAGTTGGGTAAGTTTCCCGTTGGCTTGGCTTTGCAGTTTTTCAAAAAATAGAGGATTGATGTTTTTAAACTCATTGAGAGAGTTATCAAGACTTTTGTCAATCCTTTTTTCTTGTTTGAGGATAGTTTCTAACTTTTTGATGTTTTCGGTATTAAGTTTTTCTAATAACTCATTTTTTCTTTCTATGTTAAGAGATTTAGCAAGATTTTCTTTTTCTATTTGTTGGTTTTTGAGTGCAAGTAACTCTTTTTCTGTTTCTAGTCTTTTATATTCCTCTTGGGTGAGTTTTATTTTTGTTTCCGCTTCGGTTTTTTCTTGTTTTAGACGAAGAGTCTTCTCTTGCTGTAACTTTACTTTTTGTTGTAAAAATTGATATATAAAATAAAGCATTCCTATTAAAACAATAATAAATGCTATGAGAAAATAGTTTTTTAGCCTTTGATTTTTGGAGTTTTCTTTGGTCTCATCTAGCTCCTTTTTCATCTCTTTATTTTGGTGTATGGCTTCCGCTTTGTAGACATTCTCTATTTGTTCTTTTTTATAGATAGAGTCTTGAAATACCATTTGTTTATCCTTATAAAAGAGAGCTTTATCGTACTTGTTTTGTGAAGTGTAAAGAGCTACTAGACCATTGCAAATGTTCTGAATGGTATAGTATCGTATAGGATTTCTTTTGCTTAGAATATTGTAGGCTTCGGTTAATAGGCGTTCGGCTTCGTTGGGGTTGCCTTCTTTTAGAGCTATTTGAGAGCGTATGCCCATAGCATTTGCCAGAATTTCATCTTTGTCATAGACCTTAGATAAAACTTTTTCTGTTTTATTGAGCTGAACTAGAATACTGTCTTTTAGTTGAGGTGATGGAGCTTTATTCCATTTTTCAAAAAAATAATTGGCGATATTGATTGTGGTAATGGCGTAAGCTCTAGGATTAACTTTATTAGGATTTTGGTTGCAGACTTGTTCTGCTTGATTAAGATAGTACCTAATACTGTCTTGATATTTTGGGTTTTGAGTTTTATTAAAAAGAAACTTCATTAGTGTAGACTTTGCAGAGTAAGCATTCGTCATAAGGTCGTATTTACCTTCTTGGGCTTTTTGTGCAGCGTCTAGGCTTCTTTTTATATACTCTCTGCATTGGTTTATATTGTCCCAGTCAGAATGTGAACTATAGAGATAGTAATAGATTAGAGCTTCCAAATAGTAATCTGAGTTTTTTGGTAAAGTGTCTAGTGTTTTGTGGGCGTATTCTATGGCAAGATCGTTAATACCTAAATATTTGTAATAAAAAGTTTGAGCGTAATAAGAGATAGCTTGGGCATACTTATCCTTGGATTGTTGTGCTGTCTTTTCAGTGAGGGTAAGAAATTTTTGTGCTTCTTTATAGTTCTCTAGCCTTGTCATTCTTTTGCTTTGTAGGGCATAGAGTTGCGTTAAATTTTTAGGGTTACCTTTATTTTCAGTGATAAGTTGCTCTAGTTTTTTCTGCACCTCTTGATGTTTACCTTGCTGGTCTTGATTATCTAGTAAAATAAGTGTCTGTGTAATATCTACAGACTGAGTGTATAAGAATAGTGGGAATAAACAAAAAAATAGAATTAACTTTTCTCTTCTCAACATCTTATTATATCTTTTTTACTAATTATTTTAGCGGTGCAAGGTAATAAAACCATAGTTTAAAATAAATTATTTTCGTCTACATAGTATCTACAATATGTAGTAACTATCTTGGTTTTATAGCTAGGCAAGAGGGTGTTTAAAAAATTGTTCACATAGGATTTGCTTTAAATTAAAAACACTTACTTTTGCAGAATGGTAAAAATAGGGAATATAGAATTGCCAGATTTTCCTTTATTGCTGGCTCCTATGGAAGATGTGAGCGACCCTCCGTTTCGTAGGCTTTGTAAAATGCATGGTGCAGATTTAATGTATTCGGAGTTTATCTCTTCGGAAGGGCTTATCAGAGATGCTATAAAGTCTAAAAAGAAGTTAGATATTTTTGATTATGAAAGACCTATTGGTATCCAGATTTTTGGGGGAGATGAGGAAGCTATGGCGATGTCTGCCAAAATAGTAGAAACGGTACAACCCGATTTGGTAGATATTAACTTTGGGTGTCCTGTGAAGAAAGTGGTTTGCAAAGGGGCAGGAGCAGGGGTTTTAAAAGATATAGACCTAATGGTAAGGCTTACTAAAGCCGTAGTGAATTCCACCCATTTACCTGTAACGGTTAAGACAAGGTTGGGCTGGGATACTAGTAGCATCAATATAGATGAAGTAGCGGAACGACTGCAAGAGGCAGGCATTAAAGCCCTTACCATACACGCAAGAACGAGGGCTCAAATGTATAAAGGGGAAGCCGACTGGGAGCATATTTCTCGCATTAAACAAAACCCTAATATTGAGATTCCTATTTTCGGGAACGGAGATATAGATTCGCCTCAAAAAGCCTTAGATTATAAAAACAAATATGCTTGTGATGGGGTTATGATTGGTAGGGCTGCCATTGGTTATCCTTGGATTTTTAATGAAGTAAAACATTTTTTCCAAACAGGAGAGTTACTTCCAGAACCTACTTTGCAAGACCGTTTAACCGCAGTAAGACAACACGCCGAATGGAGTGCCGAATGGAAAGGTGAACGCCTTGGACTTATTGAAATGAGGCAACATTACAGTAATTATTTCCGTGGGGTACCACATTTTAAGGAGTATAGAAAAAGGTTTTTAGAAATACTTACTTTGGAGGAAATGGATAGCCTCATCAGTCAAATCATAGAGGCAAATAATTAAAGCTAAAACAAAATAATGAAGATAATATCTTATAATGTCAATGGTATTCGGGCAGCTTTTAATAAGGATTTAATCGGTTGGTTAGGACATGCCGCTCCCGATGTTATTTGTTTTCAGGAAAGCAAGGCTCAAAAAGACCAAATAGATATAGCAAGTTTTGAGAAAGAGGGCTACCATACCTATTGGTTTTCTGCGGAAAAGAAAGGGTATAGCGGGGTAGGTATCGCTACTAAAATTCAGCCTAAGCATGTAGAATATGGTTGTGATATGGAGCCATACGATAAAGAAGGACGAGTGATAAGAGCTGATTTTGAAGATTTTTCGGTAATATCTGTATATGTGCCTTCCGCTACTAATATAGATAGACTGGATTTCAAAATGCAGTTTTGCTATGATTTTTTAGCTTATATAAAAGAGCTAAGAAAAACCATTCCTAATTTAATTATTTCGGGAGATTTTAATATCTGTCATCAAGCAATAGATATCCACGACCCTGTAAGATTAAAAAATGTATCTGGTTTTCTTCCTATAGAGCGAGAATGGATGACAGAGTTTATAAAAGAATGTGGGTTAATAGATAGCTTCCGTTATTTTAATACCGAACCCAACCAATACTCATGGTGGAGTTATAGACAAAATGCACGAGCTAATAATAAGGGTTGGAGATTAGACTATCATTTTGTGTCAGACTCGTTAGAAAGCCGTTTGTCTAGAGGGCTTATTCTTAGTGAGGCTTATCACTCGGATCATTGTCCCGTTTTAGTAGAGTTAAAATAGGGCGTGTTTCTCAACAGAGCGTCTGTCCTTACCGTAACAGACCCTCTGTTAGCCTAAGGACAGACACCCCGTTACGGTAAGTGCGGAGACTTTGTTCCGTAGTATTCGGTAAGAGGTAATAAAATAGGCTACTCGTTAAATGAGTAGCCTTGGTTTTAAAATTAAAATACCTTATTAGACAATAACCACTGGATTAGGTAGTTTCTCCGTTCTTGGTTCTTTTAGTAAGACAGAACCCGTGCTGCTTTGTGTTGTAATGCTGAGTTCATAGTTCCCTGCCTCCAAATCTGCAGGCACAAGAATAAGCACCCTTGACGGCTCATTGATTACGATATTATCTTTAGCCAACTTGACCTCATTTTGATTGTCTAAGTTTTTAAAGACGATACATTTTTAGGATTATCGCCATCTATTTTAATGTAAGTACCTTTGATTTCTGCGTTTTTGCCTTTGGTAAGGGTGCCGTCTGCTTTGCCAGTAACTTTATCAGTGATGCTGAACACGCTCATTGGGCTGGATTGCTCACCAAGGATTTCCACTTTGGTATCGTTGGCGGCTTTTCTTAGGTCAGTGCCTTGGTTCACATTCACATAAACGGAGTGTTTCTCTTTATCCCAAGTCTTATCGTAAAATACACCCTTAATGGCAGGACGCATATACACCAGCCCTGTATTTACACCATACCCGTTGAGTACCAACTCCGAGGCTTTGCGATTAAAGTGGGTGATAATATCTACCGCCGTTTCAGTTTGTATCTCCATACCCTCTTTTTTGAGGGCTTCTATAATTTCTGTAATACCAAGGCTACCACCTAAAAGTGGCACGGCTACAAAATCGTTAGGGTCATCTTTGGTGAGTAGGTTGGGACGCAACCACGCTTTTAGTGTATTCATAATGTATAAATTTTTGATGTTAGTATTAGATGTTTATAATACTTTGTGAAGTATAAAAAAGCCCCATTGTGATACCGTCACAATGGGGAAAAGTTAAACTATTTTACTAATAAAGCTTCCAGCTTCTGTAAACGAGCTTCTAATTCTGCTATTTTGGCATCTTTAGCTTTTAGAGCTTTATCTTGCTCTATGCTATGCAGATAAAGTTCTTCTATTTTCTCTACATTCGTCAGTTGAGTTGCCATAAGGTCTATATAACCTTGTTTTTTGATAGCTTCTGCAGACTGATACCCTGGCAAATGCCCATTAGTTTTTACAAAGTCTTCTACTTGGCTAAGGGTTTTAAAGCTATAATCTGATTTTAAACTAGAAGTACCTGTGTAATACTTTTGGAATACATAGTCTGGGAAGATAGCGGCATTAGAGCCAATAAAGCCTGTTGCCTTAACATTACCCGCAACTTCTAGTTTTTCTGCTGGAGTATCTACCCCTATACCTACATTATCCCCAAAACGAACTTTTCCTGCATTGGTATAAATAGCATAATTCTTATCGGCTCCTGCCTTTACATTATCCAAATAGATACCGTACATATCTGTTACTTTAGCTGTTGTAGCAATCTCAGTATTTAATCTGCTTCCATACAATCTACCAACCTCTGCGTTACCATCCATCTTTAGCATATAAAAAAGTCCTGCAAAAGAGGGGGCAGTTGTATTATTGCCAAAAGTAACATCAAACCTAGCAGAAGCTCATCCGTCTGTTACGGTTGTATTATCATTAATAAATACCATATTTCTTAATCCAGCTACTGCTCTTACTGATGACGATGCATAACTTCCGTTATCAGCTAGCTGAGTGTACACCTCATTAGTTATTCCTTCCATAACATCAGCTTTTCCTCCTCGCTTCATTTTAGTGGATGTGTTTAAAGCGTTCATTCTTCCTACTTCCCCACCTTGGTAGCTATTCGAATAAATAGCAGATCCTCTTATGGTATTTACTTTTCCTACAGAAAATGAGGTTGCTCCAAAGGCACCTCCCATTATACTCTTAGCTGTTGTAGTTGTAACGGTTGAAACATTAGAGCTGTTTGACTGAGAACTCGTTTCCATACCTAAATCCACACTTGCCCTCACTCCCATAACATCTCCTAAATCAACAACATCAGGGTTTGTTGTAATTGATGAGTTAACCCCTCTATAATTTCTGATATTTGAAGCTATAGTATTGGTATGACTCCCGTTAATCATTATTCCTGTTTCTTCAAAGGTATACCCTGGAGCCCAAATAGTATTAGACGCAGGTAAAGAGAGCGGAAGAATATCTGATGAAAAATTCTTTTTAAAACCATACTCAGGTGTTACTCCATTAGGATTAGGCAACCATAGACCTCCTCCCACTGCGGTACCATTATTGTTTTTCATATTTAAAAGTAAAGCCCTCACATTTGGGTTCGTTTTTTTATATCCAAAATCCACATTTGTTTCGTTAGCAGGTATTAGATATGTATAAGTATCAGCAGAACTTGTTGTTTTATTCCATAGTTGCCCTGATGTTTCCGCACTAGATTTTACCCACTCTATGCCATTGTAGTAATAGTAACCTTTCTCTGTTATTTTGGCTACTTTGGTATCATTACCTGTATAATTACTTATAGCTCCATTGGTTTTAGTAGCATCATCTATTACATAGACTAAAGTTCCCTCTACGGGAGCCTCAATGCTTGCTACACGGGTTTTACTTAGTTGAGGAGCTAAGATTCCCTCATTAGTTTTGGCGTCACCTTGGCTATTAGTTGCATTAGGTTGAACATCTAAAGTAGCTCTAGGCGAGGAAACATTAACCCCTACTTTACCACTTTGTCCATAAACCACTAGCCCTAAACCTAAAAAGGCTAACACACTTAATTTTGTAGTCTTTGTTTTCATAGCATTTAATTTAAAATTGTTAATATTTAGATTATAGATTTTAGACTTAAGGGTTGAGGTGATACTAGGTTCTAATATCTCACCTCTAAGCTCTGATATAAAAAAACGCCTTCCCCCTCTAAACACACACAAAACGAGAGGAAAGGCTAAAGCAGAAAGAAAGTAAAAACTCCCTCTCTGAATGCTAAAAGCACCCAACAAGAACGACCATGTTATGAGACAAAACAATGGTGCTTTTAGCATGTATTTATGAAAGCTAAAATTAGAATGGTATAAACGAAAAAATCCGCCAACGAAAGTTGGTGGAATTGTATTTATAATTAACGATAAAAGTCCAAAGAATTTTCTAGATAATACGACGCATACCCACGAAACTATTTGTGTGTGTGTGTGTGTGTGTGTTTACGAAATTATTTGAAATAGCCAAATAATTCGGGCACTTTTTTACACTTGTTTGTATGTAATTGGTATCGTGTGTCATAAAACTGAAGCAAACTTATAACCTTTTGTAGAAGTATGCAAGTTTTTAGTCTTATATTTTTTAGATAAGCACTATTTAGTGCAAAAAAGCCTAAGAGTTTTTCTTAGGCTTTTAGGTTAAATCTAAGGCTTGTTTTAAATCAGAAATGATGTCTTCTACATTTTCTAAACCTACACTACAACGCACCAATCCTGGGGTAATGCCTACTTCTAAACGGTCTTCTTCGGTGAGTTTAGAGTGGGTGGTAGAGGCAGGGTGCGTTACAATAGTTCTAGTATCTCCCAAATTAGGCGAAAGTGAGCATAACTTTATCTTGTTGAGGAAGTTTCTGCCACCTTCAATACCACCCTTAACTTCAAATGCCACAATATTGCCGCCGTGTTTCATTTGTTTTTTGGCGATTTCGTAGCTTGGGTGTGAAGGTAGAAAAGGATACTTAACTAAAGAAACTTTAGGGTGTTGTTCTAGGAACTCTGCAACTGCTAGAGCGTTTTCGCAATGCTTCTCCAGACGCACAGCCAAAGTTTCTAAACTTTTACTAAGCACCCACGCATTAAACGGAGATAAAGACGGTCCTGTATTCCTAGAAAAGAGATAGATTTCTCTAATCAGTTCTTTTTTTCCAACCACAATACCACCTAACACACGTCCTTGTCCGTCTATTATTTTGGTAGCAGAGTGTATGACTAGGTCGGCTCCATAAGTGATGGGTTGTTGTAAATAAGGGGTAGCAAAACAGTTATCTACTACAAAAATAAGATTGTGCTTTTTAGCAAAGTTGCCAAAAAACTCTAAGTCTAAAATCTCAATCGCAGGGTTAGTAGGTGTTTCTAAATAGAGAAAACGGGTATTGGGTTTTAGATACTTTTCTAGCTCTACTTCATCAGCTTTAAAGTAAGTGGTTTCCACATTCCATTTCGGGAAATGGGTCTTAAATAAATAGTGTGTAGAACCAAATACCGACTGGCAACTCAAAATATGGTCGTTGGGTTTAAGCAAAGCATTAAACGAAGCAAAAACAGCCGCCATACCCGAAGCAAAGGCATATCCTGCCTCGGCGCCTTCCATTTGTACTATCTTTTCAGTAAACTCATTGGTGTTAGGGTTACTGTAACGGCTGTAGATATTATGTTCTACCTCTTCTGCAAAGGCGGCACGCATCTGTTCGGCATCTTCAAAAACAAAGCTAGAGGTAAGATACAACGGCACCGAATGCTCCTGAAAATCAGTTCTAGCGATTTGGTTTCTGATGGCTTGGGTTTCAAAGTTTTTCATATTATAAAGTTGTTATTTAGTTTCACTTAGTCTTAAAATATCACCAAAGACACCTCTGGCAGTTACCTTAGCACCAGCACCAGCACCCATAATAACGATAGGGTTTTCGCCGTAGCTTTCGGTATAGATTTCAAAGATAGAGTCAGAGCCTTTGAGCTGTCCTAACGCAGAATGGGCAGGCACTGAAACAAGTTTTACATCAAGTACACCTTTGTCTTCTCTTAGGTTGCCATGCAAATCGCCTACATAACGCAGAACATAGCCTGTTTCTTGGTTGTCTTTAATCTTTTGATAGGTGTCATCTAGCTCATTTAGTCTTGAAATAAAATCTTCTTTACTAATATCAGAAAGGTTTTCAGGAATGAGGTTTTGGATATTGATGTCCTCAAATTCATTTACTAAGTCTAGTTCTCGTGCTAAGATTAGTAGTTTTCTCGCGACATCATTTCCTGAAAGGTCTTCTCTTGGGTCAGGCTCGGTAAAGCCTTTCTCCATCGCTTCTTTAATAATAGTAGAAAAGGCATCTCCTCTCACCGAAAAATTATTAAATATATAGCTAAGCGACCCCGAAAATACCCCTTTAATTCGTGTAATGTCTTCGCCAGAAAGATGAAGGAGCTTAATGGTGTCTATCAACGGTAACCCTGCTCCTACATTGGTTTCGTAGAGGTATTTCTTTTTGTTTTTCTCTAGGGTACGCCTTAGTTTTTTGTATTCTCCAATCGGAAGAGTGTTGTAAATTTTGTTGGAAGAAACCAAATCGAAGCCTTGTTCCGCTAGTTCTAGATAGTTTTTTACAAAGTCTTTACTAGCGGTATTATCCACAGCAATTAGATTTTCAAACTGATGTTCTTTTACGAATTGAAATAAGTCTTCCAAAGTATTTTGGGTATTGGCAAACTTAACCTTTTGTCGCCAATCGCTTCCGAAGCCTCCTTTGTTAAACACAATATTTTTAGAGTTGGCTATCGCTACGATTTTAAGGTCTATTCTCTTCCGTTGCAAAATATCATAAGCAGAATCTAAGATTTGCTCTATCAAAGTACCACCCACATTACCGTGCCCAAACAATACCAAATGTACGGCTTTAGGTTTGCCATAAAGTTCGGTTTCTATAATGTTTTTGGTTTTTTCGGCTTGGTTGGTCGCTACTACAATGTTTACACGCCCCGCCGAAGCCACTTGGTTAAGAAGTAACGGGAAAATTTTATTACGCTGGAGTTCGGTAAGTATCTTGTTGAAATCAGGCGTTACCAGACCAATCACAGTAATGCCATCTACGCTGTAAATTTGGCTTACAATCCCTTGGCTAATTTCGTTGTTAAACTCTTCTTTTAGGCATTGTACCGCATCCTCGGCATTGCTTTCATCTACGAGTACAGAGATGCCGTTTTCTATCGCCTGTTGAGAGATAACACCAACGCTAATGTTGGCTCTATTAAGAGCGTTAAATATACGAGAGTCTATCCCTATTTGACCTAGAAAGTCTTTGCCTTCAAAATTGATGATGGCTTTGTTTGGATATATGTTAAGGTTTTCTTGATTAGGCATAATATAATTTTTAAAGTTGATTTAATATTTAATAATTGATTTGAATATATGTTTCATTTGCTCGTATTCCATAAGGAAGGCATCGTGTCCGTGTACCGATTTTATTTCGTGGTAGTAGGCATTGGCATTATTGGTTTTTAAAAGTTGATAGGTTTCTTCAATTTCAAAGGCAGGGAAGAATAAATCACTATCCACTGCTACCAAATGGAATTCTGTTTTTATTTCTTCTAACGAAGACTCATCAACCGCAATGGTGGTTAGCAGATGGTTCATTAGTAGATAAGCCTTTAGAGTAAATCTTTCATTAAGGCTTTCTCCGTGGAAGTTGAGCCATTCGTGAGATTGCAGTAGGTCTGTATCGTCTCCTTTTTGCCTTTTAAATCTTTTATTGAGTGAAAAGGGAGTTCTATAGCAAAGCATAGCGTGAGTTCTCGCTTTTTGTAGAGGTTTCTCACTATTTTCTAGGAGGTATTTCTGAACTAAGCATTGGGCATTCAGCCAATCGGTTGTTTTAAAATCCGAGGCTACAGGCACAAATACTTTAGATAAGTTTTTATTAAGATTGAGCATCTCCCAACCTATAGCACCACCAATGGAACCACCTATAAGATAGTCTAATTGTTTAATTTTAAGTTGTTCCAATCCTAAAAGGAATAGCTGAGCCACATCTTGAGTAGTGAAGTCTCGTGGATTATCAATAAAGAAATCATTATAACCATTACCAGGAATATTAAAACAGATGACCGTGAGTTTGTTGGTATCAATAGTTTTTCCTGCTCCTACCAAATCTTGCCACCAGCCTTTTGTTCCTGCCACATTAGAGTTTCCCGTTAGAGCATGATTGATGAGTACGATCGGAGCTGTATGTAAAGGCAACCCAAATAGCTCATAGCTAAGCGAGATACCTACATTATATCCAGTAGTTGTTAAGTAGTCTTTAATTTTGAGGTGATGCAACATTCTTTTATTATAAATTTTAAATAACTGAAATGTTGCCAAGAAATAAGAGGTATTTTCTTGATGTTATCTATCCAAAAAACTTTGGTAGAATTTAGCACCTTCTTCCATGAGGAAGGGTTGCCAAGGTTTCGCAGGGTCTATTCCCTCCACCTTTCTTGATAACATTTCCTAGTTTTTCAACGAACTAATACAGAGCAAAGATAGACTATTTTTTGTTTTAAACAATATTTTCAGTGAAAAAATAAAACCTTGCGTTTAAAATTAACTAACTTTGCATTCAACTTTTATTTATAGATTCTGATGAGCAAAAAAAATATAGCCGTAGTCATGGGCGGATACTCCGATGAGTACAAAGTTTCCCTAAAAAGTGGACAACTAATTTATGATTCTTTAGACCGTGATTTATATAATGTTTATAAAGTGGTGGTTCTTAAAGAAGGTTGGTTTTATTTAGATGAAAATGAGGCTAAACTACCAATACAAAAGGGAGATTTCTCTGTAAATTTACCTAGTGGAGAAGTGTTACGCTTTGATGTTTGTTTTAATACCATTCACGGGATACCGGGGGAAAACGGTGTGTTACAGGCATATTGGGACGCCATAGGTCAAAAATATACAGGGTGTGATTTTTACCAAAGTGCACTTACCTTTAATAAAAAAGATACTTTGGCTGTATTAGCAAAGTATGGTATTCCGTCCGCTAAAAGTTTCTACATAAAAAAAGGAGAGGCTTATAATAAAGATGAAATTATCAGTGAGTTAAAACTGCCTCTATTTGTAAAGCCTAACCAAAGTGGTTCTTCTTTAGGAATTTCTAAGGTAAAAGAGGCTTCGGAGTTTGAAGCAGCTTTAGAAAAAGCGTTTTTGGAAGACGATGAGGTTTTAGTAGAAAGTTTCTTAGACGGTATGGAGGTATCTGTGGGTGTGCTAGATTACAAAGGCGAGACTATTGTTTTAGGCATTACAGAAATTATCCCAGAGACAGAATTTTTTGATTATGAAGCGAAGTATCAAGGAGCGTCTCAAGAGATTACCCCTGCAAGGCTAGATGAGACTACTAGATTAAGAGTAGAGGAGGTTGCAAAAAGAGCTTATAACTCTTTAGGAATGAAAGGTTTCTCTAGAAGTGAATATATTATTATGGACGGTGTGCCTTATATGCTAGAGATGAATACCAACCCTGGGTTTTCACCTGCGAGTATTCTTCCTCAACAAGCGAGAATTTATGGTATCTCTATTAAAGATTTGTGTGGAAACGAGGTAGAAAAAGCTCTAGCAAAATAATAAAATATGAAGGTAGCTGTATTTCCAGGGTCTTTTGACCCTATTACTCTAGGGCATTATGATATTATAGAACGAGCGTCTAAACTTTTTGACCGTCTTATTATTGCTAT
Source organism: Riemerella anatipestifer (assembly GCF_009670965.2). NCBI lineage: Bacteria > Pseudomonadati > Bacteroidota > Flavobacteriia > Flavobacteriales > Weeksellaceae > Riemerella > Riemerella anatipestifer. The sequence continues at coordinate 280,336 of NZ_CP073239.1, read as the reverse complement.
TGGGCAAAACTCTCAAAAGCATTATATGTTTCCACTTGAGAAAAGGATAGAGTTTATAGAAAAATCGGTGTCTCACTTTGGAAATGTAGAAGTGGACTCATTTGAAGGGCTTACAATAGACTATTGCATGGAGAAAGATGCTCAGTTTATCCTAAGAGGATTGAGAAACCCTGCCGATTTTGAGTTTGAAAAAGCCATCGCACATACAAATAGAACTTTGGCACACAAAAAGTTGGAAACGGTTTTCCTTTTGACTTCTTCAGGTAAGTCATTTATTAGCAGTAGTATTGTGAGAGAAATTATAAGCCACGGTGGTGAGTATGAATTGCTAGTGCCTGATGCTGTAAGAGTATAAAACGAATTTAAAATTATTTTTAGCACAAACAATGCATGCAAATATCAATTTTTTAATAGAATTTCTAGGGACTATATCTTTTGCTATGTCTGGCAGTTTTGCTGCAATGCAAAGAAGATTAGACCCTTTTGGGATTCTTATCATCGCTTTTGTGACTTCTGTAGGAGGTGGTACAGTGAGGGATTTACTTTTAGCTAAACCTGTATTTTGGATGCATGATTTGTGGATATGTGGTGTTATCTTTGTTACCTGTGTTATTTCAATGATTTTTAAATCTATTGAGCAAAATTTTAGGGTAACACTTTTTATATTTGATAGTTTTGGGTTAGGATTATTCACAATTATAGGTATACAGAAAGGTATGAGTTCCGAACTTCACCCTATTATATGCATTACTCTAGGTACTATCACAGGGTGTTTTGGAGGGATTATTAGAGATATTCTACTGAATAGAATTCCGTTGATATTTAGAAAAGAAATCTATGCAACAGCTTGTATATTAGGTGGTGCTACCTTTATACTTTTGGCAACCTATACTCGTTTGTCTTATCCCGTGGTTCAGATTTTTACTATTCTGCTTATTGTAACCATAAGAACTTTAGCGGTTAAATACCATTGGCAGATGCCTAAATTTTATGTTCAAGATAAGTAAGATTAAATAATCTGTATTTTTGTAGAAGTATGTTTAACAGCGGGATAATGAATACAAGTGTTATAAAGAACCAGCCTAGGGTTGCGTTATCATATCTTTATTTGCCAATAGTGTTGTTATTGATGATAGTTTTATTTCTTTGGAATAAAGAGGCACTATCCATCAATGGTTATACAGGAATTCAGAAGGAAGTATTTCTTTATATCAATCATCAGTTGGGGCAATATCCTAGCTTGATGATAAATCTTACACAATTCGGAAATGCGTTGGTATTCTTATCGTGTTTGAGTATTTTTATCATTTATGCTCCGAAACTTTGGGAGGCTTTAATTTCGGCATCACTTATTTCGCTTTTATTTTCAAGTACACTTAAAAACTTATTTTCGGTGCCAAGACCAGCTGCTATGTTTGATGCTGACACTTTTATTATTGTTGGTGAAAAACTTACGGGACACAGTAGTTTGCCGTCGGGACATTCTATTACTGTTTTTACGATACTTACAGTGCTGATGTTCAGTTTTATGCCGAGGAATTTAATTTATAAGATGCTGTGGTCTTTCTTTATTATCATTATGGGTTTAATGCTAGTATCTACAAGGGTAGGCGTGGGAGCTCATTATCCTCTTGACACTATTGTTGGTGGTATTATAGGTTATATTTCAGGAGTTTTGGGAATACTCTTTAGCCAAAAATATAAAATCTGGGGTTGGATAGCTGATAAGAAGTATTCTCCCATCTTTATGATACTATTTACCGCTTGTATCATCATTATTTCAAAAAATATCTTTACCGAAGGCTTAGTGGTGTTTTATCTCCCACTGGTGTGTTTAGCAATATCATTATTTAAAATAGGATTTCTCTATGTTAAAAAGTAGTTTAAAAGTAACTCACTTCGCACTTTTGATGAGTGTGTTACATTTGTTATTATTTCACATTCCGTTTTACACTTATGTGGTTAATAATATAGATTATACAAGTTTTAATGGAGTGCTGCTTATTGCAAGTTTAGTGGTGGTAATGGTAGTGGCTAATTTTTTTGCATTCTATTTATTTTTGTATTTATCACGCTTTGTGGGTAAGTTTTTATTAGTGTTATTCTTCCTTATCAATGCGGTTTCAGTCTATTTTATCACTACTTATGGTGTGATTATAGACGAAAGTATGATAAGCAATGTATTTAATACCAATTATGAAGAGTCTAGTAGTTTCTTTTCAATTAAGTTGGTGTTGTATCTAGTTCTGTTAGGCATTTTGCCGAGTATTTATATTGTTAGGACTAAAATTATCCCAAGCACCTTCAAGCAGTTTGCTAAGACGATGGCGATGGCGTTGTTGTTTATGGTGGTGATGGCTTTTGTAAACGCGAGTAATTGGCTTTGGGTGGACAAAAACTCTAAACAGTTAGGTGGTTTGGCAATGCCTTGGTCTTATAGTGTAAACACGGCGTTGTATCACATTCACAAGTATAAAAAGAATGAAAAGGAAATTTTGCTACCGAATGCCAAGATAAAAGACAACGAAAAGTCGGTGGTGGTATTGGTGATAGGAGAATCGGCGAGAAGTCAGAATTTTTCGCTTTATGGCTATAATAAAAATACCAATCCATTATTATCAAAAACGAGCAATGTTTTTCATTTCAAAGCCAACTCGTGTGCTACTTATACCACGGCAGGAGTTAAATGTATTTTAGAACATACCAATACTGATGATTTGTATGAAATACTACCCAACTATTTATATCGTAACGATGTAGAAGTGATTTGGAGAACGACCAATTGGGGCGAACCACCACTACATATTGCAAATTATCAAAACAAAGAAGCTCTGATGAAAGACTGCAACAAGCCCGAATGTGATTATGATGAGGTGCTTGTAAACGGATTAAAGGAGCAAATATTGGCAAGTAAAAAGAATAAAGTGTTGGTGGTATTACATACAAGTACCAGCCACGGACCTACTTATAGTCAAAAATATCCATCAAAATTTGAAGTATTTAAACCTGTTTGCAATAGCGTAGAGTTGGGCAAATGTTCTCAAACAGAATTGGTAAACGCTTACGATAACACGATTGTTTATACAGATTATATCTTACATAATGTTATCGAGAATTTAAAAGAGTTAAAGGATTACAAAAGCACAATGTTATTCGTTTCTGACCACGGCGAATCTTTGGGGGAGAAAAACTTATATATGCACGGAGTACCTTTAAGTATTGCACCTAAAGAGCAGTACGAAATACCGTTTATTGTTTGGCTGTCGGATAATAGCAATAAAAAACTAAAGCCAAATGAGGTATTATCTCAAAACAATGTATTTCACAGTGTGCTTAATTTTTTAGGGATAGAAAGTCCCATCTACACCGAAGAAATGAATATTTTTGAGTAAGTTATTTCTTATTAAATTTTTTAATGCAGCCAAAGGATTTTATGGATATTAAAAATAATATTTTCGTTAAAAACGCACATCTTAACAACCTTAAAAATATAGATGTTCTCATACCTAAAAACAAACTAGTGGTGGTAACTGGAGTGTCTGGTAGTGGGAAATCGTCTTTAGCCTTTGATACTATTTATGCCGAAGGGCAAAGGCGTTATGTGGAGAGTTTAAGCTCTTATGCTAGGCAGTTTTTGGGGCGTTTAGAGAAACCAAAGATAGACGATATTAAAGGCTTAGCACCATCTATCGCCATACAACAGAAAGTAATTTCTTCTAATCCAAGGTCCACAGTAGGAACTTCCACCGAAATTTACGATTATCTTAAATTATTGTTTGCTCGTGTGGGGCGTACCTATTCACCTGTATCTGGTGATGAGGTGAAAAAGGACAGCATTTCTGATGTTATTTCTTATATAGAAGAAAATCCTAATCAAGAGTTTCTACTCACAGCGCCGCTTTCTTTTGCTGATGGTGATTTTAAATCACTATTAAATACATTGAAAGTTTCAGGATTTACTAGATTAGAAATTAACGGAAATATCGCTGAAATAGAAGATTTAGAGAGTTTTGGCTTCGTTCCTGAAAAAGAGATGTCGCTTAATTTGGTTATTGACCGCTTTGTTTACGAGGACGATGAGCATTTTCTGCAACGCTTAGCAGATTCTATCCAAACGGCGTTCTACGAGGGGCACGGCTCTTGTGCTTTAAAAAATATCGAAACACAAAAAATAAAACACTTTTCTAACCTTTTTGAGGCTGATGGGATTTCGTTTTTAGAACCTAATCTCCACTTTTTCAGTTTTAATAATCCTTACGGAGCGTGTCCTACTTGCGAGGGTTATGGTAAAGTGGTTGGGATAGACGAAGACTTGGTAATTCCTAATAAAAGGCTTTCGGTTTACGAAGATGCTGTCGCTTGTTGGAAAGGAGAAACGATGAGCGAGTGGAAAATGCACTTTATCAAAAACGCTCCAGATTTTCCAATCCATAAACCCTATTTTGAACTTACTAAAGAGCAAAAACAACTCTTATGGAGAGGAACGGGAGCTAAAAACTTTCCGTGTATAGACCAGTTTTTCCGTATGCTGGAGGAGAATTTGTATAAGATACAATACCGAGTGATGCTCTCTCGTTACAGAGGTAAAACCAAATGTCCCGACTGCGAAGGTCTAAGATTAAGAAAAGAAACCGAATGGGTAAAAGTGGGAGGGCATAATATACAATCGTTAATGGAATTACCATTGGACGAACTTCTCCCTTTAATTAAGAACCTTAAACTTACCAAACACGAGCAAGAAATTGCTAAAAGGCTACTCTACGAAATTACTACTAGACTAGAGTTTTTGTTAAAAGTAGGCTTGGGATATTTAACGCTAAACCGTACTTCTAATACTTTGTCAGGTGGAGAAAGTCAAAGGATTAACTTAGCGACTAGCTTGGGGAGTTCTTTGGTAGGGTCTATTTATATTTTGGACGAGCCTTCCATTGGGCTACATTCACAGGATACCGAGAATTTAATAGAAGTTCTAAAGAATTTAAGAGATTTAGGCAATACCGTTATTGTTGTGGAACACGATGAGGATATTATGCGTGCCGCAGATTATATTATAGATATAGGTCCAGAAGCAGGTTTTCTTGGGGGAGAGCTGGTCTTCGCAGGCGATTTTAAAGACCTCAAAGAAGCTGATACTTTAACTTCTAAATATCTTACAGGAAGGCTAGAAATAGCAGTGCCAAAAAGGAGAAGGAGAGCTAAATCGTTCATCAATATCAAAGGAGCAAGACAAAATAACCTTAAAAATATAGATGTTGATATTCCTTTGGAGAATTTGGTGGTGGTTACGGGAGTGTCGGGTTCTGGTAAATCTACATTGATGAAAGAGGTTTTGGCTAACGATATTCAAATCCAGTTAGGAATGGGAGGTAAAAAAGGCGACTATGATTATGTAGAATTTCCGCCTCAACTTGTGAAGCATATAGAATTGATAGACCAGAATCCTATCGGAAAATCGTCTAGGTCTAACCCGGTAACCTATCTTAAGGCTTATGATGATATTAGAGATTTGTTCGCTAAGCAACGTCATTCTAAAACTATGAATTTAAAGCCTAAGCACTTTTCGTTCAATGTAGATGGTGGGAGATGTGATGAGTGTAAAGGAGAGGGCGTTATTACCATATCTATGCAATTTATGGCAGATGTGGAACTAGAATGTGAGCATTGTAAAGGAGCAAGATTTAAGTCCGAGATATTGGAAGTTAAATTTGATGAAAAAAACATTGCGGATATTCTACAAATGACGGTAGATGAAGCGATTGATTTCTTTAGTGATAATAAACAAGATAAAATAGTTACGAAACTAAGACCATTGCAAGAGGTAGGACTAGGCTATCTTAAACTAGGGCAAAGCTCTTCTACGCTTTCGGGTGGGGAAGCTCAAAGGGTAAAGTTGGCTTCGTTTTTAGTAAAGGGTGTAACTACGGAGAAAACACTTTTCATTTTTGATGAACCTTCCACAGGGCTTCATTTTCACGATATACAGAAGTTGTTAACCTCATTACAGGCACTTATAGAGTTGGGGCATTCTGTAGTGGTTATAGAGCATCAGCCAGATATTATTAAGTCGGCTGATTGGATAATAGATATAGGTCCTAACGCAGGTAAATATGGCGGAGAAGTGGTTTTTGCGGGAACGCCTGAAGATTTAGCAAAAGATGAAAAATCCAAGACCGCTAAATTCGTAGCCGAAAAACTTTAAAATAAAAAAAGGTATCTTGTTTTATAATGAGATACCTTTTTTAATACTGCTAGATTAAACAAAATTGTGGTAATGAAAAGTAATATATCACTAAAAATTCTATTATTCCCTAAATTCTGCCTTTTGCAAATACTATATTAGCAGCAGTATCTTTTAAGTTTTTATTTTTAAAGTCATTGACTTAATTTGCGGTTCATTACTTGTTATATCGTCAATTATTTCTGGATATTTTTCTTTTAATTCTTTGAGATTAATACGGTTTTTTGTAGTGATTTTAATACTTGCAGGAAAAATATTTTCTTCAAATAAATCTGTAGTTATTCCAAGTTGTTTTTTTGCTTCTTTTGTAGCATCTTCTTTAGAAATATAAATTATTTTTTGTGGTTGAAAATTTTCTTTTAAAAATTCCTTGAGATTATTTAATTCTTCAATTTTTGTTGAGTCTTTTAAATAAATATTATACTCAAGGGCTTTTGCTTTCGGAATATCAATTTTGATTAAATATTCAGAGTTTTTTTTAAGGTTAGGATTAAAATCTTTTATTTCTAATTTTGATTTTAAATCTTCAAAAACTATTTTTTCACCAAATAAAAATTTTCCAAATTCAAAACTTTCGGTTTTTCCTGTCATTTCTTCAACCTCGAATGTTGATATTTCAAGACTGTCATTTTGTGCCAAGAATTCCTTTGAATTCTCAATAATAACTTTTTGAAAATAATTTTTCTTGATTTCAATCCAATTTGAACTCTGAGCATTTAAAGAAATTACGAAAAATAATACAATAAGTGTTTGTAGACGTTGTTTCATGATATTGCTGCTAACATTTGTATTGTGATTACAATTTAAACTCTAGTTTTACATTAAAGAAGCGTCCTGTAAGCCTTACAGGTACGGGGTAAATGTAACCTGTATTGGCATCGTTAATCCATTGGTTAGAAATGGTATTGTTAATGTTGAACGCATTAAACACTTGAACGCCTAAAATCAATTCTTTAAAATTTCGCCAAAAAGGAGCGTGAGCTTTAAAGTCTTTTTGGTCTATAAAAACTTTGGATAATCCTATATCCACCCTTTTGTAAGCAGGGAGTGTTTTTTGGTATTGATAAGGGTCGGCAAAAACAGACGCTCCGTTAGGTAGTCCACTAGCGTAGATTAAAGTAAGATTAACTCTCATACTAGGGAACTTAGGCATATAGTCTTGGTAGAACATAGCAGCTCTAAATCTTTGGTCTGTTGGTCTTGGGATATAGCCTTTGTTATCAATATTTTCAAATACTCTAGCATAGCTTAAAGACAGCCAAGAATCTACCCCAGGAACAAACTCGCCAAACAACCTCGTATCTATACCATAGGCATAACCTTCAGAATTATTTTGTCCAGAATATCTTATACGAACATTATCCACATAGTAAGGGATAAGGTGGTTCATCTTTTTATAATAGGCTTCCGTAGTGAGCTTAAATGGGCGGTCTTTCCATTGAAACTCGTAGTCGTTGCCCAAGATGAGTTGCAAAGATTGTTGGGCTTTTATATTAGAATTAAAATTGCCTTCCAAATCCTTTATTTCTCTATAAAAAGGAGCTTGGTAGTAAACGCCTCCCGCTAGTCTAAATAGCATATCCGCATCCCAATCGGGCTTAATGGCTATTTGTAATCTAGGAGAAACAATGGTTTGATTATTAAAGCTCCAATGTTGAGCCCTGACGCCTCCATTGATGAAAACTTTGTGCGTTTGCCAAAAGAATTTTTTAGAAACCTGAACATAAGCCGAAAGTCGGCTAGGCTGTATTTCATTTTGCCCTCTAATATTGAATTTTAACTTTAAGTCCGATGGGTCTAGCTGTCCAATAACTGCAGAGGCTCTAGGTGTACTGTAACCTAAAGAGTCGGCAAGTTGCCATTCATTGGTATAGTCTTGTATAAATTCCTTTTCGTATTTAATTCCCACCTCATAATCAGTGTTTACATCAGGCGAAAATCTCGCCCTAAATTGAGTTCCTAAAGTTCTTACTAATAAATCATTTCTAGCGTGGTCTATCTGTCCACCTATATCGTAAGAAACGGTTGGTTCTCCAGTAGCAGGGTTGTAAGCCTGTAATTCGTAGGCAGAAGCGATGGTATAATATTCTTTCTCTCGGTTTTGATAAGCAAAATTATCTAATGAAAACCTCCAATTTTTATTAGGTTTAAAATGAACAGAAGCTGTCCCCATCATATTTTTATAAGTGTCGTTTTCTCTTCCGTTGTAAAACACGGTAAGCGTCATTGGGGTTTGCAAAGTCCCAAAATTAACTTTTCGTTGTTTGGGAAGCATCGTGTAGTCATTTTTAGCATAATATCCAATGAAAGATAATTGCCATTTAGGATTGATATGGTAATTGATGAAGGTTTGAATATCAAAGTTTTGAGGATTGAAATCTGTATCTTCATTTAGCGTGTTAAGTACCAGATTGGTATTACGATAACGCCCTGAAATCAAGGTGGTTAATTTTTTATCTTTAGATGTACCGCCTAGCGTTAGCCTACCTCCAATAAGGCTGGCTTCTCCTGATAGTTCTGTTTTTTCGGGTTCTCTATAATAAACATTAAGAGCAGACGACATCTTATCGCCGTATCTCGCTTCAAATCCACCTGAAGAAAAATTAACGGTAGAAACCATATCAGGATTGATGATGCTCATACCTTCCTGTTGGGCATTTCTAATAAGGAAAGGGCGATAAAGTTCCACATCATTGATGTAGATTAAATTTTCGTCATAATTTCCACCTCTTACCATATATTGGGAAGAAAGTTCGGTATTGGAGTTTACCGAAGGCAAAGTTTTAATAAGTCCCTCAATATCACCTGAAATAGAAGCAATTTGTTGTGCTTCTTTAGCCGAAATATTAGTATTGGTAAGGTCGGTTACTTTTTTCTTGGCTCTCTTTTGGAAAACCACTTCTTCTATCTCTTTAGTCTTCTGAGCTACTGCTAGATAGGGCAATACAGCTAAGATAAGATATATCTTTTTCAAAAGCGATATTTTTAATGATTTTGATACTAAATAATAGCCTCTCTTATTTTGGTAAGTTTAGCTAGAAGTGCGTCTAGTTGTTCTAAAGGGAGCATATTAGCACCATCAGATTTTGCATTTTTAGGGTCTGGGTGGGTTTCTATAAATAGTCCGTCTGCACCTACGGCAATCCCTGCTTTAGCAATGGTTTCTATGAGTTGAGGTTTTCCACCAGTTACACCAGACTCTTGGTTAGGCTGCTGTAAAGAGTGGGTAACATCTAATATCACAGGAGCGTAATTTTGCATTGTTGGGATACCTCTAAAATCTACTACCAAATCGGTATAGCCAAAAGAATTGCCTCGTTCTATAATGGCAACTTTATCATTTTCACAATCTTTTATTTTTTGCACTGCAAATTTCATTGCTTCGGGAGAGAGGAACTGTCCTTTTTTTAGAGTAATACACTTTCCTGTTTTGGCAGCAGATACGAGTAAATCCGTTTGTCTTACTAGGAAGGCTGGTATCTGTAATACATCTACATATTGTGCGGCAAGAGTAGCGTGTTCGTTTTCGTGAATATCTGTTGTTGTAGGAATTCCGAAATTATCGCCTACTTTTTTAAGTATTTCAAGAGCTTTCTCGTCTCCTATTCCTGTAAAGGAATCTATCCTAGACCTATTGGCTTTTTTAAAACTTCCTTTAAAGATATAAGGGATTTTATATTTGTCCGAAAGTTTTACAATATGTTCTGCTATTTTCATTGCCATATCCTCGTTTTCTATGGCACAAGGTCCTGCCACTAGGAAGAAATTAGAAGAATTCTTATGACTGATATTATCTAAATGTTGTATCATTTTTTTGAAATTTAATTGAGGTATAAAGTTAAAGTATTTTTTTGAATGACGAAATACAGATTTTCTAATGGCACAAAAATAAAAACCTCAACTGTAATAATCAATTTTGAAGTTTGATAGTTAAGTTGAGGTAAATTTATTGTGTTTTAAACGGTTTCTTTTTCAAAAAAGGAGAAACTCACATTTCCGTATTTTCTGGTTTCTTTTAGGTGCTGATGTTCCAATACCATTCGGCTTTGATGCTCTAGTACGAAAAGTCCGTTTTCCGCAAGAATAGGACTGTCTAAAACCAGATTGATTAAATCGTAATATTTTTTTTCGGGCAAATCAAACGGTGGGTCAGCAAATATCAAATTGAATGATTTAGTATGATTTCTACTCTTTTTTAACCATTCAAAAACATCACTCCTTTGGACGTTTATTTGTAAGCCGAAATCTAGCTCCTGGGCTGTAGATTGTATAAATGCAGCGTGTTTAGGGTTAAACTCTACCGAAGTAATATCTTGGCAATCTCTAGAAGCTAATTCCAACGATATGGAGCCAATCCCTGCGAAAAGGTCTAATGCAGAGATGTAAGGTAGCTCTAGCCTATGTTCTAATATGCTGAATAAAGCCTCTTTAGCAAAATCTGTTGTAGGGCGAACTTCAAAATTTTTTGGGGCTAATATTCGTTTAGCTTTCCACTTTCCAGAGATAATTCTATACATAATTTTAGTTGTTATTAAAGAGTATTTAGCTCATAATGAAGTTCTTTTGAGGTAAGTTATCAAAAACTACTTTTAAATTTTTGACAAACTTCCTAAGCTCCGATATAAAGGTTTCGTTTTCAGTGGTTTCTCCGTATACATAGAACTGAGTGTCTGTAATATTAAATCCTATTTTGCTAAGGGTAAACATAACGAAATAAAGAAAATCTACCTCCGAATTTACATCTAGATTGTTATAAAGAATTACCTTTCTATTATCTAAAGCAAAAAACTCGCACTGATGATGATACAGATTGATGTGGATTTCCTTTTTATTCCCAGCATCAAGTGTATTTAAGAATTTTTCTCCAGAGAAATTAAAATGCGTAGAAATACCTTTGTTTTTAATTTTTTTATAAAATAAGTCAGGCATCGTATAATAAAACTGAACGCCATATTTCTTATTTACAGAAAGCATTACTTCCTCTTTGTCTTTATCTACTAGAGCATTGTAAGAGATAAGCTCGTGAGCGACATCGTGCTGAGAAAAAGTAGAAGGCATTAATGTAAAATGATTGAGAGCAGAAATTACATCTATACTTACTATAGAAGGGTGGTTTAAAATTTCCTCTAACTTATTGATTAAATAATCACTAGGGGAATCTTCTGTGATAAAAAAAACTTTTTCTTCTTGTACTTCCTTACCACTAATAATTTGGTATTGGAGTCCTCCTTTAGTAAAAAGTAAAACTAATTTTTGCATAACCCATAATGAACTCGTGCAAAGTTACTAATATTTTTTTACTTAGAATAAAGCGGTAGGGCTTAATAAAAGGGTATTCTTTTTGATTATTTTCATACTCATAAAAAATAATTATCTTTAAGCACAATAAAAAATGTCTAAAATGGATTTAAAAAACAAGGTAGCATATATCACAGGAGGTACTAAAGGTATCGGTTTTGGAATTGCAAAAGAACTCTTGAAAAATGGATTGAAAGTCGCTATTAGTGGGAGAAGTAAGGAAGCTGTGGAAAAAGCAGTTTCTGAATTATCAGAGTATGAAGACAAAATCATAGGCGTAGTATCTGATGTGAAAGATTTTCAGGCAGAACAAGAGGCGGTTAAATATGTGGAAACTAAGCTAGGCAATATAGATGTAGTGGTAGCTAATGCAGGTTTAGGTTGCTTTAAACCAGTAGACGAAATTTCTTTGGAAGAATGGAATGCTATGATAGATACTAATCTTACGGGAGCTTTCCATACGATGAAAGCAACAGTAGAGTCTCTAAAGAAAACACAAGGATATTACATTAGTATTGCTAGTTTGGCAGGAGCGTACTTTTTTGAAAAAGCGTCAGGGTATAATGCGTCTAAATTTGGTCTTGTAGGTTTTACTCAAGCCGCAATGTTAGATTTAAGAAAGTATAATATTAAAGTTTCTACCATTATGCCAGGTTCTGTAGCCTCTCATTTTAATGGTAACGAGCCTTCGGATAAAGATTCTTGGAAGATTCAACCAGAAGACCTAGGGGAAATTGTAGTAGATTTACTTAGAATGAATCCTCGTACTTTACCTAGCAAAATAGAGGTAAGACCATCTAATCCAAATAAATAATTATGCAATAAATAAATTTTAACATACAGTATTATGCATGCATAATATATTTTTGTTATATTAGCAACGATTTATAAACATAAAAATAGAGAAAATATGAAAATATTAGTTTGTATTAGTAGTGTTCCAGATACTACATCTAAAATCAACTTTGCAGCAGATAAATCAGCTTTTGATAAAAACGGAATTCAGTGGGTTATCAATCCATTAGATGAGTTTGCACTTACTAAAGCGATTAAATTACAGCAATCAAACGGAGCAAAAGTAACCGTAGTTAATGTAGGAGATGCAGGTACAGAAGCGGTTATTAGAAAAGCGTTGGCTATAGGTGCAGATGATGCTATCCGTATCAATGCAGAGCCGCAGGATAGTTTTTCGGTAGCTAAAGAAATCGCAAATGTAGCTAAAGAAGGTGGTTATGATTTAGTTCTTTGTGGTAAAGAATCTATTGATTATAACGGTGGAGCAGTACCAGCAATGTTGGCTCAGTTTTTAGACCAACCTTTCGTTAATGCTTGTGTTGGGTTAGAAGTAAACGGTTCTGAAGTTACCGCAGTAAGAGAAATTGATGGTGGTAAAGAAACAGTTTCTGTATCACTTCCATTGGTAGTTGCTGGTCAGAAAGGTTTAGTGGACGAAAAAGAACTCATTATTCCAAATATGAGAGGTATTATGTCTGCAAGAACTAAGCCTCTTAATGTGCAAGAGCCGTCTCAAAACGAAGTGAAGGTAAGTGCAGTATCTTTTGACAGTGTTCCGCCAAGAGCTTCTGTTAAGCTATTCTCACCAGACGATTTAGATGCCCTTGTAAAGGCTCTTCACGAAGAAGCTAAGGTAATCTAAGGGAGTTTTATTATAATATAATTTAACATATAAAAACAAAAATAATGGCAATATTCGTATATACAGAAAATATAAACGGTGTTTATAAAAAAGCAGCTTTTGAAGCGGTATCTTACGCTAAAGCTGTAGCAGATAAAGCAGGAACTAGCGTAACGGCTGTAAGCATCAATGCTACAGATAGTTCAGAATTATTATATAAATATGGAGCAGAGAAAGTTATCCATATTAAAGATGAAGGGTTAAAGTCTTTCAGTGCTAAGGCTTATGCTAAAGCTATAGCGGAAGTAGTAGATGGAATAGTGGTTTTTCCTCACACTACTGATGCGGCTTCTGTGGCACCAATGTTGGCGGTTCTTAAAAATAGTCCTCTTATTACTAATGTGGTAGAAGCACCTACTTCGGTAGCACCTTTAGAGGTTAAAAGAAAAGCTTTTTCAGGAAAGGCTTTTATGGTAGCTAAAGCTGATGGTAATGTAGTATTAACAGTTTCCCAAAACGCATTTGGAGTAAAAGAAAATTCAGTTTCAGGTTCGGAGGAAGAGATGACTTTAGGTGTGGCTAATACAGATGTAAAAGTGGTAAGCCATGAACAATCTTCTGGAAAATTAGACCTTAAAGAAGCCGAAGTAGTGGTTTCAGCAGGTAGAGGAATGAAAGGTCCTGAAAATTGGGGAATGGTAGAAGAGTTGGCTCAAGTGTTAGGAGCGGCTACTGCTTGTTCTAAACCAGTTTCTGATATTGGTTGGAGACCTCACTCTGAGCACGTGGGACAAACAGGTAAAGCGATAGCACCTAATTTATATATTGCAATAGGTATTTCTGGGGCTATTCAGCACTTAGCAGGGGTTAACTCGTCTAAAACCATTGTGGTTATCAATAATGACCCTGAAGCACCATTCTTTAAATCTGCGGATTACGGTGTGGTAGGCGATGCTTTCCAAGTGATACCTGCTCTTACCGAAAAAATAAAAGCAATAAAAGGAGCCTAAATTTTATCATAAAATTGAAGAAAAGACACCATACTTATTCAAGGGTATGGTGTTTTTTATATATCTTTGCTCTATGGATTATAAAAAGCTAGTTATTAGAGGTATTTCTTACAGCCAAACACAATCGGGGGCTTATGCTTTGCTTTTAGAAGAGGTGGAGAGTTCTATAAAATTACCAGTAGTAATAGGTAGTTTTGAGGCTCAATCTATATCTTTAGCTTTGGAGAAAGATTTGAAACCTGTTCGTCCTCTTACGCACGACTTGTTTGCTAGTTTTATTAGAGATACCAATTATAGTTTAGAATATATTGTAATTTATCAAATTATAGATGGTGTTTTCTTTTCTCATATCCATTTTAAAAATAATTCTACAGGGGAAACCTTGTTCTTAGATGCGAGAACTTCTGATGCAGTAGCAATGGCGGTGAGATTCGGGGTGTCTATTTATACCACTAAGGAGGTTTTGGAAGAAGCAGGTATTCTTTTAGAGATACAACAATTAAGTGAAGAGGAGGATATAGTTACAGAATTTCATAATGAAAAACGGGATAATAGAGTATCTTTAGAAGAGTTAAGAATGCAACTAGACGAAGCCGTGAAAAACGAAGATTTTGACTTGGCTTTTCAGTTGCAAGAAGAGATTAAGAAACGACAAAGACCAATAGACTAAACATACTAAAATGAATATAAAACTAAAACTTACTGTACTTAATTTTTTACAGTATTTCGTTTGGGGAGCTTGGCTTATTACGATGGCTACTTTTTGGTTTGATACTAAGCAATGGGGAGGTGCAGAGTTTGGGGTTATATTCTCCACAATGGGGATTGCCTCTATCTTTATGCCTACTTTGGCAGGGATAGTAGCAGACAGGTGGATAAACGCTGAAAAACTTTACGGGATATTACACATTGCGTATGCGGGGACGCTTTTCTATTTGCCTCATGCTTCAGACCCTACGGCTTTTTTTTGGGTAATGTTGGTAGCGATGGTATTCTATATGCCTACAATTGCGTTGTCCAATTCAATCAATTATCATATTCTTAAGGAGCATCATTATGATGTAGTTAAGGTGTTCCCTAGTCTTAGAGTTTGGGGAACAGTTGGGTTTATCGCAGCGATGTGGGCTACCAATCTTACAGGAAATAAGGCGTCTGAAAATCAGTTTTATATTGCGGCGATAGTAGCGGTGTTGTTGGGTGTTTATGCCTTTACACTTCCAAAGTGTCCACCACAGAACTTGATTCCTAAAGAGGCTTCTTGGCAAGAGAAAATGGGCTTCAATGCTTTTAAACTATTTAAGAGTTATAAGATGGCGTTGTTCTTCTTGTTCTCTATGTTTTTGGGTGCCGCGTTACAACTTACGAATGCTTATGGAGATACTTTTTTATCAGACTTTGGTAAAAATCCATTATACAAAAATAGCTTAGTAGTAGAGCGTTCTACCATTATTATGTCTATTTCTCAAATATCTGAAACGCTATTCATTTTAGCAATACCGTTTTTCTTAAAGAAATTTGGTATCAAAAAAGTAATGTTGATGAGTATGGGAGCGTGGGTACTTCGCTTTGGATTCTTTGCTTATGGTACTCCAGAAGGCTTTGGATTGGTGCTTATTATTCTATCGTGTATTGTGTACGGTATGGCGTTTGACTTCTTTAATGTGTCGGGTTCGTTATTCGTAGAGGCGACAACAGACGAGAAAATTCGTTCTTCTGCACAAGGGTTGTTTATGATGATGACGAATGGCTTTGGGGCGATTATGGGTAGTGTAGTGAGTGGTAAAATGATAGATGCGTTCTTTTTAGATGCTTCGGGGAATAAAATGTGGCACGAGATATGGCTGGTATTTGCGATATATGCCTTAATAATTACGGTTCTTTTTGCGGTGATGTTTAAGCATAAACATAAGCCAGAAGAAGTAGCAACAGTAAAACATTAAAATTTTATATTTATAAATACAGAAGGCAGACCAGTTAAGAAATTGGTCTGTTTTTTTATTGATTTAGATATGAGATATATTGGGGTAATTTGTTATCTTCGTGCCGATAAAAGTAGTAATGTCTCAAAAAGAAAAAGACTTTTCGGAACTTATTAAAATCCATCAAGGGCTTATCATTAAAGTTTCTAGAATGTACACCAATACGCTAGAAGATGAGCAAGATTTGTTTCAAGAAATAGTGCTACAATTATGGCGTTCTTTTGATTCTTTTAATGGTCAGTCCAAAATATCTACTTGGATGTATCGTGTGTCTTTGAATACAGCCATTACACTTTTTAGAAAATCCTCAAAATCACCTAAAACAAACGAACTTAATGAAGGTTTTTATAATACTCCCGAGGATAATCAGCATGAGCAAAGGCAACAAGTAGAACTTCTTTACAAAGTGATAAAAAAGCTACCCGAGGTAGAGCGAGCTATTGTAATGATGTACTTGGATGAATTGTCCTACAAAGAAATCGCAGAAACTCTGGGGATAACGGAGGTTAATGCAAGGGTGAAGATGAACCGTCTTAAAAAAACTTTAAAAACACTAATGGAACAATATGCCTAATTTTGATATAGATAAAATGAAAGAGGTTTGGAGAGAGCAACCTAAACCTACTTACGATAATCGGCAGATAGAACAAATGCTGAATAGGAAATCTCGCAATTATGTAAAAACTATTTTTTGGATAGGTGTTGCTGAATTTCTTGTAATATTGGCTTTCAATATCTATGGGTTTTGTTCCGTTAGGAGGGAGCCAGCCTTACTGAATATTTTTGATAAAATGAATATTAAAATAGGCACACATTTAATTGAAAACTATCATAATATAGAGTTGTTTATTAAAGGGGCAAGTCTTATTCTTACGCTTTTGTTTGTGTTGCTTTTTTATTACAGTTATCAAAAGATAAGTATAGAATCTAACCTTAAGAAATTTATCACTCAGATTATTAAATTTAGAAGAATAGTAAATGCTTTTATCTTAGCTAATTTGGCGATGTTTCTTGTGATTATGTTGGGGTATTTGGCAGAAATTATTTACTTGGCTTATGTGCAAAATATTTCATTTTCAGAGCCGAAGTTCTTGGTGTTTTTGGTAAGTTATGTTGTGTCTATCTTTTTGGGAGTTGGGTTTATATGGCTTTATTATAGGCTGATTTACGGTATTATTATTAAAAGACTAAATGAGAAACTAAAACAACTTCAAGCATTGTCTTAAAAAAAGAACAAATCTATAAAAAGTATGAAAATGAAAAACATTCTTCTAGTGTTAGCACTGCTATCAAATGTAATTATTAAGTCGCAAGTAACTACCGTTATAGACGGGTTTTCTACTCACTTAACCAAAAATGATTTACCTTTTTCAGGTGATAGAAAATTGTTTGCCATAGGGTTTAATGATAGACTTACGAATAACTATATTGTAGTTTCCAAAAACAAGGCAGGAGCAGAAAATGATTTGTTATATATAGAGAAATTTGAGAAAAAGCAAGAAAATGTTTTTGAGAGAGTGTTTAGCACAAAGTTAGAACACCCCGTAAATAAATCTTTGGCGTTTGTGAATAATAGAATGATGTATAGTGATATAGACAAAGATGGCTATGCAGAGTTTATTTACATTATAGATGAGTATAAAAATGGTATGGATAGCCCATTAGAGCGTGTGTGGGGAATAGTTGTTTATAAAAATAAAGCCTACAAAATGTGGACAACTGTAGAAAGTCAGTTTTCTGATACTATTTTTGATGATGATTTTAAAACTTTGCCAAAGAAGGTTAAAACAGAGTTCTTAGATTTTTGGAATCAGTTAAACAAACACAAATAGCCTTTAGCTCGTATTTGCTTTTTAAGTTTTAAAATATTACCTTTACGCCAAACGCTATAAAATTGGAAAGTAAAGTAGAAAAAACCTTAGTATTATTTGCACATCCGTTTTTAGAATATTCGGTATTTAATACTCATCTTATTTCATTTTACCAAGATAAAGAAAATATTACTTTTAGAGATTTGTACGAAGAGTATCCTAATTTTCATATCGCTGCATTTAGGGAACGAAAAAGGATTAGGAATTACGATAAACTCATCTTTCAGTTTCCGCTGATATGGTTAGGTATTCCACCACTGCTTAATTTATGGTTAAGCGAGGTATTGGATATGAAGTGGCTTGGTAAACAGAATGAAAATCCACTCGCAGGGAAAAAAGCCATGATAATTGTAAGTGCAGGTGGCTCCGAAAATTCCTATACCCAAGGAGGAATGTATGAAAGGTCTATAGAAGATTTTATATTGCCTCTTACCAAGAGTTTAGAAACTCTAGGCGTATCAGTAGAGAAAACGATTTGTGTGTATGCCGCAAAGCAAAAAACAATAGAAGAAGTTAGTGAAATTCAACAGGAAATTTCTAAATTTTTGAATTAATGTCAGAGAGTTTATTTAAGATTACTTTAGTCTATCTAGGGGCTGCTATTTTTTTAGTGCCTATTGTAAGGAAGTTTGGTTTTAGTTCGGTTATA
This sequence comes from Riemerella anatipestifer, assembly GCF_009670965.2. Lineage (NCBI taxonomy): Bacteria > Pseudomonadati > Bacteroidota > Flavobacteriia > Flavobacteriales > Weeksellaceae > Riemerella > Riemerella anatipestifer. The sequence continues at coordinate 261,655 of NZ_CP073239.1, read as the reverse complement.
GGCTATATTTTAGGAGGTATTTTGGTGGGACCTTTTGCATTGAAACTTACAGGTAATGCAGAAGATGTGATGCACAGTACCGAATTTGGAGTGGTGATGTTACTCTTTATTATTGGTTTGGAGTTAGAGCCTCGTAAATTTTGGGCTATGAGAAAAAGTATTTTGGGGCTTGGCTTTTCTCAGATGGCATTTACCTCCGGATTGATATTCCCGATATTGCATTTGGCAGGGTGGGAGGTTACCACTAATATTGTAGTTTCTATAGCATTTGCAATGTCTTCCACAGCGATTGTTTTACAAACATTAAAGGAAAAAAACCTATTTAATACCGTATCTGGAGAGGCTTCATTTTCCACCTTATTATTTCAAGATATAGCGGTAATTCCTATTTTGGCGTTGTTACCGATGTTGGCAGGGCAATCCGAAGGTGGCGGAGAAAAATCAGTACTGATTACTTATTTACCAGAATGGCTGCAACCCTTTTCGGTGATATTAGGTGTGGGAGTGCTTATTCTTTTAGGTAGATATCTCTTTGTGCCCTTTTTAAGATATGTATCTCGTTCAGGAATGAATGAGTTGCTTACCGCATCGTCATTATTCTTGGTGGTAGGAGTTTCCGAGTTGATGCTACTCGCAGGATTAAGCCCCGCTTTGGGAGCCTTTTTGGCAGGTGTGATGCTAGCCAATACCGAATTTAGACACGAATTAGAAAGCCAAATAGACCCATTTAAAGGTTTGCTTTTGGCGGTTTTCTTTGTGAGTGTAGGTTCTACAATTAACTTTAATGTGATACAGCAAGACCCATTATTTATATTCTCAATGGTTGTTTTGGCAACATTGGTTAAGTTTGGAGTGTTGTTCTTGGTAGGGAAGATGTTTAAAATGAGCAACGACCAAAACTTCCTCTATTCCTTCGGAATGTCCCAAGTGGGAGAGTTTGCCTTTGTGATTATCACTTTTGCCGTTAAACTTAATTTACTAGATTTAGAGATAAGCTCTCAAATGATTTCTGTTGTGGCGATTTCTATGATGATTACGCCATTTTTACTATTACTAAATGAAAGGGTTATCGCTCCTAATTTCAATGTTAAATTTGAAGAACCTGTATCAGATTTAATTTCAGAACCTATCAAACAGAAAAAAATAATTATTGTAGGCTTTGGGCATTTTGGGAGTACCGTTGGTCGTTTGTTAAAGGTAAGTGGTATAAAAGCCACGGTCTTGGATAACGATTCTAACCGTGTGAATCTTCTTAGACAGAAAGGTTTTAAAGTGTATTACGGCGATGCCAAAAGGGTTGAAATTATGAGAGCAGCAGGTGCTGAAAATGCCGAAATATTGGTACTATGTTTAGACGACCCTGAAAGCAATAAGTATATGATTAGAATGGCAAAGGCTCATTTTCCTCATTTGCAAATATTTGTTAGGGCTAGAAACCGTTTAGACGCTTACGATTTTATTAACGACGGTATCCACAATATTTATAGAGAGACCTTGGAAACGGCGGTTAATATGGGAGTGGATATTTTAAACGCATCAGGCTTTAGAAAATACGCTGCAAGAAGATTAGCGAATAGATTTATCGCCATAGATAATGATTCTACCATTCGTTTAGCTAAGCAAGATATAGACAGCGATACGACATTTACCATTAAAGAATCTCTAGAAAGAGAAGCTCGTTTATTAGCCGATGATAATATCTCGTTTGAAGATGAACACTGGCTAGACGAAGAGGAAGAGGTGGAAGAAGAAAAAAGCTAAATAGTGAATATTTTGCAGTGATTTAGAGCCTAGACATCAAAAAATAAAACTATCTTTGCCGAAGTTTTGGTTTAGCCTACTGGGTTAATTAAAAGGGAATCAAGTGAAAGTCTTGAACTGTCCCCGCAACTGTAAATTGCTTTAATAAAGTTTCTACATTATTGCCACTGTATTATTGTTATGCGGGAAGGCGTAGAAATGCAAAAGTCAGGAGACCTGCCAAACGAATGATATTTTAATAAAAACTTTCGGAGGAAGAGTATTTTATATGGTAAGATTAGTTTTGCTGACGAGCCTATCGTCGGTCTTTTTTGTGCAAGCTCAACAGAAGGAAACGGTTATAGATACCGTAGCCATCAATCTGGTGTCGCCTACTTTGCTTTCTGTGGGACACGAGGTGGTTAAAGTTGATTTAAAGAACAATCCAGAGATTTTTATAGAAGGACTACTCCAAAAGCAGACGGGAGCGGTTATTAGGAACTACGGCTATGGCAATTTAGCATCAGTTTCTATAAAGGGACTTTCGCCATCTCAACATTTATTTACTTGGGAAGGCATTCCTATCAACTCCTCTTTAAATGGGCAAGTAGATGCTAATATTATCAGCTCTAATGTAAGCAGTAGTTTAACCTATCGTAGTGGCTCGGGGAGCAGTGGTTTCGGGAGTGGAGCGTTGGGCGGAGTGTTCGCTTTAGAATTTAATCCCAATTTTAACGAGCCAACGCAATACAGGTTAGAGAATGCCTTAGGCAGTTTTGGACTTAGCAGAAATAGCTTTTCGGTACAGAACAATACTTCTAGATGGAGCTGGAATGTGGGTGCGAATTACCTTCGTTCGGATAACGAATTTCCGTTCCGAGATAAATTTGGTAAGAAAGGTAAAACAAGAAATTCAGGATTTGATATTGCGGATATTTATCTTAATAGCATCTATAAACTTAGTGGGAAGCATAAAATCTCCTTTAATATTTGGAATCAGTGGGCGTCTAGAAATGTAGGAGCTACCGAAGCACAACCCATAGCACAGCAAATTCAAGATGACGAAAGCACTCGTATGCAAGTGTCTTGGTTTTATCATAATAGAGGTTTTGAACAGCAGTTGCAATCTGCCTATACCAAAGAGTTTTTTAGGTTTAGAATGAATGCCAAAGATGGTGGGACGGTTAGTTTTGCCGAAAACTATTTTGCCAACTATATTGCAAAGTTAGCGTTTAGTAAATCATTGGTAACGCTGGGGCTTCAGTCCAAATATACCACAGGAGGTGGCGATAATCTAAGGATTAGTCCGCTTAAAGAGTGGCATTCGTTTGTGAATTACCGTTATAATTTTAACGATTGGAGTGTGGTTTCTGCTAACTTGCGAAAGTCGTTCTCATCTTTGTTTAGCATTCCTATTACTTACGATGTGGGGGTGGAATTAGAGCCTCTGAAACATTTAAGTATCAAGGCTTCTTATGCCACTTCTTACAGGCTACCTACCTTTAACGATTTGTATTGGAAACAAGGTGGAAACCCACAACTAAAGCCCGAAGCAGGGAAGATGGGGGAGTTGAGTGTAGGCTATAAATACAGAAACACACAATCTGTAGGAGTATCTGTGCATTATGGTGAGGTAAAAGATTGGATATTATGGTATCCTAACGATATGGGTTTTTGGACACCTACTAATTTAGATTTTGTTATTACCAAAGGTGGACAAGCAAGGTCTTCTCATCGTTTTGTTTGGGGGGGCGTGGGGCTTAATTTTAATAATTTACTGACCTACACCGAAACCTATAATCAGCGAACTCAAAAATCACTTATCTATATTCCTAGGTGGAACTACTCTAATACATTTAGTTTAGATTGGAAAAAATACCACTTAGAGCTAGAACATTTGTTCACTTCGGAGAGAGCCACAGACCAGATAAATAGAGATTTTTTAGCACCTTATCACTTGTGGAATGTAGGTTTAGGGTTTGATTTCAAATTAAAGAACATTAGTAATTCTCTTAACATTAGAGCTCAGAATATTCTAGACCAGTCTTATAACACAATGCAAGGCTATCCTATGCCAGGCAGGTATTTTTTAACTACTTTAAAAACTAATTTTTAATATCCATATTTTATGAAGAAATCACTAGCTTTTTTATCGGCTGTAGTATTACTTACAGCGTGTAACAGAAACGAAGACTACACTCCAAAAGGAGATTATGAAAATGGCTTTTTTATTTTGAATGAAGGCTATTTCGGTCAGAACAATGGGAGTTTAGATTATGTTTCTTATGGTTTTTCTAACACAGAAGAAAAGGTGTATCAGAAGGTAAACAGCGAAGCTCTAGGAGATACGCCACAGTCTTCTTACCGAAATGGAGACGACCTTTACATTGTTGTTAATAACAGCAACAAATTGGTAAAAGTGAACAGATACACCATGAAAAAACAAGCTGAAGTAACCACAGGGCTTAAAAATCCTAGATATATGACGGTAGTTAATGGTAAACTTTACATTACCAATTGGGGCGAAGGTCTTGATAATACAGACGACTATATATTGGTGCTAGACGCAACAACTTTAAAAGAAGTAGCTAAAATATCGGTAGATTATGGGGTAGAGAAGATATTCTCGTTCCAAAACAAGATTTATGCATTGCTAGAAGGGGGGTGGGGTAAAAATAACAAACTAGCCGTTGTTAATCCGTCTAGCAATGTGGTGGAAAAATATTACACTATTGGTTACAATCCTAATGGTTATTTAATAGAGGATAACAAAGTGCTTATTACTTGTAAGGGAGATGGCTTTTACGATGCTAGTGCTAACTGGGCTTACACTAGCACGGTGGACGGTAGCATTTGGACGCTTACTGCCTCTGGAGTAGAAAAAACTTACGACTGGGCTCAAACTCCCGACAAAAAGGAAAGTATTCAGGAAATTGTAAAGGTTAATCAGTCTTATTTCTTCTTAGTAGATGGCAAACTACACAAGGCAGCGGTAGGCTCTGACCTTACCAAGAGTACCCAAGTTTCCGAAACTTCTTTCTATAGATTATCTAAACTAGATGAGATTTTTGCGGTAGGGCTAGATGGCAGAAATGCTAAGGCTTTATTCTTTAACGAAGCAGGTTTACAGAAAACCATTTCTACAGGGCTTTATCCTAACAGCGTAGTGGAGTAGTTAAGGGAGCTTATTTCTTTTCACTCGGTCTATAGCGAGGTTGAGCTCGTTGCCTAGGAGTATGAGGATAATGTTGAGATTAACCCAAATCATCGCTAAAATAATAGTTCCTATTGAGCCGTAGAGTACATTGTATCTGGCGAAATTTGCAGCGTAGAAGATAAATCCATAGGTAATGAGTACAAATAACAAGGTGGTGAGTACTGCTCCAGGAACGGCAGACAGCCACCTTTTCACTTTTACACACCCTACCCAATAGAAAAGGCTCAACAAAATAAAATAAAACAACGGGAACGAGATAAACCCAATAATCTTAGATAGATTAACAATAAGCCAGTTGAGATTGTATTTAGGCGTGAATAGTTTAAGCACCACTTCGGAGTAGTAAATCCCAAAAAGAGAGAGAAATATCAAGGTTACAAAGGCTAGAGTAACCAAGATAGAAATGGTGTATTCTCTGATGAAAGTCCTTTTGGAGTCGGTATTTTCATTAAACCCATTGATGAGGGAAAATGTGCCATTAGTAGCAAATACCAAAGCAAAAAGTATGGTAAGTTTGCTAATGCTTTTCATATTGGGGATAATGCTGTTCTGTATATACTCCGTAACATCGTGCAGCATATGGGTGGGGAGTATATTAGCCATAAACACCTCAAAAATATAGAACTGGAGTTTATCATAATGAGGCATATAAGGCAAAATAGACAGTAGAAACAGCAGGAATGGGAAAATACTCAAAAAGAAGCTCCACGAGATACTAGCAGCTTGTTTTACCACATTATTTTTAAATACCCCTTGCCCGTAGATTTCAAACATCTTCCACAAAGAAATTTCTAAAACAGGAAGGTGGATAGAATCTAAAAAACGGTGAATTTTTAAAAGAAATTTAGGGGTCTTTAGCGCCATTAAATCTATATTTGTACCGCAAATATATTAAAAATAAATCTTTTGCTTATGCAGTTCAAATTGATATGTATCGGAAAAACAGACCAAAAGGAAATACAAAACCTCATTAGTTACTACCATAAAAGGCTACCCAAATACTATAATTTTGACATCGTAGAGCTTCCAGATATTAAAAACGCTAAGAACCTCACCCCAGAAGTGATTAAAAAAGAGGAAGCCAAACTATTTTTCAACCATATAGAAAGTACGGATACCATTATTTTGTTAGACGAAAAGGGCAAGCAGTTCACCAGTAGGGCTTTTTCGGAGCAAATCCATCATTATATGAATGTGTCTATTAAGCGGGTGTGTTTCTTGATAGGCGGGGCGTATGGTTTTTCGGAAGAGATTTACCAACGAGCCAACGATAAACTTGCTCTTTCTAAAATGACCTTTACCCACCAGATGATAAGGCTATTCTTTGTAGAACAAATCTACCGTGCAGACCAAATCTTGCAAGGCAAACCTTATCATAACGATTGAGGTATCACTAATTTCTAAGATGAGGTGGTCTGATGCCATATCAAAATAGAACCTCAATGAAATTTAGGGAAGACCTCCCTATGGATATAGGGAACGCCTCCCCACGACCGTGGGGAGGCTCTCCTCATTACGCTAGGGAATGGCTCCCTATTTAGCCAATAACCACTGGTGCCGAAAGTACACCCACTCTAGGCTCTTTAGTGGTAACCCCACCTTTAGCATATTGCGTGGTAATACTTAGCTCATAGTTACCCGCTTCTAAATCTGTAGGAACCAGTATAAGTAACCTTGACGGCTCGTTAAGCACAATATGCTCTGTTGAGAGTTTCACTTCTTGCTGATTGTCTAAGTTTTTAAATACGATACCGTTTTTAGGGGCATTGCCATCTATTTTAATGTAAGTACCTTTGATTTCGGCATTCTTACCTTTGGTAAGGGTGCCGTCTGCCTTGCCTGTGGCTTTGTCGGTGATGCTGAACACGCTCATTGGGCTAGACTGCTCGCCTAGGATTTCTACCTTAGTGTCTGCTACCGCTTTTCTAAGGTCTAGACCTTGGTTTACATTTACATATACGGAGTGTTTCTCTTTATCCCAAGTTTTGTCGTAAAACACGCCCTTAATGGCAGGACGCATATACACCAGTCCAGTATTCACACTATACCCGTTGAGTACCAACTCCGAGGCTTTGCGGTTAAAACGGGTAATGATATCTACCGCGGTTTCGGTTTGTATCTCCATACCTTCTTTTTTGAGGGCTTCTACGATTTCTGTAATGCCGAGGCTACCACCTAGAAGAGGTACGGCTACAAAATCGTTTGGGTCATCTTTCGTGAGTAGGTTGGGACGCAACCACGCTTTTAAGGTATTCATAATGTATAAATTTTTGATGTTAGTGTTAGATGTTTATAATACTTTGTGAAGTATAAAAAAGCCTCACTGCAATACTATCACAGTAGGAAAAGATTAAATTATTTTACTAATAAGGCTTCTAGCTTCTGTAAACGAGTTTCTAAGTTAGAAACTTCTGATTTCAGTTCTTTAATAATGGTATCTTTAGCTTTTAGCTCTTCTTTTTGAGATTTAATTGCTTTATCTTGTTCAATCGAATGTAAATAGAGTTCCTCTATCTTTTCTAGATGATTCAATTGCATTTCTGCTAAATTGATATAGCCTTGTCTATTAATTTCCTCAGCCGATTTATAACCAGGTAAATGTCCCTTTTCTTTAATAAAATCTTCAACTTGGTTCAATGTTTTAAAGCTATAATCAGACTTTAAGCTAGAGGTCCCCGTATAATACTTTTGGAAAACATAATCAGGTATAATAAATGCTCCTGTACTGACATTATACTCTGATGCATGTATTTGTCCTGTTGTCACATTAAAGTTAATAGTTCTAACTCCTGCACCAATTACACCAGTGGGATTATCTGCAAAAGAGATAAATCTCTGTCCTAGCGACGAAAGTCTTGTTTCTATTCTCACATTATAGTCATGTGAAGTATTATACTTATAGTCTGTATAACCAAAAACCTTTGGGTCTATTATATTAGCGTCTGGATTACGATAAAGCTCCAAAGCTCCATCTGAAATTGAAAATTGTGTGTTTCCACTTTGTTGACTGCCTTTAATAGATATTCCCTCTACTCCAGCATCTAATGTTAATAAAGCATTACCTATAGACGAAGTCCCTATCCCTAATTTACCTCCTAAAAACAACAAATTATTATTCGCCATATTTACTCGTCTAGTACCAGTTAATGTACCATCGGCAGTGTAGATATTGTTACTTACGCCTGTGCCAGCTGCACTCTTAACCCACTTGGTACCATTGTAATAGTAATAGCCCTTTTCTGTAATATCTGTTACTCTAGCATCGGTACCAGTATAAGATGCTATTGTGCCACCGCCATCTTCTGCTTTAGCATCATCTACTACATAGACTAATGTTCCCTCTTGAGGGGAAGGCATCTTAGCGACTCTTGTTTTAGATAACTTAGGCACAATAATACCCTCGTTAGTTGCGCCTAACAAGTTAGTTGTATTGGGTTTTATCTCTAAAGTAGCATTGGGAGATGAGGTGTTAATCCCCACTTTACCTTCGGTTTGTCCGTAAGCTATTAGACTTAGACCTAAAAAGGCACCTACACTTAGTTTGGTTGTTTTTTTCATAATGTTTAATTTTAGAAGTTGATATTTAAAGTTTATAGATGTTAGATATTGGATTTTAGATTTTAGAGATTGTATTCTAGACTTAAAGGTTGAGGAGATACTAAGCTCTAACCTCTCATATCTCACCTCTAACCTAAAAAAACGCCTTCCCCCTCTAAACACACACAAAACGAGAGGAAAGGCTAAAGCAGAAAGAAAGTAAAAACTCCCTCTCTGAACGCTAAAAGCACCTAACAAAAACGACCATGTTATAAGACAAAACAATGGTGCTTTTAGCATGTATTTATGAAAGCTAAATTTAGAATGGTGTAAATACGAAAATCCGCCAACGAAAGTTGGTGGAATTATATTTATAATTAACGATAAAAGTTGAAGTAATTTTCTAGATAATACGACGCATACCCACGAAACTATTTGTGTGTGTTTACGAAATTATTTGAGATAGCCAAATAATTCGGGTACTTTTTTATACTTGTTTGTATGTAATTGGTATCGTGTGTCATAAAACTGAAGCAAACTTATTACCTTTTAAGGAAGTATGCAAGTGTTTAGAAAATATTTTATGCAAAACTTAATATAGGTGTTTATTTTAGATAGGGGAGAGGCAATGGGAGTTAGTACTCCATTTTTCTTAGCTTTTTATTGGTAAGTCCTACTATAAGGGCAATGGCTAAAGTCATGCTTCCCCCAAATATTACAGAACGCACCACACCTAGAAGTTTAGCGGCTAGACCACTTTCAAACTGCCCCATCTCATTACTAGACATAATAAAGATAGAATTAACACTTAGAACTCTACCTCTTATTTTGTCAGGGGTTTTCAGTTGTACTATCGTACCTCTTATCACTACAGAAATACCGTCTAACATACCACTAAGCATCAAGAAAAAGAACGAAAGCCAGTAGAGTTTAGACAGCCCAAAACCAATGATGCACATACCAAAACCAGCCACCGCCACCAGTAGTATTTTACCTTGATTTCTCCTCAACGGAATAAATGAAAGCAAAATAATAATACACATAGACCCAATGTCAGATGCCGCATTAAGTAGTCCAAAGCCTTCGGCTCCTACTTTAAGAATATCACTAGCATAGACGGGTATCATAGCCACCGCTCCACCAAACAAAACCGCAAACATATCCAAGCATAAAGCTCCCAATATTTCTTTGGTTTTATAGATGTAGGTAAGTCCTTCACGCATACTTTCTAGCATCTTTACTTCTTTTTTATTGTACTCGGAATGTTGCGGTTTTAATTGCCAAAAGAATACAGAAGCTAAGGTCATCAGACTTACAATAACCACGAGTGTCCATTTAATGGTAATAAGTGCGATTAAAAAGCCTCCCAATGCGTGTCCAAATACTGAAGAAGTAAGGAATGTTGCCTGATTTAGGGTAACAGCATTAGCTAAGTTTTCCTTTTTTACCATTTTAGGTATCATAGAAGGGACTAATGGTCCTATAAAAGCACGGCAAATCCCTGTTAGAAATATCACCGCATAGATGAAATAAGAAATCTGGTGTCCTGTGAGATGATAAGAGTTTTCTAAGAACGCCAAAGCCACTAATGCACTAATGAGAAGCACATAGATATAATTACAAATAAGTAGCATTCGTTTCTTTTCGTTCATATCTATTACATAGCCTGCGTATAGGGCAGTAGATACGGCAGGGATAACCTCCGAAAGCCCAATAAACCCAATAGAAAGAGGGTCTTTGGTAAGCTGATAAACCCACCAACCTAGAAGCGTGGCTAACATTCTGAACGCCAAAATGAGAAAAAACCTACCAAATAGAAGGTGTCTAAACTCAATGTTTTTTAAAGTTTTTAGAGGTTCTAGGTTCATGGGGAGAATGCAGGTGTTTTCTTTAGATTATATGGTTTACTAAAAAGTTGGCTATTTTTCTGTCGTTGGCGAGTCTAGGGATTTTGTTTTGCCCACCGAGTTTCCCTTCAGATTTAGCATACTCGTGGAATGCGTTTCTTTTTAATTTAGATATTTTAAGCGGTTGTAATACCTTGCCTTCTATTAAATCATCATAATAGGTATTTCTTGCCCTTAACTCTTGGTCTAGGGTTAATCTAAAGGCTTCTAAATCTTCAGGTTTTTTTTCAAACTCAATGAACCATTCGTGATAAGGTAGCTCGTTGTTGGGAGGAGTTACTTGTGGTGCAAGATGAAACTCTGTAATTTGAGCATAGTGCTGAGCCACGGTAGATTTCATAGCTTCTTCCACTTCATAAGCGATGACGTGCTCGCCAAATGCAGAGGTATAGTGCTTGGTTCTGCCACTCACCAAAATACGGTAAGGATTTTTAGAAATAAACCTCACCACATCTCCAATAGAATACGCCCAAAGTCCAGAGTTGGTAGTGAGAATCATCGCGTAATCTTGGTTGAGTTCAATATCTTTTAAAGTCAAACGAGGAGCGTTGGGCTTGCCGTATTGCTCTAATGGAACAAACTCGTAGAAAATCCCATTGTTGGTGAGTAGTCTTAAACCTTCTTTAGTATAATCGTCCTGAAACGCAAAAAAGCCTTCACTCGCAGGGAAGGTCTGCACAATATCTACAGAGCCTCCAAGGAGTTCTTCCATTTTTTCTCGGTAAGGTTCATAGTTTACGCCACCAGTTACGATAAGTTGTAAGTTAGGGAATAGTTGTTTTATTTTCTTATGGTGTCTTTCTACCAAAATTTCAAAATACATAATGAGCCAAGGCGGAATCCCAGAAATAAGCGTCATATTTTGGGTTTCGGTTTCATCAGCAATTTTGTTCACTTTGCTTTCCCAATCTTCTATACAGTTGGTTTCGTAGCTTGGGAGTCTGTTTTTTTGTAGATATTTAGGGATATGATGAGCTACAATGCCCGAAAGTCGCCCTGTTTTAATTCCATTAACTTCTTCTAGTTCAGGAGAGCCTTGTAAGAAAATCATTTTACCGTTTACAAAATCGGCATTATTCTTTTTCGCAATATATTGAAACAGAGCCGACTGTGCCGCTTTGATTTGGTAAGGCATTCCTTCTTTAGAAATAGGGATATATTTAGCTCCAGAGGTAGTACCAGAAGTCTTAGCGAAATATTCGGGGGTATCTGTCCAAAGTATGTTGGCTTGTCCTCTTTTTACCTTTTCTATATAGGGTTTAAGGTCTTCGTAATCCGCAATAGGAACTTGATTCTGAAAGTCTTCTAAAGTTTTAATTTCTTCAAAATTATGGCTTCTACCAAACAGGGTCTTTTCTGCTGTTTTTACTAAATCTCTCCATAAAGCCTCTTGGTGTTCAATCGCTTTAGATTGGTCTAGTGCAGCTTGTTGAGTATGTTTCTTCGCCCAAACGAGAGCGGCTTTCTTTTTAATCCATTTTAACATAGAGCAAAGATAAGATTTTGTTACCAACTAAGAATAAATCATTATATAGTTATTTAATTAGTCAATAAGATTAATTGAAAATAAAGATGTCTAAAACTTTCAGAACCCTAAAAAAATTCCGAAATTAGCCACCTTAAAATCAACATAAATTTATCAAATGGAAGAACAAAATATCTTAGACTGTGTAATTATAGGTTCAGGACCTGCAGGATATACCGCTGCAATTTATGCAGCTAGAGCAGATTTAAAGCCAGAGTTATTCACAGGATTAGAGCCAGGTGGACAATTAACTACCACTACAGAGGTAGAAAATTTCCCAGGTTATCCCAACGGTATTACAGGACCAGAGATGATGATGGACTTACAAAAACAAGCAGAAAGATTCGAGACCAAAATCCATTACGAAATGATTACCAGCGTGGAGTTTTCTAAAGAGGTAGGAGGTATTCATAAGCTATCCACGGGAAGTAGAGAGATTTTGGCGAGGACAGTAATTATATCTACAGGGGCTACCGCTAAATACTTAGGGCTAGACGATGAAAAGAAATACTCTGGTGGAGGTGTTTCTGCGTGTGCTACCTGCGATGGATTCTTTTATAAAGGGAAAGATGTTATTGTAGTAGGAGCGGGAGATACAGCGGCAGAAGAAGCTACTTATTTAGCCAATATTTGTAACAAGGTAACGATGTTGGTAAGAAAAGACCACTTTAGAGCCTCTAAAGTAATGGCACAAAGGGTAGAAAAAACACCAAATATTGAAGTGAAATATAACCACGAACTCATCGGTATCAAAGGAGAAAATAATCTAGTAGAGCGTGCAGTGGTCATCAATAACCAAACGCAAGAAACCTCTGAAATTGAAGTTCACGGGATATTCATTGCGATAGGGCACAAACCTAATACCGATGTATTTAAAGGGCAAATCAACCTAGACGAAAACGGCTACATTATCACCGAAGGCAAGTCGTCTAAAACCAATCTTCCGGGGGTATTTGCAGCAGGAGATGTGCAAGACCACATTTACCGTCAAGCGATTACTGCTGCGGGAAGTGGTTGTATGGCAGCCATAGATGCCGAAAGATATTTAGGAGAATTAAAAGGATAATCATTAAAAAAACGAGGCGGAAATAGATTCTATTTTTTAGGAGCTATTTCCCGCTGTCCGCTCATACTCCTCGTTTTGCCGCTCCACTTCGTTCCGCGGCTTCACTGCGGGGTATCCGCTTCCATCGGGTCTAGTTTCAGCACTTGTTATATATATAATGAAAACAATACTATACATATTTATAGGGGGAGGATTAGGAAGTGTATTTCGCTTCCTTGTTTCTCGTTATACCGCTCAGTTTTTCAAATTGGGGACTTTTCCTATGGGAACTTTGGTGGTTAATGTATTGGGTTGTTTTTTGATTGGATTGTTAAGTAACTCTCTTATGAAACAAGAGTCAGATGTTGTCAGATACTTTTTTATAGTAGGATTGTGCGGAGGTTTTACTACATTTTCTACGTTTTCATACGAAAACCTTATGTTGTGGCAAAATCAGGATTATGTAACTCTTTTTAGCTATGTGGTAGCAAATTTGGTATTAGGATTTTGGGCAGTTTATTTAGGGTTTAAAGTAGGATAGCTTAAGTTTTTATTATTGATAAATAGTAATTTATATTATTTTAAGGCTAAAATTGAATATAAAATTTGTGTGTAATTAAAAATAGTTATATATTTGCACCACTAAAAACAACGATAGAGTTGTTAAGGAGAGATGGCAGAGCGGTCGAATGCGGCGGTCTTGAAAACCGTTGACTGTAACAGGTCCGGGGGTTCGAATCCCTCTCTCTCCGCAAAAATAAGTTAAGCTGTTGTATATCAACAGCTTTTTTTATACCTAATTTTTAGAATAAATTTTATTTATCTTTGTTAGTCTAATCATTGGTTATTATCAGTAGATTTTTTTACTACTGTAGAAAAAAATACCTCTCTTTGCTAAAATATTTAGTGAAATAGAGGTTTGTATAGTAACTAAAAGAGCTTTTTTTAATCTTTTTCATTTAAAAATATGATCTCATAGCTGATCAAAAAATAAATTTAGAAGTAAAATATAAAACTTTAATTTATAATTTATGAAAACAAAATTATTTTTATTAGCAATGTTCGTTATCCCATTGTTAGGACTTTCACAGAAAAAAGTTGAAACAGTAAAATTATCCAGTGGTAGAACTGTTGTGTTGTATAGTGATAATACTTGGAGATATAGTGATTCAAATGATCGAGTATATGGCTTCTCATCCTCTACTTCTAAGCAGTCAAGTGGTATAAATAGACATCATACTAAACATGCCTTACCAAAAACAAAAAGTAAAAAGCATAAAAAAAATCATCACTCCAAAACTTATTCGTCATATTCGTACTCTTCCTACTGTGGTGCTCTGACTAAAAAAGGAGGTTCATGTTCTAGAAAAGTTTCAGGAGGAGGTAGATGTTGGCAGCATAGATAAAAATAAAGATAGACGTTAGAAGATTCTAGCGTCTATCTTTTTATAACATCTTAATGATACAGAAGTTTTTAGAGATAAATTGAATATTGAAAACTTATAATCTAAGGTTGCTCTACAAGGTAGCCGTCGTAGGAAATAGGTTGTCTATCTCTGCTATTGATGGAAATATAGGCTTTTCCGTTTTTTAGAATATCAACATATATATCACTCATATTCTCAGGATGAGAAAGACTAAAATGATAGGTGTATCCCTTTTTAGTTTTATTTTTAGAGAGTTTGAAGTCTTTTGTCGCTGTATTGAAACTATTTTTAGAAGGGTCTAGACTAGCATTAAACATTCTGCCAAAGTAAGGGAGATTAACAGATAGGCTGTCTTTTTTTAGAGTAACGGCATAGCCATAATCTAGCTCAAACATTCGGCTTCCAACGGTAGGGAATGATTGTGCGATATTGATGACATCGTAATTGTTAGGAAGTGCCCTTTTTGCCATTACGGTAAACTCATTTTTATCCATGTAACTTTGTACCTTGTCTTCGTTTATGCCGTATTGAGTTTGGCAAGAGATAAGGGAAAGTCCTGTTAGTAGTAATACAATAACTCTTTTCATTGTGTTTGAATTTTTAAATATGAACAAAAATAGACAAATCAGACAACAAACAAATCAGAAATAATGCCATCTGCCATAAACCAATGTTCTTCTGGTATAAAAAGTTGATTTTCTTCTAATTTCAATACGCCTGAACTTAGTTTTGTTTCTAGGCTTTTTTGGAATGGCTGTAGTATCTCTTCCGAAAATTGACTGATGATATTGTACTCAACGCCCCATTTGGTGCGAAGACCTATCATAATGAGTTCGTTAAATTGTTCTTTTTCTGATAAAATTTCCGTTTCTTTTGGAAGTGAGTTTTCTACTAAACTTTTAATATATAAACTATTATTAGCGATATTCCAACTGCGTTGTTTTTGTCCGTCGTAGGAGTGAGCCGAAGGTCCTATGCCTAAATAGGGCAAGCCTTTCCAGTAAGCGGTATTATGCCTAGAGTGATAGTTTGGTTTAGAGAAATTAGAAATTTCGTAATGTTCAAATCCGTTTGCTTTAAGTGTTTCTGAAAGATATTGAAAGGCTATAAGCTGTTCTTCTTCTTTTGGAGCGTTTATTTTTTTCTGTTCAATCCACTTTTGTAGAGCAGTTTTGGGCTCTACGGTAAGGGCGTAAGATGAGATGTGTGGCACTTGAAGCTCTATACTTTTTTGCAAACTTTCTTTCCAAAGAGAATGGTTGGAAGTTGGTGAACCATAGATTAAATCTATACTTATGTTTTCAAAACCTGTGTCTTGAGCTCTTTTTATGGAACTTTCAGCTTCGGAAGCACTATGAGCTCTGTTCATAAGTTTTAAATCTTCTTCAAAAAAACTTTGAGTGCCAATGCTTAACCTGTTGATAGGCGTGTTAGAAAGTGCTTTTAAAAAGGATTGGTTTAAATCATCGGGGTTTGCTTCTAAGGTAATTTCTATGTCAGAATTAAATGTAAAATATTTCAATACTTCGTCTATAAGCCTTTGTATTTCATCTACGCTAAGGATAGAAGGTGTGCCGCCACCAAAGTATAATGACGGTAGATTTTTGTTTTCTAACTCGTGTTGTCTAAGGTGTAATTCTTTTTTGAGGGCTAAAAGCATATCATCTTTCAACTTCAACGAAGTGGAAAAGTGAAAGTTACAATAACTGCATTTTTGCTTGCAAAACGGAATGTGTAAGTATATCAAAGATAGATAATTTTTAATGTTTAATATCGGAAACCTCTGGTATTGATGAAGTTTTCAAAAGCGTAGCCTAAGTTAACCATAAAGCTATTACCACCATAATCCGCAATAGGAGAGAGGTTGATGTTGTAAGCTGCTCCGAAACTAAATTGGTTAAATTTAAGTTTGATAAGGGGCGAGAAACTAAGTTGTTGATTTCCAAATGCTGATTTGGCTGTTCTGTAGCTGATGCCTCCTGCAAAATAATTGTCTTCGTCTTTAATTTTTGCTAACAAATTAGCATCAATAATTCTAGATGAGTTGGTGTTTAAATTGATTAAAACTGAGGGTTCTAACGAAAGATTGTCAGAAAAATCCCAATCGTAGCCAGTATTGATGAAAAATTTGGTGGGAGAAGGTTCTATTCCATTAACAATGTAGGTGGTTTTACTTAGAGGAATATCCACTACTGAAAAACTACCGAAAAAGCCATTGTAAGTAGCTTGTAAGCCTAAGTTAGCGTAGGTTAAAAATACACTGTTAGTACCGCTTTGTATTAGAGGGTCGCCAGAATCTTTTGGATTAAGAAGAGCTAAATCTATATTGGAGTTATAGAGGTTGATACTTGTACCAAAGGAAAATTGATTTTTTCTTTCGTTATCATCTATTGGGATAAAATAGGCGGCTCCTACATTGATACCGTTGGCAGAAATAGGTCCGTTTTGGTCTCTGAAGAAGTAAGCACCTACACCTAATCTATCAGTAACATTGGCGTGTGCACCTATAGATTGTGTATTTGGGGAGTTCTCTAGTTTTGAGAATTGTTTTTGATAGTGGCTATTGATTATAATGTCGTCTGTTTCTCCAAAATGAGCGGGATTAAAGAGATATTTACCGTCTAATAAATATTGTTGGTAATACGGAAGAGTCTCCTGTGCATAGGAAACAATAGTGATAAAAATAGAAATGGTAAATAAAATCTTTTTATACATAGCTTGATTGTTTTGAAATTAGGCTAGATGCATATTATCTATAAGCCTTACTTGATTTACATGAACAACAATAAAAGCTCTGTAAGAACAATCCTTATAGAAGAAATCGGTTT
Source organism: Riemerella anatipestifer (assembly GCF_009670965.2). Lineage (NCBI taxonomy): Bacteria > Pseudomonadati > Bacteroidota > Flavobacteriia > Flavobacteriales > Weeksellaceae > Riemerella > Riemerella anatipestifer. The sequence goes on along the minus strand of NZ_CP073239.1, from coordinate 244,429 downwards.
CTTTTAAAGTGTTTTCATCAGCAATTACACAATATTCTAAATCAAAGTTTTTTTCTTTTTCAAAAATGGTATGAACTCTCTCTTTTATTTCTGGAATACTAACAACTCTAAACCAATCATTTACTTTTAAAAGGGTTTCGTAAATAATTTTGGCATCTTCTCTTTCAGCTTCGGATAATCGCATATTCCTAGAGCTCATCGCTAAGCCATTTTCTTCTCTGTAAATAGGCACTCCGTGTATATTGATTGGAAGGTTTTTCTTTTCCACTAACTTCCTGATGATGGCAAGTTGCTGGAAATCTTTCTCTCCGAAGTAAGCGTTGTCTGGTTGTACCTGTCGGAAAAGCTCTTCTACCACTGTGCCTACACCATCAAAATGACCTGGTCTCATTTTGCCTTCCATTTCGTTTTCTAGCCCATCAAAATCGTAGTTTTTCGCTACGGATTTTTCGGGGTAAATATCTTCTATACTTGGTGTATATACAGCATCTACCAATTTTGATTTTTTAAGTTTTTCTAAATCGGCTTCTAAAGTTCTTGGGTACTTCTCTAGGTCGTCAGGGTTGTTAAACTGCGTAGGATTAACAAATATAGATGAAACAACAATATCGTTGTGAGGTCTAGCTGCCTCGTAGAGAGAAATATGTCCTTTATGCAAAGCTCCCATAGTAGGAGCAAAACCTATGGTATTGCCGTTCAGTTTGTTATGTTTAATATAGGTTTCTAATTCTTTCCTACTGTCTAATATTTTCATTTGAAAAATTTCTCCAAAATTATAAAAAATTGTTAATACACTGTTATTAGTTTAAAAAGTTGTATTTTTGCATAGAGAACTGTCTTTTAAGTTGAAGATAAAAAATAAGAATTATGCCAGACAAAAAGATTTTATATGTTACTACAGAGATGTTTCCTTACCAAGAAGAAAGTGCAATGTCTGATGCGGTAAACAGAATGGCTCTTAAAATGTATGGTGATGGAAATGATGTGCGTGTCTTCATGCCTCGTTTTGGATATATTAGTGAAAGAAAGTTTCAGTTACACGAGGTGATTAGACTTTCAGGAATGAATATTATTATTAATGATTTAGACCAACCTTTAATTATTAAAGTGGCTTCTTTGCCAGGAGAAAGGTTACAGGTTTACTTTATAGATAATGAAGATTATTTCAAAAGAAAATTTACTTACAAAGATGAAGAGGGGCTTCCTTTCGATGATAATGACGAAAGAGCCATGTTTTTTGCACGAGGTGTTATAGAAACTATTAAGAAACTTAATTGGGTGCCAGATGTGGTTCATCTTAATGGTTGGATGTCAGCATTTATACCTGTATATCTAAAACATTACTACAAAAAAGATTCTTATTTTGATGATACCAAGTTTGTTTTGTCTGTATATAATGAAGAAAATTTAGTTTTTGACAAAAAAGCGGTGGTAAATAAGTTTAAATTCGACAATATAAAAGGAATTAAAGCGTTTGATAATCCTAGCTTCTATAGTTTTTTAGAAGAAGGTATGAATCTTGTAGATGTGGTAGTGAAAGGAGATGAATTTTTGGAACAAGATTTAGATGAAAGTTTTTCTCAAGCAAGTTCAGATAAGAAAGAGTATGTTACTCCTGAGTCTGTAGGTGAGATATATTAAAAAATAGATTTTATTTAATACATTCAATGATAATAGAAACAAAAAAAATCCTTAAACTGTTTGTTGTAGCAGGATTAGGGAGTTTAGTGATACAAAGTTGTGAGTCAGATGCAAATAATCTTGGAGAGCAGTTTTTTGCAAGTGGGGCAGCAACAGGTGAAACGCAGAGCTACGATGTGATAGCTTATAACCTCAATAATAATGATACCATACAGTCTGATGCATCTCGTATTTCTCAGGCTACTTTAGGGGCTTTTGCAGAAGATAATTTTGGAATGCAAAAGTCCTCTTATATAACACAGTTACGATTATCTAGCTATAATCCTGATTTTGGGACTAATGCGAAGGTAGATTCAGTTGTTTTAGAATTGAAACCTATTTACGCTTCAGACTCTGCAACTACATCAACAGATGAAGATTATATTTTTACAGGTAATGTAGCGGCTAAAAAGGTAGTAACAACTTATCCTATACAAAAATATGGTAATAATAAATCACTAACGCTTAAAGTAGATGAAGTAGATGATTTTTTGTATTCTACAGAGAAGAAATATTACTCTAACCAAAAAGTGGCACTAGGAGTTAATTTGGCAACAGTATCACTTAATGGTAAGGTGTCGTCGGTTAGTATTACAAGCGATGCTGATAGTAAAGAATTGTTATCTAGAACTGTAGGTGTTAGAATTCCTCTTGATGCACAGTATTTTCAAGATAAAATAGTAAGTAAGCAAGGAGCTACAGAACTGAAAGATGCTGCTAGTTTTATCCGTTATATAAAAGGAATAAGACTTTCTGTAGTAGAAAATGATGGTTATATTTTTAGATTTACTCCTAATGACACTAGCATTAAGATGTATTATACCTATGATACAACATCTAATGGAACTACTACCAAAACTTCTGCGGTTTATCAGTTTGATTTAGGTTCTAGTAATACTCATTTTAATCAAATAGATTATAATAGAGCTTCAGCTTATAGTACAGCACTTGCTAATATTGATACAACTAATGGAGACGAAAGGCTCTACCTACAAGGTATGGGAGGAGCTGGAGCTGTTTTAAGAATACCTGCAACAGAAATACAAAAAATTAAAAATCTTTATAAAAACGAAAATATAGGCATTCTTTCTGCTAAAATAAGATTATATACAGATGATAGTGTATGGAATAAATCTTATGCTAAACCATCAAATTTCTTAGTGAAATATGCTAATCTTAATGACTTTTTAGCTGATGTTTCCGCAATGTCTCTATCATCGTCTTACTCTCTCGTTAAAACTTCTGATCTAACAAGTAACCCTGCTTACTATGATATTACCATTACTCAAACTCTCAAAAATATTATAGAAAAAGAGGCAGAGAATAAAGATTTAGAAATTAATGTGGGAGATTATTTAAAAAGTACACAGGGAACTTTGCTAGGACAAAACTACAATACTAGAGCTTATGCTCCTCAAAGAATAGTATTAGTTGGTTCTAAAACGACCAATCAGAATAAAGTGAAATTAAATATTATTTACGCTAAAAAATAAGGTATATGTGTGGAATAGTAGGATATACAGGGCATAGAGATGCATACGAAGTAGTTATTAACGGTCTTAAAAGATTAGAATATAGAGGGTATGATAGTGCTGGGATAGTATTGGAAGACTTATCTAGTTCTTATGATGTAAAAAAGACAAAGGGTAAAGTTTCCGATTTAGTAAGTATATCAGAGAATCTTAAAAATACATCACACATAGGTATGGGGCATACTAGGTGGGCTACTCACGGTGTGCCTAGCGATAAAAACTCACACCCTCATGTTTCTAATAATGGTAAGGTGGCTATAGTACATAATGGGATTATAGAAAACTATGATACCATTAAAACTATGTTAGTGTCTAAAGGCTATATTTTTCATTCAGAGACAGATACTGAAGTTTTGGTTAATCTTATTCAGTATTTTATGGATGAAAATAAAGAATTAGATTTTCCAGAAGCGGTCCGTTATGCTCTTAATGAGGTTTATGGGGCTTATGCAATTACGGTAATGCATAAAGATTATCCTAGCCTTTTAGTAGTAGCAAGGTTGGGTTCTCCTCTTGCGATAGGGATAGGTGATAAAGAATATTTTATTGCATCAGATGCCTCTCCATTTGTAGAGTTTACTAAAGAGGCTATCTATCTAGAGGAAGGTCATATGGCAACTATATCTTTAGAGAATGGTGTAGATATTAGAAAAATAGAAGATAACTCTAAAATTACTCCTGCCATTCAAGAACTTAAGCTTAATCTAGAGCAGATAGAGAAGGGTGGCTATGAGCACTTTATGCTTAAAGAAATTTTTGAACAGCCTAAATCTATTCACGATACTATGAGAGGTCGTCTTTTGGTAGATGAAGGTATTATTAAGATGGCTGGTATTTGGGATCATTTGGAGAAATTGAATAATGCTAATCGTATCATTATCATTGCCTGTGGTACTTCTTGGCATGCAGGATTGATAGGAGAATACCTTATTGAAGAATTTGCAAGAGTACCTGTAGAGGTAGAATATGCTTCTGAGTTTAGATATAGAAACCCAATTATAACGGATAAGGATGTCGTTATTGCGATTTCTCAGTCAGGAGAAACAGCTGATACAATGGCAGCTATTAAAATGGCAAGAGAAAAAGGGGCATTTATTTATGGTATTTGTAATGTAGTAGATTCTTCTATTGCTCGTTTTTCAGACGCAGGGTCTTATACTCATGCTGGACCAGAGATAGGGGTAGCTTCTACTAAGGCATTTACTGCACAATTAACTATTTTAACCTTGATTGCACTTAAATTAGGTAAACATAACGGAAACTTAAGTAATCAGGAGTTTATGAAGCTGATTACAGAACTAGATACCATTCCTAAAAAAGTAGAGGAAGTATTGGCTTCTACTCATGATTATGTGAAGAAAATAGCACATGATTTTGTAGAATCAACTAACTTCTTGTATCTTGGTAGGGGATATAATTTTCCTGCAGCTTTAGAAGGAGCATTAAAGTTAAAGGAAATTTCTTATATCCATGCAGAAGGCTACCCTGCAGCAGAAATGAAGCATGGTCCTATTGCTCTTATTGATGAGAATATGCCTATCGTGATAATAGCACCTAAAAATAAACATTACGATAAAGTGGTGAGTAATGTACAAGAAATTAAAGCTAGAAAAGGTAAGGTGTTAGCTGTAGTGACTAAAGGTGATGAACAGGTAGCTTCTATGTCAGACTATGTGATTGAAATCCCTGAAACTTCAGAATGTTTCTCTCCTATTATAGCATCAGTACCACTACAGTTATTAGCTTACTATATTGCTGTTTATAGAGGAGCTAATGTAGATCAGCCTAGAAACTTGGCGAAGTCAGTTACTGTAGAGTAAAAAGTAAAATATTTTGCGTTTATATAAAATAATTGTAATAAAAACTCGTTAGCTCTTATATGTTTTTGAATGAATAATTCAAAAAAAGGACTATATTTACGCGTTAAAATCAATATGCATAGTTTTATGTTAATTGGTTTGAAACTAAAAATTAGAAAATTAAATTAAACATCATCAGATGAAAAAAATATTTTTTGTACTCTTATCAGCTTCTTTGGTTGTCTCGTGCTCTAGAGGGAGTAAGTCTTCTGGTAAGCCTACTACTAAAGGAGAACTTATACCAAAAAACAAATCGCAGTCGTTTGTAGCAGAGAGACCATATGGTATGGTAGCTATTTCTGGAGGTTCTTTTGTTATGGGTATGGCAGATGTAGATTATACTAACATGCCAGAAAAAGCTCCATTAAAAACAGTTACAGTATCCTCTTTCTTTATGGATGAAACAGAGGTTACTAATGCTCAATACAGGCTATTTATAGACTATGTAAGAGATTCTATTGCTAGAACTTTACTTGCAGAAGCAGCAGGTGATGTAACTTCAGGTGGACGTAATGGTACAGGAATATCAGATTACGCTTACCTTGCTAAAAAAGTAGGAAATGCTACACCATACCAAGAATATTTGGAATCAAAAGGAGGTAGAGATGGCTATGATGAATCTAAAAGGTTAGACTGGGGAGTCCCTTTAAAATGGAAAACATCAGATTATCCAGATGTTCAGTATGCAGAGGTTATAGAATCTATGTATCTTTCTCCAGCAGAAAGAATAAATGGTGAGAGAATTATTGATACTAGAAAATTGAAATACGCTTACCAATGGGAGGATATAGAGTCTGCCGTTAAAGATGGTAAAAGAAGCTCAAACTATCTTAAAAAAGAAAGTATTGCAGTTTATCCTGATACAACAGTTTGGATTAAAGATTTTAATTATGCTTATAACACTCCACTATATGATGGTTACTTTTGGCATAAGGCCTATAAAAATTATCCTGTAGTAGGCGTTACTTGGGATCAAGCTAGAGCTTATTGTGATTACAAGACAAAAGCTAAGAGAGATGAGAATAAGAAGTCTAAGAAAAGAAAAGAAACTCCAATGGCATTTCGTTTACCTACAGAAGCAGAGTGGGAATATGCTGCTAGAGGAGGTAGAGAAAATGCAACTTATCCATGGGGTGGACCTTATTTAATGGATGATAGAGGTTGCTATATGGCAAACTTTAAGCCTAAAAGAGGTAATTATATAGAGGACGAAAAGAAAGGAAATTATACCTATACGGCTCCAGTGAAATCTTTCCCTAAAAATGATTTTGGTCTTTATGATATGGCAGGAAATGTATCTGAATGGACAGAGTCTCCGTATAGCAATGCGACGTATCAGTTTTCTTCAACTTTGAATCCGTATTTGTCTAATCAAGCTTATAGAGATGTTAAAAAATCAGTAAGAGGAGGATCTTGGAAAGACGTGGGATACTTATTAATGACTGGTTATAGAGATTGGGAAAGAAAAGATTCTGCTAGAAGCTATATAGGATTTAGAACTGTACAGGATATACCAGAAGGTTCCGCTAAATTTAAGAGAAAAACAAAATAATAAATTAAAAGTAAAACAATATATTTTCACATCATGAGACTAAATGATAAAACATTAAATTTCATCTACTCGGTAGGTGCTTCTGTAGTAATTTTAGGTGCATTTTTTAAAATGACTCATACTACTTTTGGAGGTTTAGTAAATCCTAACTGGATTTTAGGTGCAGGTCTAATTACCGAGGCTCTTATATTTTTGCTATATGCATTTAATCCTCCAGCAGAGGAAGCTAAATATGCTTGGGAAAATGTGTATCCAGAATTATTAGATGCTAATGCACAACCTAAGCCTAGAAAAAATAATATAGTAGAACAAACTCAAGATATAAAACAACTAGAAGTTTCTCTTTCTGAAAAGTTAGATAAAATGTTAAAAGAAGCTAATCTAGATGTACAACTATTTGAGAGACTTAGAACAGGAATAGATAAGTTTTCTGCATCTGTAGATCAAATCAATCAAACTGTAGATGTGTCTTCGTCTACCCAAAAGTATAATGATCAGCTTACATTGGCTGCTAATCATTTAGAGAGTATGAATGCTCTTTATGCATTACAGTTAGAACATGGTAAAGCTCAGTCAGAATATCATCAAAAATATGTTTCTGATTTACAAAAATCAGTAGCACAATCAGAGAAGTTTAATCAAGAGTTAGATGGGCTTACAGCTAACCTTAATAATCTTAATAGAGTTTATGGAGGTATGTTGAACGCGATGAAAGGATAAAATTTTCTTTTTCAAAGTTTTAATCTATTTTTATAACCTTAAAAAACTAAAATGGCAAAGGAAAAATTATCACCGCGTCAGAAGATGATTAACTTGATGTACCTTGTTTTCATTGCAATGCTTGCGATGCAGATAGATCAAGAGATTATACGCTCTTATAATGATACAAGAGATACATTGAGTCAGACAACATTACTTACTCAGTCTAAGAATAAAATATTTGAGGAAACTCTTCGTCAAAAGGCAGAAAACTCTCCAGAGTCTTTCTCCCATCCTTATGAACAATATAAATTATTAAAGGATAAAATAGATGCTTTAGTAAAATTTATAGATGCTTCTAAGACAGAGATGCAGAAGTTTGCAGGTCTGGATATGACTTCTAAAGAGTTTGATTTTAATGCTTTAAATAATACTGATGCTTCTACACTTTACTTTTTTGATAAAGCAAATGAGGCTAGTCCAAGTAAAAATGCTGAAAAATTGAAAACCCTAATGGGAGAAATTAAAAGTTTAACACTGCAAATTTTCCCTAAAACACCACAGAACGAAGCTATTATAGAAAGAGCTAACAGTTCTTTTAGTACAGTAGTTAGTACAAGTAGTGTTAAAAAAGATTGGTTAGTTTCTAGATTTTATAATCAGCCGTTAGTGGCTGCATTAGCTAATCTAGAGGTTTTACAGTCTGAAGCTAGAAATTTACAATCAGATGCTTTGGCTAATATGCTTAAAGAAAAAGTAGATGCTGATATTAAGTTTAATGCGTTTGAAGCTATTGTAGCTGCGCCAACAGTTGTTTTACAAGGTGATAAAGCTGAAGCTAAGGTAATTGTTGGAACATATGCAAGTTCTGTTCCTGGAATGTCTATATCTGGTGTGGATAGAACAGCTAATGGTCAAGGGTTCAAAAGTCTTAATACAAGTAGTGTAGGAGATTTTAAATTTAATGGAGAAATTACATTTTTAGATGCTAATCAGAAGCAAATAAGATTACCTTTTTCTCATGCTTATCGTGTAATAGCAGGAGCTAAGGAAGTGGCACTACAAAGTGGAGCTGTGGTTTCTGCCGATAAGATGAATGTACTGTATAGAGGGGTAGATAACCCTGTTTCAGCTTCTATGTTGGGAGTTGATAATGCTTCTGTAAGGCTTTCTGCTGCTGGAGCTTCTGTATCTGGTGGTAAAGGCAAATGGGTAATTCGTCCAGGAGCTGGTAATTCTGTAAATATTATGGTTACGGGTACTTTGCCTAATGGTAAAGCTACTACGGCATCATTCCCTTTTAGAGTGAAAAGCGTTCCTGCTCCACAAGGGCAAATTAGAGGTCAAAATGTGGTGTCTATGCCTGCTAGTTCTATTAAAAATCAAACTATATCTGCTGCAATTCCAGATTTTGAGTTCCCTGTAAGTTTTACAGTAACAGGGTTTAGAGTTAAAATACCAGGTAAAGCAGCAAGTTTTATTAGTGGAAATAGCTTGAGTTCAGTTGCGGCACAGACTACAGGTTTGCGTTCTGGTGATGTGGTTTATGTGTATGATATACAAGCAACTGCTAGCGGTTTAGGAGGGCAAATGCTTAAGAATATTTCTCCAGTAGTGATAAATGTTCAGTAATTTTATAAAGTTGAGATTCCTTAGTAATAAGGAAAAATAAAATAATAGTACCAATGAAAAAAATCATTTTTAGTGCTTTCATATTAGCTTCTGGTTTTGCTTGGGCACAGAATATTCTTAATGCGAAATCTCCTGAGGAATTTCGAAAGTTAAGAGAAGATAATCAGGCTCAGAAAGGAGACGAAATAATATCTACAGAAGTAAAACCATTAGACTACGGCTATATAGAGGATAAGGATATTCTTAGGAGTATGGTTGTATGGGAAGTTATAGATATGAACGAAAAAATAAATCAGCCGTTCTATTATAATTCAGATGGTTTGGTATCTCAGAATAAGTCTTTGTATCAGTTGTTATTAGATGGTATCAATAGTGGTAAAATAAAAGAGGTTTATGATGATGAGATGTTTACTACTAGGCTAAAACCTGAAGAAATACAACAGAGAATGAGTAGAGTGGTAACTTCGGATTGGCTTATTGATAAAATCAACAGTGGTGAGAAGGTTTCTGATGAAGATAAAAAAGCTGGTACAGATGTTTACGAAACAAAATCTGAACAGGTTAAACTATTGAAAATAAAAGGTATGTGGTACATTGACAGAAGAGATGGGCAGATGAAATACCGTCTCTTAGGGATAGCTGCTATGGGACCTGATCCTCAAACTATGGGACAACAATTTGCTGATAAGGAGGAGTTTATAGATCTTTTTTGGGTGTTTTATCCAGATGCTAGGCAGATTACGGCAAATGCTAGAGTTTTTAATAATAAAAATTTGTCTTCTGATATTAGTTTTGATGATATTCTTAATGCGAGAAGGTTCTCTTCTATCATTTACAAGTCTGAAAATGGATTAGGAAGTGGGGTAATTAAGGATTACATTCCCAATGATGCAGAGGCTCAGTTGGAAGAAAGTGAAAGAATTAAAAACCAAATATTAGAAATGGAAAATGATATGTGGAACTACTAGATTTTAAACGTTCCGTGTATGTTTTTGTATCATAATAAAACCTGAGTTCATAAGCTCGGGTTTTGTGTTTAAAACGAAAAAGATTTTATGAAAAATGTAGAATATATTATTGTAGGAGATGGCTATGCTGGATTATTTTTTGCTCATCAATTATTGAAAAATAATCACTCTTTTGTTTTATTTTCAGATGGTGAAAAAGGAGCTTCTCAAGTATCGGCTGGCATTGTAAACCCTGTAGTTCTTAAGAAGTTTACCACTTTTTGGAAGGCTAATGAGCAGATAGAATTTCTTACAGATACAATAAAGGAAATAGAAGCTTATACAGGTACAAATTATTTAATAGAAGCCCCTATACATAGGATATTTCATGACGAATCTGAGAGAGAATTGTGGAAGAAAAAAAGGCTAGAGAAGGAAGATTTGAAGCCTTTTTTGAGTGATGATTTCTATACATTAGAAAATGTAGAAAATCCTTTTGAGACAGGTAAAGTATTGAGGTCTTCAAGGCTAAATGTACCTTTGTTTTTTAGTAATTATTTACACTATTTGGAGCGTCAAAATAAATTGATAAAGGAACGATTTGATTATAATCAAATTGATGTGGAAAATAATAAATATAAAGATTGGATTTATAAAAAAATTGTTTTTGCGGAGGGGATAGGCGTTAAAAATAATCCTTTTTTTAGGGATATTATGGTAAATCCAAATAAAGGGCATCATCTTAAAGTAAAACTTTCTAAAGAGCTATACTCTGATGTTACTATTAAGAAAAAACATTTTTTATTTCCTTTAGAAGAGACTAATTCTTTCTACTATGGAGGAACCTATGATAGAGATAATACTGATGAGAAAATAGACACTAAAGCCGTAGAACAACTTGAAAATGGACTGAAAGAATTTTATCCGTTTGATTTTGAAATACAAGAGGTTTGTTATGGTTTTAGACCTACAGTTAAGGATAGAAGACCTATTTTGGGAGCTCACGAGGTATATTCTAATTTGTATGTTTTTAATGGATTAGGGGCAAGGGGGATTCTCAATGGTAGCTATTTTTCTAAAATATTATACGATTTTACTCAAACTCAAATAGAATTGCCTAAGGAAGTTAATGGTTTACGTTTTTTTAGCTAAATAAAAGTTAGCTATCCCAATTTGGGGTAGCTAACTTTTTTACAATGAAAAACTTAATTTTAGTACTTATAGTATATTTTACTTTAAAGCCTTTAATAAGTCCACTCCATCTACATTTGCCCACGCTCCAGAAACTAGATTTACCTTCTTAACCGAAGAATCAGAAGTGAAACTTGCTGGGTTATCATTGGCGTAACCATAGCCCCACACAGCAGGATTAGATGAGTTTAGATAGTTGATAGGTGTTACTTTAATATTGTTGGTAGCCACTTGATCGTTTTGGGTATCTTTATCTTGGATAAGTACCGCATAGGCTTTCTTCCCATTGTTATCCTTGTATCCGTCTATATAAACATTTTTGAATATTCCAGAGCCTTGTTTTTTGAACTGGATAGCAGAGATTTCTGTAGAGCCTTCTACTTCAGGTTTAGTACCAGCTTCTCTAATAAGTGTGATACCATTAATTTTAGGAGCTGTATTATTTTTATTAGAAGAGGCTTCTATCTCCATACCAAAGTTACCTACTTTCGTTTGGTACGCAAACCAATTAGAATTGTTTTGTCCAGACCAGCCATCTTGCCAGTCGAAAGAGTCATCAAAGTTTCCATAAGAAACAAGGTTAGTAGCACTTACTGTACCTCCGAAGAACTCAAATCCGTCATCTGTACCTTTATAAGCTACTAAGTTTTCTAGTACAGTACCTGCTCCCACAGAATAGAAAGTCATAGAGTTGTTTTCTGATTTTCCATCTCCGATTTTTTTACCACCGTATTCTACTCTTACAAACTTCATCACACCTGAGTTATCATTGGCATCATCACCTCCATATTGTAGGTTGTTACCATCTTCAGAAATAGCAGTTTTCGCTCCGTTTAAAGCAATGATAGGTGCTTTACCGTAGATTGAAATTCCGCCCCAATCTCCAGGGATTTTGGTGTTAGATGTAAATACGATAGGGTTGTCTGCAGTCCCTTGTGCATTGATTTTAGCTCCTTGAAGAATTACTAAGCTGGTATCGTTAGAAGAGTTAGCTACAAATACAGCTCCAGGTTCTATGGTAAGTGTAACGCCACTAGCTACTTTTACTACACCATCTATGGTATAATTTCCTTTTTTGATTAGAAGGTCTTTAGTGATAGTTCCGCTAAGGCTTCCAGAACCTTCCATCACGCTTCCTGTAGTGCTTTCTATTCCAGTACTTGTAGGAGTATCATTGTCTTCACGAATGTCAATAGTACACGAAGTTACAGATAATACAAGTGCTAAAGAGCATAATGATAAAAGATGTTTTTTCATTTTTATTAGATTGATTTAGTTTTAATTAAAAAGTATATTCTATTGAAAAATTAAAGTTAGTACCTCTTCTGTAGTCTGTATGTATAAAGTTTTCAGCTTTTACTTCTACATCGTTATTGTTTCCATACTCAAGTTTGTATTTACTATTAAGTAGGTTGATGACACTGAACTTGGCTTTCCATTGTTTAGAGAGTTCTCTCTGATAAACAAAATCTAGCTTATGGAAAGGTCTTTCATAAATGTGGTCTATACCAATTGAGCCTAATGTATGAATTTTAGAGCCAGAAACATTATATACTAGAGATGCCGTCTGAGTTAAATTTTGAGCATTTTTTCGTTCATATTTTAAATCTGCATTTACTGTCCATGGTGCTGCACCTTGTAAGCCTCTTTTTAGACCTTTTTGTCTGTCAGATTCTTGCTCTTTTTGTAGGCTACTACGCTTAACATCAGAGTACATTAGAGTAGTATTTACACCTAAAGAAAAAGGAGAAAGGTTTTCTGAAATTCTTCTCAAGTTGATAATACCTTCTAGCTCTATCCCTGCTAGATTAGCTTCGGAAGCGTTAAAAAAGGTGATGGTTTGCCCATTAGAGTTTGCAGAGGCAGTATAAGATTTCTCTATGGCATTGATGATTTTCTTTCCAAAGATACCAAAAGCGAATATTTCATCTTTTGTAGGGAATAGCTCGTACTTGAAATCAAAGTTATAGTTTTCACTATTGGTAAGTCTTGGGTTACCTAGGATATTCTCATTATTAGGATTGATGTAGGTAATTGGCATATACTCTATTAAGATAGGTCTTGTAATAGTTTTACTGAAGGCAAATCTTAGGTTAGTTTTAGAGTTAAGCTCCTTTTTTACCGATAGGGACGGTAGGAAATAATACTGATTTCTAGTAAGGTTTAAGAAAGGTCCGTTGATAGAATTAGAAAGTTCTTTATACCTAGTGATATTCATATTATTCTCTATTCTACCACCTAAAATAATGTCCCAAGTGTCGTTTGGTTTGTAGTCTATACTGGCATACCCAGCGTTTACAAACTGATAAATGTTGTTTCTGTATACTACATTAGACCCTTCTCTATAATTAAAGAACCCATTAAGTGCAGATTGGTTAAAGGTATCTTGTGGGGTATCTGGATTTATGATAACCGTTCTTCCACTTGGTGAAGCACTATTGTTGAAAACAGAGTAAATAAATCTGTACGAGGTACTTCTTCTATCCATAAAGCCATTATATCCTAAACTCAGTTCTATAGGGTAAGATTTTCTATCATTCTTTTCGTCGAGACTTAATTTATATTCTGCAAAAGCGGAAAGATAATTTTTACCACTTACATCTAGATATTGGCGTATAAGGTTATTACCACCGTAGCTTAGTCTTATTCTATCGTAATCGCTAGGAGTTTCTGGGTTTCCAGAGAATATTTTTCTGTCAGGTTGTTGATAAAGGTTATTTACCCAGCTACCACCAGCCTTTATGAGATGTCTTTTGCCTAGTTTTTGAGAGGCGATAAGTTGTATATCTGTAAATCTAGAAATGTCCTGTTGGTTCACACGGAATAGCCCTTCTCCAGAGTTTCCTTGGTCTACATATCCTATGTTATCCTGTATGATATTGGTAGAGTTTTGGAGGAATATGGCATTCAACATTACATCTGTACCTTTGTTTTTGTAGCCTAAGCCCAATAGTGCAGAGGATTCAGTTTCATATTCATACTCTTTTTGGTAGAGCTTATTGTTATAGGTAATATTAGAGCCTGAGAATAAAAATAGATTATTATGCCCTTCTTGATACTGATATTTATTAGCTTGATTTAAGGATAAAAGTAACCCAATTCTACCAGAGCCAGCTTTAAAACGCTGAGCTGTCGTCAAGGAAAGCCCTGTATTAGGCAATGCCTTTATGTTATCCACATTCCAAGAGTCTTTGAAAGAAGAAACTGATTCTTGACCATTGAAAATATAATTAGACGGTCGGAAACCTTTAACCTCGCTAGGTAGCTGTCTATTTCTAGAGTTTAGACCTAGATAACCATTGATAGAATTAGCATTTTCATTGATTTTAAATCTATCTCTGAAAGTGGTTTGACTATTAAAACCTATACTAAATTCTACTTTTGTAAAAGGCTTATCGTAGGATAGCGTTTCTATATCAAAAGTAGCACCAGCAAAGTCGGCGTAAAGGTCGCTATTAAATGTTTTATAAATATTCAATTTTCCTACAACATCGGTTGGGAACTGCTTTAAAGCAATAATTTTTTGGAAGGGGTTGTTAGAAGGTGAACCTAATCCATTTATAAGTAAGGTGCTATATCTCTCCTCAAGTCCTCTTACAAAAAGCCCTTTGCCTTCTACGGTATTTACTCCTGTAATTTTGGTTAAACTCTGTTCCACATTAGAAATACCTTTCCTAGAGATTTCCTCAGCCCCCATGGCTTGTACCTGAACGCTAGATTTTTTAATAGATTGTAATACTGCGGTTTCAGTTTTTTTGTTAACGGTAGCTTTTAGCTGAACGCCATCTATTTTCTTTTCGTTTTTGATGCTGTCTTTTTTTGATACTTGTCCTAAAATAATTCCTGTAGAGGAACATAAGAACAAAACTGCAAGACTAAGCCTATGATACTTCATTTTTAAACTTATTAGATATTCATTTTTACTGGTGCAAAGAAATTATTTTATGGCTTAAACTAAGGTTTCGGAGATTTTAACTTTGTATTAAATAATGTTTAACAGATGATAGGAAATATTAACTTTATATTAAGAACCAAAAGCGTGTTAATTTTAAGTTAAAAAATGATTAAATTTGAGCCCCTAACTAATAAAAACTAAAAATGAAAGGCAAAAGAATACTCCTAATAGATGATGAGCCTGATATTTTGGAAATTATTTCCTATAACCTAAAGAAAGAAGGGTATGAGGTACACACTGCCAATAACGGAAACGAAGGTATAGAGAAGGCTAAAGAAATACTTCCACATCTTATTCTTCTTGATGTTATGATGCCCGACAAAGATGGTATAGAGACTTGTCAAGAGATTAGAAAAATAGCTGCATTAGAAGGGTGTCTTATTGTCTTTTTGTCTGCAAGAGGCGAGGAATTTTCGCAGTTGGCGGGTTATCAAGCAGGTGCTAATGATTATATTGTAAAGCTCATTAAACCTAAAGTACTTATTTCCAAGGTGAATGCTCTAATGAACCTTACGCAACAAGTGGAAGAAAAAAATAAAATTCTAAAAATAGGGCATTTAATTATTGATAGAGATAATTTTAAGGTAACCAAAGGCGATGAAAGTTTTATTTTACCGAAAAAGGAGTTTGATTTACTAAATCTTTTAGCGTCTAATACAGAAAAAGTATTTAAAAGAGAGGAAATTTTAGAAAAAGTATGGGGTAATGATGTAGTGGTAGGAGAACGAACAATAGATGTTCATATCCGAAGATTAAGAGAAAAACTAGGCTCTAAAAGTATCCAAACACTTAAAGGGATTGGTTATAAATTGATTATCTAATAAGTTGTAAAATGAAACCAAGTTCACTTAGTATTGTAGCATCTCTGTGCCTCACAGGAGCTATGGGATTGGTAGTTTTTGCATTTGAATATGTAAAAACTAAAGATTGGTTTAATAATGTAGGTTTCATTGTTATTTTATTCGTTCTGTCGGTTATTTTCTTTATTAACTATACTATTGTTAGTTTTTTATTTAGATTTTATGGTAAAGAAAAGATAAGGCAAATCTCTACTATTCTACCAGATGAAATTGCTACTGAAGATGAGAATATCAATTTTAAAGAACTAGGCGAACGAATTTCTGGACTTAGCGAAAAGGCAAGTTCAGAGATTGATATGATGAAGGAGATGGAACGCTACCGTAAAGAGTACATAGGTAACATATCGCATGAGCTCAAAACTCCATTATTTTCCATACAGAGCTATGTGGGAACTCTGATAGACGGTGGTGTGGAAGATTTAGAAATTAGAGATAAATACCTGCATCGTATAGATAAATCTTTAGATAGATTGATGAATATCGTTAAAGATTTAGATATGATTAACCGCTTTGAAAGTGGCGAAATCACTCTTGAATTTGTAAAATTTGACCTCAATGTTTTGGTAAAGGAAATCTTTGACTTTTTAGATATAGAAGCTCAAAAGAAGGGCACTCAGCTAAGCCTTAAAAGTAATGGAACTATATGGGTTTTGGCAGATAAACAGAAAATATCACAAGTTTTACTCAATTTAGTTTCTAATGCAATACATTATGCTAATAGAGAAAAAGCAGTGGTAGAAGTCATTACTTCAGTTCATAGAGATAAAGTAGTGGTAGAGGTTAAAGATAACGGTATGGGGATAAAACCAGAGATACTTCCTCGTGTTTTTGAGCGTTTCTATCGTGTGGAAAGTAGCCGAAACAGAAGAGATGGAGGCTCTGGCTTAGGCTTAGCTATTGTAAAGCATATTTTAGAAGCTCATGGGCAAAATATTGAAGCCAAAAGTGTCTATTTAAGTGGAGCGAGTTTTATTTTTACCTTAGATAAGGCTTAATGCAGAAATCATCTGTTTGTGTATTTATATAAAAATTCTTATATTAGCCCTATATCTTTAATCATAATAAATACAAACTACAATGAAGAAAAACATTTTAAGCTTATTCTTTGCAATGAGCATTGGTCTGTTAGCCCTAAATTCTTGCGGAAAAGATAAACCTCTTACTAGCGAGTCTAATGAAGTTACCACTACTAAAGAGGGGCAAGTATATGCCATAGATACAGCAACCAGTAAGATAGAGTGGAAAGGCTATAAAGTAGTAAAGTCTGATAATACCAGCCACTTTGGAGATATTAAATTTGAGAGCGGGGAAGTAACAGTAAAAGATGGTAAGCTAGAGAGTGGGAAATTCGTAGCGAATATGAACACTTTAGCAAACAGAGATATTACAGATGATGCAGAAAAATCAGCTAAATTAGATGGTCATCTTAAAAATGAAGATTTTTTTGAGGTAGAAAAATTCCCAACATCATCTTTTGAAATTACCAAGGTTACAGAAACTACCGAAGGAGATTATAACACTCTTTTAGATGGTAATCTTACGATTAAAGGAATTACAAAACCAGTACAATTTAAAGCTAATGTAAAGGTAGAGGAGGGTAAAGTAAGCATTAAAACTGAGCCTACCGACATTAAGAGAGAAGATTTTGGAGTTAAATTTCAAATGCCTGTGGCTAATGGAGTTATTAAAAATGAAGTAACGGTACATGTGAGTATAGATGCTTCTCAATTGAAATAAATATTACTTTTTTAAAGGTTAAAAAAATGCCTCAGAATATTCTGAGGCTTTTTCATTTAGTTGAGTATAGCTTGCAGAAGTTCATTCACTTCATCTACATCGTTAATATGGTCTTTTCTCATCATAAGTTGGTTGCCCTCTGCAGAATGTTTCTCTTTAAGACTGGCTTTTTGAGGATTTTGACTTAGATATTGGATAATCTTTTTAAACTTTTCGGTTTGGTAAAATTTATCCTGCGGATTGCTAGGGAAATAGCCTATAAAAATGCCATTTTTCATTACAATTTTTTCGAAACCAATAGCTGCAGCTAGCCATTTTAATTCCACTGATTTTATTAGGTTGATGGCTTCATCTGGCAATGACCCAAAACGGTCTTCTAGTTCTGCCTCAAAGCGTTTTAGTTCCTCTTTGTTATTTATTTCTGCAAGTTTTTGGTAGAGGTTTAGTCGCTCCTCTGTACTACTTACATAAGAATCGGGCAACATCAGCTCCAAATCGGTGTCAATATTAACATCTTTGGAAGATTTGAATAGTTTTTTACGGTCTGCTTCGTTTTCAAAAAGGCTTTCAAACTCGGCATCGTTTTGTAGTTCTTCTAGTGCTTCTTGCATTATCTTTTGATAAGTTTCAAAGCCCATCTCGTTGATAAATCCACTTTGTTCTGCACCGAGCAAATCACCAGCACCACGAATTTCAAGGTCTTTCATTGCGATTTGGAAACCACTGCCTAAATCGGAAAACTGTTCTATGGCTTCAAGGCGTTTTCTTGCATCAGAAGTTATCATATCAAAAGGTGGCGTAATGAGGTAACAGAATGCTTTTCGGTTGCTTCGTCCCACTCGCCCACGCATCTGGTGGACATCTGCCATACCGAACCTTTGGGCATCGTTAATAAAGATAGTATTGGCGTTGGGTACATCTACACCGCTTTCTACAATCGTGGTGGAAACCAGTACATCATACCGTCCTTCCATAAAGTCTAATATGTTTTCTTCTAGCTGCTTACCGTCCATTTGTCCATGTCCTGTAATCACTCTAGCATCGGGGACGAGGCGTTGTATCATTCCCGCAATGTCTTTTAAATTATCAATTCTGTTATTGATGAAATAAACCTGTCCATCTCTTTGTAATTCGTAGGAAATGGCATCTCTTATAATTTCTTCATCAAAACCTATGAGTTGAGTTTCCACAGGTTGCCTGTTGGGTGGAGGTGTTTTAATCACGGATAAATCTCTCGCTGCCATTAGCGAAAATTGTAGCGTTCTAGGGATAGGCGTAGCGGTAAGTGTGAGAGTATCTATATTGGCTTTTAAAGTTTTAAGTTTATCTTTTACAGAAACCCCAAACTTATGTTCTTCGTCTATAATGAGAAGCCCTAAATCTTTAAACTTGACTTTTTCGGAGGCAAGTTGATGGGTACCGATGATGATGTCAATTTTACCTTCGGCGAGTTTCTCTAAGGTTTCTCGTTTTTGTTTTGCTGTACGAAAACGATTGAGGTACGAAATATTAACAGGGAAACCTTTAAGCCTTTCTGCAAAACTTCGGTAGTGCTGAAACGCCAAAATGGTTGTCGGTACCAGAACAGCAACTTGTTTACCATCTGTAGCAGCTTTAAAGGCTGCTCTTATAGCTACTTCGGTTTTACCAAATCCCACATCGCCACAGACAAGCCTATCCATAATGGTATCGGCTTCCATATCTCGTTTAACATCTAGTGTTGCCTTTTCTTGGTCTGGAGTATCTTCGTAGAGAAAGCTAGCCTCCAATTCATTTTGGAGGTAAGTGTCTGGTGTATAGGCGAAGCCTTTGGCGGTTTTCCTTTTAGCGTAAAGTTTTATAAGGTCAAATGCAATTTGTTTAACCTTGGCTTTCGTTTTATTTTTGAGGTTCTTCCACGAAGGAGAGCCTATTTTGGAAAGTGTAATTTCTTTACCTTCGGCACCATTATATTTAGAAATTTTATGCAAGGCGTGTATGCTTACATAGAGTAAATCTCCGTTTTTATAAGTCAATTTAAAACATTCTTGAGTTTTACCGCCATTGTTTACCTTCACCAATCCCATAAACTTCCCTATGCCGTGGTCAATATGGGCAATGTAGTCGCCTACTTTTAAAGACATTAAATCTTTAAGCGTGAGTTGTTCCGACTTGGCAAAAGTATTTTTAGCTCGGTAGCGTTGGTATCTATCAAAAATTTGATGGTCGGTATAGACAAGGATTTGGTGCTGGTGGTCTATAAACCCTTGATGTAACTCTGATTTGAAAAACTGAAAAGAAATGGCGCTTCCCAAATCTTCAAAAATACTTTTCAGTCGTTCTTTTTGTTTTTCGGAGGCAAACGAAATCCATAAATTAAAGCCTTGCTTTTGTTTCTCCTCTAGATCTTCAATCAAGAGTTCAAAATTCTTATTAAAACTCGGTTGTGGGTTTTGCTTGAGTTCAATAAAAGGAGCTTGAGGAAGTTGTAACGATTGCGAGGTAAAATCTACCGTTCTAAACTTTTGATAGGTTTTAAAAAATACCTCGTCTGATATAAATAGTTCGTTAGGTTTTTGGTGTTTGATGTCGGAGTTGAGTTGGGTATATTTTTCCTCTGCTTTTGTGTAAAAATCTCTGATGTAGTTAAGTCCTAGATAGGCATTTTTAGTAACAATAAAGCTATCTTTTGGCAGTAAGTCTAGGAACGGAACTTTGGTGCCTTGTACTGCAAAATTCATATTAGAAACCAATTGCAGACTTTCTACCTTGCTTATGGATAGTTGAGTTTCAATATCAAAAGTTTTGATGCTTTCTACCTCGTTGCCAAAAAAAGTGATACGATAAGGCTTATCATTGGCATAGGAGAATACATCTACAATACCGCCTCTTACGGCAAATTCTCCCGGTTCAGAAACAAAATCGGTTAAGTGAAAATTAAACTGCTCCAATAGTTCGCCTGTAAAATCAAAATCTAGCTGGTCGCCCACCTTAATATGGTGAGAAATGGCTTTAAAATCTTCCTTTTTAAGCACCTTTTCACAAAGGGCAGCGTAGTGGGCTACAATAACTTTTGGCTCTGTATTGGCGTTGAGCTGATTAAGCACTTCGGTTCTTAATACCAAATTGGCATTTTGTGTTTTTTCGGTTTGGTAAGGCTCTAGGTGGGTGGCAGGGAAATAGAGTACCTTATCTTCGCCGAGTAGTTCTTCCAGTTCTGTAGTGGTGTAGTGGGCATCTTCCTTATCATCTACTATAAGGAGGATAGGTTGGTTTCGGGTGAGGAATAGTTCGGCACAGATTAAACTTGGGCTAGAACCCGCCATTCCCTTCACCGAAATGTGCTGATGCTGGGGCAAGGCTTCCAAAATGGAGCTTCCAAATTGATGTTTCAGAAGGAAAGGCAAAAGGCTTTCGTGGATTGGGGACAAAATCATATTACTCAATCTATAATAACAAAGGTGTGCTAAAAACAAAGATAACGCTCTAGAGTTTTATTCTAAAGCGTTGCCGAACGCAAAGTTAGTAAATTTTGTCTTACTTTACCGAGAATAGGCAGGTGGGTTTTGATTTATATGCTTAAAAATACCATCGATGTTTAAATATGTTTAAAAAATCATTAAATTTGCACCTCTTTATGGGACAGATATTAGCCATAGATTACGGTAAAGCACGCACGGGTATAGCGGCAACAGATGATATGAAGCTCATCGCTAGTGGGCTTGCCACAGTGCCAACGGGAGAACTTTTGTTATTCTTATCCGAATATATCCGCAGTAATGTTGTAGAAGCTGTGGTTGTAGGCTACCCTGTGGATTTAAAGGGCAATGTCTCTGAAGTAGAAACTTCTATCTTAGAATTTATAGAAAAGTTCAATACTCAATTTCCAGAGATAGAAGTCCACCGTTTAGATGAAAGATTTACCTCCAAGATGGCTTCTTTTTTTATCAGTCAGAGTGGGAAAAATAAAAAACAAAGACAAGAAAAGGGGCTTATAGATAAAATAAGTGCCACCATAATTTTACAAAACTTTTTAGAACAAAAGAGATGATACTACCAATAAGAGCCTACGGCGACCCTGTACTTAGGAAGAAAGGACAAAATATTACCCCAGATTATCCTAATCTAAAAGAGCTTATCCAAAATATGTTTGAAACTATGGAAGGAGCTCACGGGATAGGGCTTGCAGCACCGCAAATAGGGTTAGATATTAGACTTTTTATTGTAGATGTAAGACCACTGGCAGAAGACGAAGACTACTTAGATATTGCGAATGAGCTTAAAGATTTCAGAAAAGTATTCATCAATGCCAAGATATTAGAAGAAACAGGGGAGGAGTGGAAGTTTAACGAAGGCTGCCTCTCTATACCAGAAGTAAGAGAAGATGTTAAAAGGAAAGACACCATCACGATAGAGTATTACGATGAGGATTTCAAAAAACACACAGAAACTTACTCCGATATTAGAGCAAGAGTTATACAGCACGAGTACGACCACATAGAGGGCATTCTGTTTACCGATAAACTAAGTGCGCTCAAAAAGAAATTAGTGAAAGGGAAACTCAACAAAATATCGGCAGGAGAGGTAAGCGTAAGCTACAAAATGAGATTCCCTAAATAGATTAAAATAAAGATAAAAAACGAAGATATGCTTTTAGAAAAAATTATTTCAATTTCAGGAAAACCAGGGCTTTATAAATTAGTTTCTCAACTTAGAAATGGGTTCATTGTAGAAGATATTACCACTAAGAAGAAGCTAAGTATTTCTAACTCAAGTCAGGTAAGTCTTTTGGATAACATTGCAATGTTCAGTTTTGATAGAGAAGTGCCATTGTTCGAAGTGTTTGAAAATATCGCTAAAAACGAAAATTACGAGCAAACTATCAACCATAAATCTTCGGACGAAGAGCTTAGAGCATTTATGCTAAAATCTCTACCGACCTATGATACAGAGCGAGTGTATGTGTCCGACATTAGAAAATTAGCACAATGGTACAACCTCCTGCAGAAGGCGGGCTACATTACACCAAATAGCTTCGTGAAAGAAGAAGAAAACGAAACAGAAAAATAACCACTATCACAAAAACTTTGCTGAATCTCTTAGCAAAGTTTTTTGTTTAATAGAGCGAGGAGGGAATTTGGGGTTCTAGGCTAAGTCGTCTAGGTTCGTTGGGAAGAGGTTAGGGTTAGATATAAAGTCGTCTAGGTTAAGTTGGAAGTGTTTTGGGTTCTAGACTAAGTTGTCTAGGTTAAATAGGAAGTGCTTTAAGCTAAAGACCAAGTCGTCTATATTCTAAACCAAGTTGTCTAGGTTCGTTAGGAAGTAAATGACGTTCTGAACCAAGAGTTCTAGGTTCTAGACCAAGTCCACTAGGTTAAATTGGGAGTATTTGGGGTTGATTTAATAAAAAACATAATTTATAAGCAAATTACCCTTTACAGACGCAAAATTAGCTTCTAAAAGTATAACTTTGCGATGCTAAAGTGCTAATGTGGGGCTTTACACTTTATATAGTGCTAATGATATGGCACCAAAATGTCTTTAGAAACTAATAGAATATTTGCAAAACCGCTTTAATAGATTTAATATATGACCACGAGAGAGCAACAACTAAACGCCTTTGGAGAATTACTGGAGATTATGGATACCCTAAGAGCGCAATGCCCTTGGGATAGAAAACAAACCTTGCAAAGTCTAAGACACCTCACCCTAGAGGAAGTCTATGAGCTATCCGATGCCCTTCTGAACGAAGACCTAGACGAGATTAAGAAAGAACTGGGAGATGTCCTTTTACATTTGGTATTTTATGCCAAAATAGGCTCGGAGCAGCAGCACTTTGATATAGGAGATGCCCTAAAATCACTCAACGAAAAACTCATTTTCAGGCACCCTCATATCTACGGCAATACAGAGGTGAAAGACGAGGAAGAAGTGAAGCAAAATTGGGAGAAACTCAAGCTCAAAGAGGGCAATCGTTCCATTCTATCAGGCGTACCTAGAGGGCTGCCGTCTTTGGTTAAGGCGTATCGTATCCAAGACAAGGTGCGGGGCATCGGTTTTGAGTTTCCAAATGCCGAAGCGGCGTGGAGCAAGGTAGAAGAAGAGCTACAAGAGTTTCATCATACCCAAGACCCGCAGCAGAAAGAACAAGAGTTTGGCGATGTGTTGTTTTCTTTGGTCAATTATGCTCGGCTTTCGGGCATCAATCCTGATACTGCCTTAGAGCGTACCAATCACAAATTCATCAGCCGCTTTCAAACGATGGAGGCTTTAGCTTCGCAGAAAAATCTCAACCTAGACAGCCTCTCTCTGGAAGAGATGGACAGCCTTTGGGAAGAAGCTAAAAAACAAGAATGAGAATAAATGAAAAATGTTCGGTAATCATTACCTTTAATAGTTATTATAAACAAGTTTATGGGAAAACAGTTGGGGCTTATAGGGAGAAACATATCATACTCCTTCTCTCAAAAATATTTTGAAGCCAAGTTTAAGAAGTTATTTATCAAAGATATTTCCTACCATATTTTAGATTTGCCCAGTATAGAGAGCGTTACAGCATTATGGTCTAATCCAAGATTGGTGGGCTTTAATGTTACCATTCCGTACAAAGTAGAAATTATAAACTACCTAGATGAGCTTAGCGAAGAAGCCCAAGCCATAGGAGCGGTAAATACAGTAAGCATTAAATACGGCAAGAAGATAGGCTACAATACAGATGCCTATGGTTTTGAACGAACCTTAGACCTCCATCTTAAACCTACTCATCAGAAGGCACTTGTACTAGGCGATGGTGGGGCGGCTAAAGCCGTTAAATTTGTGTTAGAGCGTAAGGGTATTCCGTATCTTGTGGTCTCTAGGCGAGGGGCAATCAAGTTTGAGCAGCTTACCAAAGAGCATTTGTCTGAATATCAAATCATCATACAATGTACTCCCGTAGGTACTTATCCTAATGTGGAAGACTGTGTCCCATTTCCGTTTGATGGGCTTTCGGACGAACACTTGGTATTAGACCTTATCTATAATCCCGAACGAACTAAACTCATCAAAGAAGCTCAAAAAAGAGGGGCTAAAACAGCTAATGGGCTATTTATGTTGGAACAACAGGCAGAAAAAGCCTGGGAAATTTGGAATTTAGTATAAAAAACCTTTAATTTAGTGCCGATGGAAAAATTAGGGCATTGTACCTAATTAGAATTTAATACGCTAAAAATATATTGCTATGAACAAAGAAACTCTGAACTCTGGACAAGAAGAATTGAACACCCCTCAACCCAACCAAGAAGTAAAGGCAAATACTGTTTTAGAACCTTCGTCTTATCAGGATCAGGAGTTGGAAGTTGAAGAAGAAGACCACGATGATGATGACCACGAAGAGAACGAAAAATTATCTTTGAAAGAGTTGGTAGATAAGTTAGAGAAGCTCATCAATTTAGAGAATGCAGGAGAGGAGATTCAGAAATTCAATGCACTTAGAAAATCTATTTCTGAGCAAATAGATGAAATAACAGAAAACAAAAAACAGGAGTTTGAAGCAGCGGATAATGACCCTTCGGAGGTTTTCAGCTACGAGCACCCTTTACAAGCAAAGTTTTCTGCACTCATCAATATTTTTAAAGAGAAGAGAGACCTCTTTATTCAAAAGCAAGAGGAAGAACATCAAAAAAATCTAGAGGTAAGGTTAGGGATTGTGGAGAAACTTAAAAATCTTTACACCAATACAGAACCAGGGACAGACCTCTTCAAAGCTATAAGAGAAATAAAAGAGGCTTGGGCTAATGCAGGTAAAGTAGCAAAGTCGGAGTTTAAAAATCTGAATAATAACTACTATCATCACCTCAACGGTTTTTACCAAATGCTAGACCTCAACAAAGAATACCGTGAGCAAGAGTATGCCCATAATTTGGAAAAGAGACAGCACATCATCGCTCGTGCTAAGGAGTTATTGGTAGAGCCATTGGTACAAAAAGCACTTAATGAGTTGCAATATCTCCACAAACTTTGGAGAGAGGAGGCAGAACCTGTGGCAGAAGAGTTTAGGGATAGCACTTGGGAGGAATTTAAGGAAATTTCTAACCAAATACATGATAGAAAAACCGAACTTTTCGCAGCGAGAGAAGTAGAGCAAAAAGAAAATCTAGAGAAGAAAAACGCTATTATTACTCAAATTAAGGCTTTAGGGTCGCCAGAAAAACCTAACCATAATTATTGGCAGAAATCCATTAAGAAAATGGAAGAGCTAAGAGAAGAGTTTATAAAGTTAGGTAGTGTTCCTAGAAAGCTTTCTACCCAAAATTGGACTGATTTTAAGCAAAGCGTAAGAGCCTTTAACTCTGCTAAAAACGAGTTTTATAAAGGTCTTAAACAAACTCAAATCAACAACTTAGAAGAAAAATACAAGTTGATAAAAGTGGCTCAAGACAACAAAAACTCCGAAGATTGGGAGACTATGGTGCCGCTATTCAAGAAACTTCAGAAAGACTGGCAGGCGATAGGGCACGTGCCTAAAAGTCAAGCAAATAAAGTGTGGGACGCGTTCCGTGAAGCGTGCAACTTTTTCTTTGACCAATACAGAACCAAAAGCGAAGCGGCTGGAGACGATTGGAACGAAAACTTTAAGCAGAAGAAAGGTCTCCTAGAAGAACTTAAAAAAATAGAGAAAGGAGAAAACTCTCTAGAAATAATAGAGGATATTAAAAATAAATGGAATGCCATAGGCAAGGTGCCTAAGGATAAGTTGGGCATCAATTCGGAGTTTAATAAAACTCTAAAGCAAAAGCTGAAACTTAATAACCTTAATGAGTTTGATATTAAGGAGGAAGGCTTATCCGAATCTCAAATTACTGATAGAGCTCGTAAACTTAAAAACCAAATTATCGACCTTGAGGCTGAAGTGGTTAAGCTGGAAAACAATCTTTCTTTCTTTAACAATCCAACGAGAGAGAATCCGTTGTTAACAGATACTTTTGAGAAAATTGACGATAAGAAAGCTCAATTGGAGAGCCTTAGGATTACATTACATCAAATGATTTCGGGAGAATAATAAAAGGTTAAACGAAAATAGAAACAAAAACTTTGTTGGGATTAGATTGATTTCAGCAAAGTTTTTTAGTTAATATCAATAATATAGTTCTGTATGTCTTACGAAAAATATATGAGTAGATGTATTGCCTTGGCAGAGAAGGCTAGAGGTAACACTTACCCTAATCCTTTGGTGGGAGCGGTAATTGTACACAATGGCATCATCATAGGGGAAGGCTATCATCACAAGGCAGGAGAACCTCATGCAGAAATTAACGCCATCAATTCGGTGGAGAACAAAGGGCTTTTAAAAGAATCAACGATTTATGTTTCATTAGAGCCTTGTTCTCACTTTGGGAGAACACCACCTTGTGCTGCTAAAATCACAGAAATTGGTTTCAAAAAAGTGGTTATAGGCTCCGCTGATTCTAATGAAAAAGTGAGTGGCAAAGGAAAAAAAATGATAGAAGAAGCAGGAATAGAAGTGGTTGATAAAGTGTTGGAGGAACAATGCCGATGGCTTAACAGAAGGTTTTTTACTTTCCACGAGAAAAAAAGACCATACATTATACTGAAATGGGCAGAGTCTAACGATGGTTTTATAGACCGAAATTTTGTTCCAACGCCTATATCCAATACTTTGGCATCTCAATATGTACATAAGATGAGAGCCGAAGAACACGCTATTTTGGTTGGGACACAAACGGCACTTAATGATAACCCAACTTTAGATGTAAGGCATCTTGACGGTAGAAATCCTATCAGAGTTTTAATAGATTTGGAGCTTAAAGTTCCTCGAAGTTTTAATATTTTCAATACTAATGCTCCTACCATTATTTTTAACCTTTATAAAAACTGTGAGCAAGACCATTTGAAATGGATAAAAATTGATAGAGAAAATTTTCTAGAAGAACTGATGTATCATTTGTATGAACAGCAGATACAATCTATCATTATAGAAGGCGGAAGCAAGATGTTAAATACCTTTATT
This sequence comes from Riemerella anatipestifer, assembly GCF_009670965.2. NCBI lineage: Bacteria > Pseudomonadati > Bacteroidota > Flavobacteriia > Flavobacteriales > Weeksellaceae > Riemerella > Riemerella anatipestifer. The sequence continues at coordinate 216,797 of NZ_CP073239.1, read as the reverse complement.
GAAGCTCAACTTTGGGATGAGGTAGTGGTAATTAAAGCGTCTAATTTAACTTTGAATAATGGAACTAAAGCTCCTACATTCAATGAAAAACCTTATCGAAAAAAACAGATGAGAGATAATGTTTTAAATTTTTATAAAAAATAATTTTATGCTTTATCTGTTACTTTCCGTAGGCGTTATTTTCCCTAGTTTGTTGGGGATAGGAATGCTGTTTGAAAAATTATTAGGAAAGTTGTGGGAAGAAAAACTATCCTCTGCTTTTTTTGCAGGGTGTATGGGTTTGAGTTTGGTATGGGCGGTTTTAGCATTTGCAATGCCTATCAATAGAGTAGTAGAAGTCTCTAGTTTGGTCTTAGGATTAAGTGCTTTTGTTTATTTTAAAATATATCGCGTTTTAGGAACTTTTATCACTAGAAACTATTTGATTTTTGCTCCGTTACTTTTTGTCGTGTTGCTTTTTGGGAGTGGGTATCCATTTATTTTAGACCATTTTGGCTATTATGTACCTAGCATTAAATGGATTGCAGAGGTAGGTCTAGTAAAGGGAATTGGGAACTTAGATTTAATATTAGGGCAAATGTCCCTTTGGCATATTTTACAGGCTGGATTTTCTAATACTTCCGATGTTTTTCTGAGGTTGAATGTAGTATTGCTTTTAGGATATATCATTTATATTATAGAAAAAAAGGCGTGGGTTCATTTTATATTTTTGCCTATTTTGTTATTGTTTTTACAATCGCCAAGTACAGATTTACCAGTTATTATAGGCTCTTTAATAGTCTTGAATGAAGTTTTGAATAAAAACCATAATGTGTCAGCATTGTTTGGGTTTTCGGTTTGGATTTTCAGTATAAAACCTACCATAATGTGGCTACCATTGATGGTATTTTTATATGCTTTTTTGATACGGAAATTTTTTTATAGGTTAATAATGGTAGGTTTAGGTGTGGTGTCTATTTTTATGATTAAAAATTGGTATTGCTTTGGATTTCCCGTTTTTCCAGTACAAGTTTTGGATTTAGACTTGAGTTGGAAACCTAACGAAATTTTGCTTAAAAATTCTGCCGAAACCGCTATCCTTAAAACTTATGATTTTCAATATTCTTACGAGGTAATAAAGCAATTTTCGGTTTGGGAAAGTATTAAAAATTGGATATTTCTGAAAGGCATAAAAGGAGTTATCAATATAGCTTTTGTTTTGAGTTTGTTGACATTACTATTATTTGCTATTAAAAGTAAAAGCCGTTTGATTTGGCTGATTGTAATATCAATTTTTATTAAAAGCGTTTTGGTATTGCTATTTTCGGCACAATACCGGTTTTTCTTAGAAGTGTTTTTTGTAGTTGTTCTTTTAATTTTTAGAAGTTGGTTTTCCGCTAAGAAAGTGGCTTTTGTGAGTATTATAGGTACTTTAGGTATGTCTGTATTTTTATTTACTCCATCTTTAATTGTGAAATATATTCCTAGCTTTAGGTTGGGCGGATTTATTAAAAACATAGAACTTTCTCAAGTCGTAAAACCTGCGACTTACAAATACCAACGGTATAAAACTTTTACAATAGGTAATCTGACTTTTAATGTAGTGGATAATTATCCTTTTAGTTTTGATACGCCACTTCCAGCTATTTCTCCTAGTTTCTTGGAACTTTATTTAGAAGCAGGGATTTTTCCTCAAAAAATAGGTTCAAATTTAAAAGAAGGTTTTGTTTGGAAAAAATTATCTAACGAAGATAAAGAGCAATTACAACAGATTGTTAATGGATTTTATATAAATGAAAAAAGATAGAGAAATTATCTCTATCTTTTGGTTTTTATTTAGGTTCTAAAACACAAAATGGAATAATGCATTCTTCCAAAGAAATGCCACCGTGCTGATAGGTTTCTTTATAATAATTAACAAAGTGATTGTAGTTTTTTGGATATGCTAAAAAGGTGTTATTCTTAGCAAATACATACTTGCTACTTAGATTGCCTTTGGGGAGAAATAGCTTCTCTGGCTGGCTAATTGCCCACACATCTGCATCTTCATAAGAAATGCTTTTTCCCGTTTTATAGCGGATATTGGTGGAAGTTTCTCGGTCGCCTACAACTTTACTTGGCTTTTTAACATAGATAGTGCCGTGGTCTGTAGTGATGATGAGTTTAAAACCAGACTCTGCGGCTTGTTTAATCAGTCTCATAATAGGAGCGTTTTCAAACCAATTTAAGGTAAGAGAACGGAAAGTTTTATCATCTCTAATCAACTGATTAACGATAGAGTTATCCGTTTTGGCGTGGGATAAAATATCTATAAAATTATAGACAACTACCACTAAATCTTTATTTTGATGTTGATGAAAATCTTCTAAAACCTTTTGTTCAAAATCAGAGTTTAAGACTTTAATGTATTTCATTGTCTTAGAAGATAATCCTAAACGCTTCATTTGGTCTTTTAAGAAATCTTGTTCGGCTTCGTTTTTATTGCCTTCTTCGTTGTCGTTCAGCCATTGGTCAGGAAACCTTTTTTCTATTTCGGAAGGCATTAGTCCAGCAAAAAAAGCATTTCTAGCGTATTGGGTAGCCGTAGGTAAGATGCTGTAATATGAGGTTTCTAGAGTTTTGTTATAGAATTTAAGAAACAATGGTTCAATGACTTTCCATTGGTCATACCTTAGATTATCTATCATAAGTAGCAGAGCTTTATCATTCTGCATTTCTGGTTTTACCTTTTCTTTAAAAAGCGTATGGCTCATAAGAGGCTTCTCATTTGAATTGAGCCAATTTTCGTAGTTTCTTTCTATAAACTTGGCAAACTGTATGTTGGCTTCCTCCTTTTGAGATTGTAGCAAGTCGGCAAATTCGTTATCAAATACTTTATCAAACTTAATTTCCCAGCCCAATATTTTTTTGTAATAATTACTCCAATCTTCATAAGTGTTAAGATAGCTTAATTCCATACTTATGTTTCTGAACTCTTGCTGATATTCTTGCTTGGTTTGTTGTTCTACAAGGTCGTCGCTTTGTAGATTTTTTTTCAAAGAGAGCAGAACTTGGTTAGGATTTACAGGTTTTAGGATATAATCGGCAATTTGCGAACCTATGGCTTGCTCCATAATGTGTTCTTCTTCGCTTTTAGTTACCATTACAATTTTCATTGCTGAATTTTTTTCTTTTAGTAATGGTATGGCATCTAGCCCAGAAATACCAGGCATATTTTCGTCCAAAAGAACTAATGAAAAACTTTCTTCGTCTAATATTTCTAAGGCTTCATTAACATTATTGATGGGCGTTACCTGATAACCTTTGTTTTCTAAGAATACGATATGAGGTTTTAATAAATCTACCTCGTCATCTATCCATAATATTTTTTTAGCCATAACTATTCTTTATTTATAAGGGTGTTTGTAACACTCTTCTTTAGTTTTCCAAAGATACAGCTAAACCTGCCAATGTCTAGCCAAAGCATTTATAAAAAAAGTTAAATTTGAGTTAAATAAAAAAGCAGGTTTTTAGCCTGCTTTTCGTTAATCTTCTAAGGCTCCGAATTTATTGTTTTTAAAGTCATCAAAAGCCTGAATAATCTCTGCTCTAGTGTTCATTACAAACGGACCGTGAGCGGCTATAGGTTCGTTAAGTGGTTCTCCACTAAGGATAAGTACAACAGCATCATCTAGGGCTTCTATGTTGAAATCTTCGCCACTATTTTCAAACAAAACTAAATGGTCTGTAGGAGCTTCTTCCTCTTCGTTTACAATAATGTTGCCCTCTATAACCAAAGCAACGGTGTTAAAATGAGCAGGGAAACTAAATGAAGCTCTAGCACCTTTTTTCAGTCTTGTATTCATCATATGTATTGGGCTGAAGGTACTTGCGATACCTTTGCTACCATTGTATTCTCCTGCAATTACTTCTACCCAACTATTTTCGCCAACAGAGACTTTAGGAAACTCTGTATGTTGTATAGATTGGTATTTTGGAGGACTCATTTTATAGCGAGAAGGGAGATTTACCCACAGTTGCACCATTTGGAAAATGCCACCTTTTTTACTCCATTCAGTTTCGTGATATTCTTTATGGAGTACACCGCTACCAGCCGTCATCCACTGTACATCGCCTTCTTGTATAATGCCACCGCCGCCTGCACTATCGTGATGTTCTACTTTGCCCTGATAAGCTATAGTTACGGTTTCAAAACCACGATGAGGGTGTACGCCTACACCTCTAGGAGTTTGGGAAGGTTCAAAATAAAACTTAGAATTGTAATCCATCATAATGAAAGGATCCATTCTTTTCATATCTAATCTAAATCCGCTAGGAATAAAATTGTGTACTCTAAAACCATCTCCTACAAAATGTGCAGGTCTAGGAGCTGCAATAAGCTCTATTTTTTTAGTGTTCATTTTGAATGTTTTTTACTTAAGCAAAGATACCTTAATCCCTTACCCTTAAGCATTGACCTAGGATAATAAAAAAAGCACCGAAAAAAATAAATTAAAATATTTTTGTAACATTTTTGTGATTTGGATACTTACTCTACATAAAAGCTAATGATGTCTCTGGAAACAGAATTTTTACAACAAATAGAGAAGCATAAAGGGGTTATTTTTAAAATATCCAAAATGTATATGGATAATAAAAACGACCAAGAAGATTTGTTTCAAGAGATTATCTATCAAGCGTGGAAATCGTATCCGTCTTTTCAGGGTAAGAGTTTATTTTCTACTTGGCTTTATCGGGTGGCACTTAATACCTCTATTGTTTTTTTAAGAAGTGATAAGAAAAAAATCAATACTACTGATATAGAGCTAAGTGCAATAAATAAGAAGATGGAAAATAATGATGTTGAACAACAGCAATTAGAACTTATGTATAAAGCAATACAACAGCTAGGTGCAATAGATAAAGCACTTATATTCTATTATTTAGAAAATTACTCAGGCAAAGAGATAGCGGCTCAAATGGGAATAACAGAGGTAAATGTAAGAGTGAAACTAAATAGAGCCAAACAAAAATTGAAAACTTTGATTAACGAACTTAGAACTCAACAATAAATCAAATAATATGGAACTTGATAATATAAAAGATTTGTGGCATAGAGAGAAGGTATCAGACCTTCCTAATATTTCTTTGGAACAGCAAAAGGCGGTAAAAACACCTTTGGAAAAAATACGAGCGAATATGAAGATGGAGTTTTGGACTACACTTCTTGCTATGGTTCTTATAGTTCCGCTTTATTATTCTCAAATAAAAAATGCACAACAAGGGAGTTTGTTTTTGTTGTTATATATCATTTCAATACTTATAATTGTTTATTATTTTGTTAAGTTTTATTCGTTGTATAAAACTATTAGTACTCAAAATTTCCAGACCTATCACAATTTGCTTAATCTTAGGTACGAGTTGGTGCTTAATACGGAGCTTTATAAATCTTACTATATTTCGTTTGTTCCTATATTATTTTCTGTATTTCTTTTATTTTTGGATTTGAATAGTTGGAATGGAGTGATGTTTGTTGTTGTGAGCTTGTTTATGACTTCCATTATTATGTATGTTATGGGAAAGATTTGGTTGAGAGAAGTTTATGGTAATTATGTTGTTGAAATTACAGATTTGGTGAGTGAGCTGAGTGATGAGTCTAATGATTTTAAGTTCAATAGAAACTCCTTAAGCTATCAAGGGAAATATCAAATATTTCAAAAAACAAAACACTTCTTTGGGAAAATCTTTGGAAAATACGCTACTCTTGCCAACTGGATTTTTTGGTTTTTTATATTGATTGTCATAAGTGCTATCACAGGATATATAATAGCATATTTCAGTATATTATTGGGTAAAAATCAACTATAAACTTTTAATTAAATCAATATTGATTTCGGCTGAGATTTTTCCAGCTTCGGTAACAAATGTATCAAAGGAAACCGTAGTGCCTTCTCCTGCAATATCCGAAATGGCTCTTAGAACAATAAAAGGTGTTTTCATTTGGTGGCATACTTGAGCGATAGAAGCAGCTTCCATTTCCACAGCTTTGGCGGCACGGAAGTTGTCTTTAAGCCATTGGAATTTTTCAGGACAGTTGATAAATGCATCACCACTAATGATTAACCCTTTGTTAGCATTGATGCCGTGTTTTTTGATGACAGTCTCGGCTTTTTCTACATAAAAGGAATCAGGTATGAAAGCTGGAGGCATTTTAGATTGTTGTCCAAGTTCGTAACCAAAGGCTGTTAAATCCACATCGTGATGGCGTACTTCCGTAGCGAGGATAATATCTTTAACTTGAACTTCTTTCAGTCCACCTGCAGTTCCTGTATTGATAATTAAATCAGGGGCAAAATGATTGATAAGTAAGCAAGTCCCTATAGCCGAACTTACCTTGCCAACACCAGAAAGTAAAACAATAACTTCGTGGTTGGCAATAGTCCCAATATGAAATTGAAATGAATGAATCTCCTTTTTTATAGGGTTTTCTAAAGCATCACATAAGTGCCTTATTTCAACTTCCATGGCTCCAATAACGGCTATTTTCATAGGTTTTACTTTAAATAATTAAACCACAAAATTACGAAAACTCACTGTAAATATCATTGGGTTTATGGCAGTTTTGTAGGAACTTCTTCGTTTTGTTGATTTTTAACTTTAAGTTTAATTTCGTAGCCTTTTGGATAAAAAATGATGATAGGAGTATTACTTGCATAGTTGATAGTTTTGCTTTCTCCAACTACAAATTTGTTAGTAAGCGTCATATCAGGGCAAGCCATCATGGTTGAACGCATATTACCATCAGTATCGTAGAAATAGTAAGAAATATTTGTTTCTTGGTCTTTTTTCTCTTCAATATTTCCTAGTAATCCATACGAGTTACAATCTACCTTATGCCACTTACCTGGAGTCATTTCTAGATATAGTTCGTTTTCATTAGATTTTTTCGGAAGAGTTATGCTGAGATGTTCATAGCCCTCCATTTTTTTTGTGAGTGTGCTTATGTTTTTAGGTTCGTTCATATTATTTTGCTTTTGTGAGTTGCAACCTACTAGTAATCCAATGGAAATTACTCCTATTAGCATCGCTTTAAAAATCATGACTTTAATTTTTATTTCTTATGCTACGAAGTTACAAAAAAACGAACATGAAACTAAAACCGAAGTTTATTTTTATTTAATTGAGACTAGAGCAATTAAATGTGAAGCATAATATTTATAAATCTTTTTTTCTGAATTTAAGTAAACTTGATAAGAAAGGAAATATAATCCAAATTAGAAGAATAAGAACAGAAATATAAACTCCACCACCTGAACCAAAAATTGATTTAAAAATTGCTCCTGAATAGCCTAGCATTCCAGAGATATCAAGCTGTAGTTGTACAAAAATACGGGTAAGCCCTATAGGACTAAGTGAGGATAATACAACTATTAGTTTTTCTATAGGATAATCTGAAAATTGAAACATCAAGATAAGTAACAAACCGTCATAGATGATATTAAAAAATACCCAAATGAATAGAGCTATTCCTATTCCTTTTGTTTTGTCATTAGTAGAAATAGAACTATACATGGCTAATGAGGTAAAGCTTACGCAGAGCAACATACCACCTAGTAAGACACATAATCCGTAAGTAAGTGTAGAATACAGAATAATGGGAATGCCACAGCCAGCTAAAAATACTAATAGTTGAGATAGCGATAACCCCAAAAAAGTTCCCGTCCATATTACATCTCGTTTAATAGGCTGAGTAGAAAGAAGTTCTATGAATTGTGTACTGTTGTAGATGTAGATTACTGAAAACACAAGACTAAATAGTGGAACTACAAAAAGTACAATATTTAGTAGATTGAGATTAGCCTTTATCTGATTGCTTTCTAATCCTAGAATGGCCCATGATATAATAAATAACATGAGCGTATACACAGCAATAACTTTGCTCTTTAAAATATCAGTTAGTATGAACTTTGCAATTTTATACATCTTGTACTTGTCTTAGTATCTTTGTTATGGCTTTTGATAGGCTATCCTCTTGTGTACTTTGCTTTATGTCCTCTACATTTTTATGAAATATCACTTTCCCTTCTGATAAAAATATGACTTCATCTACAATTTGCTCTAAATCACTGAGTAGGTGTGACGTAATGATAATTAGCTTTCCTTTTTTTTGTTCTTTTATGATTTTATGTTTAAGGATTTCAGCAGCAATAGGGTCAAGTCCCGCAGTAGGCTCATCTAAAATGATTATTGAAGGGTTAAACATAAAAGCTATTATGGCACTGACTTTCTGGATTGTACCTCCAGAAAGATTGCCCATTCTTTTATTCTCTATTTTTGTTATATCATAGGCATCTATAAGCTCTATATCTAGTTTTTTAGTTTGTGAACGATTCTTTAAAATTATATCTAGAGTTTCCCTTATAGTCATATTCTCAGGGTATTTTCCTATCTGAGGCATGTAGCCAATAATTTCACGGTAATGATAGCTTTCTGAAACATCATTCCCATTAACCAATATTTGTCCAGACTCAACAGTATTTAATCCTAAAATGCTCTTAATTAGAGTGGTTTTTCCACAGCCGTTTGGACCAATAAGAGCAATAGCTCTCCCAGTTTTACATGAAAGATTAATATTGTTGAGAGCTTTAAATTTACCGAAAGTCTTGGTAAGGTTTTTTATTTCTATCATTTAGTTATTTACTCATTAAGTATTGTTTCGTTTTATCAAGGGAGTTTCGTCTACAAAACTATCAGGTGTAAGACTTGGCATAAGCTTTTCGGAGCGATTCATCAGTTCCACAAAAAAAGTTCCGAAAAGAATCATTATCATAGGGTTTTGTTCTGATATTACTGCGTAAAGACTTAGAGGGTAAAAAGGTATATCGCCTACACCATCTTTATCTATATCATAGCCCTCATACTTATCCCAATAGTTGTTTTTAAAGGTGTTAAGAAAAATGCTGCCACTGGTACTTACATCAAAAATATTTGCTATAAAATTATTATTAAATAGTTTATTTTCAATACAATTAGCGTTTATTCTTAGTCCCCAACCGTTGTCTTTAAATTCGTTGTAGTAAAAATCAATTTTGGAGGAGCCATCCATAAAAACACCTACGGAATTATTCTGAAAAGTATTGTGTTTTATTTTACTAAATGATAAATCTTTCAGTAAAAGTCCGTAGACATTTTCACCCTTATTATTCAAAAATTTATTGTAGCTCATTTCTACATTCCTACTATACATTACAGCAACCCCAGCTTCATTTTGTCTAAAAACATTAGCAGTATAAACATTGTTGTGTGAGAACATAAAATGCAGTCCGTAGCGTTTGTTTTTTAAGGATAAGTTTTTAAAAATGAAGCTGTTGTTTGTTTTTTCTAGGTAAATACCATCTTTATGTCCAGAGATGAAATTTCGTTTAATCCAAATTTCATTACTAGACCATACATGAATTCCATCTCCGATTGATTCCTGAGAAATCCCTCTATTAGTGGTAATTTTATTGTTTTCAATCAAACATCTTTCGCCTCTTTGAACCGTAATTCCAAAATAATTATTTTGAAAAATATTATTTCTGATAACAGAAAAACGACTGTCATATAACCTTACCGCTCCAATATTTCTGACTTCATCAGCTCCAGAATTTATGATTTTAAAGCCTTGAAGAGTGATGTAATCTGACCGAAAAGATACTATTTCATGTCTAAACTCACCGTCCAATACAGGGTAATTGATGCCAATTAAGGTGATTGACTTATCTAAATTTAGATTACCTTCTTTGTAATGTCCAAAATAAACCATGAGCGTGTCTCCATTATTAGCTTTTTGGAGAGCTGATTTTATGGTGCTAAACCTCTTTCCTTCTCCTACAAAATAGGTTTTAGCAAAGGATAGTAGGGTAGTTGTAAGACAAAAAAGAATTAGTAATCGTTTTAAAAGCATCATTCTGAATTTAATCAAGGCTTTTTTTGGAAGATGTTTTTTTAATTAATTACAGAAGCTTGTAATCTATGGGCTTCTTTAATAGCTTCATTCTTATTTTTAAATGTGGCTATATTACCATTCATAGGGCTTTTTACTTGTCCCCCTGTAATTTTGAATGCCTTTTCTAAAGGGAATAATTCTGAGGTTAAAAAATCGGAAACAAATAGTTTGGCGTTACCTATTTTTTGTGAATTTTCTTTTGTGTAGGCTTCCATACATACCAAATCATCAAACTTGTATATCCTGCCTTTTTCAGTAATAAGTTCGGTGGCATATCGGGAATCTTGAATTGTCATTTTACAGTGCGAACATTGGTCTTTACCTAGTTCTATGGCTTCCACATTTTTGTTGTTACATGAAAAAGAAGTGAATGTGATAAAAGCTAATAATAATGTTAAAATATAATGTTTCATAAGATTTAATTTTTAGTGTTTTTTAAATTCAAAAAAAGAAAGTATAAGTGCAACTAATGCTACTGTTATCATTATCCAGCCCCCTGTATAAGGGTAGGAGTATGCACCAAAATTTAGGAGTTGCTTATAGCCTAAGAGAGGAGGTTGGTAGGTCATACCAGGAACTACAATGGCTGCATCTGGTTTAAGGTTATGCCCATAATCATATTCCCATAAATAAAAATCTACCATAAAGGCGATACCAAACAGTGTGAATAATATGCAGAACGAGTATAGTCCTATAATCTTTCTAAACCAAGCCACTGCAAAAGCAAAAACTGCAAAAAATACTAAAATATAGGGTAGTACTTTAAATTCCCAAAAATCCTCTTGATGGATTTCTTTCATTCCGATATAATGATTTAACCCATTAATGATTTGGTAATCGCCAGAAATTTTGTTGGCATGGAGGTACATTTCTAGACCTTCAGGATACTGTGGGGCTTCTAAGTAAATTACCCAAATAGGGACAAAAATACTTACTATGAGAGCTACAGCACATAAAATAAGCAACCGAACAGAAAGTGCTGATAGTTTATTGTTTTTCATTGCAGCTTATTGTCTTCTATTATTATTTTTATTTGTAAAGGGCGGTAGATGTCCGCCCTTTCTTTTTTTATTTAGTTTCAGCTTTTTTTACTGGACCTTGGGCGTTGTCTGCTTTATTGTTAAGGCTAAACAACAGAGGTGTTGAACTTCCTGCTGGTGAAACTCTTACATAGCCTTGCATTTCTTGGTGTAGAGCAGAGCAGAAGTCAGTACAGTACATAGGGAACATTCCTGCCTTTTTTGGAATCCACTTAAGTGTGCAAGTTTCTCCAGGCATAATGAGGAGTTCTGCATTTTCTGCACCCTTAATCGCAAATCCGTGAGGGACATCCCAGTCTTGTTCCAGATTGGTTACATGGAAATAAACTTCATCACCAACTTTAATACCCTCAATATTATCAGGAGCAAAATGAGAACGGATGGAGGTCATGTAAACATGAACTTTATTACCATCTCTAACTACTCTAGATTCACCTTCACCTTTGGTTACATAAGGGTGTTTGTTCTTAGAAATATCATAGAATTTTACTTGCTTATCTGCGATGAGTTTTGCAGGAAGAGCTTGTGCGTAATGAGGCTCTCCAAATGTAGGGAAGTCTAGTAAAAGTTTCATCTTATCACCACTAATGTCATATAATTGTGCAGACTGAGCTAGTTCTGGACCTGTAGGTAAAAATCTATCTTTGGTAATTTTGTTATAAGCTACCAAATATTTACCGAAAGGTTTCTTAGAGTCTCCACCTGGAATCATTAAATGTCCTACGGAATAGAATGTAGGTTGACGATCTAAAACTTTGAGAGTTTTGATATCCCATTTTACAACCTCCGAAGAAACAAAGAATGAAGTATAAGCATAACCTTTATCATCAAATTCTGTATGAAGAGGACCTAAACCAGGTTTTTGAACTTCTCCGTGTAGGGTAGATTCGTATTTTAGAATAGGAATGCCGTCATATTCTCCAGCAAACTCTTTGTTTTTGATAGCATTCAGCATTTTACTGAAGCTATGTACAGGAATCAGAGCTGCTAATTTACCCGAACCTACAATATACTCACCTGTAGGGTCTATATCACACCCATGTGGTGATTTAGGTGTTGGCATAAAGTAGCATAAATCTTTAAGTTCTTTAGCTGACAGCACCGTTACTTCTTGTTCCATTTTAGAACTACCTGTATGGGTTTCTTCATTCCATTTGTTGTGTGCGTATTGGGTTTTTACCTTTCTCCCTTTACCTGCTTTCACATATTCTTCTGCTTTTTTCCAGTCTAAAGCCATGATGAAATCTTTGTCAAATTGAGAAGCGTTAACTTCTAATAGGCTATTAGCTTGCTCTGAATTATAACAAGAGAAGAAGAACCAGCCATGAGATTTACCTTTGCCTGCATGAGATAAGTCGAAATTGACACCAGGAGCTTCTATTTGAAAAGCCAGTTTCATTTCTCCTGTTGTTTTATCTACTTTTACAAAGGAAATTACGCCTTTAAAATTTTCTTTAAAACTATTAATGGGTACATCACCATTAGCATCATCAGTAGGTACAGAAAAACGAGTTCCAGCTACTACATACTCTGTATTTTCTGTAATAAAAGGAGATGAATGATTTCCTGCGGAGTTTGGTAGTTCTAAAACTTCTACTGTTTTAAAGCTAGAAAGGTCTACTCTTGCGATGCGAGGTGTGTTATTAGCGTTAGCAAAAATCCAACGCCCATCAACTTCTCCATTGGTTTGTGAAAGTTCAAGGTGATGCTGGTCATCCCAAGGAATAAAACCATGTGAAGTTTCTAACATGGGCTTAGTTTCTTCACTGTAACCATAGCCATTTTCGGGATTTACGGAGAATATAGGAACTACTTTTAGTAATCTCCCGCTAGGTAAACCATAGACTCCCATTTGTCCGTTAAAACCGCCGCTGACAAAATTATAAAATTCGTCATGTTTACCTGGTGCCACATATACTTTTTCTGCTGCATCACCTGCTACAGCATTTTCTGTCCCTTTGGGTTTACAACTTTCTAGGGCGTAGATGCTCCCTAGAAATAGTGCCGAATAGCCTAATATTTTATTTATCTTCATAATTGTAATGTTTTATTTTGCACCATCAATTTGTCTCATATATTCCAATATATTTCTCGCATCTTGATCGCTTAAACTTTGGTTAGGCATTCTTACCATACACTGTTCTAGTTGTTTTTGTAGTTCAGGGTCTTTGTCAATCATTGGGTCTGGATTAGTAATAAAATTCATAATCCAAGGAGCGGTGCGGCGTTGGGTTACACCTTTCCAGCCTGGCCCTACTAATTTCTCATCACTTGGTTTATGACAAGAAATACACTTGACTTCTGCAAGTTTTTCACCTTCGGAAGCCATGGTTGCATCAAATTTGGTTACATCTACATTACTAGTATTAAATTTGCCTAGCCCTACTTGAGGGTCATAGCTTCCTTCTGTAGAAGGTGTTTCGTTACTTTGAGCTGTTTCTGTAGAGGTTACAGATATACTATCTTCGGGCTTATTGTTTCCGCCGCATGATAAAGCGGACAAAACTGCCCCACTCATTAAAAATAATTTAAGCTTTTTCATTTTACAAATAGGTATTAATGTTTCTCTGACAAAGGTACCTTTATAGTACGGCTGTAGCTTATGATTCGAATCATAAAATATTGGGTTTAATTTATTGACATTTGTGTGATAATTTTATAAAAATCTTTTTATTATGAAAAAAATATTGGTTTATACACTAGGTATTATGGCTATCATTGGGTGTAATCAAAAAGATGAACAGAAAGAAAATAGTCTAGCTAAAGAAAGTAATATTATGCTTGAAGAACCAGCTCCTAAAGAAAATACAAATTTATCCAACAAAGACGAAGGATTGGTACTTATAGAAGGAGCGGATTGTTTAGGATGTCATAAAGTAGACACCAAATTGGTAGGACCATCCTATCAGGATATAGCAAATAAATACACTGATGCAGATATAGATATGCTTGCAAAAAAAATAGTTGAAGGAGGGAAGGGGAATTGGGGAGAGGTTCCAATGACTCCACACTCTGGTATGAGTGAAGAAAATGCAAAAAAAATGGTAAAATATATTCTGAGTCTAAAACCATAGTTTTATGAAAATAGTATACCTGTTTCTTGCCTGTTTAGTAGCAGGAGTATTCATAGAGTGTAATGATAAAGGAACTACAACAACACCATCTCCAAATCTTACGGCAGAACAAAGTCTCGTACAGCCCAAAAAGACCTATAAGGGTACAGATGGTACCTCTATTACCATAGTTTACTTTGCAAAAGGTAATGAGGTAGCGGTAAACTTAGAAAAAGATGGTGTAAAATATGAACTTAATGCCAAAGGAACTAATCACGAGGGTAATCCGATTTTTGAGGGAAATCTTATCTCATGGGAGATTCTTCAAGATGGACACTCGGGGAAGCTGACACATGAGGGGGGAAATTTTATTGTTTATAAAGAGGAATGAAATTCCTCTTTATTTTTTATTTTCAATCCGATAAAAATGAGTGTAATAGCTAATACAAGAGCAACAGAAATCCACCATAACATTACAGGAGACCAACGCCAATACATATTGACCAAGGATAATAACCCAATTTGAGCAAGTACTAATTCGTTCAATATGATAGATACTAAATATAAAATTACCCCTATTTTGACTATTTTAGATCGATAAAAGCCATATTTTACAATGATTTGAAGTAACAAGAAACTACTAACGCAAACCAATAGTACCAAATGAAGATAAGCAATGACTATCATTCTGAATCCAAAAACCCATTGGCTTATTTCTGGAATAATTGAAATCTGTTGTAATAGTACTTTAATAAGATAAGATATAATAACAACATTAAAAATTATCTTTTCTAATAAAGTATATTTCTTTATAAAAACTCTAAAGTGCTTTTTTATTAAGTGAGCTAACCCATATATTGCTAAAAGTTGAATGATATTTCCGAGTAGTGATATTCCTAAAAGAAGCCACTTAGAGTTGCCAATCCAGCTGATAGATAAGGTATAAGAGCATAATGTAGATAAGGCAAATGCTCCAAAAATAAGATTGTGTTTATATAAATCTTTTTGTTGTAAAGGTAAAGAGCTGAGAATAATGCCTATGCATGATAGTACAAAAAAACCATTGTACTGAAAATGTAGGTAAAATAATGTGGAAGCCCAATACAAGGATTGATGAATAATTCCAAAGGCTTTCATATAAGCTAAACTAAAAACGCCAAAGGAAGAAAATCCAGCAAAAAATAAACCTCCTAGAAACCAAATTTTAGAAGGATGTTGTATATGTTTATAGTCCTTTATCCATAAAAATAACATTCCAAAACTTAGAAATAAAGCCATTGCAGACCAAAATATAGAACCCCAATAATAACCTCCGTACAAAAAGGAAAATAGCATGCCGTATGATGCTACAAAATTTAGAATAATAAAGGTTTTGTATGTATGCAACTGCTTGGCTGATAATGTTTCTCTTGTAGAGTATATCATGAGCAAGTATATTACTGAACTTACCCAACCATAGAAAGCAAAATGTGAGTGAGCTTCCTGAAGATGCTTTTGATTGAAAAAGGGCATAGACCAAACAATCTTATACCTCATTATAGCACCCAAAATCGCTACTAAAAGAAAATTGAATAGTCCTAATTTTACCAAAAAATTATCTGATATTTTATTCATATACAGTCCGTTTTTAATAGTGAACCTTTCCCTTCAATATTTTTAATAGTCCTTTTTTTTCCATTTTTTTAATGGTTCTTATTACTGTTTCTACTGTTAGTCCTAGCATCTGTGCCATTTCGTTTCTTGTTAATTTTATAAGCATTTCTTCCTTTTTCCCTTTTTTATAATTATTTAAAAGATTCAGGATTTTTTCTTCAGGATTTTGAAAAATAATATTTTTTAGAGCATCACTTCTACCCAATGCTTTCGCGGCTATAGTTTTCATAAAATCTATATTCCAATCAAGATGTGAAGAGAGGAATTCCATGAATTTAGCTCTTTCAATTTTGATAACTAGAGCCTCTTCTGAAGTCACCTTTACTGTTCCTGGGAAAGGTTTTTCTAGTAATGTAGCAGGCTCACCAAAAAAAGTATGCTCTCTTACCTTATGTTGTAAAAACTCTTTTCCATCTTCAGTAAAATGATACACACACAAATCCCCTTGCTCTAGATAATAAAAAAAACGAGAGATCATTCCTTCTTCTACTATGATGTCATCTTTATGATACCGTTTTTTAACAGCATTTGTTTTTTCTATGAAATAGTTGTCTACTTCTAGACTCATGTTTTTGTGTTTTTACGGATTAAATTGTTTCACGATATCCTTTATTTGTGTGATTAAAAGAAATTGTGATTTTTTTCAAAGGAAGTGTACTTGAAAATACACTTCCTATTGATATAGAGTGTGTTATTTAGAAATATGATTAGTTTGAAAGTTCACTTTCTAATTTTATTGCGTTAGGGAAAAGAATATTGTTTTCTATATGAATATGACGATGCAGATCATTTTCAAATTCTTCAAGCATAGCATAGGTAACTTTGTATGTGCTACAAGCGTCTGCAGGTGGTGTATAATCAGATGTTAGTGTAGCAATTTTTCTAAAACGCTCGCCTTCTGTATCGTGTTCGTGCTTCATCATATTAACTGGATTTTCTACTGCTCCAAAAGGGGCTGACACAAAAGGTTTTCCTGATATTTTGGTGTTTACCATGGCTCTTATGAAAGGGAAGAGAATGAGTTCTTCTTTTTTTAAATGAGCTGATAAATCTTGAGCGGATTCATTAAACAATGTTTTTATCTCAAGAAGTTCAGGATGTCTTTGTCCGTGAACTTTACAAAGCTTTTCTAAAAAGGCTTGTAGGATAGGGATTTTTTCTTCCACATAGCGGTGATGAGTTTTTTCTACATAATCTACTAGAAGATCTAGTGGGAAAGATTTGAAATCTATCTCAGAAATCTCTGTAGAAGGTATCTGTGCCAAATCATCGTAAACCTTTTGTGGGTTTATATTTTTTTTCTCACATGCTTCAGCAATGGTGCGGTCTCCTTTACAGCAGAAGTCTATTTTATATTTTTTAAATACAGTAGCCGTTC
Source organism: Riemerella anatipestifer (assembly GCF_009670965.2). NCBI lineage: Bacteria > Pseudomonadati > Bacteroidota > Flavobacteriia > Flavobacteriales > Weeksellaceae > Riemerella > Riemerella anatipestifer. Next base: position 199,727 of record NZ_CP073239.1, on the reverse strand, counting down.
TGAAGTCGTCTGCTACTATTTCACCGATTAGTTTGGTTTGTAAGTTCATAAGATTCATTTTTTATTAAAAAGTTATTGATTGTTTAATATTTTTATTGAGTTTTTATTTCGGATAATTTTATCGTTTTTTAGATTAAATTTTTTTAAACCTCTAATAATTTTGATTTTTTGTTTTTTACATCTATAGCCATTTCAAAAAGTGTGGTTGTATCTAGCATTTTGCAAAGTTCATTTCTTACGCTCACATATTTAAAATGGAGTGGGCATGGGTTACTCTCATCACAGGAAGAAAATCCTAGGCTACATGAAGAAAGTATAGAGTGGCCATCTATTGCGATTACAATATCTTTTATTTTAATACTCTTAGCTCTTTGTTCTTCAATTTCAAAGCCACCGTATGGTCCTTTTATAGAATTCACGATGTTATGTTTGGTAAGAGCACTAAGTATTTTTGCTGTAAACGCTTCAGGTGTGCCTACCTTTTTGGCTACGTCTGCTACCTTTACCTTACGATTTTGCATAGACTCTATAGTGATATAAGCACAAGCTCTTATTCCGTATTCACAGGCTTTGGAAAACATTATATTTAAATTTTATGCAAATGTAATAAAAATTCTATTTAAGACAAATTTATCTTAAATGAATTTATTTGAAAATTAGCAATTATTATAAAAACCCCTCACATAAAGCTAGTAAAGCTCTTAAAGGGTTAAGAGTGTAGTATTTTTAAACATTGTGGCGTTTTGTATGACTAGTATTTATTCTTATTTTTGTGTTCATTTTTCATCTAAACTAGAGCTATTGTCGTCAGTTATTTTTGAATATAAAACCATTAGTAAGCCTGTAGAAAATATCCTTTTGAAAGAAAAAGGAAGTAAATTCTTAGGCTATGCTTATCCTGTAAATAATGAGGAAGAGCTAAAAGCGTGTTTAGATAAAATAAAAGATGAACACCCTAAAGCAACACACCATTGCTATGCCTTTAGGTTAGGACTTAATGGAGAAAATTATAGAGCGAATGATGACGGAGAGCCTTCTGGTAGTGCAGGTTTGCCTATTTATAACCAACTTTTAGCTAATGAGCTTACTCAAATTCTGCTGATTGTGGTAAGATATTATGGTGGTACTAAGTTAGGGGTAGGTGGCTTGGTAAAGACTTACAAAGAGTCCGCTAAGATAACACTAGACGGAGCAGAGATTGTTACCAAAGAACTAGAAACTCAAATAAGAATAGAATTTCCCTTCAATCTTCAAAATGTGATTTTTACTTTGTTAAATAAAAATGAGGCTCAGATAAGAGAATTTAACGCTGATGAAAATTGCAGTATCGTTGCTTCGATAAAGAAGGCAAGAGAATCTTCCTTAGTAGAACAATTTTCAGAAATTCATCAGGCTAAAATAAAAATATTGGATTGATTAGTCATAAGTGTAGCATAAACTTTGCAGGCTATAAATCCGCTTAATTAATTATAATAAATATAATATGAAATTATACATTATCAGTGGATTGGGAGCCGATTTTAAAATTTTAGAAAATATTAAGTTTCCAGATACCGTAGAGCCTATTTTTATTCCGTGGCTTATTCCTGAAAATAATGAGAGTTTTGAGCATTATGTCCGTAGAATGGCAGAGAAAATTGATTTTTCTGAACCATTTGCACTTTTGGGATATTCGTTTGGAGGCTTTATAGTACAAGAAATCAACAAAAAAATAAAGCCTGCGGAAAAGGTGGTATTGTTAGCCTCCATAAAATCGGATGCTGAAATGCCAAAAGTGGGTTATTTTTTCAAGAAAATGAAATTATTGAAGTTTCTTCCTATTTCCTTTTTCTCAGAAAAATCGGTATTTGTGTATAGTTTTATAAGGAAATTTATAGAAGCCGATAGCCCGAGGGTTGACAAATATTTTAGAGTGAGAGACCCATATTATCTCAAATGGAGTTTGGACAAGATAGTGAATTGGGAGTTTGAAAAAACAGAAAATATTATCCAAATTATGGGGGATAAAGATATAGCATTTCCAATACAAAATTCTCAGCCAGACTATATTATAAAGAATGCAACGCACCTTTTTCCAGCTACCAAAGCGAAGGAAGTATCGGAAATTTTAAGAAAAATTTTTTAAGCCTATCTTAATATTTTATCTTTGCCGTTTAATTTATAATGCCGATGCAATCAATAAGTGTTTTTGAAATAATTAAGGTAGGGATAGGTCCTTCTAGTTCCCACACGATGGGACCGTGGAACGCAGCAGAATTGTTCTTGGATTTGATAAGAAGACATCGCTCCATACAAGAAGTAGAAGAGGTGTTTGTAGAATTTTTCGGTTCTTTAGCTAAAACAGGGATAGGACACGGAACTGATATCGCTGGTATGCTGGGGCTTTGCGGAGAAAATTTTAAAACAATAGATACTACCAAGATAGACGAAAAAATAGATACTATTAAAACTTCTCAAAAATTGAACTTAGGAGGAGAGAAAGAATTACCTTTTGTATATGGTAAACATCTCGTTCTTAATATGAAAGAGAATTTGGACTTTCACCCTAACGGAATGATTTTTAGAGCTATTTTTAATGATGGGGAAGAAGTGAGTCAAGATTATTACTCTGTGGGTGGTGGTTTCGTGGCAACCAAAGAAGAGAATACTTTAGAGCAAAGCTGTATCAGAACGCTGTATCCTTGCCATAAAGCGAAAGATATTATCCATTATTGTGAAAAACTGAATTTAACAAGAATTTCCGATTTAGTTAAAATCAATGAAGAGGCGTGGCGTACTCAAGAAGAAACAGCTGCGGAAGCCCTATATATATGGCAACAGATTAAAGAATGTGTTTATAAAGGCGTTAGCAAGGAAGGTGTTCTTCCAGGTGGACTTAATGTTTCCCGAAGAGCAGCTAAGCTCAACCAGAAACTTTTAGGCGAGAACGCTCAATATCATAATATAGACGAGTGGTTTAATCTTGTGGTAAATTCCGAGAGGAGTTTTAATACCATCAATAAATGGGTGTCTTGCTTTGCTTTGGCGGTAAATGAAGAGAATGCCAGCTTTGGAAGAATTATCACGGCACCTACTAATGGAGCGAGTGGCGTTATTCCTGCGGTGCTTATGTATGCACAAACTTTCACGGAGTTCAATTCAGAGGAAGATGTGATTCGTTTCTTATTGGTGGCAGGTGAGATAGGGACTTTGTTTAAGAAAAACGCAACCATTTCGGCAGCGGCAGGTGGTTGTCAGGCAGAGATAGGTGTATCGTCTGCTATGGCGGCGGCAGGTCTTGCGGAAATATCAGGTGGAACGCCAGAACAAGTACTGATGGCAGCAGAGATTGCTATGGAGCATCACTTAGGTTTAACATGCGACCCTATTAAAGGTTTGGTTCAAATTCCGTGTATTGAAAGAAATTCAATGGGAGCGATGAAGGCGATTACAGCAGCAAATCTTGCTCTGGAGAGCGACCCTAAGGCTGCGAAGGTAAGCCTAGACGATGTTATAAAATCTATGTGGGAAACAGCTCAAGATATGAATGCTAAATATAAAGAAACTTCGGAAGGAGGTCTTGCTATTGCAGTAAATGTGGCGGAATGTTAGTGAAAATACTTTTTGAAATTAGATTGAAACTCTGGCTTTTAGCTGGAGTTTTTTTGTTAGGTTAGAAAATTTTTAATAAAAAACACTACTTTGTATTGCATAATAGTAAATTTATTTTATATCTTTGTACTGTTGAAATAGTTTAATAGAATAAAAAACTAAACCTATGAATATAGAAAATGCTAAAGCTCAAATGAAAAAGGGTATTCTAGAGTTTTGTATTTTAGATCTTCTTAGTAAAAAGGAAATGTATGTTTCCGATTTGATGGGAGTGCTAAAAGACGGAGACTTTGATGTGGTGGAAGGTACGCTCTATCCACTACTTACCCGACTTAAAAACGGAGAGTTTCTCTCTTACCGATGGGAAGAATCTACGGGAGGACCTCCTAGAAAGTATTATCAAATTACGGATAAAGGCAAAGTTTTCTTAGAAGAACTGAGAACTACTTGGCAAGAACTTACACAAGCTGTAAACAAAATCACTCAAAAACAATAACCTCTAAACACTAAACAAATGAATAAAACATTATCAATAGGACTGGCTGGTTTTTCTTTTATGATAGAAGAACATGCTTATATCAAACTAAGTGATTACTTAAAGGCTCTTAGAAACTCTCTAGATGCAGAGGAGGCTGATGAGATTATGTATGATATAGAAATCAGAATTGTAGAAATATTTAAAGAGAGTCTAGGTAGGAGAGAAGTGGTAAATGATGCTGATGTAGAGAAAGTAATTGCTCAAATAGGAAGACCAGAACAAATAGAAGAACAAGAAGAAGATTATCATAACACCCAAAAGACTACCCAACAAAGAACTAAGGTGTCAGAAAGACAACTTTTCAGAGATCCAGAAAGAAAAAAAATAGCAGGAATATGTGCAGGTATGGCATCTTACTTCGGAATGGATATGACGGCTATGAGGCTTATTTGGTTGGCATTATTTCTAATATTGATTCCATTGCCAGGGTCTCCAATGCTTATGGTATTAGTCTATGTAGTTTTTTGGATTATTCTTCCCAAGGCAACTACGGCAGCAGATTTTCTGAAGATGAGAGGGGAGCCACTTAACTTTGATAACTTAAAAAATGAATCTAGCAAAATAGTAAAATTTGCCAACGATTCTACACAACGCATCAATGAGGTGTATCAGGATAATAGACCTGTCATCAACGAAGCGGGGAATAGCATTCTAAATGCATTAAGGTATGTAATTGGCGGTTTTTTAGGACTGTTAGGATTGGTGTTTTTAGCAGGAGCATTTATGGTGTTTGGGGTTAGTGTTACAGGTTCAGGGCTTACTTTGCCAGGGTTTGTAGGGTTTTATATAGATGATACTAATATAAAATTTGCGGGACTTTCTTTAGCTTTTGTTACGATGCTTATACCTGCGCTGATATTCATCTTTTTATCTATCAAGTTATTTTCTCCTAAAACTAAGCTGAAGTATGTGGGGTATATTATAGGTGCGTTATGTTTTGTTTGGCTGGTACTATTAGGAATTACAGGGTTCTCCGCAGTGAATTATCAAAGCAATTTTAGAGGTTCTAACGAGGAAACAGATAATATAGCCATCAATACCACTTCTGATAGCTTGTGGGTAGGGACTAACAAAGTGAACATACCACCACAGTTCAAATCTTACTGGAATAGCGTGTACTCTGATAATAAAACTGTTTTTGAAGAAGATGGATATCCGTACATTGAGATTGTGAGAAAAGATACTGTAAAAACACCTTATCTCGTGGTTAAGAAAAGAGCATCTGGGTATAATTTACCATTGAGAGCGAATATTCCAGTAAAAGTGGAAGGTAATAAAATATTCATACCTAACTACTTTAGCTATCCGTACCAAGATAGAATGAGAAATTACAGCATAGATTACGAATTGGTAGTTCCTAGAACGATGAAGGTATTGGGAATGGAAAATTCAAAAGTTAACCTTAGCGAAGATGAGGAGGATAGAGATAATCAATCTAATAATTCTCACAGTTCAAATAGCAAAGTGTTTAATCAAGCCTCGTTCTCTTTCAGTTCTGGCGGTAATAACATTAGCTTTAATACTGCAGATGGCGATTCTATCATCGTTAATGGCAAGAAATACGATGAGAAAGAAGCCGAAAGAGTAATTGAAGGACTTAACCTAGACAGTGATGATATTAGCGACATTATCATCAGTATAAAAAACAGAAAATAAGTTTTGAAGTTGATAATAAAAACTTATATTTGCTAAAAATAATCACCATAAAAACAAAATATTATGATACAGTTAGTCTTAGAACTCATTACTAAGTTTATAGATTTCGTTTTCGGAATATTTTTTTAAAATAAATTTAGTACAAAATAATTACCTTTGCAGATAGCCTAAGTCTTTTGGGCTATCTGTTTTGTTTAAAAATTAAATTACTATGAAAAAAATACTAGCGAAAATCATTCTTAAAATTATAGGTTGGAAGGTGGTTTTAGATGGAGATGTTAATAACCTAGACCGCTGTATCCTTGTGGTGGCTCCACATACACACAATTCGGAGTATATGTTGGGTAACCTAGCTTATTGGTCTTTAGGGAAGCCTCTTAAGGTAATTATAAAAGACGACCACACTAAGGCTTGGTATGGAGGTTTAATAAAGGCAATAGGAGGTATTGGGATAGACCGTAGCCAAAGGAACGATTTAGTAAATTTTGTCGCAAAACAGTTTGAAAAAGAAGATTTTTCGCTGGTGATTACTCCAGAGGGAACTAGAAGCTATGTAGAGAAATGGAGAAAAGGATTTTATCATATGGCTTTGGCAGCTAAAGTACCTATTGTAATGGCTTCTGGAGATTTTAAAACCAAAACCATCTATTTGGGTAGGAAGATAAGTCTAGAAGAAGTACAAACAAAACCTTACGAAGAAATACTTAAAATGATTAGTGATTATTTTGTGGAGCGAAACATCGTACCTAAAGTACCAGAAAACTGGAATCCTAACATTCAATAATCATTTTCTAGAACGATGGAAGAAGCAAAGAAAAAAGAGATATTAGAGTTTCTTAATAATTGGGGCGAGATGCATATGGGTAAGCTGCTAGACATCGTGTTTACCGATGTTACCGAAGACACTCTTACTGCTACGATGCCCGTAACCGAAAGGGTGCATCAGCCATTTGGGATTTTGCACGGTGGGGCAAGTTGCGTATTAGCAGAAACGCTAGGTTCTTGCCTATCAGGTATCAATGTGGACGCATCAAAGTTTTATGCGGTGGGGACTAACATCAATTCTAATCACCTTAGAAGTAAAAAAGATGGAATGCTCACTGGCGTTGCCCGATTCATTAGAAAAGGCAGAACGGTACATGTTTCTGAAATAGAAATCAGAGATGAGAAAGGAGTGCTTATCAACCATACCACAATGACTAATAATATTATAGCGAAATAGATGCAGAGAGATTCTGTTTTTTATAGACTACCTAATACAACAACCATTTATACCTTATCCGAAGCCTCTACTGGAGCGGAAGATGAGGTTTCTTTTTTTGATTTTGATGGGCAACAACAATATGTATTTAGGGGAACCATCAAAGAAATTTCTGCCGAAGAGTTACAATCTTTAGACTATTCTTCTACCGAATTAAAGGCTATATCGGATTTAGCCGAAGCTGATGAGGACGAAAATACTTACTTAGAAAAGATAGCCCAAGTGGTGGCGTTTATCAAGACGCACCGTTTACCCAAGTTGGTAATTTCTAGACGAAAAACACTAGGCTTTAACGGTAGAGAAGCATCGCTTACAGCTACTTTTTTAGCCTTATGCAAAGCCTATCCTTCGGCTTTGGTTTATTTATTTGTTCGTGATAGCAAGTGTTGGGTAGGAGCTACGCCCGAAACTTTAGGCGAGTATGACTTTAGTAGTCATCAGTTCAAGACGATGAGCTTAGCGGGAACACTGCCGCTTCACGAAGAATGGACAGACAAAGAGCTAGAGGAACAAAAACCTGTAACGGATTATATTAAAGCCACGCTTTCCAAATATTCGGATAGGGTAGAAGTATCCGAAACTTATACCGTGCCAAGCGGTTCTATAAAGCACCTTAGAAACGATTTTGTGCTAGAAGTTGTCGCAGACAAAGTGCCGTATATTATAGAAGATTTGCACCCTACACCAGCCGTTTGTGGTATCCCAAAAGCATTTTGTAAGGAAAGTATCAAGGCGTTTGAAAGCCACTCTAGAGAGCTTTATTCTGGATATATTAAAATAACCCACCATAATGGCGTGTTTTATTTTGTAAATCTTAGGTGTGCGGAGGTGTATCAAAACAAGGCTTTGGTGTATGTGGGCGGTGGTATAAACGCTAAAAGTCAGCCTCAAAAAGAATGGCGAGAAACAGAGCTAAAGGCTTTGGTAATAGAAAATCATTTGGTGTTAAAATAAAAATCTTACGAGATGCAATTTAGTGAGCGTGTTAATAACCTTTTTGAACCAGAACTTATAGAGGAAATTTCTTCCGTAGGAAAACTAAAACTAGCCGAAGAAGGCGAGGTAATCATCAATGTGGAGCAGCCTATTGTCTATATGCCTATTGTGATGAGCGGAACGCTAAAAGTCTCTATGATAGATGATAACGGTAAAGAACTACTGATGTATTATCTCAACGCTGAAGATGGTTGTGCGATGACTTTTACCTGCTGTATGCAGGAGAAAAAAAGCGAGATTATTGCGGTTGCAGAAGAGCCTTCAGAACTTTGGATGATACCTATGGAGTATATGGATAAGTGGATGATGAAATATCCCACATGGAAATCCTTTGTTATGATGACAATGCAAGATCGATTTATGAAGGTTATTAAGGCATTGGATATGGTGGTGTTTAATAGTTTAGATACAAGGTTACTTAATTATCTTAAAGAAAAATCTAAAACTATGGGTAAAACAGTGCTTAATGTTTCTCATGAGCAGATAGCTAACGATTTGGCAAGTTCTAGAGTGGTAATAAGCAGAATGCTCAAAAAATTAGAAAATGAAGGTAAGGTATTGTTGTACAGAAATCAAATAAAGCTACTTAAAGATTTATAATACACCATAATAGTTGGTTTAATGAAAGGATAAACTGTTAGGTGCTACATAGAGAAAAAATAGTAAAGTAACCAAAGTTACACTTCAAATGAAAAGTATAGTGTACCTTTACTAAAAATAAACCTCTATGGCAAAAGTAGTAATTTTAGGTGCGGGAATAGCGGGGCATACCGCAGCCACCTATTTGCGTAGAAAATTAGGTAAAGAACACGAAGTTCTAGTAGTTTCGCCTAATTCTAATTATCAATGGGTACCCTCTAATATCTGGGTGGGTATCGGAAGAATGAAACCTAGTGAAGTTATATTCCCTTTAGCTCCATTATATAAAAAACATAATATTGGGTATAAACAAGCTAAAGTAGTGGCGTTTTACCCAGAAGGAAGTGCAGACCTTGCTAAACCTTTCGTAGAAGTAGAATATGTGGTAGGAGAAGATAAAGGTAAAATAGAAAAAGTAGATTACGACTATCTTATCAATGCTACAGGACCTAAGTTAGCTTTTGACCTTACGGAAGGTCTATCTCCAGCAACCAATAAATGTTATTCAGTTTGTACTTATGATCATGCAGAACACGCTGCAGAAGCACTCAATCATTTAGTTCAAGAATTAAAAACAAGTGATGTTAAGAAAAAAATATTGATTGGCACAGGGCATCCTAAAGCAACTTGTCAAGGGGCGGCTTTTGAGTATATTCTTAATGTAGATACCGAGCTACGAAATGCAGGTGTGAGAGATAAAGTGGAAATTACATGGATTTCTAACGAAAACGAATTAGGGGATTTTGGTATGGACGGAATGCTACTAACCTACGGAGATATGATAATGAAGTCCAGCGATATGGTAGAAATGGTGTTTGAAGACAGAGATATTAAATGGATTTTAGGAGCGGGAGTAAATAAAGTAGAAGATGGCGTAGTACATTACGAAAATTTAAAGGGGGAATTTAAAACCGAAACGTTTGATTTTGGAATGCTTATTCCAGCGTTTTCAGGACATGGTTTTAAAGCTTATGATAAAAATGGAGCAGATATTACCGATAAGCTTTTCAAAGGTTTTATGATAGTAGATGCAGATTATACACCTAAACCTTACGAAGAATGGACGGTGCAAGATTGGCCAGAGACTTACCAAAATCCTACTTACCAAAATATATTTGCACCAGGTATTGCCTTTGCACCGCCTCATACAATCTCTAAACCGAGAAAAAGCCCTAACGGAACAGATATATTTCCTTCTCCACCTAGGACGGGTATGCCTTCAGGAATTATAGCTAAACTAGTAGCGGATAATATTATTGAAAGTATTAAAGCTGGTAAGATAGTAACGCCTCATAGAGGTTCTTTGGGGAATATGGGGGCTGCATGTGTGGCGTCTGCAGGATTTGGTTTTACTAAAGGATCTGCGGTAAGTATTACAACATTTCCTATTGTTCCAGATTATGTAAAGTATAAAGAATCAGGCGGAAGAGATTTAAACAAAACATTTGGAGAGATAGGTCTAGCAGGGCATTGGGTTAAACATTCTCTGCATCATGCTTTCTTGTGGAAGGCTAAAATGAAGCCTTTTTGGTATATGATTCCTGAATAGTATTATAGAATTAAAAAGTTATGGCAAAAAGAATATCAGATAAAATGAAATCTAAAATGCAAAATCCACTGGTGCAGTTTTTTAGATTTATAGCTCTCAACATTAAAATATTGAGGGTAGTCGCTTTAGGACATGGTGGTACTAGAGGAAAAGATACTAAGCATTAAAAATAATTTAATGTACTTCGTTAAGTTTTTATATTAAACTTAATGAAAGATAAATAATTTAAAGCCAAGAGATTTATCTTGGCTTTTTTCTGTTAGTTCAATTGTTAAAGAAATATCTCTATATTTGTACTTATGATTTTACGGGGAGATAATTTAATAAAAGAATACGGACCTAAGAAGGTCGTAAAAGGCGTATCCATAGAGGTGAAGCAAGGCGAAATAGTAGGGCTTTTAGGGCCTAATGGAGCGGGTAAAACTACTACCTTTTATATGATTGTAGGTTTGGTAAAGCCAACGCAAGGTAATATCTTTCTAGACCAGCAAAACATTACAAAAGATGCTATGTACCGCAGAGCCCAAAAGGGGATAGGTTATTTGGCACAAGAGGCTTCGGTGTTTAGAAAACTCTCTGTAGAAGACAATATTATGGGGGTGCTACAACTTACCAAACTTTCTAAAAAAGAGCAACGCCTAAAGTGTGATGCACTTATAGAGGAGTTTTCACTAGAACACGTGAGGAAGAACAGAGGCGACCTGTTATCGGGTGGAGAAAGAAGGCGTACCGAAATTGCAAGGTGCTTAGCGACTAGCCCTAACTTTATTTTACTAGATGAGCCTTTTGCAGGGGTAGACCCTATTGCCGTGGAAGATATACAAAAAATTGTGAGGTCTTTGGTGGAGAAAAATATCGGTATCCTTATTACCGACCATAATGTGCAACAGACTTTAGCCATTACCAATAAAACTTATATTATGTTTGAAGGTAAAATTCTAAAGGAAGGCTTACCAGAAGATTTAGCCAACGACCTAGAGGTAAGACAAGCCTATCTCGGAGAAAACTTTAGATTTGAAAAGATTTAACATTGATGTTCGCTAAATGAAAATTTATACAAAAACAGGCGATGGTGGAGCTACTTCTCTCTATGGAGGTACAAGAGTTTCTAAAGCTCATCTTAGAGTGGAGGCTTATGGTACTATAGACGAGCTTAATGCGTGTCTAGGTGTGGCAAAATCTTATATTCAAGAGGTAGAAGTTTTAAAGCAACTTAAAGTCATTCAATTTGATTTGTTTACACTTGGTTCGGAGTCTGCAACGCCTGTGGATAAACTTTTCTTAGCGAATGGTAAATCTAGACTTCCGTTAGTTATAGGTCAAAACGAAATAGAGGCTTTGGAGCGTTGGATAGACGCCTTTGATGAACAGCTAGAGCCACTACAATTCTTTATTTTACCGGGAGGAGGCAAGGCTTCAGCTCATTTACATGTGGCAAGGACGGTTTGTAGAAGAGCAGAACGCTATTTAGTCGCTTTAAGTGAGCAAGAAGAAGTAAGAGCGGAACTTATAAAATACCTCAATCGTTTGTCTGATTATCTGTTTGTATTAGCGAGATACATTTCTCATTTACACCACGAACCAGAAGAGTATTGGAATCCTAATGATAGACCATAGAATCACAATGGCTAAAGAACCCCCAAAAGCAATTTTATACATCAATGGCGAACCTCCCAAACAGTTGCCTCCTTATTCGGAAGGGGATATTTGGGCGTGTACCGATGGAGCTTGGAGTTATCTCAAACAAAAAGGCGTTACGGTGGAGCAGTTGGCTTTTATTTCAGGAGATTTTGACTCTGTGGTTTCTTTAGAAGACCTTCCAAGTGAGAAGGTAATTTCTACGCCCAATCAGGATTTTACAGATTTTTATAAAGCCTTAGACCTTCTTAAACAGAAAGGAATTACCAAAGTAGATGTTTACGGAGCGAGTGGCAAAGAGCAAGACCATTTTTTAGGTAATTTAACCGTAGCCTATCAGTTTAAGGAAGAGATAGACATTACTTTCTACGATGATATGGCAACTTACTTCTTTATATCTCAACAGGTGGAACTAAAGGAGGTAAAAGGCAAAACTGTTTCTTTGTATCCTTTCCCAGAGGCTAAATCTATTGTTACCAAAGGGCTTAGGTGGAGTCTTAATAAAGAGGATTTATCTATCACCAGTAGGATAGGCACTAGAAATATAGCCGATGAAGATACCATTTCTATTAGTTACACTCATGGGAGTTTGCTTGTCTTTTTAAGTAAAAGTAGAGAGCTAAATCCATAAAATCTTATGCTAAAACTTGCATACTTGCTTAAAAGGTTATAAGTTTGCTTCATATTTATGCGATACACTATCAGTGACATACAAAAAAGTGAAAAAAACTTACACAAAAATTTGGTAGTTCCAAATAATTGTGTAAACACACACACACACACACACACACACACAGATAATTACCTGCGTATACGTCGTATTATCTAGAAAATTCTTTAGACTTTTATCGTTAAAACAAAATATCGTTCCTCCAACTTTTGTTGGGGGTTTTTGGCGTTTATCCTATTCTAAATTTAGCTTTCATAAATATATGCTAAAAGCACCATTGTTTTGTCTCATAACATGGTCGTTCTTGTTAGGTGCTTTTAGTGTTCAGAGAGAGTATTTTGCTCTTTCTGTTTTAGCCTTTCCTCTCATTTTGTGTGTGTTTAGAGAGGGAAGGCGTTTTTTTATATCAGAGCTTAGAGGTAAGATATTAGAACCTAGTATCACCTCAACCCTTAAGTCTAAAATCCAACATCTAAAATCTAATATCCAATATCTAACATTTATAAACTTTAAATATCAACAATTTTAAAATTAAATATTATGACAACAAAAACGACAAAATTGAGTGTATTCGCCTTTTTAGGTTTAGGCTTTGTAGCCTATGGACAGTACGATGGTAAAGTGGGTATTAACGAACCACAACCTAAAGCTACTTTAGAAATAACTCCTAATACGGCTAACAAGTCGACTACAGCCTCTACAGTAGAAGGTATTTTAATACCTCGAGTTAGCCGTCTAAGAGCTGCTAATATGGGAACAGGTGTTACAGAATCTACACTACTTTATATTGACTCTGTGTCTGATGGTACTGCTTCGGGAACAACGGTTAATGTAGATGCTACGGGTTTTTACTTCTTTAAAGGAGGTGTTTGGGTTAAAATGGGTGCAGGAGCAACAGGAGCAGTTACTTTGCAGTCACTTACAGGAGGGATTAGAAAAGTAGTTCAAGCTAATGATACAGAATGGAAAAAAGAGGGTACTTTTTGTTTAATCCAAACTACTACAGCAACTATTGATATGCCTAACCCCTCCAGCTATGCAGGGAAGATTTTATCTGTAAATAATCAATCAGGAACACAGTTAAATTATGGTGGAAGTTATCAGCCAATTAGTGCTACCACATTAGATGGAGGTAAAGGGCATATTTTAATGTCAGATGGTTCAGCGTGGTATGTAATAGGAGGAAGTTACTAGTATAAATAAGAGAACTAAAAACAAAAAGAAAAACAATGAAAAAAAATATATTTCTAGCAAGTGTTTTATTGGGAACATTAGCTTACGGTCAAATCAATACACAGTCAAATCCTAATCCAGTAATAAATCAAGAAAATCCTTTTTTAGATGCATCTGGATATAATCGTTCAAATAATAATGTTGGTAAAGGTTTGTATTTTCCAAAGACAGATTTAACCACATGGGAATTTAAAACATCAACAATAAATCCAGGGAAATTCTCTACCTATTTTGATGGGATGATTGTTTATAATACTGGTTCGGGTAAAACTTTAGCGGATACTAGTAAAGGAGGCAAACAAGTAGATGTAACCCCAGGTTTCTACTATTTTAAGAATCTTAACCAAACTTCTCCAAGTGGTAGTGTAGCTAATGGAGAATGGGTAAGATTAAGCGATACCCAAACCAATGACCAACTTTGGGCTCAGAAAACTACAACTAGCTCTATAGATACTTACTTAAAACCGGCTAACGAGACAAATGTGGATTTTTTGTATAAAAAAACGAATCCAAATGTGAGGGCTTTGGTTTTGAAAATGAAAAATAATGATGGTACTGCAGCGGGAGAAAGTTTATGGTTGCCTAATCCTAATGGGGTAGCACCTGACTATGGTTTTAAAAAGAGCTTCTCATCAGATATTCTTCCGCTCTCTTTACCAGCGTCTAATACTATTTGGGCTCCAGAGTATACTTTTGAAGAAACAGATATAACTGTTAATGGGAGCCATACTAATACTATAGCTTCAAATATCAGAAACTATAGAGGGTCTAATTCAGTAATTACAATAAACCCTGATGTTACTGCTTTAGGAGATGTTATGGGAGTGAGAGGAATTGTGGAGCTAGGAATAGAAACTAGTTCTCAGTCAAACAGCTCTAATGTTTCAACCGTTACAACTACAACAGCTAATAGTATAATGGGAGGTGCTTTTGGAGCAACCTCATTTTCTGTAGGAAAAGCTAATACCATAAGAGGGACTTATATATTTTCAAATAGTTATCAAGGCGGAGAAGCAGGAAGAATGAATGCCTTAAATACATCGACTAAAATGAGGCGAGGAGGAAAAGCTGATGTTATGGAGGGGATAACTAATGAAGTGTACACTCAACTAGCTGATAACGGAAGTTATGCATCGTCAACAGTAGGAGCAGTAGCAGGATTACAGAATATGGTTTTTGTTAATGATAATACAACCGTAATTAACGGTGGAGCTTCTGCTAGGTTTGATCTCACATTAGGTAATAATACCACATCGCCTACATACTCAGGTCTTTTCAGTATGTTAAGATTGCAAGGCAATGCACAGGTGGGCAGACTGTACGGAAGTAGGTTGTATACTGATATTGCTACAACAGCTAAAGTAACAGATATGTATGGTATCTATTTGGATAATGTAAAGGCAGGAACAGATAAGAATTATGCTATCTATACTAATGAGGGAAAAGTTAGATTTGGGGATAATGTAGGTATAGGTGTAGATGCACCAGTAGAAAAACTAGAAGTGGCAGGTAAAGTAAAGGCAACAGCTTTTATCGGAACTAACGGTGCAGCTATTTTCCCAGACTATGTGTTTCAAAAATATTATACGGGTACTTCTAGCATTAAAGCAGATTATAGCTTTAAAACCCTTAGGCAAGTAGAAGATTTTGTAAAAGCTAATGGGCATTTGCCAGGGTATCAGTCTGCAGAAGCTATCAAAAAACAGGGGTATGTAGACCTTATGGCAACTCAGTTTACCAATGTAGAGAAGATAGAAGAACTTTATTTGCATAGTATAGAGCAGGAAAAGAAAATAGAAGCTCAACAAAAACAGATAGAAGAGCTAAAATCTCTTGTTCAGCAACTATTAAACAAATAGTAATCATCTTTAAAATAAAGTATTATGCCAGTAAAATTCACAGTGATACAAAAAGGCAATCCTAGTAAGCCCGAAGAACCTAAGAAGTATTATGCTTCGGCTAAAGCTAGTGGAGAGGTTACTTTCCGAAATTTAAGTAAAGAGATTGCACAGGGTAGTACCACCGTAAGTGATACCGATGTGCTTGCAGTACTTAACGACCTCACTAAGGTATTATCTAAACATCTGTCAGATGGTAAAATTGTTCGTTTTGGAGATTTTGGCTCGTTCCAAATTTCTATTTCTTCTGAGGGAGCAGAAACCGAAGATAAGGTAACTGCAGCTAAGATAAAGAGCAATAAAATCCTCTTTCGCCCAGGTATAGAGCTTAGAGAAATGCTGGCGGTAGTCAAATATGAGAAGGCAGCCAAGGGAGAGTAAATTCGTCTAAACGAATGGAGCAAATCGTCTAAAGGTTTTTATAAAATCGTTTAGACGATTTTTTTATAAGGTCTATATCGTTTTTTAGAGCGGGACTGCATTGCTTTTTGGGGAAACTTTTTTACAATAGGTGCTTTTATATCCATTCTTTTTTTGCATTTTTGCACTTAGTTTTAGTAAAATCCAAGACTTAATAATAGAATGAAAATTAAATATTCGGAACTAATAGACCAAACGCTTTATTTTCCACAAGAAGAGTTTAGTTATGAGAATGAAAGTCTTCATTTTCATGGGATTAACCTAATGGAAGTGGTAGAGAAGTTTGGGACACCTCTAAAGATAAGTTATTTACCAAAGATTTCGCAAAATATCCAAAGGGCAAAAAAATGGTTTTCGGAAGCCATTGCTAAAAACGAGTATCGCAATACATACCGCTACTGTTACTGTACCAAGTCTAGTCATTTTTCTTTTGTGCTAGAGGAAGCTCTTAAAAACGATATTAGTATGGAGACTTCGTCTGCGTTTGATATGGATATTGTACGAAAACTCTACGATAAAGGCAAAGTAACCAAAGATATAGAAGTAATTTGTAATGGTTTTAAAACCGATGATTATTTGGAAAAAATATCAGATTTAATCAATGAAGGTTTTGAGAACATTACACCTATCCTAGATAATTACAGAGAGCTGGATAAACTTACAGAAAGTATAGATACTACCTTTAATATTGGGATTAGAATTGCTTCCGAAGAAGAACCAAAGTTTGAATTTTATACCTCTAGGTTAGGGATAGGTTATAAGGATATTATCCCATATTACAGTCAGAAAATAGCGGAGCACCCTAATGCAAGGCTGAAAATGTTGCACTTTTTCATCAATACGGGGATTAAAGACACCGCTTATTATTGGAACGAACTCTTTAAGTGCTTACGAGTGTATGCAAGGCTTAAGAAAATTGCACCAGAGGTAGATTCGCTTAACATAGGTGGTGGGTTTCCTATTAAAACCTCGCTCAACTTCGATTACGATTATGAGTATATGGTGAATGAGATTGTTTCTCAAATTAAAAAATTCTGTGAAGAGGAAGGGGTAGAAGAGCCTAATATCTATACCGAATTTGGGTCTTTTACCGTGGGCGAGAGTGGTGCTAACCTGTACCAAATTATTAGTCAGAAAAGGCAAAACGACCGTGAGAAATGGGATATGATAGACAGTAGTTTTATGACGACTTTGCCAGATACTTGGGCTATTTCTAGACACTTTATTATGCTGCCACTCAACCGTTGGGAAGATAGTTATGAGAGGGTATTTTTAGGAGGTCTTACTTGTGATTCTGATGACTACTACAACTCCGAACAGCATACTAATGCCATCTATCTCCCTGTATTCAGCGATACTAAGCCTCTTTATATAGGGTTCTTTAATACGGGGGCTTATCAGGAGAGTATTAGTGGCTACGGAGGGGCACACCACTGTTTAATTCCTCAACCAAGACACATTTTAATTACTAAAGACGAAGAAGGAAACTTTGTTTACGAGCTATTTAGAGAAAAACAAAGTCCAGAAGATGTACTTAAGCTGGTAGGCTATTAAGAAATAATAACACAAAATTATATTAAATGAAAACATACGCAGGTATTCCAGAGGAAAATGCAAGTTTAGAAAACTCAAAAGTAATGTTAGTTACAGTTCCTTATGATGGGACATCTACTTGGGGTAAAGGAGCCGATAAAGGTCCAGAACTATTTTTAGATGCTTCCGAAAATATGGAGCTTTACGATATTGAGACAGGTACGGAGCCTTATTTAGAAGGCGTATATTTAGCAGGTGAGGTAACGGAAGATAGCTCTCCAGAAGCTATGACGGAAGCGGTGTACCAAAAAACAAAAGAACTCCTAAAACACGAAGATAAATTATTCACCCTCTTTGGTGGGGAGCATTCGGTATCTATTGGCTCTATCCGTGCGGTAGGAGAGAAGTATGAGAATCTTACGGTATTACAATTAGACGCTCATACAGACCTTCGCCCAGAGTTTCATGGGTCTACATCTAACCACGCTTGTGCCGTGTTTGAAGCTAGTCAGAAGCATAATCTAGTGCAAGTGGGTATCCGCTCTATGGACGCAGAAGAGATGCAATATGTACCAAAAGGACAGTGTTTTTGGGCTCACGAGATTGCTCAAAATCCTAATTGGATAGATGAGGTATTAGAAAAGGTATCAGGAAATGTTTACATCACGATAGATTTAGATGCGTTTGACCCTTCTATTGCTCCATCTACAGGGACGCCAGAACCGGGAGGCTTGGCTTGGTATCCTACTTTAGAGCTTCTAAAAAAGGTGTTTGAAAAATGCAATGTAGTGGCCTTTGATATTGTAGAACTAATGGACTCTCCAATGGCGAAACCTACGGCATTTTTAGCGGCAAAGCTATACTATAAGATGTTGGCTTATTATCACTTAGCTAATAAGAAATAATAATATATCCATATCTTAATCTAATAATAAAGAGGTTGTCTTTTGAATTTAAGATGACCTCTTTGTTTTATCAAATTTAAGCTCAATAAATAAAAGGTTAAATATGAAAATAATAGGAGAAATTTTAACGGTTTTAGTAGCGGTAGAGCATCTTTATATTTTGTGGATGGAAATGTTTGCATGGGAAACAGCAGGGAAAAGAGTTTTTGGTAAAAGCCTACCGAAAGAATTATTTAGACCTACTAAGGGGTTGGCTGCTAATCAAGGTTTGTATAATGGGTTTTTAGTCGCAGGTTTGGTGTGGTCTTTTTTGATAGAAAACCCAGAATGGAGTTTTAATGTAAGGGCTTTCTTTCTTGGTTGTGTTATTGTAGCGGGGATTTACGGAGGGCTTACGGCTAGTAAGAAAATCATTCTGTTGCAAGCCGTACCTGCAATGTTGGCGTTGTTATTTTGTCTGTTGACTAGATAAAAATTATGGATATAGAAGCTATAAGAGCTTATTGTTTAGAGAAGAAAGGTGTTACCGAAAGTTTTCCTTTTAATGACGAAACTTTGGTGTTTAAGGTTTCAGGTAAAGTCTTTTTGTTGCTTTCTTTAGATAGAATTCCATTGGCATTTAATGTAAAGACTAATCCCGAATGGAGCGAAGTGTTGAGAGAAAAATATCCTCAAATATACGGAGCCTACCATATGAACAAAAAACATTGGAACACCGTGGTGGTAGAAGGTTTACCAAAATCATTATTATTGGAGTTGTTAGACCACTCTTACGACTTGGTTTTTAGCAAACTCACCAAAAAACAAAAAGAAGAAATATTGAGTTTATAGCTTTTAGAACTCAAAACTTTCGGTTAGGGCTTTATCTTCGTCAAGTTTTTTGATAAGAGCTTCTAGTCCGTCAAACTTAATTTCTTCGTGTAGAAAATCTCTAAATTTTATGGTAATGTTTTGGTCGTAAATATCTTTATTAAAGTCTAAAATATACACTTCAATAGATAATTCCGTGCCTGATACTGTGGGATTAGTACCTATGCTTAGCATTCCTTTATAGAATAGATTGTTTATCCAAACTTCTACAATATAAGCTCCTTTTTTGGGTAATAATTTAATATCGTCAATACTGATATTAGCGGTAGGATAGCCAATGGTTCTTCCTATTTTTTTACCGTGTATCACCTTGCCACTTAGTGGGTAATGGTAACCAAGCATATCATTAGCACTTTTAAAATCACCACTGGCAATTGCATTTCTAATTTTAGTAGAGCTGATGTTTTGGTTTTCTAGCTGTATGGCATCTAATTGCTGAACTTCAAAATCAAACTCGGTTGCCATTTTTTGGAGCAGATTGAAATCTCCTTTTTTATCCTTTCCAAAACGATGGTCGTAACCTATAATAAGATACTTTATATTCAGTTTATCTACTAATATTTTCTTTACAAAATCATCTGCGGAGAGGTTTCTGAAGTCTTCGTCAAAGTTTTGTAAAAAAAGGAAATCCACACCTAAATTTTCTATTAAAGAGGTCTTTTCGGTTAAAGTATTTAGGAGTTTTAAATTTTCATTAGGATTAAATATAGTTCTAGGATGTGGCCAAAAAGTCAGTAGTCCAGAACTGAGTTTTTTCTCGTCTGATATTTCCTTTAAATTCTTGATAATGCTTTGATGTCCAAGATGAACACCATCAAACATTCCTATTGAAAGTGCGAGAGGTAACGGATTTTTATATTCGGATATAGAATTGATAACTTTCATTAAAATAGGTTTGTTGGAATTATTTTAGAACAATAAAATCTTTCCAAATACTTGTTTTGCAAATATGATAAAAATCTTTTTTTTAAGCAATTGGAAATTTGTTAATAATCATTATATTTGCACACAAGAAAAAAATTAGCAATGGCAAACCAAATTAAAGGAAAAATTTCTCAGATTATTGGTCCAGTAATAGATGTCGTTTTTAGCGAAGTAGAAGAGCTTCCAAAGATCTATGATGCACTGGAAATTACTAAAAAAAATGGTGAAAAGCTTGTGCTTGAAGTAGAGCAACATATTGGTGAGGATACAGTAAGATGTATCGCTATGGACGCTACAGATGGTCTTCAAAGAGGGCAGGAAGTAGTAGGACAAGGTCGCCAAATTACAATGCCTATAGGTGATGAAGTTAACGGAAGACTATTTAATGTAGTGGGTGATGCTATCGATGGATTACAGGATTTATCTAAAGAAGGCGGTTTGCCAATCCACAGAGAAGCACCTAAGTTTGACCAACTTTCTACTTCAGCAGAGGTACTTTATACAGGTATTAAAGTAATTGACCTTATTGAGCCTTATGCAAAAGGAGGTAAAATTGGTTTATTTGGAGGTGCGGGAGTAGGTAAAACAGTACTTATTCAAGAGCTTATCAATAACATTGCAAAAGGACACGGTGGTCTATCTGTGTTTGCAGGAGTAGGTGAAAGAACCCGTGAGGGTAACGACCTTCTTAGAGAGATGTTAGAGTCTGGTATTATTAAATACGGAGATGACTTTATGCACTCTATGGAAGAAGGAGGTTGGGATCTTTCTAAAGTAGATACCGAACTAATGAAGGAGTCTAAAGCTGCTTTCGTTTTTGGACAGATGAATGAGCCACCAGGTGCGAGAGCAAGAGTAGCACTTTCTGGTCTTACTTTAGCAGAGTACTACCGTGACGGTGGAGAAACAGGACAAGGTAGAGATGTACTTTTCTTCGTGGATAACATTTTCCGTTTTACGCAGGCTGGTTCAGAGGTGTCTGCACTTCTTGGGCGTATGCCTTCTGCGGTAGGTTATCAACCAACACTAGCATCTGAGATGGGTGCAATGCAGGAGAGAATTACTTCTACTAAAAATGGATCTATTACTTCAGTACAGGCGGTATATGTTCCTGCGGACGACTTAACCGACCCAGCTCCAGCAACTACCTTTGCTCACTTAGATGCGACTACGGTACTTTCTAGAAAAATTGCTTCTTTAGGTATTTATCCAGCGGTAGATCCACTAGATTCAACTTCTAGAATATTAGCTCCAGAAATTATTGGAGAGGAGCATTACAACTGTGCTCAGAGAGTAAAAGAAATTTTACAAAGATATAAAGCACTACAAGATATCATTGCTATCCTTGGTATGGAAGAACTTTCTGAAGAGGATAAATTGGTGGTTTATCGTGCAAGAAAGGTACAGAGATTCTTATCTCAGCCATTCCATGTAGCGGAACAATTTACAGGTATTCCTGGAGCATTGGTAGATATTAAAGATACTATCAAAGGATTTAATATGATTATTGATGGTGAACTAGACCATTTACCAGAAGCAGCATTTAACCTTAAAGGTACTATAGAGGAAGCTATAGAGGCTGGAGAGAAAATGTTAGCAGAAAATAAATAATTCAGATTTTAAGTGTTGAGTTTTAGAGATTATTCTAGAACTCAACATTTAAAATTTTAAACTGTCATTTAAGATGAATATAAAAATATTAACACCAGAATATGTAGCTTTTGAGGGAGAGGTAGAGTCTGTGCTACTTCCAGGGAAGAACGGGGAGTTTCATATTATGAAAAATCACGCAGCTATTGTATCGTCTTTAGTTGGGGGAAAAGTAAAACTTTACCTTGATAAAGTATCGGCAGACTATGCGAAGTATTTTTCTAAAGAAGATGGTAAAGACTCTGTTTATTCGCTTCCGATAAAGAGTGGCGTTATAGAATTTAGTAACGATAAAGGGATTATCCTTTGCGAATAAGAAAGAAGAAGTTAGTTTGTTATTGATTTAATGATACAAAAAAGGCTATTTCAGAGATGAGATAGCCTTTTTTTATGATATTTGTTTTATTCTTCTTAGAAAATCTCTCTTCCAGAGAAATGGAATGCTGATTCTATTTTTGCATTTTCATCAGAGTCAGAACCGTGTACTGCATTTTCTCCTACACTTCTAGCGAACATCTTTCTTATAGTTCCTTCAGCCGCTTCAGCAGGGTTTGTAGCACCAATTAGTTTTCTGAAATCTTCAACTGCATTTTCTTTTTCTAAAACAGCTGCTACAATAGGTCCTGAAGACATAAACTCTACTAACTCTCCGTAGAAAGGTCTTTCAGCATGAACTTCATAAAACTTCTTAGCATCAGCTACTGTAAGTTGAGTAAGTTTCATTGCCTTAATTTTAAATCCTGCTTCAACTATTTTCCCTAGTATAGCTCCTATGTGTCCATCTGCTACTGCATCTGGTTTAATCATTGTAAAAGTAATGTTTCCTGACATTTTATTTTAATTTTAACCGTACAAAAATACGAACTTATTTCTAGTTTTAAAACTTTTTTTGGCACAGCTTTTGATATAATGATAACGATTCTCATGTTTAATTTGAGTTTTCATGGTTATTAGTTTTTACCCTGATGCTTTTTAAAGTGTCAGGGTTTTTTATTTCAATTTAAAGAGATGAGCTTGAGATTTTTTTAGTTATCATAAAAAAAGAGAAGACTACTCGTCTTCCCTTTCTTATAACTTATATTTAGATGTTATTATAAAGTATCTACAAATCCTTTCTCTACTTTATATCTCCATCCAAATGGGTCTTCGCTTGTATTGGTTTGAATGCTTACTAACTGGTTCTTAAGTTTTATTGCAAAACTTTCTTCTTCGCTTAGTTGAGGTAGAACCATTTTGTCATCTTTATACCCTAACGCTTGGAATACACTTAAAACTACTGCCGTCCCAACACCCCAAACTTCTTTTAAGGTACCTTCTTTGTGTGCTTCAATTACTTTCTTTACGCTAACGGGTTCTACTTTTACCTCTATATTATTGTGTTTGGCTAGTTGTATAAAGCTATCTCTAGTTACACCGTCTAATATTTTATCAGATGTAGGAGGTGTGTAAATAGTATCTCCTATTCTTACAAATACATTCATAGTGCCACTTTCTTCAAAATACTCGTGAGAAGCGTCGTCTGTCCAAATAATCTGCTCATAACCTTCCTCATTAGCTAATTTAGTTGGATAGAAAGAAGCGGCGTAGTTTCCAGCGGCTTTAGCTGAACCAACCCCACCACTGGCGGCACGAGAGTAATAGTCTGCTATTTTTACAGAAACAGGCTCTGTATAATAAGATTTTGCTGGTGCTGCTACTATAGCAAACATATATTTGTCGGCTATTCTTGCTTTAAGAGCTTCTTCTGTAGCAAATAATAAAGGACGAATATATAAAGAGGAATTTTCTCCGTAAGGAATCCAATCTCTATCAATATCCATGAGTGCTTTTAATCCATTCATGAAAACTTCTTCAGGAAGTTCAGGTATTGCTAGTCTTTTTGCAGATTTGTTAATTCTTGCAAAGTTTTTTTCTGGACGGAATAAGTAAACCTCTCCATCTTTATCCTTATAAGCCTTCATACCTTCAAAACAAGCCTGTCCATAGTTAACCCCCATCATAGCAGGAGTAAATGGTAACGGTCCGTAAGGCATAAGTTTAGGTTCTCCCCACTTTCCGTTTTCATATTCACATATTACCATGTGGTCTATAAAGGTATTCCCGAAAGAAAAATTCTCAGGATTAAAACTACTGATTCTAGGATTTTCTGATTTTTGAATTATCATTTTTGAAAAATTTACTCGTTGTTTACAAAGATAATATAATTTTTGGAATATTCAATTTTTGGTTTATTTTTGAAAAAAAATAGAATGAAAAGAGAGGTTAAATTAACAGCTGATGGTTCTAAAACATTGTTTATAAATGACTTAAATGAAGGGTATCATTCTCATCATGGAGCTCTCCAAGAAGCAAGGCATGTATTTATTAAAAATGGTTTAGATAGAGTTAATGATTTGGAAATAAATATATTAGAGCTTGGTTTTGGGACGGGACTGAATGCTTTAGTAAGTATGGAAAAAATAGGGGCTTCTAATGATATAAAGAAAATAAATTATTTTACTCTAGAGAAGTATCCTGTGAGTTTAAAAGAAATTAAGGAACTATCTTTTCATAACTTATTTAATCTTCCTGATATAGATGTTATCAACACAACTTTACACGAATGTGAATGGGAGCAACCTTGCGAGATATTGCCTAATTTTAATATCACAAAAATTAATACAGATTTTTATGAATTAAAAAACATTGAGTTGCCAAAGATAGATTTGGTATACTTTGATTGTTTTGGAGCTAGAGTTCAGCCGGATTTGTGGGAGTTGCCTCTTATGGAAATGGTGGCGGACAAGATGAAAGCAGGTGGTTTGTTAACTACGTACTCTTCTAAAGGTAGTTTTCAAAGAGTGTTAAAATCGCTTAATTTTAAAGTGGAAAAATTAGAAGGTCCTAAAGGGAAAAGAGAAATGATAAACGCATGGAAAATGTAGTTCTACTGAATCTATAAATTTTCTGATGTTTTGTATTTTCTGAAAAAGTTGTATATTTGCAACGGCAAGTCCTAAACAACCAGCTCCTGAAAATCCTCCAGGGTGGGAACGCAGCAAAGGTAATCGGTTGTAGCGGTGTGATTTAGGTAGCTTGCCATTTTTTTATTCAATCAAGTTACCATTTAATTTCCTCCTTATTTTTTGATAGAAGATAGTTGTTTATCTTAGAGAAAGGTCTACTACCTAAAAAGCCTCTGTGAGCGGATAGAGGAGAAGGGTGGGCTGTTTTTATAATGTAATGCTTGTGTGCGTCTATAAACTGAGCTTTTTTTTGTGCAAAAGAACCCCAAAGCACAAAAACAACATTTTCTTTCTTGTTTGATATTTCCTTAATGATAAAATCTGTAAAGGTTTCCCAGCCTAAATCTTTATGAGAATTAGCTTCGTGAGCTTTCACGGTAAGAGTAGCGTTCAGTAGAAGTACGCCTTGTTTTGCCCAAGAGTCTAGCTCGTTGCTGGTTTTAATTATACCTAAATCGTCTTGTAGCTCTTTGAAAATATTTCTTAGTGATGGTGGTGCGGGTACTTGGTCTGATACTGAAAAACATAATCCATTAGCTTGAAAATCATTATGATAAGGGTCTTGGCCTAAAATTACGACTTTCACTTCTTCAAAAGGAGTAAGCTCAATAGCTCTAAATATCTGTTTTTTAGAAGGAAAACATTTATGCTGTCCATACTCTTGTTTTACCTTTTGCCATAAATTTTTAAAATAAGGAGAATTTTTTATAGGTGCTAAAACTTCTGTCCAAGTCATATTTTATGTTTTTAGGATACTATTTTCGAAAGTAAAATACCAGTAGCAATAGCTACATTTAGAGAAGTGTTTTTTCCATACATATTGATGTGTAGATGGTCGGTACACTTTTCTAGAGCTTTTTCGGAAACCCCATTTTTTTCGTTACCGCATACGATGGCACAAGGGAAATGGTATTCAAAAGTTGCATAATCTACACTTTTACTTGTTTTTTCTAGTGCGTAAAAATGGATACTCTTTTCAAAATGATTAAGAGCTTCTTCCCAACTGTTTACAAAGATGATATTGAGATTATTTTCTGTACTTCTTGTGGTTCGTTTTATTCTAGGGGAAAGTTGGTGGAAGTTATCAGAAAGTATCACAACTTTTTGCACTCCCATAGCTTCAGCCGTTCTAAGGATAAGCCCTACATTTTCTGGAGATTGTAGGTGCTCCAAGATAAGGCTTATCTCTTTGTGGTGTTTTAGGTTGATGACTTCGTGGTGTTCTAACTGCATAAAACGTCGAGGGTATTATTGGGTTAAATCTAAACCTCCAAAATTACCGCTACTCATCATTAGAAATGCCCCTTGGGTTTTATCTAAACTTTGCCAATATTCGTGCAATTCTTCCACACGGGTAAAGACTTTTAGATTAGGATTTTTAAATTTCTTCTTGATAAGTTCTGGAGAAATAGTATCCATTCTTTTTATTTTTAGAGCTTCCTCCGAGTAGAAAACTACCGCTTGGTCTAATAAATCTAAACTGTGAGCATATTGTTCTAAAAACTCTGGATTTAGAGAAGAGTAAGTGTGAAGTTCTAAGAAACCATATTTAGTGGTGTTAGAAAATTGCTCCGAAAACGCTTTTGTGGTCGCTTTTACCTTGCTAGGAGCGTGGGCAAAATCTTTGTAAAGAATGCCATTATCGTTTCTTTCAACTTTTTCTAATCTTTTAGATGCACCTTTAAAACTCATAATAGCTTCATAAAAATCTTCTTCCATAATACCTAGCTGTTGGCAAATATGCCTAGCACCTTCCATATTCAGTAAATTATGAGCACCAAAAACAGACAACGGAATTTCTCCCATTTCGGTTTCTAGATAAACTTTTTGGTCTGTAATTTTATATTTTGGAGTTTTGTAAGGGATTTTTCTGAAGTAATTTTCGGCAGCTTCTACTACTTTTACTACCTCTTCGTCTTCTTCATTGTACACCAATACGCCACCAGGAGTAATACTTGCTACAAATTTTCTAAATTGTTCTATGTAATCATCAAAAGTTTTAAATACATTGATGTGGTCCCACGCAATCCCAGAAATAAGAGCGATGTTAGGTTGGTACAAAAGAAACTTTGACCTTAAATCTATAGGTGAGGATAAATATTCATCTCCTTCCAGAATCATAAAGTCGTTAGTTTCTGTGGTTTTTACCATACAATCAAAGCCTTCTAGTTGTGCTCCCACCATATAATCTACCTCTTTTTGATGAAAATTGAGGACATGAAGAATCATAGAGGTAATGGTAGTTTTACCGTGTGAGCCACCAATTACAACACGAGTTTTATCTTTGCTTTGCTCGTACAAAAACTCTGGGTAAGAGAATATTTTAAGACCGAGTTCTTTGGCTTTGGCTAGCTCGGGATTATCAGCATGGGCGTGCATACCTAGTATTACAGCATCTATATCTGATGTTATTTTTTCTGGAAACCAACCAAGATTTTT
This sequence comes from Riemerella anatipestifer, assembly GCF_009670965.2. NCBI lineage: Bacteria > Pseudomonadati > Bacteroidota > Flavobacteriia > Flavobacteriales > Weeksellaceae > Riemerella > Riemerella anatipestifer. Next base: position 172,312 of record NZ_CP073239.1, on the reverse strand, counting down.
AGGGAGCAACCCTTTTTTTTCTAATCTTGATTTTGAAGGTTCAAAAATGGCGTCGTCTGAACCTGTTACTACATAACCTTTATCTTTAAGAGCGATGGCGAGGTTGTGCATAGCACTTCCGCCTATAGCGATGAAATGTGTTCTCAATGTTAAAAAATTTATACTTACAAAAGTAAGAATTTTATATTGTTTTTTTAGAACTATTTTGAATTAGACTTGGCCTCTCTAAAAAAAGAGGCTACCTTAAAAAGATAGCCTTATGAATTATTATTTTTTCTGGGGAGGATAGTTCTTTAAAATTCCTTCTACAATTTGAGGTATCTGTTTTTGCTTAGACTTAGGAGCATCTACATTGATGCCACTCCCGATGCCCTGCCAAACCAATTTGTTAGTCTTGGCGTCTATAATGTCTATTACTAAAGTACCTGTGTTGTAGTTAGAAACCCAAGTGCGGTTCATACCCCAACCCCAGCCCCAAGGACCTCCCCAGCCCCACATGCCATAAGGGTTGGTACTTTGTATATCTTCTACCTTTTTATGAGAAGCTTTTACATTGACTATTAAATCTGGGTTTTGGTTAGTACTAAGACCTTTAGCGTTGAATTGCTTTGCAATTTCATTAAGCACTCTGTCCTTGTCTAAATCATTTATTTTTAAGTCATCAGTTCGGAACATATAAGTTTTATACTGATTAAACTGAGCAGTTTCTGCATAGTCAGTTCTGATGTTAAAAGGACTACAAGAAGTGATGCTTAGTGTAGTAGCGGCTAGGATTAAAAAAACATATTTTTTCATTTTGCTATTGTTTTAAAGGTTTCTTACTCTTGATAAATGTGTCAGTTTTCTTGTCATATCCATATGGGCAATGTCTACAGCCACTTTTGCAACAGTAACCTCTTTTAAGATGGTATTTTTCCGTAAACACCTTATAACCTTGTTCGTTATAATAGAAATCTTCATTTTCATTACTGTTGTGTGATGACATAAGTTAGAATTTATATCTTTGCTATACTAATTTTATCCTAATGATAATAGTGTGCCAAAAATTGCTTAAAAATACAAAAATTACAGGAATTGCTATTTTTCCATTCATTTTTTTACGCAAAAGGGCAGATAAAACTAACAAAAAGTTGGTTAATCACGAAAAAATACACTTAAGACAACAGCTGGAGTTAGGACTTGTTTTCTTCTATCTATGGTATGTGTTAGAGTTTTATTATAGATTGTATCAATACAAAAATCCTCATTTAGCCTACATCAATATTTGTTTTGAAAGAGAGGCTTATGCTAATGAATCTAATTTACATTATCTTAAAGAGAGGAGTTTTTGGGCATTTTTAAAATACAAATAATGAGCAAAGTTGAAATTCCGATAATAAAAATTCCTCATCCTAATAAACAAATTGAACTCTATATTAAGAGAGAGGATTTGGTGCACCGAGAAATATCAGGTAATAAATACTGGAAACTACTTTATAATATAGAGAATTACAGGAAAAAACAGGTCGAAAATCCACTGATTATTACTTTTGGCGGTGCTTTTTCTAACCATATTGCTGCAACGGCAGCCTTGGGAAGAGATTTAGAAGTTCCAACTTTAGGGATTATAAGAGGAGAGGAGCTGGTCTATAAGTGGGAAGAAAATCCTACATTAGTAAAGGCTAACGAAGACGGAATGGCTTTTGACTTTGTAACTAGAGAATCTTATAGAGATAAAAAACATATTACAAAAATCTATCAGGAGCTTTTTCCTAACGCACTTATCATTCCCGAGGGAGGCAGCAATGCTTTAGCGGTGGAGGGTGTTCAATTTATGTTGAATGAAAAGACAATAGAATTTGATTATTTATGCACGGCAGTAGGTACTGGTGGAACGATAGCAGGACTTTCTAAATTTGCTGAAAAATATCAGAAAGTTTTGGGTTTTAAGGCTGTAAAAGATGATTCTTTAGACGGTAAAATTTTAGAATGGAGCGGAAGAAATAATTTTCAATTGATGGAGACAGGTCAAGGAGGTTATGGTAAAATAACAGACGAAGTGGTGGCTTTTATCAATAAATTTTATCATAATTATAATATTTTGTTGGAACCTATCTATACAGGCAAGATGATGAAACGTTTATGGGAGCTGATAGATGAGGGCTTTTTTGCTTCTGGTAGTAAAATTTTAGCTTTTCATACAGGTGGTTTACAAGGGATAAAAGGAGCTAATGAATTCCTGAAAAACCAAGGCAGACCTACTATTGTTGAGGAAGATGTGGTATAGGTGAGATAGGCTTACATCTACAAATAAAAAGATTATTGTATCTTTGTTGAGTGGCAAGCTGGATTGGTTTGCTGCTTTATTTTTAATAAAAACATAATTTATAAGATATTATGAAAAAGTTTTTGATAGCTTCGACGGTTTTAGTTGTTTCTCAATTTAAGGCTCAGACGTGGGCAACAGATGACCAATATATCCAGCGTTTTGCAGGATATGCCGTAGAAGAAATGGAAAAATATAAAATCCCAGCAAGTATTACTTTAGCACAAGGGATATTGGAAACAGGAGGTGGGCAATCTCGTTTGGCGAAAGAAGGTAATAATCATTTTGGAATTAAATGTAAGGAAGATTGGACAGGCAAAACCATGAGGCATACTGATGATGCTCCTAACGAGTGTTTCCGTGTGTATAACGACCCAAAGGAATCTTATGAAGACCACTCTAAGTTTTTAGCTTATCGCAAATACTATACTAATCTATTTAAACTTGACCCAAAGGATTATAGAGCTTGGGCTCATGGGCTTAAAAAAGCAGGATATGCTACCAATCCTAGGTATGCTTATATTTTGATAGATAAGATAGAAAAGTATAAACTTTACGAGTTTGATAATATTTCGTCCAAAGAAGTTTCTTATACATTATTAAAACTTTATCCAGAGTTGAATGATGATAAGGAGTTTATGGCGAAAATAAACCCTCAAAAAGAGGTTAAAAAGAAGGAAAATGTAACAGTATATGTTCCTTATAGGCAAACTTCTTATGCAGAGCAACAAAAAACAGCAGAGCAATTAAGAAAGGAAAAGTTAGTATTGCTAGAAGGTATGGCAGTACAATCTCATCCTAACGAAGGGTTGAAATATGTAGTGATTCCTGCAGATACTGATGTGGCTTACATTGCCAAAAAAATTGATATGAGAGAAGGAAGATTGTTAAAATGGAATGATTTAAGCGGGAGTAAATTAAAAACAAATGATATCTTATTTTTGGAACCCAAATCTTCAACAGGAAGTGTAGAAACATACAAGGCTGAAAAGGGAGATACAATGCATAAAATTTCCCAAAAGTTTGGTGTTAAGTTAAGAAAACTTTACTCTAAAAACAGAATGGAGCAGGGAGAACAGCCTAAGGAAGGACAAATTATTTATTTGCAAAAGAAAGCTCCACGTAGATAATATTTAATAATTAGGAAAAATAAAATTAAAATGTTATATCAAAGAAGTAGTGCTTTATTTCAAGAGGCTAAAAACTATATTCCTGGCGGTGTAAACTCTCCCGTAAGGGCGTTTAAATCGGTGGGTGGGACTCCTGTATTTATGAAGTCGGCCAAAGGGGCTTATCTTACAGATGCAGACGATAAAACTTATATAGATTATATCAATTCGTGGGGACCAGCCATATTAGGGCATACTCACCCCGAAGTGCTGGAGGCTGTAAAGTTACAAGCTGAAAAAGGCTTCTCATTTGGAACACCTACCGAATTAGAAACCGAAATTGCTAAATTCATTACAGCGAATGTACCTAATATAGACCAAATAAGAATGGTGTCGTCTGGTACAGAGGCTTGTATGAGCGCTATTCGTTTGGCTAGAGGTTACACAGGGAGAGATAAAATTATTAAGTTCGAAGGTTGTTATCACGGACATTCAGACTCGTTTCTGATAAAGGCAGGAAGTGGTGCGGCAACTTTTGGAAACCCTAACTCTCCAGGAGTTACACAAGGTACGGCTAAAGACACCTTACTAGCAAGATATAACGATTGGGAACAAATCCAAGATTTATTTCGCCATAACGAAGGGCAAATTGCGGCGGTTATCATAGAGCCAGTGGCTGGTAATATGGGTTGTGTACTTCCTGAAAACAACTTTTTGCAAAATCTGAGAGAAATTTGCGACCGTAACGGAACTCTTTTAATTTTTGATGAAGTGATGACGGGCTTTCGTCTAGGATTTGGTGGAGCTCAAGAGGTCTATGGAGTGAGGGCGGACTTGGTAACTTATGGTAAAGTTATCGGTGGAGGTATGCCTGTGGGTGCCTTTGCTGGGCGTCGTGAAATTATGGAATGTCTAGCTCCTAAAGGTGCTGTTTATCAAGCAGGAACGCTTAGTGGTAATCCTATTGCGATGAGAGCGGGACTGACGACACTGCAACTTATTAAAAATGATGAAAACTTCTATCAAAACCTTGATAAGACCACAGAAAAATTAGATTTTGAAATTGCTAAAATCCTTAACGAAAAAGGGATTGAACACCGTATCAATAGAAAAGGCTCTATGATGTCTGTGTTTTTCCATACCAATAGAGTGGCTAACTTTGATGAGGCACAACAGGCCAATCATTCGTTATTTAATACCTTTTTCCATCACTTGTTAGAGAGAGGTGTTTATCTTCCACCTAGTGGGTACGAAACTTGGTTTATTTCCTCTGAAATAAAAGATAACGAGATAGATAAAACTTTAGAAGCAATAAGAAGTTTTCAGTACTAAATATCTAAAATCACTCCAGAACATTGGGGTGATTTTTTATTTTTGATGAAATGTTAAATAGAATAGTTAGTTTTTTTATCTTTGGGACGATTTGTAATAATTATTATGATATGAAAAAAATAGTGATACTAGCATTAGGTTTATTTTTGTCTGTTAATGCCTATAAAGGGCAAGAAATTACATTGGATAAAATCTACTCGGGCTATTATAGAGGTAAAGGTATAGCGGGGATTTCTCCTTTGAAAACAGATGACTATTACGCTGTAATAGAACCAGCAGGAATTGCAAAATATTCTTATAAAACTTTACAAAAAGAAGGTTATATAGTAGAAGGAAGATACGAAGATTATCGACTTTCTAACGATGGTCAAAAGATTTTGTTACAAAAAGCTAGTGAGCCTATTTACAGACATTCTTTTTTAGGGGTTTTTGAAATTAAAGACTTATCAAACGGGAAAATCATTTCTTTATTTGAAGGTAAACCTGTTCAGGAACCTACATTCTCGCCTAATGGTAGTAAAGTGGCTTTTATTTCAGAGAATAACTTGTATTACCAAGACTTAGCATCGGGGCAGGTGGTTCAAATTACAACGGACGGTAAGAAAAATGAAATTTTGAACGGATTGGCAGATTGGGTTTATGAAGAAGAATTTGGTCACGCCAAACAATATGTATGGAATAGTGGCGGTGATGCCATTGTTTTTATAAAGTCTGACGAAACATCTGTTCCTGAAATGAATATGCCTATCTACGGAAACAATCTATATCCACAAGATTTTAAATTCAAATATCCAAAAGCAGGCGAAAAAAACTCTGAAGTTAGTTTGCACTATTATCAGTTGGATACAAAAAAAATAGCTAAGGTAGATTTAAGTGCTTTTGAGAACTATTACATCCCGCAATTATTTGTGTCTAAGGCGTCTGATGAGGTTTTGGTGGCTACAGCTAACAGGCATCAGAACAAGTTAGATATACTAAAACTAAAAACTTCTAGCGGAAAAATAGAAAAACTATTTACGGAAACAGATAAGGCGTGGATAGAAACTGATAATTTGACTTTAGAATTTCTTTCTGATGGAGGTATGTTATGGGCTTCGGAGAGAGATGGTTACCGTCATTTGTATTGGTATGATGCTAAAGGTAAGTTGAAAAAACAAGTTACAAAAGGAAATTGGGAAATTACAGATTATTACGGTTTTGATGCTAAAAATCAAGAGGTTTTTGTGCAAACTACTCAGAATGGAAGTATCAACAAGGTGGTGTCTAAAATCAATATCAATACGGGTAAATCTCAAATTGTTTCGGATTTAGAAGGTAATAATACGGCTTCTTTTAGTCCTAATTTTAATTATTTTATCAATACAACCTCTTCGGCTAAAACACCACACAAATATGTGTTGAAAGATAGAAATGGAAAGAGTTTGAAAGAAATACAAAATAATGATGAGCTTTTAACTAAGTTGAAAACGGATAATTGGGTAGAAAAGGAGTTTTTTACTATACCTAATAATGCAGGAGATCAAATGAATGCGTGGATTATGAAACCTAAAAACTTTGACCCTAATAAAAAGTATCCTTTGTTTATGTTTCAGTATTCAGGACCAGGGTCTCAACAGGTAAGTAATTCTTGGGATTCTGGGAATGGCTTATGGTTTAATCACTTAGTTCAGAAAGGATATATTGTAGCCTGTGTAGATGGTAGAGGAACAGGATATAAAGGGACGAAGTACAAAAAATCAACCTATCTTAATTTGGGTAAATACGAAATAGAAGACCAAATAACCGCTGCAAAATGGTTTGGGAAACAGTCTTATATAGATGCGAATAGAATTGGAATTTTTGGTTGGAGTTTCGGAGGTTATATGGCGAGTTTAGCAATGACTAAAGGAGCTGAGGTCTTTAAAATGGGAATTGCAGTAGCACCAGTTACCAATTGGCGTTTTTATGATACGGTTTATACAGAAAGATTTTTGAGAACACCACAAGAAAATGCAAAAGGTTATGATGAAAACTCTCCTACAGAATATGCTCATTTATTAAAAGGTAAGTTCTTGATGATACACGGTACGGCAGATGATAATGTGCATTTTCAGAATGCAGCAGTATTTTCCGAGGCACTTATTCAGAATAAAAAGCAGTTTGAGTTTATGACTTACCCAGATAAAAATCATAGCATATACGGAGGGAATACTCGCTCTCAACTTTATGAAAAGATGACACAATTTATATTGAACAATCTTTAAAATGTTCAATAATAATAGCAAAATAGCTACTTTTTAAAGTAGCTATTTTTTGTTGTTTGGGAATAAAAAAAATGCTATTGATAAACTCAACAGCATTTTACTGTACCCAGAGCCGGGATCGAACCGGCACGCCTTTCGGCATTGGTGTTTGAGACCAACGCGTCTACCAATTCCGCCATCTGGGCATGGGTTGAATTAGAGACTGCAAATATAGACTTTTTTTAGATTATACAAAAATATTTTTTAGCATTTTACCAAAAAACCTCCAATCCATCATAAGCAGGTTTTATGTGAGGAGGTAATAGGCTTTCTATTTCATTGTGAAACCCTAATCTATGGCTAATATGGGTAAGGTAAGTAGTTTTGGGTTTCAATATTTCTACAAGTTCTAAAACTTGTGGAAGTATAAAATGGGAAGCATGTAGTTCTTCTGCTCTTAAGCAGTTGATGATTAAAATATCTAATTTTTTTAATTTCTCAAGCTGGTCTTCACTAATGGAACTCGCATCGGTAATATAGGCCAGATTTCCTATTTTATAACCAAGTATGGGGAGTTTTCCGTGGAGTACTTCTATGGGTTCTATTAAAGTTCCTAGTAGTTCAAATGGTTGGTTTGTAATTTTATATAAGTCAAAACTAGGTGCTCCAGGATATTTTTCCGTAGCGAAGGCGTAAGGAAACCTTTGTATGATTTCATTTGAAACTCTTTCTAAACAATAGATAGGTATGTTTTTATTAGTGTTGAAAATAATGGGACGAAGGTCGTCTAGTCCAATAATATGGTCATTATGCTCGTGCGTTACTAGGAGTGCATCTATGTGAGATTCTCCGAAGGAAAGCATTTGTTGTCTAAAGTCGGGTCCACAATCTATTAAGATTTTTTTATTACCATTAGTTGTAATTATGGCGGAAGATCTAAGTCTTTTATCTTTAGGGTTTTGAGAAAGACAAACAGGGTGCTTAGATCCTATAACAGGTATGCCTTGCGAAGTGCCTGTGCCTAAAAATTTTAGCTTCATTTTTGAGTTTAAAATCATTTTGGTAAATTTACAAAAAAATATAAATATTGCGAATATGTCGGGAATCAAAGCGGTTTTAACCCCTAAACAAAAAGCATTAGCTGTTAATTTAGACCCTTCAATATACGGGACATTTGCGGAAATTGGAGCGGGGCAGGAGACGGTACGTCATTTCTTTAGAGCAGGAGGAGCTTCCGGTACTATTGCTAAAGCGATGTCTGCTTATGATAAGGAATATAGTAATGCCATCTATGGGCAAGAGGTTAAAAATAGATTCGTTACTCAGAATAGATTAAAAAAAATGCTCAGACACGAGGTGAGCCTTATAGAGGAGCGATTAGATAATACCGAAACTCCAGATAGAAAGTTTTTTTCGTATGCTAATACCGTAACCACGATAAATTACCACAAGACCTTTAAAGGTCATGGTTGGGTAGGATTGATGTTCCAGCACGAGGCAGGAGTGGAGTACAGCGAAATTATTCTGCATATCAGATTTAAAGAAAATGATGCTACGCTTCAGCAGGAAACTTTAGGGAATCTAGGTGTTAATCTCATTTTTGGAGCTTTTAACTATGCTGATAATCCAAGACAGTTGATTAACAGCCTTTACGATGATATTTCTATTGATAAAATAGAAATTGATATGATTGATTTTCAGGGGCCTGCATTTGAATATGTTGATAACCGATTGATGAGCTTACAACTTGTCAAAAAAGGTATGACAGAAGCGGTGATATTTAATTCAGAAGGTAAAAATATGCTTCCTGCAGATATTCTTTACAAAAAAGATGTTTTTGCGGTTAGAGGTAGTTTTAGACCTGTAACATTGGTAAATATAGATATGTTTGAAAATGGGCTAAATCTATTTCTAAAGGATACTAAAGGAAAACCTGAAGATACCGTAATTATCTTTGAAATTACAACGGCTAATCTTAGAGCAACGGGTAAAATAGACGAGAGAGACTTTTTGGATAGGGTAGATGTGTTGGCAAAGTTGGGTTATACTGTAATGGTGTCTAACTTTTCTGAGTATTATCGTTTGGTAGAGTATTTTTACAGCTATAACATTCGCTATCTAGGGGTAGCGATGGGCGTTAATAATTTGTTGATGGTTTTTGATGAAGATTATTACAAAAACTTGCCAGGTGGAATATTGGAAGCGTTTGGTAAATTCTTTAGAAAAGATATGAAAGTTTATTTGTATCCATACAAAGATCCTGAATCTCATGAGGTATTAAATTCTGACAATTTGAAAGTTACCGAAAATCTTAAGGAACTGTATAAGTATTTTAAGCATAATAATAGAATCGTTGATATTGAGACTTATAATCCTAAATATTCCGAAATTTACTCTCGTGAGATTCTGGCTAAAATTGCAAATTGCGAAACGGGTTGGGAATGCCAACTTCCAGAAGGTGTAGCGGATATGATTAAAGACAGAGGAATGTTTGGTTACAAAGAAGCGATAGCCTTAAAGGGTTTTTAAAATAAACTAAATATGGAAAATTTAAAAATAAAGTTATCAGAAGTTATTTCTGATAGCCATCTTTCTAAGGAAGAAAAACTCAAAATAATCTGTGAAATTTTAGACCAAGAAAAAAGTTATTTTAATTGGACGGGATTTTATTTTAAAAATGGAAATAAAGAAGAACTCATATTAGGACCTTATGTAGGGGCGCCTACGGATCATACGGTTATTCCTTTCGGTAGGGGTATTTGTGGGCAAGTGGCTGTTTCTAACCAAACTTTTGAAGTGCCAGATGTTATGGCTGAAGATAATTATTTGTCGTGTTCCATAGATACGAAAGCAGAATTGGTAGTTCCTATCATAAAAAATGGAGAGAATATAGGTCAAATAGATATAGATTCTCACACAATAAATCCTTTTACGAAGGAAGATGTAGAGCTTTTGGAATGGCTTTGTAGTAAAGTAGCGACTGTATTGTAAAAGCATATAAGAGAATGAACTAGTTTTCTTATCTGTGATACCCAAGAAATTTTAACTTTGCACAATATCACTATATAAAGTCTGTTTTATATCCTCGTGATAATGAAATCTATATTTGAATACATTCGCAAGCGTCTTAAACATTCTTTTGATAATATTCAGAATGAACGTCTTAAGTATAATCTGTTACAAGCAATTCCCTTTTGGGTAGCCTCTTTGCTTACGGGAGGTTTGGCGGTAATGTATGCCAAATTGTTTGAGTGGAGTGAACATTTGTTGTTCTCTCTGTTAGCTTGGCAAGGTTGGCTCATATTTATATTTGCCCCGATTGGTTTTGTTCTTTCGTGGTGGTTGGTTCAGAGATACGCTCCGTATTCCAAAGGCAGTGGGATACCTCAAGTGATGGCTTCTGTATCACTAGCCACGCCGAGACAAAGACGAAAAATAAAGTATTTATTAAGCTATAAAATTATCATTATTAAAATATTATCAAGCATTATTTTAGTATTGGGAGGAGGAGCTATTGGAAGGGAAGGGCCTACGATACAGATAGCAGGCTCTGTGTTTAGGTTTATCAATCAAGTATTACCGAAATGGTGGCCTAAATTATCTATTAAAAATATGATAATGACGGGAGCAGCAGCGGGACTTTCGGCTGCATTTAATACTCCGTTAGGAGGAGTGGTTTTTGCGGTAGAAGAATTAGCCAAAACACACATCAATAACTTTAAAACGGCTCTTTTCACTGCGGTTATTGTTGCAGGCCTGACGGCTCAAACTTTGGCAGGTTCTTACCTTTATTTAGGGTATCCTAAGACGAGTGGGGTAGGTCTAGAGATTATACTTCCTGTAATTTTGGTTTCTTTTATTTGTGGAATTTTAAGTAGTAAATTTTCCCGTTTTATGTTGGCATTGAGTAAGTTTAGAGCTAAATTCAAAAATACTAGGCAACAGTTGGTGTTTTTAGTTTTAAGTGCTTTATTGATAGCCTTTTGTGCTTACTTTATAAATAGAGAAATCTTGGGTTCTGGGAAGGGTATTATAGAACGATTGCTTTTCAGCAATGATAAAACAGAACTGTGGTATATCCCTTTATTTAGAATGTTAGGTCCAGCCATTGCATTTACTAGTGGTGGTGCAGGTGGAATATTTGCTCCAGCTCTTAGTGCGGGAGCGAGTTGTGGTGCATTTCTCTCTTCATTTTTAAATTTAACAGCTAATGAAACTAATGTAATTATTTTGGCAGGAATGGTTTCATTTCTTACAGGCATTACGAGAGCTCCGTTTACTTCTGCAATATTGGTGTTGGAAATGACGGATAGGCATTCGCTCATTTTTTATCTAATGCTTTCGGGAATGATTTCCTCAATATCGGCTTTGCTCGTGAGTAGAAATTCCCTTTATGACGAGCTTAAAGAGAATTACTTAGACGAATTAGAAAATAAATTTGGAACCCCTGTTTCTAATCAAAAACAAAAAATCCAAATGTCTGATTTAGGTAAAAAGAATACTTTATCAGATTGAACGATATAGTGTTTGTGTATGTGAAAAAAAAATATTAGTTTTGCACCTTGAAATTTTAACTATATAATTATTAACATTATGAATCATTACGAAACTGTTTTCATTTTAACTCCCGTTCTGTCTGACGCTCAGGTGGAGGAAGCAGTGAAAAAATTTGAGGATCTTTTAAAAGATCAAAATTGCGAAATCGTAGCCAAAGAAAATTGGGGACTAAAAAAGTTAGCTTACCCTATTCAATTGAAGAAAAATGGTTTCTATACTTTGATAGAATTCAAAGGTGAAGGAACTATCGTGGCAGATTTAGAACTTGCTTTCAAAAGAGACGAGAGAGTTATCCGTTACTTAACTACAAAGTTAGACAAGCACGCTGTAGAGTATGCTGAAAAGAGAAGAGCAAAACTAAAATCTAAAAAAGCTTAATTTTTAACCCCTAAAAAAAGAAACTATGGCAATAGATGAAATGGCACAACAAGCCGCACAAGGTGGGGAGTCTGAAGTAAAATTCCTTACACCACTAGATATCAATACTAAATCTGAAAAAAAATACTGTAGATTTAAAAAATACGGTATCAAATATGTAGATTATAAAGATGCAGATTTCCTTCTTCAGTTCGTTAACGAGCAAGGTAAAATTTTACCAAGAAGATATACAGGAACTTCTTTAAAATATCAGAGAAAAGTATCTGCTGCTATCAAAAGAGCAAGACATTTGGCACTTATGCCGTATGTAGCAGACTTATTGAAGTAATTATATAAGTTGCTGAATTAGTAAAATTAAAAATTCTAACTGTTTTAGGATATTTGGAAAGTCAACTATTGAGTTTGGATTCTAAACTTCTAAAACCTAAACAAGACAACAACAAACAATGGAAATTATTCTTAAAAAAGACGTAGAAAACTTAGGATTAGAGTTTGATACAGTAGATGTAAAGCCAGGATACGCTAGAAACTTCTTAATCCCTCAAGGATATGCAGTTTTAGCGACACCTAAAAATAGAGCGGTTTTAGCTGAAGTATTGGAAGCTAGAAAAGAAGAGGAAGCTAAATTAGTAGCTGCTGCTAACAAAATTGTAGAGCAACTTAAGAAGACTACTGTTTCTATCGCTGCTAAGGTAGGTTCTGGAGATAAGTTATTTGGTTCTATCAACAATGCTAACTTAGCTGAAGAATTAGCGAAAGCAGGTGTTGAGGTAGATAAAAAATACATCAAAATCCCTGGAAATACTATTAAGAGATTAGGTAAATTTACTGCTAAAGTAAGACTTCATAGAGAAGTAGAGCATGACTACGAATTTGAAGTAGTATCTGACGCTCCTGTAGTAGAAGCTCCTAAGGCTAAAGAAACTAAAACTGAAGAGGCTTAATTAGTAAAGTTTTTTTTCATAATAGAAAAACGGTTGTATCATTTTGGATACAACCGTTTTATTTTTGGTATCATTATAATAAACAAATATAAAACTTACTTAATGTTGTAGCCAAGTATGAAGAGTAATTTAAGAAAAATATCCTATCACTATCTAAACCCTGCCTTTTGCAAATACTATGTTATATGCAGTTATAAAAAAGAGTCGGAATTTCTTCCAACTCTTTTGTGATTAGTAAAGTTTATTGGGGTCAAACATCAGTCTACATCCTGCCCAGTATGCAGATTTAATAACTAAAAGTTTGTCATCGCCGTCAATAAACTTCGTAAAATGATCTCTCAAGTGTTTAGTGCTATCATCATTATATCTAAAACACCAAACAGATTCTAAAACTCTTTTTGCTCCGAATTTATTTAATTCATCATAAAGGGTTTTATAATCCTTTCCTTTGATTAAATCATAACTTAAGAAATATAAAGTATTTTTCATAAGTTTTCTGTTTTTTAACTCAACACTCTGAGTGAGTTTTTCTCAGTGATTGAAGTTTAAAAAATTTTGTAAATTTGAACGCTCATCCGAATATCAAAATTTTAAGGTATTCAATTCTATACCATTGTAGAGATCTCAATGATTATTCCAAATATTGATTTTTTCTATTATGGTATTTTTTTTGGGGAGGGAGCTGCCAAATTTTCACAAATGACTTTTTAAACGGAAATTTTGGCGTAATTTCAAAACCGTCTAATGTGTGAAGTTCGCAAAGCGGATTTCGCTACATCAAATGAATATACGAATAAGAACTTTTATTTAGTTAATAAGCCTCATAATCTCCAAAGCAACTCTTAGAGCTTCTGTACCGTCTTGTAGAGAGACTTCTACTTCTTTGTTATTGGTGATGGCTTCAGCAAAACTTTCTAGTTCGTCTAAGATGGCATTGTTAGGCTGTATGTTAGGATATTCAAAAATAATTTGGGATTTTTCGCCTTCGGCATTTTCAATAATCATATCAAAGTCAGAAGGGTTTTCAGGAGCGTCTTTCATTCTAATGACTTCGGCTTTTTTCTCTAGAAAATCCACGGAAATATAGGCATCTTTTTGGAAAAATCTGCTTTTTCTCATCGCTTTCATAGAGATTCTGGAGGTGGTTAAATTAGCAACACAACCATTTTCAAACTCTATTCTAGCGTTAGTGATATCAGGCGTTTTGCTTACAATACATACACCGCTAGCGTGAATATTTTTAACCTTAGATTTTACAAGACTTAAGAGAATGTCCAAGTCGTGAATCATCAAGTCTAGCACAACAGAAACATCGGTGCCTCTAGGATTAAACTCTGCCAACCTATGTATTTCTATAAACATAGGGTTTTGTATGTAGGGTTTTGTAGCAATAAAGGCTGGGTTGTAGCGTTCCACATGTCCTACCTGTGCTTTAATACCTTTTTCGGTACATCTACGAATAATGTCTTCGGCCTGTTCTAAAGTTTGAGTTACGGGTTTCTCTATAAAAAAATGCTTGCCGTGGTCTATTGCTTTTTGGGCATAATCGTAATGAAATAGAGTAGGCGTTACAATGTCCAACATCTCAATATCGTTGAGTAAATCTTCAAAATTCGGATAGTATTTATAGCCAAATTCGGCTTCTAGTCGTTTACCATTTTCTGTATCAGCATCGTAAAACCCTACCAAATTATACTTTTCTGACTGTTGTAATAATCTTAGATGTATCTTCCCAAGGTGTCCTGCACCCACTAATCCAGCGTTTATCATAACCAAAATTTAAGTACTCCAAAGATACTAATCTATTTATTTATAGTGAAAAGAATAATTACAGTTTTTATCATCATTAGTGAATTGTAAAAAATAATTGATATTTAAAGTTCTGTAATTTAGTTGTTTATGTTTGAGGTGGTCTGATTAACTTGACAAAGGGGTTGCCTAAGTTGTATATTTGCAACCAAACGGAAAATCATTTTCCGTTTTTGTATTTAAAATTTAAACATATTTATATAAAATGAAAACTTCTGATTTTAATTTCAATCTACCACCAGAGCTTCTTGCGGAACATCCTTCGGAGCACAGAGACGAGGCAAGACTTATGGTTCTTAATAGAAAAAATCAAACCATAGAGCATAAACTTTTTAAAGATGTTATAGATTATTTTGATGAAAATGATTTGTTTATCTTTAATAATACTAAAGTTTTCCCAGCGAGACTATATGGAAATAAAGAAAAAACTGGAGCTAAAATAGAGGTTTTCCTTTTAAGAGAACTAGATAAAGAAACTCGTGTTTGGGACGTATTGGTAGACCCTGCTAGAAAAATAAGAATTGGTAATAAACTATTCTTTGACGAAGATGAGTCTCTAGTGGCAGAAGTTATAGATAATACAACTTCTAGAGGAAGAACACTAAGATTCTTATACGATGGAAGCTACGAGGAGTTTCGTGCTAAATTAAAGGAGCTAGGAGAAACACCTCTACCAAAGTATATTAAAAGAGAAGTGGAACCAGAAGATGCAGAAAGATACCAAACAATCTATGCTAAAAAGGAGGGAGCGGTAGCAGCACCTACTGCGGGGCTTCATTTCTCTAAACATCTAATGAAAAGATTAGAGATAAAAGGGATTAACTTTGCTGAAGTAACACTGCATGTGGGCTTAGGAACTTTTAACCCAATAGAGGTAGAGGATTTATCAAAACACAAAATGGAGTGTGAAGAGGCGTTCATCGACCAAAAAAATGCGGATATTATCAACAAAGCTATAGATGAAGATAGACGCATCTGTGCAGTAGGAACTACTACAATGAGAACCATAGAAACTTCGGTTTCGTCTAATAGAAAGCTAAGTGCTTACCACGGTTGGACGAATAAGTTTATCTATCCACCATACGATTTTGCTGTGGCTAACTCTATGATTACCAATTTCCACACGCCGAAATCTACTCTTATTATGATGATTGCGGCATTTGCAGGTAAAGATTTTGTAATGCACGCTTACGAAGAGGCAGTTAAAGAAAAGTATAAGTTCTACTCCTACGGAGATGCGATGCTAATCCTTTAAAAATATATAAATATAATTAACTTGAAATAAGGTAATAAGCCTTTATAGAGGCTTGTTACTTTTTTATTATCACTCATTTCTGATAGATGAAAGACATTCGTACCCTTAGTTTAGATGAGCTTAAAGATTATTTTACTTCCATTGGGGAGAAGCCGTTTCGTGCCAAACAGGTTTATGATTGGTTGTGGAGCAAAAATGGGCATTCTATTGAGGAAATGACAAACCTTTCCAAGAACCTTAGAGAAAGGATAGCTCAAGATTTTGTAATTAAACCTGTAAAAGTAGATTTACTCCAAAAAAGTAAAGACGGAACTATAAAAAATGGTGTTAAATTACACGATGGGCTTATGGTAGAGAGTGTGCTTATCCCTACCGATACACGTACCACAGCTTGTGTTTCGTCTCAAGTAGGGTGTTCGCTTAATTGTGAGTTTTGTGCCACAGCAAGGCTAAAACGAATGCGAAATTTAGAAGTTGCAGAGATTGTAGATCAGGTGGCACTTATAGACCAGCAGAGTAAGGCGTATTTTGATAGACCGCTGTCTAACATTGTGTTTATGGGGATGGGAGAGCCTATGATGAACTATAAAAATGTAGTGGAAGCCATCAGAAAAATTACAGAGCCTGAAGGTTTGGGTATGTCGCCACGAAGAATTACGGTATCTACCTCTGGGATACCCAAGATGATAAAAATGTTGGCAGATGAGAATCTTAAGGTTAAACTAGCCCTTTCTCTACATTCAGCAATAGAATCTAAACGAAACGAAATAATGCCTTTTTCTACCAAATTTCCACTGACGGATATTATAGAATCTTTACAGTATTGGTACGAAAAAACAGGCTCTATCATTACCTTAGAATACTGTATTTGGAAAGGGATTAACGATACCGATGAAGATATAAAAGCACTTATAAAATTCTGTAAAAAAGTACCTACCAAGGTTAATCTGATAGAATACAACTCAATAGGCGATGGCAAATATGATAGGAGTAATCCTAAAGCCACTCAAAACTATGTAGAACAATTAGAACGACACGGCATCACGGTTATGATTAGAAGAAGCAGAGGAGGAGATATAGATGCCGCTTGTGGGCAATTAGCTAATAAGTCCACACAGGAGTAGTAGAAAAATATTTAATAAAAATAATCACCTTAATAACCAGTAGTTTAAGGTGATTATTTTTTTTATTTGCCGATTTATAGTGTATTCTATTTTATTTACTTTACCTTTGTACCATCATTTAATGAAAACGGCTCCTTATGCCACTTTCTGATTAAAGTTTTTTAGAAAAATTATTCTTAATACTCACTCAGTTTTTGTGTTTTTTAGTTGCCATTATCAATAATAAATAATAGCATATTAAAACGAATAACAATCTAAAAAAACATTTAACACAGTCTTATTATTATGCGAAGACAGTGTTTACTTTACGCCAATAGTTCTTTGGCAAAATCATTTATGAATTTTACACAATTATCATTATCAAGTCCTATTTTAAAGGCAATATCTGACGCTGGTTATACAACCCCTACTGCAATTCAAGAAAAAGCAATTCCAACCATTTTAGAAGGTAGAGACCTTATAGGGTGTGCTCAAACGGGAACTGGTAAAACAGCTGCTTTCTCAATTCCATTATTGCAGATATTGTCAGAAACACCTAAAAAAGGCAAGTCTATTAGAGCGTTGATTTTAACACCAACAAGAGAACTAGCTATTCAAATTCAAGAAAATATAGAACAGTATAGCAAGTTTTTGAATATAAAACATCTGTCAATTTTTGGAGGAGTACCTCAAGGGAAACAAGAAAGAGCCTTGAACCAAGGCGTAGATATTTTAATAGCAACTCCAGGGCGGTTATTAGACCTAATGCAACAAGGATTGCTTAGCCTATCTCAAATAGAAATTTTAGTTTTAGACGAAGCCGACCGTATGCTAGATATGGGATTTGTAAACGATGTTAAAAAAATCCTTACCAAAGTGCCTAAGAAAAGACAAACCTTATTTTTCTCGGCTACGATGCCTAATTCTATAAGACAATTTGCAGAAACTATCTTAGATAACCCCGCTGAAGTTACAGTAACTCCAGTATCTTCTACGGCTAAAACAATAGAACAATCCGTTTATTTTGTAGAAAAAAATGATAAAACCAACTTACTGATAAATATTTTAAAAGATACATCAGAGCTAAGGTCGCTTATTTTTACAAGAACCAAACACGGGGCAGATAGATTAGTAAAACAATTAGGTAGAACAGGAATTTTTGCAGCAGCAATACACGGCAACAAATCTCAAAACGCCCGTCAAAAAGCACTTAAAGATTTTAAAGATAACCGTATCAGTGTCTTAATCGCTACAGACATCGCTGCCAGAGGGATAGATATAGATGAGCTACCACAGGTAATTAACTACGAGCTTCCCAATGTGCCAGAAACTTATGTGCATAGAATAGGTAGAACAGGTAGAGCAGGAACTTCAGGAAACGCCATTTCGTTTTGTGGAGCAGAAGAAAGAAAAGATTTGAAAAATATACAAAGGCTAATAGGTTTCACTATGACCACCGCACCTGCAATCTAATAAAAAAATAAAACTATGGGAGATACTTATTCTAAAAAAGAGAACGATAAGAAAAAACTTCAGAAGCTTAAAGAGAAAGCACTTAGAAGAGAAGAAAGAAAACATAATAACAATAAAGGTAAAAGCCTAGATGATATGCTAGTATATGTAGATGCCAACGGGCAAATTACAAATACACCACCAGATTTATCAGAAAAAGTAGAAATTTCGTTAGAAGATATTCAGCTAGGAGCAGCCCCTCACGATGTAGATGAAACCTTTAACAAAGGTACGGTAACTTTCTATAACGAAGAAAAAGGCTATGGATTTATCAACGACCACCGCTCCAAAGAAAGTATTTTCGTACACGCTAACCAACTATCCGAAGTCTTAAAGAAAGACGATAAAGTAAGCTACGAAAAAGAAAAAGGACCAAAAGGCTACATTGCCATCAATGTTATCAAGATAAAATAAAAAAATAATATAATTAACTTAAATTCAATTACAATGCAAGAAGGCACCGTAAAATTTTTCAACGAAACAAAAGGTTTCGGATTTATTACTCCATCTAACGGAGGAGAAGATGTGTTTGTACACACAAGTGGTTTAAAAACTAAAGTTCATGAAAATGATAAAGTAGTTTACGAATTACAACAAGGTAAAAAAGGGATTAACGCTGTTAATGTAAAATTAGCATAGTATCATCTTCTTTTTATCCTGAAAAAATAGCAACACAAACAGGATTAAATAAAATATAGCTAGTGAGAACCGTTTCATTTTTTGAGACGGTTTTTTATTTTGCTAAAAAGAATCTAATGAAAATTTTTCGAAAAAAAGTCTAAAAATAAAAAACACTCATTTTACATAATGAGTGTTTCATAGATTTTACTGCAGAGAGGAAGGGAGGTGAACCTTAGTAATATTACTGTTTATATATAAAATGTCAATAAATCAATATTTTACATATATTTGCATAAGTAAATATATGTTTTTTTTATGTCTAAATATTGAATTATTAGCACCTATTTTAGCACCTATGAATTTTACCTTTAAATTAAAGGAACATAATCCCGAACAGCAACATCAAGAAAGCAACATAAATTCATCCAACCAAATATACAAGAGAAAACGCTAATAATGCGTGTGAACATTTTTATCAACTATTAGCAAAAGTTTGAGGAACTCATTCGCAACTTTGAAGGTCGATGCTCTCCCAACAAAGTTTCTTCTTCGCTCTGCGAGGCTTTTTCCATATTAAGTTATTACAAGATTCAGCTTTATCAACCGATAAAAATAATACAAGATCAGTGAATAACCTGTATAAAATAGATATAGGTTGCTAGGAAACCTGCGTAAAAAAGATACAGGTGAACTCAATATTAAATTTAAGAATAATGAAGACATCAATCAATTTTAAAGTAGTAAAGTTTGATTCCGAAATTCACAATTTCAGAAAAAAAATCCTTTGATTATATCCGCAAAGATTTAACTCCAAATAATGAATATTGGATGGAATAAAAAATTGCTGACCGAATTCAAAAGATAGAAAATTATTGCAAAGAAAAATCAGGTAGAAGATTACAGAAAAATGCAATGCCAGTTCGGGAAGCTGTAGTTGTTATAAAAGAAACTACAACGATGCAAGATCTACATAACCTATCAAAAAGATTGGAAGAAGAGCTTAGAATACGGATTTTTCAGATTGCTATTCATAAAGATGAAGGGTATTACGATAAAGACACCAAAGCATGGAAACCCAACTATCATGCTCATTTGGTTGCAGATTGGCAGGATTTGGAGACGGGAAAAATGCTGAAACATCAATCTTTTCATTATTCCAAAATGAAAGATTTGGCAGCAGAATGTTTGGAAATGGAAAGAGGCGTCTCTGGTTCGTTAACAAGATTGGAGGCGGTAGAATTTAAAATCAAGAAGAAAGAAGAAGATTTGAGGGTTTTAGAAGAACGATATAAACAAATGCATCAGGAAATGAATTCTAAAAAAGCGGATGATTTAATTGTGAAGCAATCGGATTTTCTCGGTTTTCAGAAAATAAAAACGGACAAAACTATTGAAAATTATAAAAAGGCAATCAAAACGAATGCTATTCAAATTCTTAAAAACAAAACAGAGTTGGAATCTAAGCATAAACAAATTATAGAATTGAAAAACAAAATTGAAAGTCTAAAGAAAGAAGTTTTTATTTTCAAAAGCAAAAACTCCGCTCTCTTAACCAATGAAAATGTTTTTGCTGTTGAAAAGAAAAAATATCTGGAATCAGTAGAAAATACACTTAAAAAATCTATTTTACAGGAAAGTATAAAAATTCCGAATCTGCAAAATCTGAATGATACCGAAAGAAAGAGAATAATGATTGAGATAATTGAAAAAACTACTAAAGCAAATCAAATTCCTATTTCAGCAGTTGAAGAGATTTTTGAGGATTCAAGTAAAACAACTAATCTTTTTAAACTGCTTAATATTAGAAATCAAAAAGAAGAATTTATATCGAATAACATTAAGGATATTAAGGAAGAACATGATAAAATTACAAATGAATTATCAGGAAAAAAATAGAAGTTTGAGAAGATGAGTTATAATAGAAACTAAGTGGGTTGTTGAGAGGGTTTTAACTATAGATTTTGCCAAAATTCACAATTCTAAAATAATTAGACTGAAAAATTATACTAAACATACCCTACCGATTAGCAACATATTTCTTATCTTTACAAGGCTTTTAATACGAAAAGTATCAAGGAATGGACAAACTTATACAAAACTTCTCAGTAAAATTATTATCAGATTTTTTTAAAAACAATGCGAATTTAAAACCACAGTTAGAAGATTTAACCTATATTGTTGAAGATAAAGATTTTTCTGATTTTTCAGAATTAACGAGAATAGGAAATGTAGAGTTTAAAAATTCTGATGAACTTATTGTTTTCTGTTGTAAGCACAAAGGAATTTTAACTGAACGCTTTTCTAAGAGAAAGCAATTTGAAATTGCAAAATTAGTTCTTAAGGAAGATTTTAAAGATGGAGCAATTTTCGTTTTTTATGATGATGCAGGGAAGTTTAGGTTTTCATTTATCCGAAGAAACTGGGACGGAAAAGCAGATAAGAAATATTCTTCTTGGAAGCGCTTTACCTATTTTGTATCTCCAGAAGATACCAATAAAACTTTCAAACATAGAATTGGCAACTGTACGTTTAAAGATTTAGATGCTATTCAAGAAGCTTTTTCTGTTGAAAAACTAACAAAAGAATTTTACAATGATTTATTCAAGTGGTATCAATGGACTCTTGAATCAGAAGTTGGTATTACATTTCCAAACAATACATCTACATCTGATGATGATCGTGTGAAGCTTGAAGAACAAATGATTCGTCTAATTACACGATTATTGTTTGTTTGGTTTATCAAACAAAAGCATTTAGTTCCAGATGAATTATTTAAAAAAGATAGATTATCTGAAATTTTAAATGATTTTAATCCAGAGAGTTTCTCCAATGGAAATTACTATAATGCCATTTTACAAAATTTATTTTTTGCAACTTTAAATAAAGCAGTAACAGAACGAGAGTTTGCAAAATTAGCTGATAAACGTGATGTTAAAACCCGATATCGTTATTCGGAAATGTTCAAAATTTCTGAAGAGGAGGTGTTAAATTTATTCCGACCAATTCCGTTTTTGAACGGAGGATTGTTTGAATGTCTTGATAAAGAAGAAAGTACAGATGGGGTAAAATATCATTTAGATGGATTTAGTAGAAGTGATAAAAAATTTCCAAACGGGAACCTGAAGCACAGAGCATTTATTCCAAACGTTGTTTTCTTTGGCGATGACAAAAATGAAGGATTAATTCCTTTATTGGAACGCTATAATTTTACAGTGGAAGAAAATGTGCCAAATGAAGTTCAGGTAGCATTAGATCCTGAATTATTAGGGAATGTTTTTGAAAACTTGTTAGGCGCTTTTAACCCAGAGACACAAGAATCCGCACGTAAACAATCGGGCAGTTTTTATACACCAAAAGAAATCGTTGCTTATATGGTGGACGAAAGTCTAATCGCTTTTCTTGAAAATTCCCTCTCCTTTGGAGAGGGTCAGGGAGAGGCTATTCGTCAGCTTTTTGAACAGGAAAATTTACCAGAATCTTTGGCTGATGACCACGATTTATGTGAAAAAATAGCAAATACGCTCCGTTCCGTAAAAATCTTGGATCCAGCTTGTGGTTCAGGAGCATTTCCTATGGGAATACTCAACCGAATGGTGGAAGTTCTTGAGAAATTAGATGCTAAAAACAAAGAATCTCATCACGATTTGAAACTACATTTGATAGAAGAATGTATTTATGGCGTAGATATACAAACCATTGCAGTACAAATTAGCAAATTACGTTTCTTTATCTCCCTGATTGTAGAGCAGGAAACAATGGATTTATCTAAACCCGAAGAAAATTATGGAGTATTAACTTTGCCTAATTTAGAAACAAAATTTGTAGCAGCGAATACGTTGATTGGTATGAAAAAGAAAAAAGAAGGCGATTTTGTAAACAGTCTTTTTACCGATCCACGCATTGATGAAACAAAACACCAACTAATGGAGGTGAGAAAAGAGCATTTCTATGCGAAATCTGCCTACAAGAAAAAAGAATTGAGAGATAAAGATGCACAGTTAAGAGCCGAACTTTCAAAACTATTGCAAGATAATAATGAATTTGCACCCGAAGATGCGATACAATTCTCACAATGGAATCCTTATGATCAAAATGCAAGTTCGCCTTTCTTTGATCCAGAATGGATGTTTGGGTTAGAAGAAGGATTTGACATCGTTATTGGAAATCCACCTTATGTACAACTCCAAAAGGAAAGTGGCAGATTAGCTAAAATGTATCAAAACTGTGAATATAAAACATTTGCAAAAACTGGAGACATTTATTCCTTATTCTATGAGCGTGGTTGGCAATTATTAAAAAACAGAGGTTTTCTATGTTATATAACATCTAATAAATGGATGCGTGCAGGATATGGAGAGAACACTCGTAAGTTTTTTACTGACAACACAAATCCCATTTTATTAATTGACTTTGCAGGTCAAAAAATATTTGAATCTGCAACAGTAGATACTAATATTCTTCTGTTTTCCAAGGATAAAAATAGACAGGAAACTAAAGCTTGTGTGATAAAAGAAAAGGTGTTAAATAATTTGAGCGTTTATTTTAGACAAAATGCTACAAAATGCAATTTTAGCACAAGTGAAAGCTGGATAATTTTAAGTGAAATAGAGCAAAGGATAAAAGCTAAAATTGAAGCAATAGGCGTTCCTTTGAAAGACTGGAATATTAACATCTATCGTGGAATTTTAACTGGTTATAATGAGGCTTTTATCATAGATGGTAAGAAAAAAGATGAGTTAATAGCAGAAGACCCAAAATCTGCCGAAATCATACGTCCCAATAACCTATGCTATCTTGTGTTTCAAACCATTGATTATTAGTCTTTTTTCTTGCTCCTTTATCTCCTGTTTGCTTTAATCTATCATATCCAAAACTCATAAGATGTTGTTTTACAGCAGGATATAGTTCAATGTCTATCTTTAAGCTTGGAAAAGTCGTAATAAGGTATAAATCAGCAAATTCGTACGAATATCTTTTAATATCACGACCTCTTAATAACGGTCGTATGATTTCGGCAGATTTTGGGTCTTTTGCAATCAGTTCTTTTCGTTTTGCTCCGTCAATAATGAAAGCATCATTAAATCCTGTTTTAATTCCATAATTTATACGAATATCCCAATCCTTTAATGGCGTTCCAACCTTCTCAATTTTTTCTTTGATTTGCTTTTCAATTGGGGATAAAACAACCCAACTTTCAGAATCTTTAAATTCAGTCAAATTAGCATTTTGTCTAAAATAAACGCTGAACTTGCTGCTATATTTATTGTTTATATTTATTTTAGACAGTTAACATTTAATTTAAACCAAAACTGAATAATAACTTAAACAATTTAATATGATTTACGGATACATTAGGGTAAGTACAGACAAGCAAACTGTAGAAAATCAAAGATTTGAAATTAACCATTTTTGCGAAAGACAAGAAATAATAGTGAATAAATGGATTGAAGAAACCATATCAGGAGCTAAAAATGTAGATGATCGAAAACTAGGTAAGCTTCTCAAAAAAATGAAAAAAGGAGATATACTTATTTGCTCTGAACTTTCCCGTTTGGGAAGAAATCTATTAATGATTATGGGTGTTCTAAATGAATGTATGAATCGTGATATTCAGGTTTGGACAATAAAAGATAATTACCGTTTAGGAAGTGATATCAATTCCAAAGTTTTAGCATTTGCTTTTGGTCTTTCGGCAGAAATTGAAAGAAATCTTATTTCTCAAAGAACCAAAGAAGCATTGGCAAGAAAGCGGGCAGAAGGTGTTGTTCTCGGTCGTCCATTGGGAAGTAAATCTGCTAAAACCAAACTTACGGGGCAGGAAAAAAAGATTCAAGAATTGCTTGATAAAAAAGTTTCCTATTCCGCAATAGGTAGAATTTTAAATGTCCACAGATTGACTGTAAGTAGTTTTGTAAAAAGGCAGAAATTAAGTTATTAGAAAAATTGCCTTTGTTTTGTTACAAAATAAAATAAAAATTACCTTTGTTTTGTTACAGAATTTTAGTAAATTTGGGTTTGTTTTATGATAAGAATGAATTTTAAACGACATATTTTCGATGAGTTGGTTCAATGGAAAACGAGTTCTAATGCCAAACCGTTGATACTAAGAGGAGCTCGACAAGTAGGAAAAACGACCTTGGTTCGCAGTTTAGGGGAAAGTTATACCCATTTTATAGAGCTTAATTTAGAAAAAAGCGAAGATGCAAGTCTCGTAGAACGAAGTAATAGTGTACAGGAATTGGTCAATTTTTTGGCATTAAAAAATGAAATCTCCCCAAAAGATTTCCCAAATACACTGCTTTTTATTGATGAAATCCAGGAATCCGAAAAAGCAATTTCTTTTTTGCGTTATTTTTATGAGGACTTGCCAGAATTGAATGTCATTGCTGCGGGTTCTTTGCTGGAGCATACCTTAAAGAAAACTAAAAATTATCCAGTAGGTAGGATTAATTATCTGTATTTGTTTCCTTTAAATTTTCAGGAATATCTTGAAGCACAGGGGAAAAATAATTTGTTGGAACGATTTCGGAATGTTCCCGTTGACGACATTGCCCACGAACTTTTGATGAAAGAGTTCCACACCTATTGTATTATCGGAGGAATGCCAGAAATTGTTGCCAACTATGTTGCTCATAAAGATTTATTAGCACTTCCACAGATTTATGAAAGTATTTGGAATACCTACAAAGATGATGTGATAAAATACGCAGATAGTAAATCGGAAGAAAATGTGATGAAACATATCGTAAATACCGCTGCATCATTTGTTGACCAACGGATTAAATTTCAAAATTTCGGACACTCTAATTATAAGTCGAGGGAAGTGAGCGAGGCATTTAATAATTTAGATGCCGCAAAGGTCATTCAGGTAATTTATCCTTGTACCAATGTAGAGCCGCCAATTCTTCCAGATTACAAAAAATCGCCACGATTACAATTTTTGGATACAGGAATTTTAAATTTTGATCTGAATATTCAAGCCGATTTATTGCTAATGAAAGACCTTAGCGAAGCATACAAAGGAGCGATTATACCCCATATTGTTAATCAGGAAGTTTTGTCTTTGAATACTACAGATTACAAAAAGACCAATTTTTGGGTTCGGGACAAAACGCAATCATCAGCAGAGGTAGATTTGCTCATTGCCCACGGAAAATTCATGATTCCTATTGAAATTAAATCGGGGAAAACGGGAAGTTTGAAATCCTTGCATCAATTTGTGAATCAAACCCCTCATCAATTCGCAGTCAGAATGTATGGAGGAAAATTCAACATTGAAGAAACCGTTACACCAGAAGGGAAACCTTACTTGTTAATGAATTTGCCCTATTATTTAGGGACGTATTTAAAACAATATATCCATTACTTTATCACTAAATACAATGTCGAATAATTTTATTACCAATAATAAACAACAAAAAACACTAAAAGGAAGATTGAATACTTTGATTTCCATTAGTGATGAGCTGAAATTTCTAGTAGGTTATTTTTATTTTTCAGGATGGTCAGATATCTACTTAAGTCTTCAAAAAAATCCTCAACAAAAATTAAAATTGTTAGTGGGGTTACAAGTTTGTAATTATTTAGGCAATATCATTGAATATGCAGAAAAAGATGAAGAAGACAGCTCAAGAGATGAAGAGTTTCAGAAATATCTTGTATCACTTGGTTTTGCTTTGAACAATGAAGAAATGGATACAGAAGAATTTTACAATCAAGTGGGATTTTTTGTACAAATGATTGAAGAAAACAGATTGGAAATTCGTAAAACAGAAAATCCCAATCACGCAAAATTATATCTCTTCCATCTAAATGAAGATCAGGCAGAAAAACAAGGTATGCCTGGACAATTTATAACAGGAAGTAGTAATTTAACACGTTCGGGACTACATAATCAAGAAGAATTTAATGTAGAAATTAAAGATTATGGATATGCAGATGCAGTTCAGTATTTTGATGAATTATGGGAGCGGGCAACTCCAATTACTGAGCATCTGGATAATCGCAAAATATTGATTGATTTTATTAAAAATAAAACACAAGTTGCTACAATTACACCTTTTGAAGCGTATTGTTTGGTTATAAAAACATATCTCGACCTACAAAATCAGGAGAATGAAGAAGTAGATTTAGATACTTTATTGGAAAAAATTGATCTTAAGAAGTTCAGTTATCAGTCAGATGCAGTAAATCAGGCGATTCAAATGATAAAAGAACACAACGGTTGTATCATTGCGGACGTAGTAGGTTTGGGTAAATCAGTGATTGCGTCTATGATTGCCCGACAGATGAATAAACGAGGCATCATTATTTGTCCTCCTGGATTAATTGGCGACCCTGAAAAAAAGGACAGTGGTTGGTGGGAATATCTTGAAAAATTCGGATTACATAATTGGCAGGTATACAGTCGTGGAATAATTGATAGAATAGCAGATAACATTGAAGGAAGAGATTTTGAAGTAGTGATAGTAGATGAAG
Organism: Riemerella anatipestifer; assembly: GCF_009670965.2. NCBI lineage: Bacteria > Pseudomonadati > Bacteroidota > Flavobacteriia > Flavobacteriales > Weeksellaceae > Riemerella > Riemerella anatipestifer. Next base: position 144,687 of record NZ_CP073239.1, on the reverse strand, counting down.
CCCATTATTTTCGTAATCAGGATACATCTGATTATGAAGCTTTATCAATGATTTGTCGTGGTAAAAAAGTAATTCTATTATCTGCAACACCTTTCAATAATTCTCCAGCAGACATTTTTTCTTTATTAAAACTATTTATTGTTCCAGGTAAATCAACGATATCTTTAGAGGATAATCTCGCAGGTAAGTTCAGTCGCTTAAATTATGAATATAAACAGTTGTCTGTCATTTTTAAAAATTGGAATTCTTCGGATGATAAAAAAAGAAAACAAGCAGAAAGCTATTATACTACAATGATAGATGAAAATCTCCCGATTGATATTAAGAAAGTAAAAGCTCAAACGAAACGCCTTTCAAACGATATCAAACGCATTATTAGTCCAGTAGTAATTCGTAGAAATCGTTTGGATTTAAAACAAGATTATATTTACGCAAAAGAAGTAGGAGATCTGTCGGAAGTGAAAGATCCTGAGGAAGTTTTTTATTATTTAGATAAGGAACAAGATGAATTTTATGACAGTATCATCAGTAAATATTTTGCTGAGAATGGTGTTTTTACTGGTGCCATTTATCAGCCGTTCAGTTATGAAAAAATATTGAGTGATAAGCTTGATGAATTTGGAAACCGACAATACAACCAACAGAAAAACTTGTACGATTTTATGCGTCGTATTTTAGTGAAACGATTTGAATCTTCGTTTGGTTCTTTTGAAAAATCCATAGAAAGATTCTTGCAAGTACATTTATTGGTAAAAGATTTTGTTGACAAAACGGGTAAGTTTATTTTAGACAGATCTTTTATTGATAGAATAAAAGACTTTGAATTGGAAGAAATTGAAGCCAATCTAGAGAAGTATGCAGCGGGAGATCTCAAGCGAAAAACTCCTAAAAATACTGAAGTTTATAATGTTGATACTTTTCATAGACGACAAGAGTTTTTAGATGATATAGATTCGGATATTCAATTATTTAAAGATATTCAAAAGCGACTGAAAGATTTAAAATTAGTAGAGAATGACCCTAAACAGGAAGAAATTATCCGAAAAATCAAACATCTTTTAGCAAATGAGCCGAACAGAAAAATTATTTTATTTTCAGAATATGTAGATACAATCCATCACCTTGAAAAACGATTTAAATCAGAATTCAAAAATGAGGTATTAGTTTGTGATGGTAAAGTATCTAAAGATTTGGCAAGGCATTTAAACAGTGATTTTAATGCCCAATATAATAGGGGATTGAAAACCAATCATTTTAAAATTTTATTAACCTCTGACAAGTTATCTGAAGGATTTAATCTCAATAGAGCAGGTGTTATTATTAACTATGACATTCCATGGAATCCGACACGGGTTATTCAGCGTGTAGGGCGAATCAATCGTATTGGTTCAAAAGTTTACGATGAACTATTTATTCTTAATTTCTTTCCTTCATTGAAAGGAGCTGATATTGTAAAATCAAGAGAGATAGCTCAACAAAAAATGTTTTTAATTCATAATGCTTTGGGAGAAGATGCTAAAATTTTTGATGAGGATGAAGAACCTACTCCCGCTTCATTAGGCTCAAGAATCAATAGTAATCCACAGGAAGAAGGTGAAGTTAATACTATAACAAAAATTAGAAACCTTTATGCTGATTTACAAAATAAGCACCCAGAAATTATTAAAAAAATAAGTGAATTACCACCACGCGTAAAAACAGCAAAAAGTTATTCTGAATATGAGTTAAATGTTTTAAGACGAAAAGGTTTGAGTTTATTTGCCCAAACAGTTGGAAAGAATGAAAACAAAATTATTAGAGAAATTGACTTTGAAGAACTTTTACAAAAAATAGAATGTAAGATTAACGAACCAACTTTAAAACTTTCTTCTATTTTTTGGGGATTATATGAAGAAGTAAAAGAATTTAAACCCAAGTATAAAATGGGTAGAACGGAAATATCTTTAGAGCAGAAAGCTGAGATTAACTTGAAAAAATCACTTAAAATTTTAAAGAATTTGAATTATGAAAATCTAAATTTTATTCAAATGCTCATAAAGGATTTACGCTATTATCATACATTGTCTATTAGAAGTATTAGGCGTATTGGAGGGCAGGAATTGTCAGATGATAAACATTCTATTCGCTCTTTCTTGGAAGAAATTACTTATTTAAAAAAACAACTCGGTGAAAACTATCTTGATGATATTGAATTGAAATCAAAAGGTAAAAGCAAAGAGGTTATCATCGCAATAGAGAATAATGATGAGAAAGAATTATTTAATTGATTTGAACGGTAAATTTAATATCTTCATTAATTACTTTTTAAAACTATGTTGAAACTAGAAATATAAAGCATGACATTCATACTTAATTATTTTTTAGGATAGTAATAAGAAAATACTATTAGCACCTTAAAATACAAATCCCTGTAATTTAATTTCTTACAGGGATTTTCGCAGAGAGGAAGGGATTCGAACCCTCGATACAGTTACCCGTATACTACCTTTCCAGAGTAGCTCCTTCAACCACTCGGACACCTCTCTAAAATCGAGTTGCAAATATAGAAAAAATAATCTATTCCGCCATTTCCCCACAAATATTTTTGGAAAAAACATTGCTGAAACTTTCATTAGGATACATAGGATTACCTACAATATGCATTGCTTTAGTAATTGCAGCTTCAGCGGTCATATCCTTACCACTAATAGCTCCTATTTCATTAAATATATTACTGTTTTCGTACTTCCCAAAGGAGATTTCTCCCGAAATACACTGGCTAATAATCACAATTTCGGTATTATTACTTCTAATTCTTTTGAGAGTTTCTATTGTTTGTTTATTATTGAAGATAGTTCCAGAGCCAAAAACCTGAAGAATAAGCACTTTAACATTATCTAAATTGGGCAGATAGTTCCAGTTCATACCAGGGAAAATCCTAAGGAAAAACACCTCTTCTGATATATGGTAATCCACACTAAAAGTTTCGTCTTTAGGTCTTAAAAGTACCTCTTTATCTACGTTAAGATGTACGCCAGATTGCCCAAGTATTGGGTAATTAGGGCTGTGGTAAGCGTCAAAATACTCGGCGGAGTATTTAAGAGTTCTATTACCTCGTAGGAGTTTATATTCAAAATAGATGGCTACTTCTTGTATTACTGCTTTGTCATTTTCGTACAAACTGGCGTAGTAGAGGCTAGTTAGTAAATTTTCTTTGGCGTCTGTCCTAAGGTCTCCAATGGGTAGCTGTGAGCCAGTTAAAATAACAGGTTTGTCAAGGTTTTTGAGCATAAAACTAAGGGCAGATGCTGTATAAGACATAGTATCAGTACCGTGTAGAATCAAAAAACCATCAAATTCAGAATACTGTTTTTCTATGTATTTAGCAATAGTTTTCCATTCGTTTATGCCCATATCGGAGGAATCTACTGGAGTCTCAAAAGAAGTTACATGCACCTCACATTCCAATAAATTAATTTCAGGGATTTTATCAAAAATATGATTAAAATTAAAAGGGAGTAGACTACCAGTGGTATAGTTTTTTTCCATACCTATTGTCCCTCCAGTATAGATGAGTGATATTTTTCTTCTCATAACTAATTAAAACGCTCGTGCAAATATAATTAGATAAATTTTAAACAAGAATCTTAGGTGTGGATAATTATTATAGTTTTGTTTATCAGTGATATAAAGGTTTTCTTCTTTTCCTCTATTTGGAGAATAGAAAAAATATTATATATTTGCGTTTAATGTGTCACTTAGAGAACATATTTAATTTGAAAACCGAAGGGCAAGGTCCTTCACAAAGATATTGTTATTATTAGAACGAAGCCATTGGCTTCGTTTTTTTTTGTAATTTTTTTAAGTTATGCTTACAATTTCAGATTTATCTACAGAAAAAATTAAGTCTCTTTTAGAAGAGGCTCAAGGGTTTGCTAATGGTAGAATAGCCAAGTGTCAGCAAGAAGTTTATGTGTCTAATCTTTTCTTTGAAAATAGTACAAGAACTAAAACCAGTTTTGATATAGCCGAAAGGAAATTGGGACTTAATATTGTTCCTTTTGATGTCTCTACAAGTTCGGTAAACAAAGGCGAAACGCTTTACGATACAGTGAAAACTTTGGAAAGTATTGGAATTGATTTGGTGGTCATTCGCCATAGTCAGGATTTTTATTTTAGGGAGTTGGAGACTATTAACATTCCTATAATTAACGGAGGAGACGGCACGGGTAACCACCCTTCACAATCTTTGTTAGATTTAATGACGATTTATCAAGAATTTGAAAAGTTTGAAGGATTAAAAGTAGGGATTGTAGGCGATGTTAAACACAGCAGGGTGGCTAATTCTAACGCAGAGGCACTCAGAAGGCTCGGAGCTAAAGTCTATTTTTCTGGACCAGAAGATTGGTTTGATGAAGCTGAATTTATCAACGGAACGTATCTCCCTATAGATACGCTTGTAAAAGAGGTTGATGTGGTGATGCTTCTTCGCATTCAGCACGAAAGACATGGGGAGAGAATGAAACTCCCTTTAGACAAATACCACCAAAAATATGGTCTTACTAAAGAAAGAGCCGCTAAAATGAAACCGACTTCTATCATTATGCATCCGGCTCCCATCAATAGAGGGGTGGAAATAGAGACGGATTTGGTGGAAAGCCCTCAATCCAGAATATTTAAGCAAATGGAAAACGGCGTTTACGCCCGAATGGCAATCCTAAAACAGGCTTTGGAAGACAAAGGGGTGATATTTAAAACAATATAATCAATCTAAAAACTAATGGAATTGGTTTTTGAAACTATATAAATCTAAAAGTTGAAAATGAAAAAGAAACTAATTTTAGAATCAGGGGAAGTGCTTCACGGCTGGGGATTTGGTGCAAACCTTAACACCGAGGGCGAAGTGGTTTTCAATACAGGGATGACGGGCTATCAGGAGCTAATTTCCGACCCGTCTTATTGCGGACAAATAGTGTGTATGACCTATCCGCTTATCGGAAATTACGGCATCAATCGTGATGACTACGAGTGCATAGAGCCTTCCATTAAAGGGCTTATTGTGAAGGAGGTGTGCGATTTGCCTTCCAACTTTCGCTCTCAAATGTCTTTAGATGAGTTTTTTAGTAAAAAAGGCATTGCAGGTATTTCGGGGATTGATACCCGAAAACTGACTCGAATCATTCGCAATCACGGCGTACTCAAAGGCAGAATTGTAGATGTGGAGGCCGATGAAAACCAAATAATAGCCGAACTAAAAGCCCAATCGCTACCGACCAACCAAATCGAAACGGTATCTACCAAAACGCCTTTTTCTGCACCGGGGCGAGGGTTTAAAGTAGTACTAATCGACTTCGGAGCCAAGTTGGGAATTATTAGAGAACTGTCCCAAAGAAACTGCGATATTACGGTGGTTTCTCACGATACTACGGCGGAAGAAATCCTACTAATGGCACCAGATGGCATTATGCTTTCCAATGGTCCGGGCGACCCGCAAGATGTGCCTCACGCTCACGAAACGGTGCGAAAACTTTTGGGTAAAGTGCCTATTTTCGGGATATGTATGGGGCATCAGGTGATAGGTTTGGCTTGTGGGGCTAAAACGTTCAAACTGAAATTTGGGCATAGGGGAGGCAACCACCCTGTTTTAGATTTAAGAACCAATAAGGTGGCGATGACTTCCCAAAATCACGGCTACGCTATTGACCAAGAAAGCCTTAAAAATACCGATTTGGAAGAAACCCACATCGCTCTTAATGATAGAACCAACGAGGGCGTTCGTCATAAAAAATACCCTTGTTTTTCGGTACAGTATCACCCCGAAGCCAGTCCAGGACCGGAAGATGCCAACTATCTGTTTGATGAGTTTGTGGAGATGATGAAAGAATGGAAAAATAACAATTAAAAGTAAATAAAATGAGAATAATATTGGTGTTAGCATTCCTTGTAGGAGCTTTTTTTCAAGGTTTTGGGCAAAAAAAGAATTTCTATTTGTATAAAGGAGTTGTGGATGGTAAAACTCCAATAACCATGTATCTGCAATCAGAAGACAATGAATGTACAGGAGACCTTTATTATATGGGAATGTACAGCTATGGTAGTGATAAATGGATACAATTAGATATAAACAACAATGATAGGAATCAATTTGTTTTAGTGGAAGAAGGAGTTACTGGAGTGTTGATGTTACAAAAAACAAAAAAAGGTTTTAGTGGTTTATGGATAAGCCCTGATACCAAAAAGCAATTAAAAGTGGAGCTGATTCAAGAGAAATTTAAGCCTAAAGAAAAGGAAGTTTATGAGCAAAAGTTAGAAAACTTGAATTACGAAAATCATGATTGCTAGTATTTGTAAACTTTAATGACCTTTAGATTCTAGAAAAAATAAAAATGAAAAGAACAGATATAAAAACAATATTAGTAATTGGTTCAGGACCGATTATCATTGGTCAAGCTGCCGAGTTTGATTATTCGGGGACACAGGCGTGTCTTTCCCTAAAGGAGGAAGGCTATCGCGTGATACTCATCAACTCCAATCCTGCAACCATAATGACTGATGTAGAAATAGCCGATAAAGTCTATATCGAGCCTATTTCTTTGGAGTTTGTTAGCCAGATTATTCGCAAAGAAAGACCAGATGCTTTGTTGCCAACGCTGGGCGGACAAACAGGGCTTAATATGGCGGTAGAATTAGAAAAATCAGGGATATTAGAAGAGTGCAAAGTAGAAGTTTTAGGAACAAAACTTTCAGCGATTAACCAAGCCGAAGACCGAGATTTATTCCGTGAACTGATGCGAGAACTCGGAGAGCCAGTCCCAGAATCGGATATTGTGAATACGGTAGAACAAGCCCTTAACTTTGCTAATACGATTGGCTATCCGGTGATTGTTCGTCCTGCCTTCACGATGGGCGGAACGGGAGGCGGTATCGCTTCCGATGAAACAGAGCTTAAAGAAATTGTAGCGAATGGGCTTAAATACAGCCCTGTAACCCAATGTTTGATTGAGAAATCCATTGCAGGATTTAAAGAGATAGAGTACGAAGTGATGCGTGATGCCAACGATAATGCCATTGTAGTATGTAATATGGAAAACATAGACCCTGTGGGCGTACATACAGGCGACTCTATTGTGGTAGCTCCTTCGCAGACGCTTTCGGATAGAGAGTATCAACTGTTGAGAAACGCCTCGTTGAAGATTATTAGAGCTTTGGGGATTGAGGGCGGCTGTAATGTCCAGTTGGCTTTAGACCCACATTCGTTCAATTATTATATCATTGAGGTTAATCCGAGGGTGTCCCGTTCTTCGGCATTAGCGAGTAAGGCAACGGGCTATCCGATTGCCAAGATAGCGGCTAAAATAGCGGTTGGGCTTACCTTAGATGAAATTATGAACCCAGTTACGGGCAAAACTTATGCGTGTTTTGAACCAGCGTTAGACTATGTGGTTACCAAAATCCCAAGATTTCCATTTGATAAATTTGAAACGGCCGACCGTCGCCTTTCCACTCAAATGAAAGCCACTGGCGAAGTAATGGCGATTGGGCGAAACTTCGAGGAGTCTTTACAGAAGGCTATTCGCTCGTTGGAGACAGGCATCAGACACTTAGGATTAAAAACCAAACAAGCGGCACAGCTTACGCCAGAAGAAATAGAAAGACGCATCAGAGTTTGCGATGACGAGCGATTGTTCATCATTGGTGATGCTTTGAGGAGAGGCTACGATTGGGAGCAAATTGTAGAATGGAGCAAGATTGATAAATTCTTCATTTGGAAACTTAAAAAACTGGTGGACTTTGAGAAAATCATTGCCGAAAATAAATTCAATGTCGAAACGCTTAAAGAAGCTAAAAAGTTAGGCTTCTCAGATTTAAACATTGCACACCTTTGGGGCGTTACCCAGAGGGAAGTTTTCAATTTCCGAAAAGAAAACGCCATTATGCCAGTCTATAAAATGGTAGATACTTGTGCAGCAGAGTTTGAGAGCGAAACGCCTTATTTCTACGGTACTTACGAGGAGGAAAACGAAAGCGTGGTAACAGAAAAAGAGAGTATTGTAGTTTTGGGTTCAGGACCTATCCGTATTGGGCAAGGGGTAGAGTTTGACTATGCCACCGTGCATTCCGTTTGGGCGATTAAAGAGATGGGCTACGAAGCCATTATCATCAACAACAATCCCGAAACCGTATCCACCGATTTCTCTATTTCGGATAAACTCTACTTTGAACCACTTACAGAGGAAGATGTGATGAACATTATAGAACTTGAAAAGCCTAAAGGAGTGGTGGTTCAGTTCGGTGGACAAACCGCAATTAACTTAGCGGACAAACTATCGGCTCACGGGGTTAAAATTTTAGGAACCTCTTTGGAAGATTTAGACCGTGCAGAAAACCGAGATAAGTTTGAAAAAGCCCTTCAAGAATTGGGTATTCCTCAACCTTTGGGTAAAACTTCTACTTCTAAAGAGGAGGCGATTGCCATTGCGAATGAGATTGGCTATCCTGTTTTGGTGCGTCCGAGCTATGTCTTGGGGGGTAGGGCGATGGAGATTGTCTATACCGAGCAAGAGCTTACCCATTATATGGAACACGCCGTAGATGCCAGCCCAGAACACCCGGTACTTATAGACCGCTATGTAACGGGGAAAGAGGTAGAGGTAGATGCCATTTCTGATGGCGAAACGGTGGTAATTCCAGGGATTATGGAGCATATCGAAAGGGCAGGGGTACACTCTGGCGACTCTATTGCGGTGTATCCGCCACAAAATCTTACGGAAAAACAAATCCACGATTTAGAAGACTATACTATACGATTAGCGAAGGGGCTTAATGTCGTGGGATTGATGAACATTCAGTATGTGATAGACCAAAGCGGAGAGGTGTTTGTGATTGAGGTCAATCCTCGCTCCTCCAGAACGGTGCCTTTCCTCTCTAAAATTACCGATGTGCCTATGGCAAACCTTGCCACTAAGGCGATATTGGGCAAATCTTTAGCCTCGCAAGGTTATACTAATGGGCTCGTGCCGAATAAGGACGGCGTTTTTGTGAAGGTACCAGTATTCTCGTTCTCTAAACTGACTAAAGTGGATATTTCTTTAGGACCAGAGATGAAATCCACAGGTGAAGTGATGGGGAAAGATGTTACCTTAGAAAAAGCCCTTTATAAGGGAATGATAGCTGCAGGTAGAAAAGTGCCAACCCACGGAGCGATACTCTTTACGGTAGCAGATAAGCACAAAGAGGAAGCGGCTGTTTTTGCGAGGAGGTTCCACGAGGTAGGCTTTAGAATCTGGGCAACGGAAGGAACGGCGAAATACTTTGAAGCTAAAGGCATACCAGCCAAAATAGGCTATAAGATAGGCGAGGAGGAAGTGAATTTGATAGACCTTATCCAAAAAGGAAAAGTGCAATATGTGGTTAATACCACTACCATAGGTAAGAAAACGGAGCGAGATGGGTTCCAGATTCGCCGTATGTCGGTAGAAAATGGGGTGCCTTGCCTCACTTCTATGGATACGGTGGAAGCTATCCTAAAGGTGATTGAGTCTATGAGTTTCAAGATGCAGGCAATGTAAATGAACCAAAAGCGAGGAGAATTTCCTCGCTTTTTTAGTTTAATTCAATTAGATTTTAGAATAAATCCCTTGGGCTATTTGACAACTTCTACTAGATATTAAAATCAATCCTCTAGGTATTAAATTAGACCCTTTAGGTCTTACATTAGACCCTCTAGGTATTAAAGTAGAGGTTTTAGGTATTAAATTAGACCCTTTAGGTTTTACATTTGACCCTCTAGGTATTAAAGTAGAGGTTTTAGGTATTAAATTAGACCCTCTAGGTCTTACATTTGAGCCTATGGGCATTAAAGTAGAGGTTTTAGGTATTAAATTAGACCCTTTAGGTCTTACATTTGACCCTCTAGGTATTAAAGTAGAGGTTTTAGGTATTAAATTAGACCCTATAAATTCTTTTGATTTTAAGCGAAGTTTAGGATTAAAGCCCTCAATCTAGGCTTTAAATAGTGGTAACATTTCTGCAAAGGAGCCGCAGCGGTGCGTGGCAAGTGGGGTAGTGATGAGCCATTCGGTAGAGGTATAGGTAAACTCATAGCAAGAAAGGTTGGCTTTGGTGTGTTTTTTAATGAAACTCAATAGCAGTTCTTTTTCTCTTTCTGGGGCGTTGATGAGTGGCATTGCGTAAGTTTCGGCTAGTGGAGTGTGTAGTGGTAGCTTTAACAAGACATCTTCTGCCATACCTGCTGTTAGTTTGCCGTGTTCTAGAAACCAAATTTGGTCAGAGAAATCCTTTGCCAATCGCCAATCGTGGGACGAGAATAAAACAAGTTTACGGTGCTGTTGAGCCAACTCTCGTAGGAGTGTCAGGATAGCCGTTTTATTGTATTCGTCTAGATGGGTGGTAGGCTCGTCTAGTATCATTACAGGCGTGTTTTGAGCCAAAGCTCTGCCTATAAAAGCCTTCTGCAGGTTGCCATCGGATAGGGTGTTTAGTTTTTGATTTTTATAACGCTCCAGCCCAAGGTGGGTAATGATGTTTTGTATTTCGGCTTGGTCTTGCGAGGTCAGTTGAAAATAATATGGGTAGTGAATGAGTTTGCCTAAAGCCACCAAATCGGTTACAGTATAATTTTCGGGAAGGGTGTATTTAGAAAAAACAATGGAAACTAGCTGTGCCATTTCCTTTGGAGCTAAAGTGGCAATAGCACGATGATTGATGAAAATCTGCCCCGCTAAAGGCTTGAGCTGGTTGAGTATAGATTTTATTAAGGTGGTTTTACCAATGCCATTATTCCCCATAATGAGAACCACTTCGCCTAGATGGGCTTGGGCATTGATGCCTTGGATGAGTGGCTGCTGGTAGCCAATGTTGAGGTTGCGGAGTTCCAAAAACATAGTTTAATACTTAGAGCGTTGCTTCATCATCATTACTAAAATCACTGGGATTCCGAATAAGGAAGTGATGATATTTAAAGGCAATTTACTGATTTCGGACAGGATAGAAAACAACTCCATAATAGCAATGCCTAGCGTGAGGTTAAGCACCCACTGATGCCAAAGCAGGGCGGGACTGAAAATCATTCTACAAAAATGAGGCACCACAATACCTATAAAGAGGATAGGTCCAAGGAAAGCAGTTACACTAGCAGAAAGTAGAGATGAGGCTAAAATCACCGATACTTTAAGAGCATTGGTATTGATGCCGAAACTTTTGGCATAAGCGGTTCCTAGAGTGCTACCGATGAGCGGTTTTATACTTCGGAAGCTAAAGATTAGCCCAATACCGATAAGGATAACGAGGATTATCATTTGGTTATGGTTGAGTTGGTTATTTGCACCAAAGCTCCAGAGAATGTAGTTTTTTAGGCTTTGATTTTCGGCGTACACTTGCAAAATGGAAATGATGGCGCCTGCCAAAGCGGAGATTAAAAATCCAAAAATCACAAGAAAGGTGTTGTCCCGAAATCTATTAGAGAGGAGTATAAGGAAGAACATCAGTCCCAAACTGCCCATAATTGCCACGAGGCTGATAAATCCGTTTTGTAAAAATTCGGGAATGAGAAGTTGATGCGAAAAAAAGATATAAAATGCCACACTCAAACTAGCGATGGAAGTAATGCCCAATACCGATGGTCCTGCCAACGGATTTTGGAAATATTCTTGCAGCAGAAAGCCAGAGGTAGGTATCGCCATACCAGCGAGGAGGACGGCTAAAGTCCTATTGATTCTCAACGAAGCAATATCTGATTGAGGTGTGTTTTGGAAGAAATCTTTTAGGCTTAAATCTAGATAGCCTACATTCAAATTGACGATAACCAAAACGATTATCGCCAATAGAATACTAACCATTAAAATACCGAATTTGCCTCTAAGCATCAGTTTATTTTAAGAATGTAGCAAGGAGCTGGTCTAGGTCTTCTTTAGACATACTGCCTTCTATTTCTTCGGTTTTGTTACCTTTTCTAACTAGAGTAAACGGAATGCCTTCTCCACGCCAAATTTTAAAATTTTGACTGAAAAAGGCGTCATCAAATTGTTGTCCGTCAAACAAAAGGATATGTTTAGAAAGTTGTTGTTCTTCCCCGAATTTTTTAACTTCTGTGTTCCAATCTTTTTTATCGTCTATACTCACAAAAGTAAATTTAACGGGCTTGCCATCTAGCTCCTTCATTTTTTCTTTGAAATGAGGAATTTCCATCATACACGGTCCGCACCAAGTTGCAAAGAAATTAGTTACATAGATAGTGTCGTTTTCTTTAGCCTTTATTAGTTGGCTAAGTTCGTCTTTAGAAACTTCTTTAAGAGTTTGTTCTACCTTGGTGCTATCGCTAGAAGAAGAGGTGGTTACAGTTTCTGTTTTTTTGTCGTTGCAGCTTATTACTAGAGCCGTAAGTGCGAGTGTTACTAAGATTTTTCTCATAATTTTTTTATAAATTTGTCCACTATTATGAATGAATTAAATTCGAAGACTAAAACCCCCGATTTTAAAGGGCTAAAGGTAATTAAAAAAGAAGAAATTACCAAAAATGCCTTTCTTTTGGCGTTAGAATATGGGGACAAAGAGTATTTCCGCTTTAAATCTGGGCAGTATGTAAAGCTAAGGCACGAAGGCGAAGAAAATGATTATAGCATCATTAACGCTCCTTATGAAAATAAGTTGGAATTAGTGCTGAAAATCAATACACCTCAATCTTTTGCACAGAAGATATTTAACCATTACTCGGTTGGGGATATTATTGAGGTTTCTGCTCCCAAAGGACGCTTTACTTTGGCAGATAAACCGAGTGAAAAGCGTACTATATTAGGCTATGCAGGTGGGGTAGGCATTACGCCTATTATTTCGCATTTAAAGCATATTTTACACACAGAGAAAGGCACTCGTTTTTACCTTTTCTATTCTAATAAAACCAAGTCGGAGGTTATTCTTAAGGAAGAACTGGAGGCTCTGGAGCAATTCTACGGAGATAGATTGAAAGTTTACTATTTCTATACCCAAGAAGAAGATGCCAATGCCTTATTTTCTGGCAGAATAGATAGACATAAAATGAACCTTATCATCAATCAAATATTACATTTGGACGAAGATGATGAAGAATCTACCATTTGGGACGCTGTGGACGAAATTTTGATTTGTGGTCCTGCGGAAATGATAAAGGAAGTGGCAATAGGAAGTTATGAAAATGGTATTCGTAAGAAGAATATTCATTTTGAATTTTTTGATACTTACGAAGGAACTATCTTCCCTGAAGAAGAAACTTTCCCTAAAGTAGAAAATATTAAGGTGGAATGGAAAATAGATGGAAATTCTTTCTCTAGAGTGGTGCTAGAAAATAATGATGGAAAGCTATTGCAACAGATTTTAGATAAAGGTTATCGTTTGCCATATTCTTGCAAGTCGGGTAGATGTGGGGCGTGTAGATGTGTGCTAGAAGAAGGCGAAGTAGAAATGACCGAAAATGAATATCTTACCGATAAAGAACTTTCGCAAGGAAAGATATTAACTTGTACTTCGGTTGTTCTGTCGGATAAAATAAAACTTAATTTTGATTAGTCTTGAGGCTACTAAAGGGCATATTTAAAACTATTTTAGGATTGGCAGAGCTAATGGTGTTGGCTATGATGCTTGCTAATCTGTGGGTGTATGCTCTTACCAACGGTAGAACTTATACTAAGGTTAGTAAAATTCCGGCTAGAGAAGTAGCTTTGGTTTTGGGGACTTCGCCTAAAATGAGGTCGGGGATTGCTAACCCTTACTTTACAAAACGAATGGAGGCTGTTTCTGCACTTTATCATTATGGGAAAATAAAGAAAATCATAGTAAGTGGAGAAAAAAGTCCATACTACGATGAGCCTCAAGCGATGACTAACTATCTCATTAGAACCGAAGGTATCCCAGAAAGTGTCATCATACAAGACCCTAAAGGCTTTAGTACTAAGGAAAGCATTGTAAGATGTAAGAATAATTATAAGAAAAACGAGGTTATTATTATATCTCAAGGGTTTCATAATTTGAGAGCTTTATTTATTGCAAGAAACTTGAATATGAATGCTTTAGCTTTTGGTGCTCAAGATGTTACTAAACCCGAAAGTTTTTATAGAAATCATACTCGGGAGTTTTTGGCAAGGGTACAAGCAGTGGCTTATTTTATTTTAGGGATAGACTAAATCACAAGCACTAAGAATATTTTAAGATTTATTTAAAAACTTTTAATAAATTTATATCTTTGCATTATAAAATATGATAACGAATGGCTAACCCACTTTTTTATGCTAAAATCTTACTTTTTGGAGAATATGGCATTATAGAAAATTCTCAGGGGCTTACGCTACCTTATAGTTTTTATAAGGGTACTTTAAAATTTTCTGATTTGTCCTCTGATTTTGAACGTCAATCTAACCAATCGTTATTAAAATATGCTGATTATCTTCAGAATTTAACTTTGCCAAAAGGCTTTGAACTAAATGTATCTGAGCTTAAAAAAGATATAAGCAAAGGATTATTCTTTGATTCTAATATTCCACAAGGATATGGCGTGGGGAGTTCGGGTGCGTTGGTAGCGGCTATTTTTGAGCGTTATTCTCTTAAAAAATATAATCCAGAGCACATTAGTAAAGAAGACTTAAAACAGTTGAAAAAAGTCTTTGGAGAGTTAGAAAGCTATTTTCATGGTAAAAGTTCGGGGATAGACCCGCTAATCTGTTATATGAACCTGCCTATCCTCATAGAAAACAAAGAAAATGTAGATAGGGTTTCTATTCCTAAAGAACAGCAAGGTAAGGGAGCGATTTTTCTTATAGACTCTGGTGTGGTGGGTGAAACGGGACCAATGGTTCAGATTTTCTTTGAAAAGTTAAAACAAGAAGGATTTAGAAAGACTTTGAAAGAGGAGTTTATTCGTTATAATAATGCTTGTATAGAAGCCTTTCTAAAAAAGGATATGAATCCGTTTTTTAAGAATTTAAGGAAGTTGTCCTTATGGGCTTACGAGAATTTTAGACCAATGATTCCAGAAGGTATATTTAATGCTTGGAAAAAAGGCTTGGATACCAATACTTATTACCTCAAACTTTGTGGTAGTGGAGGCGGAGGCTATATATTAGGGTTTACTCAGGATTATGATAAGGCGGAAAAAATGTTGGAAGGTTTCAAAAAAGAAGTAATTTATCGTTTTTGATGAGTAATGTAATTAAATGCAGCTATCCAACTCTGATTTTCAAAAATTAAGATCTAAACTAGAACGCCGTAGATGGTTTTACAGAGCCTCTCAGATGGTCAGCCTAATGCTTGGGGCTAGGGTGTTTGTTTTGGCTTTTTATGTTTTTACACTTTATGTATCCACCTATTTTTTGTTTAATCAAGAAGAAAGTCTTAGAGCTTTTGTATTTGATTATAAGGTACATGGGATTATTTTTTGTTCCTTGCTCTCCATAGCGGCAGGAGGGCTTATCAATCAGTTTTACGATAAGGAAAAAGACCGAATTACCAAACCTTTCAGAAGTTATTTTCAGTCCTTTGTTAAAGAGAAATATATTCTTTACTCTTATTTATTACTTAATGTATTGTCGTTGGGGATAGCGTTGGCTCTTTCTTACCGAATTTTAATTTTTTTCCTCATTTATCAGTTTCTAATATGGTTTTATAGCCATAAAATGAGCCGAATAGCAGTAGTGAATAATCTAACTTATGTATCGTTATCGTTGTATCCTTTTTTTGGATTATTGGTTTACTATCAGCATTTTTCAGGTTTGTTGTTTCTAATGTCTGTTTTCTTGTTTGTATTACTTTTGATAATAGATATTATTAAAGATATTGTAAGTAGAGCGGCTGATAAACTCTTTGGATATGCTACTATACCTGTATTATTTGGGAACACTAAAACAGTATACCTGTTATATTTATTATTGATAACTAATTCTTTGGCTTCTTATTTAATAGTAAACGAATTAAAATATTTTAATCTAGTTGCTTATTATTTTTCAGTATCTATTTTGGTTTATTTATTAGCTGGAATTTCACTGTATTTTTTTAGATATTCTAAAATGTCTAGGCTTATCAACGCTCTTAGAGTATGGGTTTTTATAGGTGTGATTTTTATGTTGCTCAATGGTATTTTTGAGAAGATAGTGTAAGTTATATAAAATAAAAAAGTCAAATACAATTTCAAGCATTTGACCTTTTTTATGATTTAAAAATATTTATTTTACTCAGGTTTATACGAATCTTTAAGGGTAACCGTTCTATTGAAAACCAGTTTCTCCTCTGTAGAATCTTGGTCTTTCGTAAAATATCCTATCCTTTGGAACTGAAGTGGTGCTTCTGTATCCACTTCTTTTAGTGATGGTTCGCCATAACCTTGTACTACTTTTAGAGAATCAGGGTTGAGGTATTCTAAGAAATCGGTTTCTTTTTCTGCATCTGGCTGTGCCGTAGTAAATAGGCGGTCGTAAATTCTCACTTCAATAGGCAATGCGTGTTTTGCGGAAACCCAATGTAGTGTTCCTTTTACCTTTCTAAGGCTTTCTTCTGTGCCACTTCCAGATTTTGATTTAGGGTCGTAAGTAGCGTATATCGTAGTGATTTCTCCATTTTCATCTTTCTCTACACGCTCTGCCTTAATTATATAAGCTGATTTTAAACGCACCTCGCCTCCTAATTTTAGTCTAAAGAACTTCTTATTAGCCTCTTCTTTAAAGTCTTCTCTTTCTATGTAAAGTTCTCTAGCGAAAGGAACGGTTCTAGTTCCTGCATTTTCATCTTCAGGGTTGTTTTCTGTTTCTAGCCATTCTTCCTCGTTTTCAGGGTAGTTTTCTATAATAAGTTTTACAGGGTCTACCACTGCCATTACTCTTTTGGCTTTTTTGTTGAGTTCTTCTCTTACAAAAAATTCTAGTAGTTGTACATCAATTAAATTTTCTCTTTTGGTAACACCTACTCGCTCAATAAAGTTCTTAATAGCAATAGGTGGATAGCCTAATCGTCTCATACCAGAGATAGTAGGCATTCTAGGGTCGTCCCAACCAGTAACTACTTTTTCAGCTACTAGACGCTGTAATTTCCTTTTAGAAGTAATCATATAAGAGACATTCATTCTAGCGAATTCTCTTTGTTTAGGAGCATTTTTTCCTTCCTCATAGACATTAGATAAATACCATTCGTACAATGGGCGATGATTTTCAAACTCTAATGAACATAGCGAGTGAGAGATTTGCTCCAAATAATCACTTTCACCATGAGCCCAATCATACATAGGGTAGATTTTCCACTGTTCGCCTGTTCTGTGGTGTGGTCTTTTCAAGATACGGTACATCACAGGGTCTCTCATGTTCATATTTGGAGAAGTCATATCTATTTTAGCACGAAGACTCATACTACCTTCTGGGAACTCCCCATTTTTCATTCTTTCAAACAAGTCTAAAGATTCTTCTATTGGTCTATTTCTGTAAGGAGATTCTACTCCGTCCTCAAAAGGTGTTTTTCTTTGAGCTGTAATTTCTTCCGAAGACTGTTCATCTACATAAGCCTTGCCTTGTTTTATCATTTCTACTGCCCATTCATAGAGTTGTTGGAAGTAGTCAGACGCATACAGCTCTTTATCCCATTTAAAACCTAGCCATTCTACATCTTTCTTTATAGAATCCACAAATTCTTGCTCTTCTTTTTCTGGATTGGTATCATCAAATCTTAGGTTTACGGGAGCGTTATATTTTTCGCCTAAACCAAAATTGATGCAGATGGCTTTAGTATGCCCAATATGTAAATAACCGTTAGGTTCTGGTGGAAAACGAAATCTTAATTTTTCTTTAGGGAGTCCGTTTTCTAAATCGTTTTCTATAATTTGTTCAATAAAATTGAGTGATTTCTTTTCTTCCATAAGGGTTGTAATAACTTAAGATGCAAATTTAGAAATTTTTTGTGAGTTAAAAACTTTGTTTTTTCTTATTTGTGTATAGTTTTGGCATAGATTGTGCATATTGAACTTCATCATAAATAGTTTTTTCAAAACACAAATGCTGAAGAAAGATTAGGCTGTTCATCTATTATTTTAATAGAAGTCAGCCTTATCTTATTTTATGTTGATTGGTATAAAAAGGTTACATTTGCAATATTAAAATATCTTTATGCTTACTTTTTATAAATATCAAGGGACTGGTAATGATTTTATTATGGTGGATAACCGCCAAATGGATTTTAATAAAAGCAAAGAAAATATAGCACATCTTTGCCATAGGCGTTTTGGAGTGGGAGCAGACGGTCTTATTTTGCTAGAAAATTGTCCTGATACTGATTTTAGAATGGTCTATTATAATGCTGATGGAGCAGAAAGCACAATGTGTGGTAATGGCGGGCGTTGTTTGGTGGCTTTTGCACATTTTTTAGGTGTTTTTGAAAATAAATGTACCTTCAATGCGATAGATGGACTGCATGAAGCAGAAGTAAACGGAGATGTAGTAAAACTTAAGATGATAGATGTTTCTAGCATTAGTAGAGATACATCTGATTTTGTGCTTAATACAGGTTCTCCTCATTATGTGAGATTTGTTTCGGAGGTAGAGAAGTTAGATGTTTATAAAGAAGGTAAACAAGTGAGGTATTCCGAAAAATATCAGAAGGAAGGCATCAATGTTAATTTTGTTGAAAGAATAGATGATGAGACTCTTTTTGTGCGTACTTATGAACGAGGCGTGGAAGATGAGACTTATAGCTGTGGCACAGGAGTAACTGCATCTGCATTATCTTTTATTCAGGATAAGAATAGAGATTCTGTAAATATTAAAACTCTGGGAGGTAATCTCAAAGTTTATGCTGAAAAGAAAGATGTAGGCTTTTGTAATGTGTGGTTAGAAGGTACTGCGGTGCAGGTTTTTAAAGGAACTATTTGAAATTAGAAAATGAAAAAAATAATCGGATTTATATTTGCTATTGTCCTTGTGGTGGGCGGTTATTTCGGATACAGTTTTTATAAGAAATACTACGGAAATAATGTTTCAAAAGAAGGTGTATTTTATATTCCAAAAGAGGCCCATTTTGAACAGATATTAGATTCTGTTGCTCCTTATCTTAAAGATAAAGAAAGTTTTAAACAGGTAGCGTTGAGCAAAAATATGAATCGTTTTTTCCATACGGGACGCTATAAAATTACCGAAGGTATGGATAATACAGCTTTGGTAAATATGATAAAGGCAGGCAATCAGTCGCCTGATAACTTTAGAATTATTGCTTTTGATAATGTTTACCAAATGATGGGGCGTGTAGCCAAAAAAACGGAGGCAGATTCTTTAGCCTTTATAAAAGAGTTTAACCAAATTGCTCAATCCAAAGGTCTGTCAGAGGCGGAAGACTTAAAAAAATATTTCTTTATAGATACTTATCAGTTTTTTTGGACGGTGAGTCCGAAGGAGTTCTTTGGTGTTTTTGAGAAACAATACAACGATTTTTGGAATGCTGAACGCTTAGAGAAAGAAAAGAAGTTAGGTTTAGATAGAAATCAAATTTATGCTTTGGCTTCTATTGTGTATAAAGAATCTGGCGGTAGGATAGATGAACAGAAGACCATTGCAGGGCTATATCTTAACCGTTATAGAAAGGGTATGAAACTACAGTCTGACCCTACGGTAATTTACGCTATTAACCAATCAAGTGGCTTTAATAAAGTGATTAAAAGAGTGTATTACAAAGATTTAAAAACGTCTTCGCCATACAATACTTATGCTAATGTTGGTATTCCTCCTGGACCTATTTGTGTAACAGATAAAAACTCAGTAGATGCAGTGCTAAATGCCGAAAAACATGAGTATATCTATATGTGTGCAGACCCACAGAAAATAGGTTTTCATAAGTTTACAAGTAGCGATGTAGAGCATGCAAAAAACGCAAAAGCATATCAAGATTGGCTTAACGAAAAACAAATAAAGTAAGTTTTTATCATAATTAAATTTTAGAAAATGAACACTCATAATATAGAAATCGTTAGTATAATTAGAAAGAAAACTTTAGCTCTTACCATTACGGTAGGAGTGGCGAGTTTTGCTTTTGCTCAACAAAAAAATATGGTTTTGGGTAGAGTAGTAGATGCCTATAATCAGCCAATACCTTATGCTTCTGTGAGTTTTGAACATCAGACTAACAAACTTTACAGCGATGCGATTTTAACAGATGAAAAGGGAAATTATAAATTACCACTTAACGCGGGAGTTTATAAAATTACTATCGAAGCTATAGATTTCAAACAAAAAATACTCACTAAAGAAATTCTTTCAGGAGGAAGTTTAGGCGATTTTAAAATAGAAAAAGAAACAACTGTAACTCACGCTAAGACTAAGAATATAGAAGGCGTTACCATTACCGTGAATGCTCCTAAGCCTTATAAAGTAGAGCTAGATAAGAAGACTTATGATGTTTCTTCCGACTTGGTAAGCAAGGGTGGGAGTTTGCAAGATGTATTGCAAAATGTACCTTCGGTAGATGTAGATACAGATGGGACAGTTTCTATGAGAGGAAGCTCTAATGTGAGGTTTTTAATAAATGGTAAGCCGTCATCTATGTTGGGTATAGATGATGGTGCTAATGCATTGCAATCAATCCCTGCGGAACAAATAGAAAAAATAGAAGTTATCACCAATCCATCTTCCAAATTTGAGGCTTCTGGGACTTCTGGGATTCTCAATATTATTCTGAAAAAAAATAAAAAAACAGGGTTTAATGGTAGTGTTATTGGGTCTATTGGTTATCTACCGCAGACTAACCTTAATGCTAATTTGAGCTGGAGAAAAGGTAATTTTACTTGGTTTATCAATGGTGGTGGCGGTTATAGAGAATCTAAAGGAACTACCAGAAACAACAACTTTTATAAGAAAAATGATGCCCAAGTTAATCAGCTGCTAGAGTCTAGGCAAAACGGAGAACGAAACACCGCAATGGATACCTACAATGCTACTGCAGGTATAGTCTATGATTTGGGTAAAAATACTTCTATCAACGCTTCGGGAGCGATAAGAACTTTTAAAGGTACGGAAGACGCTTTTACCAATTTCCGTTATCTTTACGACAATACTATTTTGCCAACACCTTACACGGTGAGAAATAGTAAAGGGACTAGTGATAATTTGGCGTTTCAAGGAGATTTAGGTTTAGACCATAAATTTAGTGATAAAGACAACCTTTCCTTATCGTTGAGTTATCAGAAAAGTAAAAACGATGCTTATACCATCATTAGTCAAGAGTCTAATAATATTTTTGATGCCTTGTTTTTGGCAGACTTAGCTAGTCCACATCTTAGTTTTCAAACTAATGATAATTCTCAATCTTCAAAAAATCAAACCATTATTGCTAAGGCAGATTATGAGCTTAACATCGGAGAAAATTCTAAACTAGAATTGGGTTATCGTTTGGATAGCAATAATAATCAATATGATAACATAGCGAATAGAAGTCTAGGGGCTGGTGGAGCGTTTTCGCCGTTGGGTATGTTTACTAATAATACAGTTTATAATGAGTTGTTCAATGCGGTGTATGTTCAGTTTAAGAGCAAAATAGGGAAATTAGGCTATCAGGTAGGATTGAGAGACGAACTTTCTAATATTAAAATAGACTACCAAAACCTAGCGGAAGGTAAAATAATTGATAATAAAATCAAAAATTACAACAATCTTTTCCCTAGTGTATATTTGAGTTATGATATTGCTAAAAATAATCAGTTGTTGGTTAATTATTCTAGAAGGATAGATCGCCCTAGAGCCTTTTTCTTAGTCCCATATTTTTCATTAACAGACGACCAAAATGTCTTTAGAGGAAATATGGATTTGAACCCATCTTATGTGGACTCATACGAACTAGGATATAGCATACAGAAGAAAAAATTTACCATTAATCCAACTCTTTACCTAAGACGCACGACAGATGACAATAAAATGTTGGTTTATAGAGAAGATGAAAGAACCAATATCTTTTATGTGACGCCTATCAATTTAGGTACGGATACCAGATACGGGCTAGATCTTAATGGTACGGCGGACCTTTATCCTTGGTGGAAGATTATGGCAAGTGTTAATCTATTCGCTTATAAATTAGACGGACAAACTTCT
Source organism: Riemerella anatipestifer (assembly GCF_009670965.2). Lineage (NCBI taxonomy): Bacteria > Pseudomonadati > Bacteroidota > Flavobacteriia > Flavobacteriales > Weeksellaceae > Riemerella > Riemerella anatipestifer. Next base: position 122,617 of record NZ_CP073239.1, on the reverse strand, counting down.
TATTCTGTAATAGATAAAAATGGAGCATCGGCGTTGAGAAATGCCTCATTCGTAGGGAAAGGTTTTTCTAGTATAATGCGACTTAACTCTACTTTTAGGATAGATAAAACATTAAGTATTCAGTTGCAAGGATTTTACAGAGGTGGTACTAAAACCGAGTTTCAAGACAGAAAAGCAATGTATGCCATTAATTTCGGAGCTTCTAAAACCATTTGGAATGGTAGTGGGACTTTGGCGTTTAATGTTCAGGATATATTCAATACTAGAAATAGAACGGTACATACTTTTACCGAAAATACCACTAGAGAATCTTATATGCAGTGGCAACCGAGACAAATCAATCTATCTCTAACTTACCGTTTCAAACAAGGAGAAAAGGTAGAACAGCCTAAACGAAAAAGAGAGGGCAACTATTCGGAAGACTTTGAAGGTGGTGGCGGTATGCTCTAATTGAGACTGATGTGTTAAGAATTAAATAAGTATTAATCTTGTTGGTGGGCAAGGCTTTTTTCAAGTTGTACTAATTCCTCCTTACGCCAAAGTCCACCAGCATAGCCTGTGAGTGTACCATTGCTCCTAATAACACGGTGGCAAGGCACTATAATAGCAATCTTATTGAGGCTGTTAGCGTTAGCTACAGCTCTCACTGCTTTTGGGCTATCCATCATTATGGCTTGTTGTAGATAGCTTTTGGTACTTCCGTAAGGTATTTTAAGTAGAGTTTGCCAAACTTGTTTTTGGAAAGGCGTCCCTAATAGTTGTATTGGGACAGAAAATTCTTTTAAATTTTGATTAAAGTAGAGATTTAATTCTTTCTCTAGGGTCTCTAGATGTGGGTTTGAGATTTCTTTAATATTACTATTGTTTAGAGTGGAATATAGTTTTTTTAGTTCTGTATCTAAATGTTTTTTATCTGTGAATTCTAATAGATATATCCCATTATCATCAGCAATAGCAATCATTTCACCTAAAGGAGTATTTATAGTTTTTGAATAGAGCATTTTGATAAAAATTGTAAAGCTAAACTAGCTATAAAAGAGATAATTAAAGTATGTAACTGACATATTTTGAAAATAAAAAGAATAATGAATCTATTGATACCTCTTATGTTCTTTATTCTTTGAGAATTTCTGTATTATAGGTTTAAAGAAAGCTTTATACTTTTCAGCATCTAAAATTTGCGAATCTGTAAGTGCTTTTATAGTAAACCATATACCTAGAGGAGCTAGTATTAAGTTTGGGAGCCACGCTGCTAAATAAGGGTCGAGTTTCCCTTTCCAAGATAGATTTTCTACGGTCAAGTTAAGAACATAAAAAATAATGAATATGACAATCGCAATAACCACAGGAAAGCCAATGCCTCCTTTTCTGATGATAGAACCCAAGCTAGAGCCTATTAAGAAGAAAATAATACAAGTTATGGAGAATGAAAGTATCCTTTGCTGATACATAATCATCTTGCTACGTTGTTTAAGCATCTCGTATAACTCAGGGTCTTTATTACTTTTTTTGTCTTCTTTAAGAGTGTTTATTTTTTTATATGCATTGTAAAGAATTTCTATTTTCTTCTCTTTTTTTAGAGTATCAATTTTGAAAGGTTGTGTAGCTTTTTTATTTTTTGATTTATCTAGGTAATTGACATAAAAATTATTCTGAGCTACTAGCTCGTTACTAATATTATCAAACCTAGTCTTTTGCTCTTTTTCTAGCTGAGCTATAGAACCATTGATGTCTAGATAGGTTTGGAATTGATAATTTTCGGTAATTTTTTCTTCTTCTATGGCTTTGTTTATAAATTCACTTACATCAAAATGGGTTACTAAACTATCGAATTTTATACTTTTGTTAGGTTGTTTAGTCCTTTCATTATAATTGTAGCTAGTATTTTCATCTTCATAAACATAGCCTTTATATAAGATGAGTTTTAGATAATTTCTGTTTTGTGCAGGTACAAACTTCCCTTTAGGGGCAATAATAGTTTGTTGTGGATTATTTCCATTTACTTCTTTGTGGATGATAATACCTTCTAAATTCTCGCCATTTTCTCCAGAAATTTTATCAAATTTTACAGATGCTCCAGGTATCGCTCCGATAAACTGACCTGCAGTAAAGTTAAGTGCAGGTTTGGTGACCGCAATATTGTAGAGCATATTTTTGGCTTTTCTATTAAAGTCTGGAATGACATTGTTAGAAAAGATAAATAAAATGATGGAGAGTAGCGTTACAACGAATATGAGCGGACGCATAATTCTAAATAACGAGATACCTGCCGCTTTCATTGCTGCGAGTTCGTAGCGTTCACCAAATGCACCAAAGGTCATTATGGAAGAAAGGAGTACCGTAAGAGGGAGTACCATATTAACTACGCTAACACCCATATAGAACAATAGTTTGCCTATTTCAAAAGGAGAAAGCCCTTTGCCTGTAAACTGCGAAAGTTTAATCCAAATGATGTTAACCAAGAAAATAAAAAACAATACGCTGAATATGAACAAAAAGGGTCCAAAAAAAGTTTTAATAATATAGCGGTCTAGTTTTTTCAGCATATCTTGTATGATTACAAAATCAATTTAAAAGCCACAAAGATAAAACCTCTGTGGCAATTTTTATAGTTTTTAATAATAATTTTTTAACATCTACTTTTATTGTAAAACTGAAAAATATTGTCTAGAAAACTCCTTTTAAAGCTATATGAATTAACGACTATATTAAAGCTTAAAGTTCAGTAATGATGTAATTTTGATATTTTGATTTATTAAAGCTAAAAGTATCAGCACTTAAGTTTTGATTACTTTTAAAATCTTTGATATCAATCACAGCAATATCATTATCCTTGGATTGTTGTTCTAGTTTTAAAAGCTCTTTTTTACCAGCATCTACAAAAAGATAAACATATTTTATTTCACTTTGTTTAGTGGGTTTCATTCTTACCAAATCAGCTACCTTGCCTGTGCTGATTTTCTTTTTGCCTAGATACTCAATATCATAGCCCTTCTTGTAATCGTCTAGATAGCTCATAGGGGAAAACATTGCTGTATCGTTGTTAGGCATTGCTATGGTAACCTCTTGGTCTTCATCACTGATATTGTAAACTTTTTTTCCGTCGAATATTTGTTCGGTTCCCATTATCTTAAGTTTATATTGAGAACCGTTAGAGTAGAAAATCCCTGTTTCAGCTTTCTGAACTTTATTTTTGCCAGAGCCATATAAAAATTTGAAATAGGTGTTCTTTTTTGATTTATAATTAGCTGATACACCGTCTAGAAGAGCCTTCGCCTTTGTATCAACTTTTTGAGCTGATAGGTAAGAAATACTTCCTAGAGATAGAGCAATTAATCCTGTTTTTTTTAGTATAGATTTCATAGATTGTTTTTTTAATTTCGTTTCATAGATTCCAAAAACTGTTCCAATGATGTTAAATCTTGGATAAGGACTTCCCTCGCTTTAGAGCCATTGAAACTGCCTAAAATCCCAGATGCTTCTAGCTGGTCTACAATTCTACCTGCTCTGTTGTATCCCAACTTGAGCTGTCGTTGCAACATCGAAGTAGAGCCTTGTTGTGTGGAAACTACAATCCTTGCTGCTTCTTCGAAGAGGGCATCTTTTTCATTAGGGTCAAAATCGCTACTAGAACTGCCATTGTCTTCACCATTATATTCAGGTAATTCATAAGCGTCAGGATAACCTTTTTGTTCGCCTATAAAATCAGCTATTTTCTCAACTTCAGGTGTATCTATAAAGGCACATTGTACACGGATAATATCATTACCATTGGTGTAGAGCATATCTCCTTTGCCTATTAGTTGGTCAGCACCAGTTGCATCTAATATCGTTCTAGAATCCACGCTTGCATTCACTCGGAAAGATACTCTAGCAGGGAAATTCGCCTTTATCATACCTGTGATGACGTTTACCGATGGTCTTTGGGTTGCAATAATCAAATGAATCCCAACCGCACGAGCCAACTGTGCCAAACGAGCAATAGGGTGTTCTACCTCTTTACCTGCCGTCATAATAAGGTCTGCAAACTCATCTACTACCAAAACGATATAAGGTAAATAACGGTGTCCGTTTTCTGGATTTAGTTTTCTTTCAGTGAATTTTTTATTGTATTCTTTAAGGTTTCTACAGAAAGCATTTTTAAGTAAATCGTACCTGTTATCCATCTCAATACACAGAGAGTTAAGTGTATTGATAACCTTAGAATTATCTGTAAGTATAGCCTCTTCGGTATCAGGTAGTTTGGCTAAATAGTGTCTTTCTATTTTGGAATAAAGCGAAAGTTCCACTTTTTTAGGGTCAACTAATACTAGTTTAAGTTCGCTAGGGTGTTTTTTATAAAGTAAAGAAGCTAATATCGCATTGATTCCTACGGATTTACCTTGTCCTGTAGCTCCTGCCATTAGGAGGTGAGGCATTTTGGCTAAATCTGCCATAAAGACCTCGTTAGAAATGGTTTTACCGAATACAATAGGCAAATCCATATCCGTGGTTTGGAACTTTTGAGAAGCAATTACCGAACGCATAGATACCATAGACGCATTTTTTCTAGGTACTTCTATACCTATTGTCCCTTTACCAGGCATAGGTGCAATAATACGAATCCCCAACGCCGAAAGGTTAAGAGCTATATCATCTTGTAGTTTTTTAATAGACGCTACTCTTGTACCTACTTCTGGTACTATTTCGTAGAGAGTAACGGTAGGACCGATGGTTGCTTTTATCTGTGCGATACCTACATTAAAGTTTTTTAGAAGTCCTACAATTTTATTTTTGTTTTCCTCTAGTTCTTCTTTATTGATGGTAATTTCTTCGTTGCCATAGTCGGCTAGTAGTTCAATGCTAGGCATTTGGAATTTAGCTAATTCTAGTCTATGGTCATACAGTCCGTGTTTTTTTACTAATTCACTAGCGATATCTTCACTTTCCACAACTTCTACAGGAGCTGTTTTTTCTATACTGAAATCAATATCATCATCATTTAAAACCTCTTCCTTAGGAGTTGATTCTAAAGAAACTTCTACAATATTTTCCTTTTTAGTTTCCGAAGTTTTGTTAGGTGTCGCAATGATTTCGGCTGTAGATTGAGGCTCTAAATCAAAATTGATATTATCAAAGGAGATATTTTCCTTTTTAGTAGGAATTTCTACTTTTGGAGTAGAGATAATATTATTAGTGGGTTCTTCTTTGACTAGGTTATCTGTATCAGAGTCTAAATCTGTGGTATCCTCAGAAGAAGCATCTTCATTTTCTTCGTCATCTTGGAAACCTGTTTTAGCTTTAATGTTTTCTAAAGTAGAAGTCGCTTTATCGTTAAGATGGTCAAACTTAGCTTTAATAACGCTCGGACGAAGGTTAAACTCTAAAACAAAGTATAAAGTAATACTAGTGATAAGGATAAGCCAAAGCCCAAAATCTCCGATGAATACGCTTAGGTAATCATATATTTGAAAACCATATACGCCACTTAAAACACCTTCGCCTTTGGTAATGGCTCCAATAAAAATAGGCAACCAACAAATAAAAAATAGTGAATGAGAAAATGCTTTTAAAGGTTTAAAGTATTTCTTTTTAAGAACTAAAGTTCCTAGCATAAAGATTAAGAAAGCAATAATAAAGGCACTTATTCCAAAACTTTCAAAGATAAACAGATTTCCTAGCCAATCTCCAAATTTTCCTATAAAATTAGAAGATTTTACAGATTTGTCCGTAAGCATTCCTGCTTGGCTTTGGTCAGACTTCCAACTTCCCAAATAAGAAATGAAAGAAAGAACTAAGATGGCAGAAATTAAAATTAAACTTACGCCTATAATAATACGCCCTTTGGATAAGGTTTTACTAGGAGTTTTTATATCTTGTTTTGGATTCATACTCTAAAAATTATAAGAATTGCAAATTTAACAATTAACAATGATAAAATAGGCTAGACTACTTATAAATTAGTATAACTCTCTCTTGTAGAATGTGTAATTTTCATTCTCATATTTGGCATAGATGTGTTGCACGCCATTACTTAAAATAATTTCGGGGGATTTTATAATGCTATTATATCTCGCGATTTGTTCAAAAGTAGCTTCGGTAAGAGGAACGGAAGGAGCTTTACACTCTATTAAGATTTTAGGTTTCGCCTTTTCTGTAACTAGTAAATCTAGGCGTTTTGTTGTTCCGTTAAGTTCTAGTTTTTGTTCTGTGATAAGGGCGGAAAGATGATAACCTTTAGTCTTGTGGAAATAATGTATCCAGTGTTGTCGCACCCATTCTTCAGGTGTAAGCACCAACCACGATTTTCTTGGTAAATCGTAAATAAAAAATGTATCTTTGTCTTTCTTAAACTGGAAATCAAAAGTTTCCTTAAAATCAAGTTTTGGAAGTTGCATTTTTATGAAAGAGTTAGAAATAATCCTCAAAAATATTAAAAATAAAGAACTTCTCCCTATTTATTTTTTTCATGGGGAAGAGCCTTATTATATAGATGTAGCGGTAAAACATTTTGAAAATGAAGTCCTTACGGAAGATGAAAAAGCGTTTAATCAAACCGTAGTTTATGGTAAGGATACTACCTATTCGGAAGTGTTGGCGTTGGCAAGGCAGTTCCCAATGATGGGCGATAAACAACTTATCGTACTCAAAGAAGCCCAAGATATTAGACTTACAGAAAAAGAGACAGAAGCTCTAGAAGCCTATGTTAATAATCCTGTACCATCTACCATTTTGGTAATCGCTCACAAGCATAAAAAAGTAGATTCTAGAAAAAAGTTTGCTAAAACTTTGGCTAAGAACAAGATGCTTTTCCTTAGCGAACCTGTCAAAGATTGGAATTTACCTCAATTTATACAAGATGAAATTTCTAGAGCAGGACTAAAAGCAGAGCCTAATATCCCTACAATTTTAGCCGAATATCTAGGGAATGACCTTTCTAGAATAGCTAATGAAATCAATAAACTTAAACTGATTTTAAAGGAAGGAGAGATACTTAATAGCCTTCTTGTAGAGAAACATATTGGGATTAGTAAAGATTATAATGTATTTGAACTACAAAAGGCATTAGGAACAAAGAATGAAGAACAAGCGATGAAAATAGCTTACTACATTGGTAAAAATCCAAAATCTAATCCGTTTGTGATGATGTTGGGTAGTTTGTACAATTATTTTTCTAATCTCATTGTTTTTCATAGCCTTAAAGGTATGTCGCCACAGAGTATTGCGGCAGAGATGGGTGTTAATCCTTATTTTATTAAAGATTATGAAACTTCGGCGAGACTTTATCCGCTAAAACACGCTACTAGAATTATATCTATTCTTAGAGAATTTGATATGAAAAGTAAAGGTCTAGGAGCGGTAAATATGACGGACGCTGAGCTTCTGAAAGAAATGGTTTATAAAATTTTGAATGTAGATAAAACAAAAGTTAAAGTATAATTAAAAACTGGAAAATAAAGATTCTAATTATGAAAAAAAATATTATTGTGGCTTGTTTAGGCTTAATGCTTTTAGCCTCTTGTAATAAAGATAAAGAGATATTAAATACACTTAATGAGTATAATCTTTCTATGGAAGAAAAAGGCTATCATTTTGGTGATGTTATTAAACTTCCAGAAGAGGTTACTAAAAATGCTGAGACGATAAGTATTAGTTTTGGAGATAAAGAAATATCAGACCTTAAGATTACTCCTGAAGTATTTAGTTTAGGCGATAACGAGGTGTCTTTTGTTATTAAAACTAAAAGTGGCGAAACATTAACTCAAGATGCAACTATCTATGTTTTTGCTAAAAATCCAGAACAAAATTTAAGTTATACTATCGTAAACGAATATCCACATAGTACCGAAAACTTTGTGCAAGGGTTTCAGTTAGAAGGGAATACCATTTACGAAAGTGATGGGCAAAATGGCAGCTCTAGAATCTTAAAATATAATTTAGGAAGTGTAACACCTTTGGCGGTAACACCACAGTCTAATGAAATTTTCTCGGAAGGTTCTACTATTGTGGGCGATAAAGTTTATCAACTTACTTGGCAAAACAAGAAAGGGTTTATTTATGATAAGGCTAGTTTAAAACTTTTATCAGAATTCCCTTATCCGGGTGCAATAGGCGAGGGGTGGGGACTTACCTATGATGGTAAAAACCTTATTTTATCAGATGGAACAAAAAATCTTTATTTTTTAAATCCTAATAACCCGTCTGAAATTGTTAAGCAGATTGCTGTAGCAGGAAACACCCAAGCTTATGACCGACTTAATGAGCTAGAATATCATCAAGGGTTTATTTACGCTAATGTGTGGCAACAGCCTTATATACTGAAAATCAATCCGAATACAGGAGAGGTTGTGGGGAAATTTGATTTTTCAGAGATATCTAAAAAGCACACCACGGGAGAAGATGATGTCTTAAATGGAATTGCCTTCAAAGGTGAAAATATGCTAGTTACAGGAAAAAATTGGGATAAAATCTACGAGGTTAAGATTAAATAATTTAGTGAAGTGCGAACCCTTGTCTTCGTTATAAGTTTTTGGGTAGCAAACCTTTCTGCACAGGTTATTGTACCTATAGATGAGAAGGTATTAAAATCTGTGCAAGATATTTTTATAGATGATTATGAAAATATCTACCTATATCAGAATAACGATTTTAGCTTTACCAAATATAACATACAAGGACAAAAGCAAGGACGAATGATGATGGTATTTCCGTTTAAGGTTCAATCGGTGCAAAATCCTCTTAATATCGTTTTGTTTTCAGAAAATCAGCAAGAAATAAAAATGCTAGACCAAAACCTTAACGAAATTCAAAGTCTTAAGCCTAGCCCTAGCCAGAGTGCTAGTTATATTAGCCATTTGTATATGGAAAATCTACAATTGATGTGGCTGCTCAATCCTATGTCTAAAACCTTGTTGCAGTATCATTTCAGAGAAAATAGATTACTTAACTCTTTTGTTTTAGATATAGATTTTAACGATATTAAAGATTTCATCGTAGATAATGGCTTCTTATATTATTTGCAAAATGACTATTTAATAAAAATGTCCTTAACCTCAAAAAAGGTTCAAAAAATAGAAGTGCCATTTGCTAGAAAATTAAGGAGAGAAGGAAACTCTATTTTTGTGATTACCAATACTTCTGTAATTGAGTTGAAAGAAGATAAATTAAAAACTGTTTTTTCTGAACCTAAAGCTCAAATTGTGGAAAAAAATAACAATGGATATTTGGCTTTGATAGGGGACAAACTTTATCTTTACGAACTTTTTTAAATCAATAATTTTTTTCAAAAAATAAACCCATGCATATAGCAGTAACAGGAAATATAGGTGCAGGTAAAACCACACTTACCAAGATGTTAGCAAAACATTACGGCTGGGAGGCTCAGTTTGAAGATGTAGATGATAACCCTTATTTAGACGATTTTTATCACGATATGTTTAAGTGGTCTTTTGCCTTACAAATATATTTTCTAGGGAGTAGATTTCGTCAGGTTAAAGAGATTAGAGAGAGTGGTAAAAACATTATTCAAGATAGAACCATCTACGAAGATGCTCATATTTTTGCAGAAAATCTAAACGAAATGCAACTCTTAAGCGATAGAGATTATAAAAATTATACTTCGCTTTTTGAGTTGATGAAAACTTTTGTTTCCGCCCCAGATTTACTGATTTATCTAAGAGCCTCTGTACCCAAATTGGTGGGACAAATTGCCAAAAGAGGTAGGGATTACGAAGCAGAAATAAGTATAGACTACCTTTCCAAGCTTAATAATAAATATGAAAGTTGGATACAAAATTATAAAGAAGGTAAACTTTTAATCATAAAGGTTGATGATTTAGACTTCGTAGAAAGACCAGAAGATTTTGGTTCTATATTAGAAAGGATAGATGGTCAGCTCAATGGTTTATTCTAAATTAAAAAGCACTAAAGGGAATCTCTTTGGTGCTTTTTTTGATAGAAAGTTATACTCTTGTAAACTATTATTATGTATTATTTTAATATTAAATTCAAAAATTTAGTTAAGCCTTTAATATTAACGATTTTTATATTACAGTCTTGTGATAGTAAATTTCAAAAAACAGTGGAGACTAAAAAACAAAAAACTTTAAATAGCTACCATAGCTCTTCACCTAAGTCTAATGAATATATTGAGCCTGAAAAAATTTCTTTAGGAGAAGACTCTGAAGATATAAATGCTTATGCAAAAAATATATATGAGAAAAATGGAATTATCTATATTGACCTTGATTTTGTAGAAATAAAGTATAGAAATATAGATGAAAAGTTTATTGTTAACAAAAGCTCTAAAATAAGAACTTATATCATTGATGCTCATACTTTGGTTATCTCAAATGACTGTGAGAAGTTAGTACCATTAGATATACTTAAATACAAAGAGTCTTTGCTGAAAGATAAAACAGCGGTTACTATAGGTGAGTCAAAAAATGGAAGAATGATAAGTGTTAATTTCGGTTGTTATGGATAATAAGTTTAATAGTTAAAATGTATTACTTTACTGAGAGTGGGAAATAAATATCTAATCTGTTGATAATAATGGTGGATATTAGTTCTATATAATTACATTTATTTACATAAGCAAAGTAAAGTTAATGAATAGAAAAGAATTTTTAACAAAGCTAGGGTTAACCTCTTTTGGGTTGCTTATAGGGAGGTCTATGATAGGTAAACAACTATTGTTACCTACCTATATGAATGGAGGACATTTTACAAATATACTCGTAGGTACAGGCTATGGTAATGCAGTTGTAGCAGAGAGATTAGCTAAGGCAGGGCATCAAGTTTTGATGATTGAAATGGGGCTAGACTGGGAGGGCTATAAACTTAAAAATCCACATTTTAAATTTTATAAAATGACTTCTCCAGGTAAAGAATCTACTTGGATGAATAAATCTACTCAAGCACCTATTGGACTTGGAAATATGAATAGTTTTGATAAGTTCACGGGAATTTTAGAAAGGAAAGATTTTGCTAATATTAAAATTTATTTAGGAAAGGGCGTTGGCGGAGGTTCGTTAGTTAATGGGGGAATGACGGTTACACCCAAAAAAGAATATCTGAAAGAAGTCTACGATAAAGTAGGCGTTTCATTACCAGTAGATGAGCTTTATGATACTTATTTTCCTTTGGCTAACCATTCATTGGGGAGAAATTTAGTTCCAGATGATGTTTATAATTCAGAATGGTATACTTTCTCTAGAATGGGGATAGAGGAAGGTATTAACTCAGGCTTTACACATGTAATTGTTCCTAATTTGTACGATTTTGATTATATGAGGGACGAAATAGCAGGTAAAGTACCAAGGTCAGCTACTAATGTTGAAGTTATTTATGGTAACAATTATGGCAAAAGAGATCTTACAAAAACCTATCTTAAAAGGGCTTTAGATACGGGTAATGTTACTATTATACCACAGCATAAAGTAGATTATATAGAGGCTCTACCAAGTGGTGAATACGCTCTAGTAGTAAAACAAATAGATACGCTTAATAGAGAGGTTGGTGTAAAAAAGTTTACTTGTGATAAATTGTATCTTGGTGCAGGAAGTCTAGGAACTACAGAGCTACTATTGAAATCTAAAGTGCTTAATAAACTTCCAAATATCAACGATGAGGTTGGTAAATATTGGGGGAATAATGGTAATACGATGGCGAGTAGGTATACGGCTTTTGTTTTAGGTCATCACTCTAGAGGAAATCATCAGTCAACAATGCCTGTGAGAGGATTGGATAATTTTAATGATGTCAATTATCCTTTTTTTGCAGAAATAGCACCAATGCCTGTATTTGGTACTTATACGGCGTTGTATTTAGTAGTAAGTAAAGTCAATGAGTTTGGTTCTATAACTTATGATTTGGACAAACAAAAAATAGCTTTGGATTGGGGTGCTACTCATAATACTCACATGAGAAAAAATGCAGAATATTTTTTGTCTAAAATGAATCAAAACGGTTCTACAGGCTGGTTTAATAATAAATATGTTAATAATACAGTATTGTTGCCAAAGAATGGTGTAGATGAAACAATATGTTATCATCCGTTGGGAGGCTGTGTGTTGGGTAAAGCAACGGATTTACACGGTAGAGTACATGGGTATAACAATTTATATGTTACAGATGGCTCTCTAATACCAGGGAGTTTGGGTGTAAATCCTTATGTTACAATAACAGCGCTGTCTGAGTATTGTATTGATGCTATTTTAAAGAATGACTATTAGCTACATACAAGTTTCTATTACAATTCTAGAAAACTTGCTTGTGCTTTTTTTATATTTGCAGTTCACTTTAGATTAAAAAGTTCTATTTAATGAAAAAAATAAAATACTCACACTTAGTTTTAATCCCTTTATTGTGGTTAACAAGTTGTAAAACAGCAATGTCTGTTTCGGAGGTTAAACCCTACGAAAATATCAGTATAGCCTCATCTATTCCTTTTGATGGAGAGATGGATAAGCTAATCCAACCTTACAAAAAGGAAATGGAACGGCAGATGAATACTAAAATATCTTACACACCCGTGGAGCTTACAAAAACAGGAGATAATAGTAATTTAGGTGGATTGTTGGCAGATTACACTTATGAAGGAGCCGATGTTTGGGCAAAGCAAAATTTGAAACAAAATGTAGATGCGGCAGTTATCAATATAGGAGGTATTAGGTCTACCATAGGCAAGGGCGATATTTTACTAAAACATATTTTTGAGGTAATGCCTTTTGAAAACGAGGTTGTAATTGTTAAAATGCAAGGAAAAGATTTACTAGGTATGTTTGATTATTATGCTGAAACTCAAAAGAACAACCCTGTATCACATTTGTTTTTAGAAACCAATAATAAGAAAGTTATCAAAGGTCTTGTAAACGGTAAGGAGTTGGATTTAGAGAAAGATTATTATATCGCTACATCAGATTATTTGGCGTTAGGAGGAGATAATATGTGGTTTTTCAGTAAAGGAGAAATGATTTCAACAGGTATTAAGCTTAGAGATTTATTCATTGAAAAATTTAAACAGAATCCCGAAGTGAATGCTCCAAATGATGTAAGATTAATTTTTAATAATTAAAAAAACTATGAACCGTAAAGATTTTATAAAAACAATAGGAGGTGGGACTTTAGCATTATCATTAGTACCTAATACTTTCTTGGCTAATACCACACTACTTAATAGTTCAGACAAAAAAATAACAATTCTTCATACTAACGACCAACATAGTAGAATAGAACCTTTTGATGCTAATTATACCAGAAATCCTAATCAGGGAGGTTTTGCAAGGCGAGCTCATTTGGTAAAAGAAATTAGACAACAGGAGCGAAATGTATTGCTATTTGATAGTGGTGATATTTTTCAAGGGACGCCTTACTTTAATATGTTTGGTGGAGAGTTAGAGTTTAAACTGATGTCTATGATGGGGTATGATGCCGCTACAATGGGTAACCATGATTTTGATAATGGTTTAGAAGGGTTTTTAAAGGCTTTACCTAACGCTAAATTTCCGTTTATATGCTCTAACTATGATTTTAAAAACACCATACTAGACGGAAAAACGCAACCGTATAAAATTTTTAATAAAGACGGAATCAGAATTGGGGTTTTTGGAGTAGGCATAGAGTTAGAAGGGCTTGTAGGTAAAAAACAATATAAAGAAACTGTTTGGCATCATCCTGTGGAAATAGCTCAGCAATACGCCGATATGCTTAGAAATGAAAAGAAATGTGATTTGGTAATTTGCCTATCTCATATTGGTTATTCTTACAAAGGAGAGCATACCAATAAAATATGTGATGTAGAGTTGGCTCAAAAAACGGATAATATAGATTTAATTTTAGGAGGTCATACACATACTTTTTTACCAGAACCACAGTCTTTTATCAATAGAAAGGGAACTGAAGTTTTGGTAAATCAAGTGGGTTGGGCTGGTCTATTGTTAGGAAGAATAGACTTCTATTTTGATAGCCAAAAGAAAATTAAAAATATAGCTTGGAACAACCAAGTGATAGATGATAAGATAATGGTCTAAGATGAAAAAAATATTTCAAATTTTAATTTTCAGTATAAGTTTTTTGTTTTTTGCTCAAGAAGGCAAATGGCAAGATTTGTTTTCTTACAATCATATTATCAAGATAAAGCAAGATGATAAAGAACTTATTGCAGTTACTAAGAGTGGTTTATTTTACTATACTGTAGCTTCTGGAGAGATTAGAAAATTGTCAAAAGCTAATGGGCTTCATGAGGTTGGTATTACGGCGTTTGACTATAATCCTGATACTAAAATAGGATTGATAGGCTACGAAACAGGAGCTTTAGATATTGTTACACCTAATGGGGTAACTTTAATCGTAGATATTCCTATAGCAAGAAGTTATCAAGGTTCAAAAAAAGTCAATCATATTTTTATAAAAGATAATCTAGCGATAATTTCGGCAGGTTATGGGGTTTCTATCTTTAATTTGGATAAGAAAGAGTTTGGAGAAACCGTATTTTTTCAGGAGGGAACTAACTTTATTGCTTCTAATGAAGCGTTTGTAAAAGATAATATGGTATATGCAGCTACCAATCAGGGGTTATATTCGCATAAAATTGACCTAGAGTTTCCAATTTATTCTACATGGCAGAAACTTAATGCACTTAATTTATCACAGTCTGATACTAATGGGCAGAATTATTTAGTTGCTACAAAAAAAGAGGTTTATTTAGGAGAGGCTTTTCAGCGTTTGCCGTATTCTTTTACTGATGTTAAAGATGTGGTATGGCAAGCTAATGATTTCTTAGTTTGTGATGTAAATAAAATTTATCAGTTTTCTACTGATGGTAGTTTACAAAATACGTATGATTTCTCATCTTATCAGCTTACAACAGGAACTCTATATAATGGGAAGTTATTTGCAGGAAGTGCTTTTTCAGGCATTCTAGATCGAAATTATACTAGTGTAAAACCTGACGGACCGTACAGTAATATGGCTTCTAGAATGACTCTCGTTGATGATAAAATATGGGTAGCTACGGGTAAAAAGGGGAGTTATTATCAGGCAATTTATGATAATAATTTAGGATATTATTACTACAACGGAACACGTTGGGAGTATCCACAATATTTTTTAGATAACCCACAATTAGCCTTTAATATTTTAGATGTTGCTGTTAATCCTTCTAACCTAAGCGAAATCTATTTTACCAATTATGCCCAAAGAGGTTCTAAAGGTGTTTATAAAATGATTGATAATAAGTTTTCAAGAGTTTTTAACACTTCTAGTGCTCAGTGGTATAATGTTCCAGAGTATCTAGCCTTTGATAAAAATAATAATCTCTTTGCTACTTTTTCCTTTTTTGAAGGAGATGTAAATTTCGTGGGAATGTACTTTATTTCACAAGATGGCTCTAGGTTTGAAACTATAAAAACAGCAAATATCAAGCAAAATTCATCAGGTATATTAGCATTTAATGATAGACTTTTCATAGGTGGACCTAGAGTATCAGAGGGAGGTCTATTAATTTATTATTTTAATAATACGCCTACTCGTTTTGATGATGATTTGAAACAAATTTTAAGAGTTGAAGAAGGTTTGCCTTCCGCATCAGTAACAGCTATGGCGATGGATAAAAACAATAGTCTGTGGTTAGGTTCTACAACAGGACTTAGAATTCTTCCGAATGCCTTGAGCGATTTGTACGGAACTAAAGTAAAAGTAAGTCCTATAGTTATTACTCAAAATGGCATAGCGGAAGAACTTTTTAAAGATGCAGAAATTTTGAGTATAGCGGTAGATTCAGGTAACAACAAATGGGTATCTGTAAATGGAGGAGGTGTATTCTTTCTAAGTGCCGACGGACAGAAGGTTTACAATCATTTTACCAAAGCTAATTCTCCACTTCCTTCGGACGAGGTTACGGATATAAAAATAAATGATAAAACAGGGCAGGTTTATTTTGCAACTAGCAGTGGTATAGTGGTTTATAAGGGAGATGTGGCTAATGTAACCTCAAAATTTGGGGAAGTAATAGTTTATCCTAACCCTGTGGTTTATAGCCAATTTAAGGGAAGTGTGAAAATAAAAGGACTGGCTGAAAAAACCAATATTCGTATTACAGATGCTGCGGGTAATTCAATTCATCAAGCGGTTTCTAGAAACGGTTATTACGAGTGGAATTTACAAAATCAAAGAGGTTCTCGTGTGGCTTCAGGAATTTATTTTGTATTGATGACTAATGAAGACGGCACAGATAAAGCAACAGCGAAAATAGCAGTGGTTAATTAAATACACTAAAATTGCAATCTTTACAAGGGTTTATACTATCTTATACTAAATATAACGACTCTGGAGCTGTGCTTCGTATTTTAGAAAGAGAAGCGGGTATTCAGTCTTACTTTGTTAAGAATATTTATCTAGCTCGGAATAAGCAGAAAGTGTATCTTATGCCTTTAATAGGGGTGGATTTTAATGTTTCCAAAACTAAAAGTGGAGCATTACCATTGGTAAACCAAATTTCTCTTTCAGAAATATCAAAGATGATAGATTTCACTTTGGTTAATAATGCTCAAATGACTCTTTTAGCAGAGTTTATTCTAAAAACTGTTCCTTATGAAGTTGTGGAAGATAGTCTTTATAAGTGTGTGGAAGAGTTTTATATCAATATGGACAATAAAAACGCACTGATATTTTCCATTTATTCCATAATAAAGAATATTGGTTATGGATTTTTATTTACAGAAGGTACTTTCTTTGATTTAAAAAATGGATGTTTTCAAGAGGTGGAGAATGAGTTTACTGTCAATAGACCTTTGTCGGATATATTAAAAAATATAGAAAGCTTGATGTTTGTTAAAACTCCGATAGATGCTAGTGAAAGGAGAGATATAATAGATGTTCTAATGAGATATTGTAAGTATCATATTCCTGAATTTAGTGAGCCTAAATCGTTGGATATTTTTAGAGAGGTTTTTTAAACCAAGAGGTAATCATAAAAATAAAAAAAAGGATGATAAATTATCATCCTTTTCTAAGTAGTAGCGGGGACACGACTCGAACGTGCGACCTCAGGGTTATGAGCCCTGCGAGCTACCTACTGCTCCACCCCGCGATATTGTGGTGCAAATATACGACGATTTTTTTATTTACCAAAAAAATAGAGTTGAAATATTTTTATTTTTTGTAACTAATTGATTAGTAGTTTTATTTTTTTGTATTCTTACTTAATTACTGATAGAGAAGAGGTGGTTAAAGCTTTTTAGGTCTACTCGCATAAAGTGCTAAACTCCCAAAAAAGCCACCTAAGAGAAAACCTACCATTGCTCCGTAAATAATATCTAGTGGATAATGAACTCCTAAATAAATTCTACTATAAGCTACAAAAGATGCCCAAGCAAACACCATTAAACCGAAAAATCTAATCTTTTTTGAAAAAAGAAGATTCATAAAAGAAGCTATAAAAAAACTATTAGAAGCGTGTGCTGAATAAAAACCAAAAGGTCCACCGCATTTTACTTCTCTTACTAATCCCTCTAAGAGTGGTTCGTGGCACGGACGAAATCTATGAACTCCTATTTTAAAAATATTAGCAATCTGGTCGGAAGTAATAATTCCTAGAGTAATAAATAGGAGGATATAAATGACTTTTTTCTTCTCGTAGTTTTTTATGATGAGATATAAAAATATAAAATAGAGAGGCAACCAAGTAAGTTTGCCTGATACCATAACCCAAAAGGTGTCAAAATAGGTATTACCTAATCCATTTAGATAAAGAAAGAGAGATTGGTCAAGCTCTATGATTTTGTGCATATTACTCTATCTGCTTACGGGTCCTTCGTGAGCGTCGTCTAGTTGTGATACACTAGGTTTTTTATCTAGATTTACAATATCGTTGGTCGCTTCGGTAAGGTCTTTCTTAATATCGTTCAAAGGATTTACTTCTTGTACAGATTGTTTTACCTGCTCAATTTCCTTTTTTATTTCAGATACAGGGTTGTCTGTCTCCTTCATGATTTCGGTTTTGATGTCTTCCATTGCAGACTTCATTTTTCTAACACCTTCACCTAACCCACGAGCTATTTCTGGGATCTTTTTAGGTCCAAAAAGCACTAATACTACTAGTGCTATTACTAACATTTCACTAAAACTAAAATCCATTCTGCTAAATTACAAATAAAAGTATGAAACGAAAAAAATTATTTTTTATTTTTATAAAATCCACGGTAAACTATATAGGTGCTAATACTCATTAAAATAAATCCAACAAAGAAAGGGGCACCAGCAAACTTAAAAGGAGCATCATTATGAGTGAAATAGTAAAAAATATTTGTCATAAGAGGCGGGCCAATAATACTAGTGAGGCTAATAATGCTGGTAAGAGCTCCTTGTAGGTCGCCTTGCTCACTCGCAGATACTTTTGTGGAAATAACGGATTGTAAAGAGGGGCCAGCGATTCCTCCCAAACAATAGATACCAAGAATGGCAAACATCATCCAACTGCTTCCTGCAAATGAGAAAAGTAGCATTCCTAAACTATACATACCAATGCCATAAAAGATACTTCTTTCATTACCTATTTTAGGATTTACTTTTCTTAGTATAACGCCTTGCACCAAAGCTGTTAATCCTCCCATTACACCAAGTGAAATCCCTACTGTTTTTTCACTCCAACCAAATCTATAAATACCAAAATAAGCCCAGTTAGTTTGTACTGCATGGGAGGCAATATAGACTAAGAACCAGGCTAAGATAAGTTTATACAACTCAGGGTATTTTCTTAGCTGTAGAAGAGAGCCTATGGGGTTAGCTCTTTTCCAATTAAATTTCCGTCTGTGTTCTTTGGAAAGACTTTCAGGTAGTATAAAAAAACCGTATAGAAAGTTGATAAGGCAAAGTGCACCTGCTGCTAAAAAAGGTATTCTGGCACCGTAATGTCCTAATACACCTCCAAGTACAGGACCAATAATAAAGCCTAACCCAAATGCAGCTCCAATAATTCCAAAATTTTTTGAACGATCTTGTTCTGTACTTATATCTGCAATGTAGGCACTGGCAGTTGTGATGCTTGCTCCTGTAATACCGGATAGAAGACGACCTATAAACAACCACAAAATGCTAGGAGCCCAAGCTTGTAGAAAAAAGTTTACTGAAAAACCTAATAGCGAGAATAGGATAACAGGACGCCGTCCAAACTGGTCGCTTAAATTACCCAATACTGGAGCAAAAATAAACTGCATAACCGCATAAGCGAAACTCAACCACCCTCCATACTTAGAAGCAAGACTAATATCTCCATTGATGAGTTCCTCTATCAATTTAGGTACTACAGGTATAATAATGCCCCAGCCTGTAATGTCTATAAGGAGAGTAATAAAAATAAAGCTAATAGCTGCAGACTTATGAGGCTTTTCCATATTTTTAAAATAAGGAGCAAAATTAAATAAAATTTGCCTTCAAAAATCAAAATATAAGAGTTATTATTTAAGTAGGTATTTGTATTGAATTATTTTTTTTGGAATCATTGTGTAATAGACTATTTTTGTCGAATGAAATATTCGCGTCAAATTTTACTATCTATTCTAGTATATTGTATAGTGGTTGTTTTTGGTATTCTAGGACAATCTCTATTGTTTCAGTATCCATTATCACTACATTTTCTAATTGCTTTTCTACACTTTTTAGGTCTTATAACGGTAGGAGGGGTTGGTCTTTTTAAAAAGGATATTATGGGATTTGTCTACATGGCATTTATGATACTGAAAATGGGTGCTTTTTTATATCTTTTTTATGTTTTTCCTGACCTGAAAGAACAACTTATGGTATCTGTGGGGCTTTATTTTTTCTATCTTTTAATAGAAACAGTTTTGATAATCAGTCTGATTTCTAAAAATCTTAAAAGCCAACAAAAATCATAAAATTTTAATTTTTTTTAATTTGAAAATATAAAATCAATTTCCTACTTTTGCAGAAATTATAAACTGAAGAAAATGCACTTCAAGAGAGTTATTTTATTGTTGACCATTTTTATGATGGGTTGGGCTAATGCCTCTACCGAGACTAAACAATCTGGAGAGAAGTACAATCCAGTTCCAGACATTATGCATCACATCTCAGACTCCCACAGTTGGCATCTTTGGGGGGAAGGAGATAAAAGTATCGGGTTTTCTTTACCTGTGATACTTTGGGATAATGGATTGAAGATTTTTTCTTCATCTCATTTTGGTCATCATGAGGATGAGGTAGCTCAAGTAGATGGTAACTACTATAAGTTATACCATAACAAAATATACAAAACTGATGCCAATGGTACTTTAGAGATGCATGATGGGCATCCTTCCAATGAAAGACCATTGGATTTTTCTATAACTAAAAATGTAGCACAAACTTTATTAGCTGCCGTTTTACTAATTATTTTAGCTTTTGCTACTAAGTCTAGCTACACTTCTAATGGAGTTCCTAGAGGGATAGCTAAATTTTTGGAGCCTTTAGTGCTTTTCGTGAGAGATGATATTGCTTTAGAAAATATTGGGACTAAAAACTATCTAAAGTATACGCCGTATTTAGTAACGTTATTCTTGTTTATATGGATTGTTAACTTACTTGGGCTTATTCCAGGTGCAGCCAATGTTTCAGGTAATATCGCCTTTACAATGGTGTTGGCAGTTCTTACATTTATTATAGTAACATTTAGTGGTAAAAAGACTTATTGGTCGCATATATTTGACCCATTAGGGCACAATATGCCGTGGGCAGGTAAAGCTTTGGTTTATGTTATCTTAGTGCCAGTGGAAATTTTAGGTATGTTTACTAAGCCTTTCGCATTGATGATTCGTCTTTTTGCGAATATGACTGCAGGGCACATCGTAATCTTGAGTTTAATATCTCTTATATTTATAATGGAAACTTATGCTATCGCACCAGTTTCTATCATGCTTACTCTTTTTATAAATACATTAGAGTTATTGGTAGCAGCTTTGCAGGCATACATCTTTACCTTACTTACAGCTCTATTTATAGGAATGGCAGTAGAAGAAGGGCATCATTAAAATTAAGTTAAAGAAAATAAAAATAATTAATATCAACCTTTTAAATTTAAAGTTATGACAGGTAGTATCGCAGCAATCGGAGCTGGTTTAGCAGTTCTAGGTGTAGGATTAGGAATTGGTAAAATTGGTGGTCACGCAATGGACGCTATTGCTAGACAACCAGAACAATCAGGAAAAATCCAAACTGCAATGATTATCGCAGCAGCTCTTATCGAGGGTGCTGGTCTATTCGGTATCGTAGTAGCATTACTAGGAAACGGATAATCTAAAAACTGAAAAGCGTACAGACGGTTGGTCTGTCGCTTTTCTTTTGATTTTAAGAAAAATTAAATAACAATATAAATTAATATCTTAAATAATATGGATTTATTAATTCCTTCAGAAGGTAACCTTATATGGTCTTTAGTGGTTTTCCTTATTTTAGTACTTTTACTATCTAAGTTTGCATGGAAACCTATCCTTAAAACGGTTAATGATAGAGAGACTTCTATTGTAGATGCTTTGAACCAAGCAAAATTAGCTAAAAAGGAGATGGAAGATTTAAAAGCGGATAATGAGAGAATTATTCGTGAAGCTAAGGTAGAAAGAGATGCTATACTAAAAGAAGCTAGAGAGATTAAGGATAGAATTGTAAATGAAGCTAAAGAGGTAGCTAAAGTAGAAGGTGATAAAATGATTGCAGCTGCGAAGCAATCAATAGCAGCAGAGAAGTCTGCGGCTATGGCTGATATTAAAAACCAAGTGGGTGCTTTATCTCTAAGTATAGCCGAAACTATTCTTAAACAAAAATTAGATAATACTGAAGCTCAAAATGCTTTAGTAGAGAACATGTTGAATAAATCTAATCTTAACTAAAAATGAGAACATCTAAAGTAGCCAAAAGATATGCTAAGGGTCTTTTGGATTTTGCCCAAGAGTCTCAGCAAACCTCTACTGTGTTTTCTGATATGAAAGCCGTAGTTAAGATTATGAGTGAGAGTAAAGAACTTAACCGTTTTTTACAAACGCCTTTTATTGACTATAAGAAAAAAATAGCGGTAGCTAAAGAAATTTTTAAAGGACTTAGTGCTACTAGTCAGAATTTAATTTCATTAGTTATCCGTCAAGGTAGAGAGGCTCAGCTTAAGTTTATAGCACAAGATTTTATAGATAAAGTAGAAGATATCAACGGAGTACAAAGAATTACTTTGACAACTGCGGCTTCTCTTTCTCAAGAAAATATTGATAAAATATTAAAATCTTCTAGTCTTGTGAATTCTGGAGCATCTCATGATTTAAAAATCAATGTAAATCCAGATTTATTAGGCGGGTATGTTTTGAGAGTAGGAGACCAACAATTAGATACTTCAGTAAGAACTAAGTTGGCTCAGATGAAAAAAGAATTTCAGTTGAATTAAGAAAAAATAACCATACAATGGCAGAAATAAATCCAGCAGAAGTATCTGCAATTTTAAAACAGCAATTAGCAAATTTTGATACTCAATCTAATGTTGAGGAGGTAGGTACAGTGCTTCAAATAGGAGACGGTATTGCTCGTGTATATGGACTAGAAAATGTACAATACGGTGAGCTTGTTAAATTTGAAAGTGGTATTGAAGGAATTGTATTAAACTTAGAAGAAGATAATGTAGGGGTTGCTCTACTAGGAGAGTCTAAACAAGTAAAAGAAGGGGATACTGTTAAAAGAACTAACAGAATTTCTTCTATCAAAGTAGGAGAAGGTATGTTAGGAAGAGTTGTAGATACTCTAGGTAACCCTATAGATGGTAAAGGTCCTATCGGAGGAGAGCTTTATGAGATGCCTTTGGAAAGAAAAGCTCCAGGGGTTATCTACAGACAGCCAGTTAATGAGCCTTTGCAAACAGGTATCGTAGCGGTTGACTCTATGATTCCTATCGGAAGAGGTCAGAGAGAGCTTATCATTGGTGACCGTCAGACAGGCAAAACTACCGTAGCGATAGATACGATTCTTAACCAAAAAGAGTTTTATGATGCTGGTGAGCCTGTATTCTGTATTTATGTTGCAGTAGGTCAGAAAGGTTCTACCGTAGCACAAATTGTTAAAACACTAGAGGATAAAGGAGCTATGGCTTATACAGTAGTAGTAGCTGCTAATGCTTCAGACCCTTCACCTATGCAGGTGTATGCTCCTATGGCAGGTGCTGCTATTGGAGAGTATTTCCGTGATACAGGTCGTCCTGCTCTTATCGTTTATGATGATTTATCTAAGCAAGCAGTGGCTTATCGTGAGCTTTCACTTTTATTAAGAAGACCACCAGGTCGTGAGGCTTATCCAGGGGACGTATTCTATTTACACTCTAGACTTTTAGAAAGAGCTGCTAAGGTAATTGCTGATGATAGCATTGCTAAGCAAATGAACGACCTTCCTGATTCTTTAAAACCAATCGTTAAAGGAGGAGGTTCTCTTACTGCATTACCAATTATTGAAACTCAAGCGGGAGACGTATCTGCTTATATCCCTACTAACGTAATCTCTATTACAGATGGACAAATATTTTTAGAGTCAGATTTATTTAACTCTGGGGTGCGTCCTGCAATTAATGTGGGTATCTCTGTATCAAGAGTAGGAGGTAACGCTCAGATTAAGTCAATGAAGAAAGTATCAGGTACACTTAAGTTAGACCAAGCACAATATAAAGAATTAGAAGCGTTTGCTAAGTTCGGTTCTGACCTTGATGCTGCAACTTTAGCGGTAATCACAAAAGGTGAAAAAAATGTGGAAATTCTTAAGCAACCAGTAAACTCTCCACTACCTGTAGATAGCCAAGTGGCGATGATTTACGCGGGTACAGAAAACTTATTGAGAAATGTACCTGTAAATAAGGTTAAGGAGTTCCAAAAAGAATATGTAGAATTCTTGAGATCTAAGCACCCAGACACTATGGCTAAAATTAAGGCAGGTAAAATTGATGATGAAATTACAGGTGTGCTAAGACAAGCTGCTAATGATTTAGCATCTAAGTATAACTAAAAATAACTCATAATTCCGAGTTTAGAAGATAATTTTTAAACTCGGAGTTTTAAATTTTGAATCCATAAAATATGGCAAATTTAAAAGAAATACGAGGGCGAATAACTTCCATCTCTTCTACGATGCAGATTACAAGTGCGATGAAAATGGTTTCCGCTGCGAAACTAAAGAAAGCGCAAGATGCCATCGTGATGTTGAGACCTTATTCTGAAAAGTTACAGGAAATTATTGAGAATGTAAATACAAGTTCAGATGCAGATAAGGTTTCTATCTACGCTAAACAAAGAGAAGTAAAGAGAGTATTGTATATTGCAATATCTTCTAACAGAGGTTTAGCAGGAGCATTCAACTCTTCTATTATTAAAGAGCTTAATGCTCAGTTATCACAAAATTCTGATAAGAAGGTAGAGGTGATTACTATAGGTAAGAAGGTTTATGATGCAGTAAAGAAGATTAAAACTCCATATAGTAATGAAAGCCATATCTTTGATAATCTCAGCTTCGAAGTGGTTGCTAATATTGTTTATGGAGTGATGAAAGATTTCCGTGAGGAGAGATTTGATGAAGTGTATCTTATTTATAACAAATTCTTAAATGCTGCTACTCAAACAGTACAAACGGAAAAACTTTTGCCTATAGCAATTAAGGATTCTGAAGAAGGTGATAAAGCTATAGAGACTGACTATCTTTTCGAACCAAATAGAAATGAGATTTTAGATGTACTTATTCCTAAGTCTATAAAAACTCAAGTTTATAAAGCTGTTTTAGATTCTATAGCTTCAGAACATGGGGCTAGAATGACGGCGATGCATAAGGCAACAGATAATGCTCAAGCTCTTAAGAATGAATTAGTAATTTACTATAATAAAGCACGTCAGGCTGCTATTACTAACGAAATTTTAGAGATTGTTTCTGGTGCTGAGGCTCTTAAGAACGGGTGATAATCAGTTTAAAATAAATAATAAAAAGGTATTAGAAATTTTTCTAGTACCTTTTTGCATTATATGATGTTACGAATACAATATTGCTGAAAATTATAGAGATTATATATTGTTGTTAAAAAAATATTTATCTTTGCATATCACTATAATTTATAAAATTAAATGGATCCCGACAGTATAGTCAAAATTTTTATCGCAATTTTTTTAGTTCTACTAAATGGCTTTTTCGTAGCCGCAGAGTTCTCAATAGTTAAAGTACGCTATTCTCAAATTCAAATTAAAGCTGCCGAAGGTAATGCTATGGCAAAGCAGGCAGAAGACATTATCAAAAACTTAGATGCCTATCTTTCTGCTACGCAGTTAGGGATTACTCTAGCCTCTTTAGCATTAGGTTGGGTGGGAGAAAGTGCACTTCATCATATTATAGAAGGTTTGTTTAGATACTTTAGTATCAGTGTAGATACTACTACGGTTACCACAGTATCTTTGGTGCTTAGTTTTCTTATTATTACCGTGATGCATATAGTATTTGGAGAGCTGGTTCCCAAATCTATAGCGATACGAAAGGCAGAAGAAACTACGTTGTTCGTTGCGGCACCGCTCAAATTGTTCTATAATATTTTTAGACCATTTATATGGTTAATGAACTCTATTTCTAATGCTTTTTTAAGATTGATAAAGATAAACCCTGCCTCAGAGCATGAAATACATTCTACTGAAGAATTACAACTTCTAGTAAAGCAAAGTGCTGATGGTGGTGAGATAGAAGAGGAAAATTACGAAATTATAAAGAACGCTTTTGATTTTACAGACCATTCTGCAAAGCAGATTATGGTGCCACGCCAGAATATTTTATCTATTGATATAGAAACTTCGATAGATGAAATTATAGAAATTATAATGGAAAGTGGTTATTCTCGTATTCCTGTTTATGAAGGTTCTATAGACAATGTGATAGGTATATTTTATACCAAAGAAATTATTAGAAATTATATTAAAACCAAAGGAGAGCTTACCCATGAAGATTTGAGAGGTTTCTTAAGAGAGGCTTATTTTGTAGTTGGAAGCAAAAAGATTTCTGACTTATTGAAGAGTTTTCAGCTTAAAAAACAGCATATTGCTATTGTGATAGATGAATTTGGAGGTACAGAAGGTATTATCACGTTAGAGGATATATTGGAAGAGTTGGTGGGAGAGATACAAGATGAGGAAGATGAAGAAGAAAAGATAGTAGATAAAATAGGAGAAAATACTTATTGGGTTAAAGCCACACAACCACTCGAAGAAATTAACGATTTTTTACCAAAACCACTGCCTGAAGAGGGTGAATTTAACACTTTAGCAGGTTTTATACTTCATCGTTTGGAAGAAATTCCAGAGGAAAATCAAGAGTTTGATTTTGAAAATTACCATTTTAAAATACTGAAAATGAATAATAAAAGTGTAGAAATGGTAGAGCTTACCTATGATGATAGCTTTTTTGGAGAATCGGGGGAAGGTACTAATGCTAACTAATAGTTATTTCAAACTATGAAAATGGTTTTTCAAAATATCCCTAATAAAGAGAACGAAGAAGAGGTTGACGTTTTATCTTCCACTGAAGCGATGCATAAACTTGTATTGCATAATGATGATTTTAATACCTTTGATTTCGTTATAGAGTCTCTTATGGAAGTATGTGCTCATACATTAGAACAGGCAGAACAATGTACGTTCTTGGTACATTATAAAGGCAAATGTACTGTGAAAACAGGTGATTTAGAACTGATTCAGCCCATGCACAAAAAACTACTTTTAAGAGGGCTATCTAGTGAAATAATCTAAAAATAATCTCATGCGTTGGTTGAAGTTTGTTTTAGTTTTAGGGGTGCTGTTGGCAGGTGTTTACGCGGTCTCCATGTTGTTTGTTGATGAGAGCAAATCCTTTAAAGTAGAAAGAGAGATTGATTATCCCATAGATAAAGTTTATCCACAATTTAGTAACTTTCAGAATCTTACCAGATGGTATCAGTACTTTACCCAAAATCCTAAATTGAAATTTGAATATTTCCTACCTTATGAAGGGCAGGGAAGTTCTATGAACTTTGTAGATGCTAAAGAAGGGGTAGGAATGGTATTTATTAGATATGAAAACTTCGAAAAAACTCTGAGATACGAGTTTTTTGATGCGGATACTAATGCACCTCTCAAAGTAGATATTAAATTTTTGCCAAAGGGAGAAAAAACGAGATTGATATGGATGGTAACCACACCAAAGAAAGCACTTCTAGATCGTTATGTTAATCTGTTTTCAGTGGAAAATTTTGAGGGAATGGTAGATGAGAGCCTTCGAAATTTAAAAGCAGTATTGAGTAATAAGGTGGATAAAATAGAAATTTTAACCAATATCAAATATGATAGCCTTATGGTAGAAAATCAAGAAGCTGCCATTTTAGTAGGAATAAATGCCAATACTCAGAATAAAAACAAAACTATTTATTTTAAAGATTTAGTTAAAAATCATCATAAGGTAGTCAATTTTGTGATGAATGACTTGGGTAAAAAAGAAGATGAATTTGGTTTTCCTATGCTCATTACTCAAGCCAAAAGCTATAAAGATAAAGAGGTAAGCTATTTTTATGGAATACCACTATCTAAAAAAACAGAGATTACAGATAACAACTTTACTTATCATATGCAGGACGCTTCTAGATTGTATGTGATGTATTATAAGGGAGATTATGCTAATAGGGTTTCGGTTATCAATAAGTTATTAAAAAAAGCAGAAGAAGACAGTTTAAGGACTGGTAAATTACAAGAGGTCTTTATAGAAACACCTGTAGAGAATAAACCAGTATTGCTAAAAATAGCATTACCAGTATCGTCTTAAGAGACATAAAAGAAAAAATAAACTTTGATTATTGGAGTTTTCCGAATCGTTTTTTTTTAATAAATTTGTGCATCATATAAAAAGTTAAATTAAAAAACAGATAAATCTGTCATAATGGATAAATTTTCATTCTTAAATGCAACACATGCTGATTTTATAGATAGCATGTACCAGCAGTACTTAAAATACCCAGATAGTTTAGAGCCATCTTGGAAAGCTTTTTTTCAAGGGTTTGATTTTGCTCTAGAAAATTTTGGTGAAGACGATTCTTTTACAGAAAAAGTAGGTGCGTCTTCTTTATCTCAGCAAGTAGGTGTTCCAGATGATATTATAAAGGAGTTTAAAGTTCTTAACTTAATAGAGGCTTATAGAACTAGAGGACATTTGTTTACTAGAACTAACCCTGTTAGAGAGAGAAGAACTTATCTCCCTGATTTATCTATAGAGAACTTTGGGTTATCAAAGTCAGATTTAGATACTAAATTTAACTCTGCTACAGAAACAGGAATGCTGGGAGCAGCTACTTTGGCAGACATTATCCGTCATTTAGACCAAATCTACTGCGACTCTATTGGTATAGAATATATGCATATTCGTGAGGTAGAGGAGAAAGAATTTATTCGCCAGTGGATTTCTAAGAATGAAAATCACCCAGAACTTTCGGCAGACGAAAAAATACAGATTTTATCTAAGCTCAATCAAGCGGTAGCATTTGAAAACTATCTTCATACTAAATTCGTAGGGCAAAAGAGATTTTCACTGGAAGGGGGAGAGTCTTTAATCCCTGCTTTAGACCAGCTTATCAGTCGTTCGTCAAAACACGGTGTAGATGAAGTGGTTTTAGGTATGGCACACAGAGGGAGGCTTAATGTATTAACCAATATCTTTGGGAAGTCATACAAGCAAATCTTCTCTGAATTTGAAGGTAAAGAATTTGAGGAAGATGTATTTTCTGGAGATGTTAAGTATCACTTAGGTTCTACTACGAAAATAAAAACGGCTGCAGGGGAAGAGGTAATTATCAATTTAACGCCTAACCCGTCTCACTTAGAAACTGTAGCTTCTTTAGTACAAGGTATTTCTAGAGCTAAAATAGACCATACTTATGGTAATAATTTTAAGAAAGTATTGCCTATCGTTATTCACGGAGATGCAGCTATTGCAGGACAAGGGATTGTCTATGAGATTGCACAAATGATGACTTTAGACGGTTACAAGACAGGAGGAACGGTTCATATTGTAGTTAATAATCAGGTAGGGTTTACAACCAATTATCTAGATGCAAGGTCTTCTACTTACTGTACAGATATTGCTAAGGTAACAGATTCGCCTGTAATGCATGTAAATGCAGATGATGTAGAAGCAGTGGTACACGCAATTAGATTTGCGGCGGATTATAGAGCAGCGTTTGGCAAAGATGTTTATATAGATTTGTTAGGTTATAGAAAATATGGGCATAACGAAGGTGATGAACCTCGCTTTACACAACCTAAACTTTACAATACCATAGCGAAACACCTTAATCCTAGAGAAATCTATAAAGCAAAATTAGAGAAAGAAGGAGTGCTTTCTGAAGGAGTGTTGAAGAAGATGGAGGAAGAATTTAAAACCCTTCTTGATAAAGATTTTGATGCATCTAAAGAAATTCAAAAAAATACTTTAGATGTATTTATGGAACAGGTTTGGATTAAGTATCTAGACCCTGCAAATAAACAAAAAGTTCTAAAGGCTGTAGAAACTCAATACAATGCTGAACAGTTAAAAGAGTTGGCAGTTAAGATGTCTTCTTTACCTAAAGACAAGGCGTTCATAAGAAAAATCACTAGACTTTTTGATCAAAGGTTAAAAATGATAGAAGAGGATAAGCTAGATTGGGCAATGGCAGAACTTTTAGCTTATGCTACGCTTCTTGCAGAAGGTTACAATGTGAGAATTTCTGGGGAAGATGTGGAGAGAGGTACTTTCTCTCACCGTCATGCAGTGGTAAAAACAGAAGATGCAGAGGAGGAATATGTACCATTACAACATATCAACGAAAGTCAGCAGTTTCATATTTATAACTCATTACTATCAGAGTACGCTGTTTTAGGGTTTGATTATGGTTATGCTATGGCATCGCCTGATACTTTAACCATTTGGGAAGCACAGTTTGGAGATTTCGTGAATGGCGCTCAAATTATTGTGGACCAATATTTGGTAGCTGCAGAAGAAAAATGGAAGCTGCAAAATGGTTTGGTAATGTTGTTACCTCACGGCTCTGAAGGGCAAGGTGCAGAACACTCTTCGGCTAGGTTAGAGAGATTTTTAACGCTTTGTGCTAATAATAATATTTTCGTAGCTAATTGTACAGTTCCAGCCAATTATTTCCATTTATTGAGAAGGCAAATGAAGTTTCCGTTTAGAAAACCGTTAGTGGTAATGACGCCTAAGTCGTTACTAAGACACCCTAAGGTTATTTCTTCTATGGAAGAGTTAGCAAACGGAAGTTTCCAACCAGTGATTGATGATGCTACGGCTGATGCTTCTAAGGTGGAGAGATTAGTGATGTGTTCTGGTAAGGTTTACTACGATTTATTGGCTAAAAAAGAAGAATTAGGAGATGAGAAAGTCGCTTTAGTAAGGCTGGAGCAGTTGTATCCTTTGGATTCAGAGAAAATAGAGACTGTGTTGTCTAAATATTCTAACAGAAAAGATTTTGTGTGGGTTCAAGAAGAACCAGAGAATATGGGAGCTTGGTCTTATATTTTGAGAAATTTCCGCAAGTACGATGTACAAGTAATTGCACCAGTTCCTAGTGGAACGCCAGCACCAGGTAGCCATAAGAAGTATGAGATTAACCAAACTAATGTAATTAACCAAACATTTGGTATCTAGAAATAGAGTAATATTAAAAATAAAAATCAACGAATAATAAAAAATACCCCAATATGTCAATATTAGAAATGAAAGTTCCCTCTCCGGGAGAGTCTATTACAGAAGTAGAAATTGCTACTTGGTTAGTTCAAGATGGTGATTATGTAGAAAAAGATCAGCCTATCGCAGAAGTAGATTCTGATAAGGCAACGCTAGAACTTCCTGCTGAAGAAAGTGGTATCATTACGTTAAAAGCAGAGGAAGGTGATGTAGTAGAAGTAGGACAAGTGGTTTGTCTAATTGATATGAGTGCAGCTAAGCCAGAAGGTGGTGCAGCTAAGCAAGAGACTACTAAAGTAGAAGAAAGGAAAGAAGAAGTTAAAGCAGAAGCTCCAAAACAAGAGGCTTATTCTGCAACTTATGCTACGGGAACACCGTCTCCTGCAGCTAAAAAAATTCTAGATGAAAAAGGGGTAGATGCATCTCAAGTAAAAGGAACAGGTAGAGATGGTAGAATTACTAAAGAAGATGCAGAACAGGCTTCTGTACCGGCTATGGGTTCTGTATTTGCTACTAATGGGTCTAGATCTTCTAAGACAACTAAATTATCTTCATTGAGAAGAAAATTAGCTCAGCGTTTAGTTTCTGTTAAGAATGAAACGGCGATGCTTACTACTTTCAATGAGGTAGATATGAGTGAGATTTTCAGAATTAGAAAACAATATAAAGAGGAGTTTGCAGTGAAGCACGGTGTAGGTTTAGGCTTTATGTCTTTCTTTACAAAGGCGGTTACTAGAGCGTTACAAATGTATCCAGAGGTAAACTCTATGATAGATGGTAATCAAATGATTACTTATGATTTCTGTGATGTTTCTGTCGCGGTATCTGGTCCTAAAGGGCTTATGGTTCCTGTGCTTAGAAATGCAGAAACAATGTCTTTCCGTGGTGTGGAGGCTAGCATTAAGGAATTAGCAGAGAAGGCAAGAAACGGAAAAATTACGGTAGATGAAATGACAGGAGGAACTTTTACTATCACTAATGGTGGGGTATTTGGGTCTATGCTTTCAACACCGATTATCAATCCACCTCAATCTGCGATTTTAGGAATGCACAACATTATCCAAAGACCAGTAGCAGTAGATGGGCAAGTAGTTATTCGTCCAATGATGTATCTAGCACTATCTTATGACCACAGAATTATAGATGGTAGAGAATCTGTAGGTTTCTTAGTAGCGGTAAAAGAAGCTATTGATAACCCTGTGGAGCACTTGCTAGGAGGTGATGAAAGAAGAGGATTAGAACTTTAGTCAATCACATAATAATAATTAAAAAACTCCCACTCAATTCTTTTTGGGTAGGAGTTTTTTATTATTACTTGTAGGGGGAATAGTTGTAATTAAAATCTTTAAATTTGTACTTTTAAATTTAGACTTTGTGGAAGCAAGAGAGAAAATAATCATCATAGGAGGCGGTTTTGCTGGGTTACAACTGGCGAGAAAACTCAATGGTAAAAGGAAAAAGGTAATGGTGATAGATAAAGTGAACCATCATATGTTTCAGCCATTATTTTATCAGGTAGCATGTGGGAGGATAGAGCCTTCCAACATATCGTTTCCTTTTAGAAAGATATTTCAGAAGTCTAAAAATATACAATACAGAATGACGGAGGTTACCAAAATACTTCCCGAAGAAAATAAAATTATTACAGAAGATTCCGAGTTTTCTTATGATAAACTGATTATAGCCACAGGATGTAGAACCAATTTTTTTGGTAACGAACAAATGGAGCAACTGAGTTATGGTATGAAAAATACTCAGGAAGCTATCAGTATTAGAAATCATATTTTACTCACTTTTGAGAAACTTATTATAGAAAGAAAGAGGTCTGATGATGGTAATTGGAATATCGTAATTGTAGGCAGTGGTCCTACGGGGGTAGAATTGGCAGGAGCATTTGCGGAAATGAAAGCAGATATTTTACCTAGAGATTATCCTAAGATGAATTTCAATGACTTAGAAATAATCTTAGTGAGTTCTACCAAAAAGCCGCTGGCGGTAATGAGCGAAGAAGCCCAGAATAAATCGGAAGAGTATCTTAATAAGTTGGGGGTTAAATTTATCAGCGATGATAGGGTGGTAAACTACGATGGCAATAAAGTTTATCTAAAAAGTGGTAAAGAAATTCCGTCTAACAATGTGATATGGGCAGCTGGTGTAACAGGAAATATCATTGAGGGATTATCAGAAGAGCAAATCATCAACAATAGATACAGAGTAGACCGCTACAATAGAGTAAAAGGTTATAACAATATATTTGCAATAGGAGACATTGCTTATATGGAAACACCTAAATATCCTCAAGGGCACCCTCAGGTGGCTAATGTAGCTATAAATCAAGGAAGAAACTTAGGTGATAATCTAAACAAACGCTCCGAAAACGATTGGAAAGAGTACGAATATTTTGATAAAGGCTCTATGGCAACGATAGGGAAGCATAGAGCTGTGGTAGATTTACCATATATGAAGTTTCAGGGCTTTTTTGCATGGTTTTTTTGGATGTTTTTACATTTAATGCTGATTCTTTCGGTGAGAAATAAAATCGCTATATTTTTCAACTGGATGTGGAGTTACCTTAATGGAGATTCTTCTTTAAGACTAATTATACTTCCTAACAAAAAAAACA
Source organism: Riemerella anatipestifer (assembly GCF_009670965.2). Classification (NCBI taxonomy): domain Bacteria; kingdom Pseudomonadati; phylum Bacteroidota; class Flavobacteriia; order Flavobacteriales; family Weeksellaceae; genus Riemerella; species Riemerella anatipestifer. The sequence goes on along the minus strand of NZ_CP073239.1, from coordinate 89,274 downwards.
GAACAGAACAATGAGAATAGATATTATAAGTGTAGTACCAGAGCTCATGGAAAGTCCTTTTAAGACTTCTATTCTTAAAAGAGCTATGGAGAAAGGTATTGCAGAAGTCCATTTCCATCATTTAAGAGAGTGGGGCGTAGGTAAACATCGTCAAGTAGATGACGAGCCTTACGGCGGCGGTGCAGGTATGGTAATGATGGTAGAACCGATAGACCTGTGCATTTCTAAACTAAAATCTGAACGAGAGTACGACGAGGTAATTTACCTTACACCTGATGGAGAAACTCTTAATCAAAAAATAGCCAATACACTTTCTATCAAAGAAAATCTTATTCTTTTGTGTGGGCATTATAAAGGTATAGACCAAAGAGTGAGAGATTTACACATTACTAAAGAAATTTCTATTGGAGATTTTGTTTTAACGGGAGGCGAACTTGCAGCTTGTGTCTTGGCAGATGCTGTTATAAGGCTATTGCCAGGTGTTCTTAACGATGAGCAATCGGCTCTTACAGATAGTTTTCAAGACGATTTGTTAGCTCCACCTATTTACACTCGTCCTGAAAATTACAAAGGGCTGAAAGTTCCCGAAGTCTTATTGAGTGGTAATTTTCCTAAAATAGACGATTGGCGTTACGAACAAGCACTACAAATCACTAGAACTAAAAGACCCGATTTGTTAGGAGAAGATTAGAAAAAGGTATGTTTAATGTTTGGATTAAATTTTATGTAAAAAAATGAAAATTTTAAATCAAGTTTTTGTTATCCTAATTTTTGTGTTTTTTTCATGTGAAAATTCTAAGTTAAAACCAGAGGTTTTAGAAGATGATATGAAAGAAAATAATCGTAAATCAAAAGATGATATAAAAATTGGAAATTTATTTTTTGATTACGATCAAATTGAATACTATAAAACCAATATTTCAGAAAGTGATGCATTGGAATTATTAGAAAATCGAGATAACTCAAAACTTAATGAGCTTAAAGTCAAGTTAATTTTAGAGGGTACACCAAAAAATATAGAAGAAGTTAATTTTACAAACCAGTTGAGTCAAATTGGATTTAAGAAGATGGAAATTAAATCTCAGGATTTTTCAAAAATAAACCAAATATTTGTTGAAAAGTCAGAAAGAGATGGAGTTGCCCTTGCTTGTGCACCTATTTATAGAGATATTTTAATTTTTAAGAAAAATGAAAAAATAATAGGATTTGTTAAGATTTGTTTTGACTGCAAGCAATCTGATATTATTGGGACAAAGGCAACTACTAGCAGATTTGGTCAGGGGGATGATTATGAGAAACTTATGGAGGTACTTAGACTTTATTAGGGCGATGTTATTTTGCAAAATGTTATATTTCAGTTGAGTTTAGAGAATTTTTAGAAAAAATATTTAGATTTAGGGAATTGAATATTGTATTTCTCTGAATATCATAATTTACAAAAACTATCTAGGTATATTCTTTTATTTAAAATATCCTCCTTATTTTTGCGGAGCTAATGATGAAACTTTTCATTATTGATGATTAAATTATTATGAAAAAAATCCAAAATATTCTTGTATCCACCCGTACTATGGCGGTGTTGCTGTTGGTTTATGCTTTATCTATGGCGTATGCCACTTTTATGGAAAACGATTATGGCACGCCTACGGCAAAGGCTTTTATCTATGAGTCTAAATGGTTCGAGGCAATTATGTTTTTGCTTATCATCAATTTTATAGGCAATATCGGTAGGTATCGCTTATGGAAACGAGAAAAGTGGCCTTTATTGGTTTTCCATTTATCATTTATTTTGTTGTTTATAGGAGGTGCTATTACTAGATATATCAGTTACGAAGGGACGATGCACATTCGTGAGGGGGAAACTTCTAACGAAATAGTAACTAGCAAGAATTTCTTTAAAATTCAAATAGAAGAAAAAGGAGAAGTGCTTAATTATAAGGATATTCCGTTCTTGATGACGCCAGAAGTACCTTTTTGGTCTAAAGTTACCAATCATTACTTTAAAGCGGCTTACGACTTTAATGGTAAAAAAATAAAAGTAAAGCAGTTGGCTTACACGCCTAGAAAGAAGGACAGTATAAAGGTAATGCCTAATGGTAAAGAGTATCTTCATTTTGTAACCACAGACGATGCAGGAAGGTTAGAGTATTATCTGTCAGAAGGAGAGGTTAAAAATATCGGTGGTACATTAGTAACTTATAACAGACCGATAGATGGGGCGGTGGAGTTTAAAAAACAAGACGGGAAACTTTACATTAAAACTCCTGTAGATGCTACTTATATGGTAATGACGAGTCAAGAAGTGGGGGCATCTCCTAAAGATGAGTACACGCCGTTATCTCTTAGAAGTTTATATACGATTAACCAAATGAGAATTGTAGTGCCTGAAGGACTAAAAAGAGGCGAAATAGTATCTTATTCTGGAGATAAAAAGAAGGATAAAAATATACCTGATGAGCTTTTACTAGAGGTAGAAGGTCCTAAAACTAAGCAGCAAGTTAGCCTACAAGTACAGGAAGGTAATCCTAACTTGGTAAAACAAATTTCGTTAGATGGTATGAATATGATGTTGGGGTTTGGTGCTAAAGTTTACACTACGCCATTTGCATTGAAATTAGACGACTTTGTGATGGAAACTTACCCAGGGAGTTCTTCGCCGTCTGCTTATGAGAGCCACGTTCAGATTATAGATAATGGTAAGCAGACACCATACAAAATTTATATGAATAATGTACTTAATTATCGTGGATACCGTTTCTTCCAATCTAGTTTTGACCCAGATAGACACGGTACGGTACTATCGGTTAATCACGACTATTGGGGAACACTTATTACCTATATAGGCTATACACTTATGTTTATTGCAATGTTTATTACTCTGTTTTGGAGAGGAACTCGTTTTTGGTCTTTAAATAAAATGCTAAAAGATATTAGTAAGAAAAAAGCGTTAGGAGTATTATTACTGATGTTGAGTTTTGGTCTTCTACAAGCACAACCAAAAACATCAGCAGGCAAAGTGCCTGCTCAAAAAGTGCTTTCTGCCGATGATATGGTACAGCACATCAATATAGATAAGGCTCACGCAGAGAAATTTGGTTCTTTGTTAGTGCAGAGTTATGATGGGAGAATACAGCCAGTAAATACACAAGCACTAGATATTTTAAGAAAACTTACGGGTAAAGAATCTTTTAAACAACTAGATGCTAACCAGTGGTTTTTGTCAGCGACTATAGACCCAATGTTTTGGGCACAAGTACATATTATTAAGGTAGAGACTAGAGGGAAAGTAGGGGAGGAATTAAAGAAAAAAACCAAGGCGAACGATGAGGGTTATACTAGTCTTGTAAATCTTTTCCCAGCGGATAAGTTTGGTAATCTTCGTTTTGTTTTAGAAGATGATTACAATGAGGCTTTTAACAAAAAGCCAGCCGAACAATCTAAGTACGACCAAGCAGTTATCAAACTTAATGATAAAGTACAAGTGATGAATGCCCTAATGTCTTGGCAATATTTCCGTGTGATACCAGTACAGAACGACCCTAACCACAAATGGAATTCTGTAATGGACGCTAACTTCCAAATAGATACTAATGCACAGGAGGTGTTAGGTCCTTACCTTTCTTCGGTACTGATGGCTACACAAAGCGATAAGTGGGCAACTGCTGATAAGGAACTAGATAAAGTAAAGAGTTATCAAGCAAAATGGGGTAAAAATGTGATGCCGCCTCAAACCAAGATAGACTTAGAAATTTTAATGAACAAACTTGACCTCAACTTTAAGTTGATGATTTTTTATAGTGTTGTTGCTGCATTATTATTGGTACTTGGTTTTATAGAATTATTTAAACCCAATCGTTGGCTACATAAAGTCATTAAAGTGATTTTAGCTGCAGGGATATTGGGCTACCTTGTGCATCTTGTGGGGCTGGGTATCAGATGGTACATTTCAGGACACGCACCTTGGAGTAACGGTTATGAGGCGATTATGTTTATTTCTTGGGTAGGCATTAGTGCAGGGTTATTACTTTACAGAAATAATAATGCTTTGATACCTTCGGCAGGTTTCTTAGTGGCGGTATTGCTGATGGGCTTTGCTCATGGTGCGGTAAGTCTAGACCCGCAAATTACACCTTTAGTGCCAGTGCTTAAATCTTATTGGTTAGTAATACATGTGGCTATTATTACCTCTAGTTACGGATTCTTTGCGTTGTCCTTTATTATAGGAATTATGGTACTGTTGTTTTACATTGTTTCTAGTAAAGCTACTTTCCAAGAACATAATGATACCACGATAAAAGAGCTTACTGCCGTTTCGGAAATGTCGCTTACGATAGGGCTTTTTGCACTTACGATAGGGACTTTTTTAGGTGGAGTTTGGGCTAACGAATCTTGGGGAAGATATTGGTCTTGGGACCCTAAAGAAACTTGGGCATTTATATCGGTTATGGTATATGCTTTTGTATTACATATGCGTTTGGTGCCAGGGCTTAGAGGGCGTTATGCCTTTCATATGGTAACGATGTTTGCTTTTAGTTCGGTTATTATGACTTATTTTGGGGTTAATTACTATCTTTCAGGGTTACACTCTTATGCGGCAGGAGACCCTATCCCTGTACCAGCGTGGGTTTATATTACAGGGGCGAGTATGATTACCATTTCTTTAGCGGCGTGGTTTAAATATAAAAAACTGAACTCCAAAAACTAAGAGTAAAATCATTTTTACACAATTTAAAAAATATATTATAGACAGTCAGATTTATGTTTCCGTAATGGGAACAGCTCTGACTGTCTTTTTTGTCAATAATACCAAAGTTCAGATTTCAGTTGAGCTATTGAGTTTGGTTTTTCTCACTTATTTTAATGGTTATCTATATACTAAATATCAATATAGAAAGCCAATCATTGGTAGAATATTAGTAGTTAATGCAGTTAGTTTTGCACTCGGCATAATGCTGATTTTGTCTTTTTATAGTGTTGATGTTCTATTGAAATGGCTTACGATTTTATCGCTTGGCTTGGCTTATAACTCTCGTTTTTTGAATACTTTTGTTCGAAAAATACCATTACTAAAGATATTTTATGTGGGGTTGAGTTGGGCTTTGGTAAGTGCTTGGTTGTTTTTACCTAAAATAGATGGAGCTATTTTTTTTGTGAGTTTTCTTTATGTTTCGGCATTGGTATTACCTTTTGATATACGAGATAAATCCAGTGATAAAGTGATAACATTCCCTAAGTTTATAGGCGTAGCGGCGACTAAAAAACTGGCTTATATTTTACTAATCTTTAGCGGAGGGCTGTCATTTATTTATTTTAATACACTTTATGCGGTGGCGTTTGGTGGAGCTATTGTGGTGGCTTCAGCTTTGGTTTATGGTGCGTCTGAAAGTAAGCCTGATTGGTATTTTTCTTTGTGGGTAGAAACTTGTTGTGGGCTTCCGTTTTTATTTCTGATTTTATTGGAGTATTTTTGGCTAATTTTTCAGTAATGATTATCAAAAAATTATATTTAACAAATTTCAAAAATCATCAAGAGCGAGTATTTGATTTTTCTTCCGAAATCAATAGTTTCGTAGGGAATAATGGGGCAGGGAAGACCAATATTTTAGACGCTTTGCACTACTTGTCCGTAGGGAAAAGTTTTCTAGGAAATTCTGATGTTAATAATATTTTTACGGGGGAAGACTTCTTTACTTTAGAGGCGGTGGTGGATGATGGCGAAAAAGAAACGATATTAAAAATTATCCAAAGCAAAGACGCTAAAAAGTTGGTAAAGAAGAACGATAAGTCTTACGCTCGTTTGTCAGACCATATTGGGTTTTTGCCAAGTGTGATGATTTCTCCCTATGATGCCAATCTTATCTCTGATTCTGGGGAGAGCAGAAGACGATTTTTAGATGCAATGATTTCGCAGGTAGATGCAGAGTATTTGCACTCTATTATGCAATACCAAAAAGCACTTAAACAAAGAAATGCCTTACTAAAGTCTTTCGCTAAAAATAGATATTTTGATAAAGATTCGCTAGAGATTTATGATGAGCCTTTGTGCCAATATGCAGGGGTGATTTTTGAAAAGAGGAACCTGTTTATCACACAACTACTGCCTACTTTTTTGCATTTTTATAATATGATTTCTAATGGTAAAGAGGAGGTTAATATTGTTTACCAATCGGATTTGGAAGAGCAAACAATGGCAGAAGTTCTATCTCAAAATGTAGAAAAAGACCGAGTGCTTACCTACACTTCTAAAGGGATTCATAAAGATGAACTCCGTTTTGAAATGAGTGGGGATTTGATAAAGAAAATTGGTTCTCAAGGGCAACAGAAGTCGTTTCTAATTGCGTTAAAGTTGGCTCAAATCAACCGTATTAAAGAAATTACAGGGAAGACTCCACTGTTGCTGTTAGACGATATATTTGATAAGTTGGACGACCGCCGTGTGGCTCAACTTATAGAATTAGTGAACAAAGAACATTTTGGACAGATATTCATTACAGATACCCATAAAGAACGAACGGAAGCCGTAGTAAAAAACATCAATGAAGAAAGCCGTATTTTTGAGATAGCTTAAGATTTTATTTTGCATAAACAGAATTGTCGTCTGCAATGTTACCAAAACGACCACATAAAAGAAAAATACTTATAAAATCAACCTATTACTTATCATAAACACATGAAGAATTTTTTTTTCCTACTCCTAGTCTTTATTGCGAATTTGCATTTTTGTCAAGTAATTTCAGGAACTTTAATTTCAAGTGAGGATAATTCTCCGATTTCTTACGCCAAAATTGGGTTTGAAAACATTGAGAAAGGAACTTTTAGCGATGAGAAAGGAAATTTCAAAATAGACTTTACAAATGTTGATATAAACTTGAAGGTCAAAATTGAGATTGCAGGTTTTCAAACTTATGAAAATACTGTGAAAAATCTTATAAAACTTAACTCTACAAAAATTGCTTTAAATCCAAGATTTGTAAATGTTGAAGAAGTTATAATTTCTAGCAAAAAGTATGTTGCAAAGAATTTAGGTTATAATTCTCGGTCAAAAAGCATACATATAGATTATCTCTCAAGAAATTCTCAAACAGCAATAAAAAAATATACTGTTGAAGAATTGGAAAAACCACAAGCGGAAATTGCAGTGCCCATTCAATCAAATTCAAAATCTAAAATTACTAAAATCAATATTAATTTTGCAAAGTTTGAGATTAACAAACCGATGCCTGCAAGATTTATTATTTATTCTGAGTCAGAAGGAAAGCCTGATAAAATTCTAAATTCAGAAGATATTTTATTTTCTATTGAGAATGAAAATGTTAAAAACAATGTCTTTACATTGGATGTTTCTGATAAAAATATATGGTTTAAAGGTAAAATCTTCGTTAGTTTTCAACCACTTGACAGAAATTTTTCAGGGAGTTTTTTTATTAGCGCAGGTTTTTTAGGAAGTTCATATAAGAGAAGCTTTGTTGAAAAATGGAGAAAATTTCCTGCAAGTATTGTTCCTGCGATAAACATTGATGTAAAATCAGAGAAATAAAAACACTGCAGACAACATCGGTTTTGCAACATCGGAGGTAAAGCTCTCTAGCATTGAAAATTTTGTAATTTTTAGTCACAAAAAATTCAATTTTTTGTAATCTTACAAAAGCGAAAATGGTTTTTGCTCAGGTTCGTGTTTATAGAAGGTTTCGTGCTTCTTAGCCCCGCCTTAGCAAAGCTCTTTCCCGAAATGAAGATTTGATATTTTCAAATTATTGTAATGTAAAACACTTTTAATTCAGTTGATTAAAAAAAATAAAGGATAGGCTTATAAACCTATCCTTATTATTATATACTATGTTAGTATCCTAAAGCGTTTCTTTTAACCAATCAAAGAACTCTCTTTGCCATACTAAACCGTTGTGAGGTTTTAGAACCCAATGGTTTTCATTAGGGTAGTAGAGTAGTTTGGCTTTTAGTCCTTTTAGTCTTGCCGCTTGGAAAGCACCTTGACCCTGCTCATAAGGCACTCGGTAATCTTTGTGCCCTTGTATAATCATCATAGGCTTGTTCCAATTTTGGACATAGTTACTCGGATTAAACTCTGTATAAGCTCTTGGTAGAGGGTTGTCGTAAGGAGAACCACCCAAATCCCAGTTCGCAAACCAAAGTTCCTCAGTATTAAGATACCAAGATTTCATATCAAATAGACCGTTGTGAGAAATAAAGGTCTTAAATCTGTTTTGGTGTATCCCTGCCAGCATCAATACACTGTAACCACCATAACTAGCCCCTACGGCAGCTATTCTGTCTCCATCTACAAATGGAAGTGTTTTAGCGTAATCTGTAGCAGAAAGGTAATCTCTCATAGGCTGTCCACCCCAATCTTTAGAAATAGCTTCGTTCCATTCTACACCCCAGCCTTGCATACCTCTTCTGTTAGGAGCTATAACAATATAGCCGTTAGCTGTCATTAGTGCAAAGTTCCATCTAAGCGAAAAATATTGCGTTAATGCAGATTGTGGACCTCCCTGACAATAGAGTAGTGCAGGATATTTTTTGTTAGGGTCGAAGTTTGGTGGGTAGTGAAACCATACGCCCATCTCTTTGCCGTCCGAAGTTTTTACCATTCTAAGCTCAGATTTAGAAGTGGCGATGTTTTGGTACACCTCTTTATTAACTTCGGTAACTTGCTTCATCGCTCCGTTTTTGGTGTTTACGGAGAATAAGTCGGCGTTGTGGTTGATGTCTGTTCTAGTAACTAAAAGTTGGTTTTTGGTTTCTGTGATAATATCGTTTACATCAAAAGTTCCTTCGGTGATTTTAGTTACCTTTTTAGATTTAGGACTGATGCTAAAAAGCTGTTTGGTACCTCTGTAAGCTGCTGTAAAGTAAAGCAACTGATTGTTTTGGCTCCAAAAGAAATCTCCAGTAACAGACTCGTCCCAATCTTTGGTAAGGTTGGTTATTACTCCTGTTTTCCAATCCATTATTTTGAGGTCGTTTTTATCTGCCTCGTAGCCGTCTCTCGCCATACTTAACCAAGTAAGGTAATTGCCATCAGGACTGAATTTAGGGCTTACATCATAGCCTTTGTTAGCTTCGGTAAGGTTCTTTATAGTTTCGCTATCAAAATGATAAGAGAAAATATCTGTATTGGTAGATTTGGCATATTCCGCTCCCTCCAAAGGTTTCATTACAAATAATAATTGAGAGGAATCAGGGCTGAATACAAAATCTTCTGCTCCTCCAAAAGGCCTTTGTGGACTGTCCCACTTTTTACCTTCTAGTAAATCTTTAGGAGAGCTATTTTTGTCCAAATCTATCACAAAAATATGGTTGTATCTTCCTTGGTTAAAGTAATCCCAATGGCGGTGGTTAAGGTCAGAGTAAACATGAGCCGTTGTATTAGGTACATCATTATATTTCTCTTTGCCAAGCACCTTTTCTACAAGCACTTCTTTGCTGTAAGCTATCTTTTTTCCGTTGGGAGAGATGATAACATTATCGGCATCATCAGGTAGGGTATAGAATGAACTCCACGTTTTACCTTGGTCTTTTGAAAGGAATATCTGCTTACCTTCCGTGGCATAGATGCCATTCTTATCCCATTGGAAGATGCTTTTTCCGTTAAAATTAACTTTAGACGAAAGATTGTTTTTTAAGTTGAGAAAGTAGTTTTCGGAATTGGTTTTTTCTGTCTTTAAGTCGGTTTGTCCTACTTTATAGATTAGCCCCGATTGGTCTGGTGCAACTACCTGAACGCTCATTCTTTTAAGCGTCCACAATTTCTCTGGTGTCATAAGATTTTGAGCACTGACGAGCATCGGGAGACTGGTCGCCACAGCCAGCATTTTTTGTTTTAAGTTTATCATAAATTAAGCATTATAGGTTAAGTAAAGCTCAAAAATAAAAAAATCCGCTCTAAAAAGAGCGGACAGATAAAATTTATTTTCTTAGAATTTGATTATTTCCTTCATTTTTTCTGTTTCCTCAATCACCAAATCGTCATCTACTAAGATTTTACCAGAATGCTCATCTATAATAATCTTTTTTCTTTGAGCAATTTCCATCTGCTTCTGTGGTGGGATAGTAAAGTAAGACCCCTTAGGAGCTCCTCTCTCTATACCTACCACTGCAAGACCGTTAGAAGACCCTTTTCTAATTCTTTGGTAAGATGCTAGAAGCCTTTGGTCTATCTTATCTGCAAACTCTTGAGATTTTTCTAGTAAAAACTCTTCTTCTTTTTGAGTTTCTGCGATGAGGCTTTCTAGTTCGTTCTTTTTGAAAGTAAGGTGGCTTTGTAATTCTTCAATTTTAGCTTCTAGATTGTTTAAAGATTCTGTTTTGTGGTCTTTTTTAGCACCAAACTCTTTAATTTTTTTCTCTGCTAATTGGATTTCTAGTTCCTGATATTCTATTTCTTTAGCTAGAGCTTCAAACTCTTTGTTGTTTCTTACATTGTCTTGTTGAGATTTATATTTCTCTATAAGCCCTTGTGCGTGAGAGATGAGTTCTTTTTTATTTTTTATTTCAACTTCTTGCTCTTTAATTTCGGTAGCAAACTTTTCGGCTCTTTTTCCTAAACCTTCTATTTCTATCTCCAAATCTTCTACTTCAATAGGAAGTTCACCTCTTGTATTTCTAATTTCGTCTAAACGAGAGTCTATAAATTGTAAATCATACAATGCTCTTAGTTTCTCTTCTACAGAAATGTCGTTTGTTTTCTTAGCCATATCTTTATATAAAGTAATTTACAGGGTTAGTACTTTGAGTGGTTTTCAAGGTTGCAAATTTAGTAAAATTTTCTGATAAAAGTTCAAATAATTGTTGTATGATAAATTGTTCAGACTCAAAGTGTCCTATATCGCATAACAATAATTGATTTTCCGCTTGGAAAAAGTCGTGGTATTTAAGGTCAGCCGTTAGATAAGCATCACATCTGTTGGCAAGTGCGGCTTTAATACCATCAGCACCGCTTCCGCCTAGCATTGCTACTTTTCGGATAGGTTTATTGAGTTTTTGGCTGTGTCTAATGACTTGTAATCCAAAAGTTTTCTTTACTAAATTTAAAAAGTCTTCTTCGGAGATTTCGGTTTCAAACTCACCATATTGACCTAAACCTAGATATTGATTTTTATTTTCAAGGTTATAGATTTGATAAGCCACTTCTTCGTATGGGTGAGCTGTTTTCATCGCTGAAATGATGGCGTTCTTTTTATACTTTTCAAAAATAACGGAGATTAAAGTTTCCTCTACGCTTTCCCTTGTGCCTTGTTGTCCTATAAATGGTTGAGAACCTTCTTGGGGTTTAAAGGTGCCTGTTCCTTTGATATTAAAACTACACTCGTTATAAAAGCCAATGCTTCCTGCTCCAGCCGAGAATAAAGCCTCTTTTACTTTCTCTTCGTAGTCTTTAGGTACATAGACGGAAAGCTGTTGCAAATCATGATTCTTAGGCATTAAAGTTTTAAGGTTCTTTAATCCTAGTTCTTTTCCAACTCTATGATTAACGCCCATAAAATCGTTATCCAGAGCGGTGTGTATGGCAATAATGGCAATTTTGTTTTCTAGGGCTTTCATCACACTTCTTTCCACATAGTTTTTGCCTGTGATACTTTTTAAGCCAGAGAATATAATGGGGTGAAATGATAAAATAACATTGGTGTTTTTCTCAATGGCTTCATCTACAATGTGTTCTAGTGTATCGTGAGAGATAAGAACGCCTGTAACTTCTCTTTTTGGGTTTCCACAAAGAAGACCTACATTGTCAAAATTTTCTGCTTGTGCGAAGGGTACGAGGCGATTAAGTTCTGCTACTAGTTCTTTTATTTTCATTTAAAAACTGAATTATTTTTCCACGAAAATAAGAATTTATTATTTATTTGTTATTTTCGCAGCGGCTATGATACATAGGGTCAGAATAAAAAAAGAGCATAATCTCGTTCCAGAAAAAGGTTGGAAGAAAGAGCTATTTCGCATTATTTATGGTGCAGATACGCCATTGGGGAAACTTTTTGATATTGTACTTCTTGTCCTTATTCTAATCAGTACACTTACTGTTGTTTCGGAAAGTTTAAGACCAGTAGAAAAGGAATATCATTATCTTCTTCTAGCTATAGAATGGACAATTTCTATCTTCTTTACGATAGAATATATCTTGAGAATTGTAATTGTAAGAAATAAAAAGGATTACATTTTCAGTTTTATGGGGATTATTGATTTTTTATCGATAATACCGTTCTTTTTGAGTTTGTTTTTTCCACAGACTAAGTTCTTTATGATTATCCGACTGCTAAGAATGTTAAGGGTTTTCAGAGTACTTAATTTGATGGATTATATGCACGACGGACAATACATTGTACAAGCACTTAGGAAAAGTTCTCGTAAGATATACATATTTATGCTATTCATTATCATTATAGTGGTATTGTTGGGCTCTGTAATGTATGTGATAGAAGGAGGCGAAAACGGTTTTGTGGATATTCCTACTTGTATCTATTGGGCGGTGGTTACTTTGACTACGGTAGGCTATGGAGATATATCGCCTGTAACTCCTTTAGGCAAGTTTTTATCGGTTATTTTGATGCTTTGTGGTTATAGCATTATAGCGGTTCCTACAGGAATTGTAACTTCCGAAATGAAATTACGAACCAGAAAGAATAACGATTGCGAACGCTGTGGCAACTCTAATAATGATGACGATGCTAGATATTGTAAAATCTGTGGTGAACGATTAAAAGATTAAATTAGGAAAGGCGTTTTTCTAATCAAAAAATTATACCGATTTTTGCAGTCTCAAAAAACAGTTTATTAATGTCTTTAGAAAAAGAAATAGCAAAAAGAAAAACCTTTGGGATTATCTCTCACCCCGATGCGGGTAAAACTACGCTTACTGAAAAATTACTTTTATTTGGTGGGGCAATACAAGAAGCAGGAGCCGTAAAATCAAACAAAATAAAGAAAGGAGCTACTTCGGACTTTATGGAGATAGAACGCCAAAGAGGTATATCGGTAGCGACTTCGGTACTAGCATTTGAATACAGAAATCACAAAATAAACATACTAGATACACCAGGTCACAAAGACTTCGCTGAGGATACTTATAGAACTCTTACAGCGGTAGATTCTGTAATCGTTGTGATAGATGTAGCTAAAGGGGTAGAGGAGCAGACGGAGAAACTAGTTCAGGTATGCCGTATGAGAAATATCCCAATGTTAGTGTTCATCAATAAATTGGATAGAGAAGGTAAAGATGCCTTTGATTTGTTAGATGAGGTTGAGCAGAAGTTAGGACTTAGTGTAGTGCCTCTTTCTTTACCAATAGGTATGGGAGCTCAGTTTCAAGGGATTTATAATATTTGGGAGAAAAATATCCAACTGTTTTTAGAGGAAAAGAAACAAAAAGTAGGCGAGAGCATTACTTTTGATGATATTCAAGATAAAGCAATAGACGATGCGATAGGTGCAAAAGCTGCAGAAACCTTAAGAGAAGAGTTGGAACTTATAGAATCTGTTTATCCTGAATTTGATAGAGAGCTTTATATGAAAGGAGAACAGCAGCCTGTATTTTTTGGTTCTGCACTTAACAATTTTGGAGTAAGAGAACTCCTAGATGCCTTTATAGATATAGCACCAATGCCGCAGCCTAAAGAGTCTGATGTGAGGGTGGTGAAGCCAGAGGAGAAAAACTTTACAGGATTTGTATTTAAAATCCATGCGAATATGGACCCTAAGCACAGAGACCGTTTAGCCTTCGTAAAGATTGTTTCGGGAACATTCAAAAGAAATGAAAATTATCTTTTGGTAAGAGAAAATAAAAAGATGAAGTTTTCTTCTCCTAATGCCTTCTTTGCGGATAAAAAAGAAGTGGTAGATGAGAGTTACCCAGGAGATATTGTAGGTTTGCACGATACGGGTAACTTCCGTATTGGAGATACTTTAACGGCTGGAGAAAAACTTAACTTTAGAGGTATACCAAGCTTCTCGCCAGAACACTTCCGATATATAAATAATAATGACCCACTTAAAGCAAAACAGCTAGCTAAAGGTATAGATCAACTGATGGACGAAGGTGTGGCACAGCTATTTACTTTAGAAATGAACGGAAGAAAAATTATAGGTACAGTAGGAGCGTTACAGTATGAAGTTATCCAATACCGATTAGAACACGAGTATGGAGCCAAATGTTCTTATGAACCTATAAGTATACACAAAGCATGTTGGGTTGAGGCAGATGAGAAGTCGGCGGAGTTCCAAGAATTTGCAAGGTTAAAACAACGCTTTTTAGCTAGAGATAAATACAATCAGTTGGTTTTCTTAGCAGATTCTTCATTTACAATTACAATGACGCAAGAGAAGTTTCCTAATGTGAAGCTACATTTTATTAGTGAATTTAATAGATAGAAACTGATTTAGACTTTTAAAAAAGTAAAGAGAGATGATTTTAAACTATATCATCTCTCTTTTTTTATAATAATTGAAGATATGATATATGTCTTTATTGAGTAGATATGAAATGAGTGTAAAAAATAAATCTAATTTCTTGTTAGTCTAAAAAATAATCGTATATTTGCGATGAACTTATGAAAAGAAATTTAGAACCTATTGATTATACGGGAGATGTAGAACTACTAGCCGATTTTGCAAAAGCTTTGGCTCATCCTACTCGTATCGCTATCTTATCTTATTTAGAACAACAAAATTCTTGTTTTACAGGAGATTTGGTAGATATATTCCCACTGGCACAATCTACTATTTCTCAACACCTTAAAGAACTAAAAAGGGTAGGGCTTATAAAAGGAGAACTTAACCCTCCAAAAATAAAATATTGTATAGATGAAGAAAAATGGAATCTTGCCAAATCTTTATTTTTCAATTTTTTTGATAAAAAAATTCAATCCTCTTGTTGTGATTGATAAAAAAATATATAACAATTATCGTTTATTTGCGATTAACTAAAATTAAATTATTATGAAATTATCAGAATTTAAAAAAGTACTAGCTACACTAGACAGAATTGATTTTCAAATACCTAATGGCGATTTTATTCCGCCTCATTTTCATATTACGGAGGTAGGGCAAATTACCAAAGATTTTATAGATTGTGGTGGAACAGTACGAAAGGAAAAGTGGGTAAACTTTCAGCTATGGACGGCAACAGATTATGACCACAGATTGACCCCTGAAAAATTATTGGATATTATTGCTCTTTCCGAAAAACAATTACAACTTACAGATGAGGAAATAGAAGTAGAGTATCAAGGAGAGAGCATTCAGAAGTTTGGTTTAGATTTTAGAGGAAAGCATTTTGTTCTCACAACTAAACAGACGGATTGTCTAGCTCCTGATAAGTGTGGAATCCCTACTGAAAAGCCTAAATTAAAACTTTCAGAGCTTCAGAATAAAACTAATTGCTGTGACCCTAGCTCAGGATGTTGCTAAAAATGAATAAAGATGTTTTATTATCTAATGTTCAGTGGTTTATAGAACAATTAGAGGTAGATTCTATTTCCAAAGATAGGAGGAAAATATTACAACCTCTTATAGACTTCATTACAGAAAAGCAAAGGAAGGGGGAGCCTATTAGGCTTAATTTTATTTGCACACATAACTCTCGCAGAAGTCATCTTTGTCAAATATGGGCAAAGACTATGGCTTATTACTTTGGAGTTTATAATATAGAGTGTTACTCCGCAGGAACAGAAGCTACGGCTCTATTTCCTAAAATAGTAGATACTCTTCGTAATGTAGGTTTTTGCATAGAGACATTGTCAAAAGATGAAAGCAATCCCATCTATGCTATAAAATACTCGGGTAACGAGATGCCTATTATTGGATTTTCCAAAACGCTAGACAATCCTTTTAACCCTAAGGAAAATTTTGCTGCTGTTATGACTTGTTCTCAAGTGGATAACAATTGTCCTTCCGTTCTAGGTGCAGAAAAACGATTTTCCATAACTTATGAAGATCCTAAAATTTCTGACAACACATCTAATCAAACTGCAGTTTATACTGAAATAAATCTACAAATAGCTACGGAAATGTTGTATGTATTTCGGAATATTAAATAAACAGACGCTATTTAATCTTTTACATAAAAAAACCGAGAGAAATTTTCTCTCGGTTTATATTTTTATTCTACTATCTTCCGAACAAGCCTCCCATGCCTGGCATACCGCCTCCCATTTTGCCCATCATTGCCATGAGTTGTTTGCCTTGAGGTCCTTGCATCATCTTCATCATTTTACCCATTTGGTCAAACTGTTTCATAAGTTGGTTGACTTCTTCTAGTTTTCTACCACTTCCTTTGGCTATTCTTTTCTTTCTATTAACATCTATAATGCTAGGTCTTCTTCTTTCTTCTGGTGTCATAGAATGGATAATAGCCTCTATGTGTTTAAATGAGTTGTCATCTATATCCACATCTTTAATGGCTTTGCCTACACCTGGTAACATACCAAGAAGGTCTTTCATGTTACCCATTTTTTTAATCTGCTGAATTTGCTTTAAGAAATCATCAAAACCAAATTCATTTTTAGCGATTTTCTTCTGTAGTTTTTTGGCTTCCTCTTCGTCAAATTGTTCTTGAGCTCTTTCCACTAAAGACACTACATCACCCATCCCTAAGATACGGTCTGCCATTCTTTCAGGATAGAAAAGGTCTAAAGCTTCCATCTTTTCTCCTGTGGAAATAAACTTAATTGGCTTATTAACTACAGAACGAATAGTAAGAGCCGCACCACCGCGGGTATCCCCATCTAATTTTGTAAGAACAACACCATCAAAGTTTAAAGCATCATTAAAGGCTTTAGCTGTATTTACAGCATCTTGCCCCGTCATAGAGTCCACAACGAATAAGGTTTCCGTAGGCTTGATGAAATAATGAACTGATTTTATTTCGTTCATCATTTGTTCATCTATCGCTAGACGACCTGCAGTATCCACAATAACCACATCGTGTTTGTTAGCTTTAGCAAAATTAACGGCATTTTCTGCTATGGTAGAAGGGTTTTTATTTTCCTCTTCGGTATATACCGGAATTCCTGTTTGGCTTCCTAGTACTTTTAGCTGGTCTATCGCAGCAGGACGATAAACATCGCACGCTACCAAAAGCGGATTTTTAGCTCTTTTTTTCTTTAGATAGTTAGCTAATTTCCCAGAGAAAGTAGTTTTACCAGATCCTTGAAGCCCTGCAATTAGGATAACTGTAGGTTTCCCTGAAAGGTTGATACCTTCTTGAGAACCACCCATTAGTTCCACCAACTCATCGTGTACTATTTTGGTCATTAGCTGCCCAGGCGTTAGGCTGGTAAGTACATCTTGCCCTAAGGCTTTCTCTTGTACTCGCTTGGTAAGGTCTTTAGCTACCTTATAATTTACATCGGCATCTACTAAGGCACGGCGAATTTCTTTAACCGTTTCAGCTACATTAATTTCCGTAATTTTACCTCTTCCCGAAAGGTTATGAAGAGCCTTATCTAATTTATCTTGTAAACTATTGAACATAATCGCTTTATTTTGAGTGGCAAAAATAAGGAAAATTTAGCATTCTTCCGAATAAGTGCTTTGGCTTATGGATTGTTAAAAGTTTTCTCGCAAAAATTTATGGTAAATTTCTTCTCCGCTTCTTATAGAATTTACCGCCCATCTTATTTTGGTATGCCACTTTTTATCGAGGCTAAGTTTGTAGTCTATGGTAGAATTAAGAAGTTTTTGTTTGAGTTCGTACATACATATCGCCGCCGCCACAGAAACATTAAAACTCTTAGTAAAGCCATACATTGGTATTGCTAAAGTTTCGTCTGCAAAGTCTAGTAATTCATCAGAGACGCCTTCCCATTCGGTGCCAAAAACTAAAGCAATGGGCGTTTCTACCTTATAATCTGGGAGCATGGTAGCATTGTTTTCGGGCGAAACAGCTACTATTTTATAACCTCGCTCCTTTATCTTCTCTAGGGAAGTCTTATTTCTAGGCATTTTTTCTACTTCTACCCAAGTATCTGCTCCTTTGGTAACGCTGAGGTTTGGGTCAAAAATATTATCTTTTTCTAAAGCTACTACCTTATGGAAGGCACACGCTTCCACACTTCTCACGATTGCAGCAGCATTGCGATATTGATAAACATCTTCCATCACAGGTAAAATGAAATCCGAACTTTCCTCCGCATAATGGTTGATTTTTTGCAGGCGTTCTTCAGTTAAGAATTGAGCTAAATATTGAAATATTTTTTCTAAATCTTCTAGGCTGTTGGTTAGTTCTGGCTTCATTTTTTTGCTATAATCATTCTGTCATTATTAGATAAATCTTTGATGAGTTGAGCATCACTGAAATCTTTATACAAAGCTAAAGTTTCTGCTCCTAGTTTTTGGTTTATTTCTAAAAATAAAAATCCTCCGTTGTTAAGATGGTGCTTGGCATCTGTTGCTATTTTTCGGTAAAATACTAAAGGGTCTGAACAAGGAGAGAAAAGAGCTAAATGAGGCTCAAAATTCTTTACAGTATCCGAAATTTCAGAAACTTCCTCTATACCTATGTATGGCGGATTAGAAATAATCACATCATAGTGAGTTGTCAATTTATAATTGAGGTAATCATCAAATATAAACTCAATATCGGTGTGGTGTCTTTCTGCATTTTTTTTTGCGATGGTTAGAGCTTCTTTAGAGAAATCTATGGAAGTTATTCTCGCATTCGGAAAATGTTTTTTCAGCACAATAGATATCACTCCCGAGCCAGTACCTATATCTAAAATTTTAATTTCTGTTTGTTCTGAAAACTCTTTTGAAATGGTTTTGATGGCGTAGTCTAGCAGTTCCTCTGTTTCTGGGCGAGGAATAAGCACATGTTGGTTCACGCAAAACTTCATACCAAAAAAGTCAGCTTCACCTAAAATTTGTTGGTAAGGCTTACCGCTTTTTAGTTGGTTGATGGCTTCGGTATATTGTGCTATTTGTTGAGCTGAGAATTCAGTGTTTTCGGATTGTAGCAGTCCTATTTTGTCTAAACCTAGATAATGTTCTCCAAAAATTTCCCACAAACAAGAAATCTCGGAACTATTATAAAGCTCCGAAAGTTCTTGTTTAAAAATAGAATGTAGTTCTAGCAACTTCATTACCTTACAAATACCAGTTGGTTATCTTTGGAGCGTTCTTCGTCTATAAGATAACCTTCATAATTAAAGGCTTTAATATCATCTAAAGTTTTGGCGTTGGTTTCAGCACAAAAACGAATGAGAAGTCCTCTAGCGTGTTTGGTATAGACTACAATGGTTTTTAGTTTACCGTCCTTGTATTCGTAGAATTTAACATCTACAGCCTTCGCTTTTAGCTTTTTGGTATCTACTGATTTAAAGTATTCTGTACTGGCAAGATTTAGGAGAATGTCATTGTCCTTTAACTCCTCGTTAAGAGCGACGGTAATTTTGGATTTCCAAAAAGAATACAAATTTTTATACTTATCAAACTGGAACGGGCGCCCCATTTCTAAACGATACAGCATAATCCTATCCGAAGGCTTTAGCAGTCCATACAATCCCGAGAGTATTCTGTAATGTTTTTGGAGGTAATCTACCGCTTTTTTATCTAGAGTAGGAGCGTCTAACCCGCGATAAACCTCACCTGTAAAAGTATAGAGGGCTGCATTAGACTCCTCTTCTGAAGGCGAGGCACTCCAATTTTGATTTCTTTCCCAGTTTTCATCTGCCAATTTGGAAGAAATTTCCATTAAATCAGAAAGATATTGTGGCGTTTTCTCTTTCAAAAACGATTGTATAAACGCCGAATCTTCTATAAATTGAGGTTCGGTAGGTTTTAGCATATCTGATTTTAATGAGACATTCATTAACTTAGCTGGAGATGAAAGTATGAGCATAAATCTATTTTTTTTTGCAAAGTTAAAAAATACTAAAGAGAAAAAGGAATCTCTTTTCTAACATACAGCGATATATAAAATCAATTGGTTTGGTTATTTATCATAATTGAGTTGAGCATAATAGATTTTGGTTATATTTGTACTTTATGAAAGTGAAGATTATTTTCCTATTGTTATTCGCTTTGCTTGTGTCTTGTCAAAAGAGCACAGAGCATAAATATTCTTTTTATTATTGGAAATCTCATTTTAAGTTAGACGAAAAAGAGAAAGAAGCATTGCAAGAGACTTCGTTAGATACGCTTTACATTCGTTTTTTTGATATAGATAAAGAGCAGCAAAAAGTGGAAATTCTAGCTCCTATTAGTGGTAATGCTCACTTGCTAGATGCAGAAAAACAATTTGTACCTACGGTATTTATTACCAACAGAACTTTTTTCAATATATCCAAAGAAGAGATTGCTCAAATAGCACAAGCTACTTTTGATAATATTTTAAAGGTACAAAAGAGTCTAGGCTTGGAGGAAAGAGCATTTACAGAAATACAAATAGACTGTGATTGGACGGAAACCACTCGTGAAGATTTTTTCCTCTTTTTAAAGGAATTGAAAAAGGTATCTTCTAAAAAAGTTTCATCTACGCTCCGTTTGCATCAGGTTAAAGATAAGAAGAAAATGGGCATTCCGCCTGTGGATAAAGTTTATCTGATGTGTTATTCTACCTCATCTCCTTTAGATAACGACGGTAAAAACTCTATCTTGGAGGTAAGTTTGCTTAAAAACTATCTTGCTTCCTTAGACCAGTATCCCATCAAAAATATAGCTGTAGCCTTACCAATTTATTCTTGGGGCATAGTTACCAATCATGTGGGGAAACATAAACTTATCAACGCTTTAAATATTAGCGATTTAAGCAATGATAAATTTAAGAAAATATCGGACAATGAAGCATTGATATTAGAAGATGGTTTCTACTTTGGATATTTTTTAAATAAAGGTTTTACCGTTAGAGTAGAGGAAATTTCAGAGGAACAACTGACTGAAGTTAAAACATTTTTAGACCAAAAATTAAAACACTATCATATTATCTACTATCATTTGGATAGTCAATTTATTAAAAACAGAAAACTTTAAAACAATGAAAAAAGCAGTTATTTCATTAGGCGTTATATTATTACTTCACCAAAATTCTAAAGCATGTGCTTGGGAAGACCCAGACGGTGATTACTTTAACCTCTTTACGCAAACTATCATCAAAGATAAGTCTTATACACCTTTTCTTTTGTCTTACTCATCTCCTTTTTATGAAGCGGATAATATAGCTGTCATTGATGATAATCTACAACTTTGGAAAAGTTTTTTCAACAATAAACTTTCCTACGATGAGGTAAAAACATTGGTTTATAAGCTCCCGTTACAAGATATTATTTCGTTTAAAGATGGGTATCAAAATCAGGCTGTTTTTCAAAAATTAGGTGCTTATCAGAACTATAGAGAAGGTTTGGATTATCTCATTGAGGCCAAAAAACTGAATAACCTTAGAATTAACCGACTTGCCAATGATGATGACAATACCTATAGTTTTTATTATGACGACGAAACCTATAATCTCGCGTCTACTTTAGATTATGAAACTACACTTGTTAACCTTATAAATTTTTATAAAAATACCTCAAACAAAGAGATAAAACTAAGGTATGCCTATCAAATTGTTCGTTTTGAACATTACAATAGAAATTATGATAAAGCCGTAAAAGCCTTTTCTGCCTATGTAGAGCCACTAGGGCTAAAAAACGCTATCTATTATATGGCTTTAGAACAAATGGCGGGAGCACAAAGTGGGCTAGGACAGAAAGAAGAAGCCAACTGGAATTTCTTCCAAGTATTTATAAATTCAAACTCTAGAAAACAAACGGCTTATACTTCTATTAAACTGTCCAGCGAAAAGGCATTTGAAGACCTGCTTTCCAGAGCTAAAAGTGATAAAGAGAAGATAATGGCGTATTTTCTTCTCGGCTATCAAGGGTTTAATAATCCGCTCCCAATGATGGAGAAAATTTATGAGATAGACCCTAATTCGGAGGCTTTAAAAGTGCTTCAAGCTAGAGCCATCAATGAGTTGGAAAGGTATTTTCTGCCATATTACTACTATAATGAGAAGGAAACCAAAGTAGGTACCTCTAAAACAGCTCTTTCAGTAAGTAAGACAGAGAACAAAGCTAGTGCTTCGTTTTGGGATAAAATAGTATCGTTCTTTAAGAACCTTTTTGGAATGGAAAGTTCTGAACCTAAAGTTTTAACTGCCGAAGAAAGTAAAGGGCTTTCTGATGATGAGCTGTTAAATCACCCTAACCGTTTGCCTGTAGTTTCTTCTTCAGGAACTGATGAGGAATACAATAAAAAAATGCAAGATTATATAGAACAGCTAGAAAAACTGACAGAAAAAGTTAAAACTAAATCAGATGATGAGTTTTGGGCAATATCAGAGGCTTATATAAAGTTTTTACAGAAAGATTATAAATCTAGCAGTAGCTTATTACAAAATATAAACACCAGCAACCAAGAATATCTTACCCAAATTGATAAAATGAAATTATTAAACGATATTCTTTCTCAACCAAGAATTGATAGTGAGTTTGAGCAACATATCATGAAAACTTACCCTGATTTGGTAACCGCTATTTCCGAAGACAGATATAACAGCTCAGAGGCAGGTTTTATTACAGATATTTTAGCTAATAGATATTTCTTACAAGGGGAGAGAGCTAAGTCTTTCTTAATGTCTAATAAACTTTCAGGCTTGCAAGATATTTTGGATATAGATCTAGTTAGAGATATTGAAGCATTTTACAAACGAAAAAACAAAAATGCTTTTGAAAATAGCATTCTCGCTAAAAATATAGATACAGGTGAAGACACTCAAAATTTCATAAATGTACTCTATGGAGATTACGAGATGCGTTCGGCTAACTTCAAAAAAGCTTTAGATTATTATACCAAAGCAAGTGGTTTTATAGGTATTCCTAGATACGAGTTTCCATTTTCAGAAGATGGATCATTGCAAAGTAATACACCGGTAAGAATGAAAATTAAAGGCTATAATGGTTACAACAATGTTTCTTCTTTAGTTTTCGGACATAATGTTTGGGTAAGTTATACTAGCCCTGAAAGCGAGTCGATGAAAGCAGAAAGTTTTATCTCCGACTTTAAATTCATTAAAAATAATATGAATAAAAAGGAACTTGCAGAAGCAGTACTAAAACTTGTCAAAATAGCTAAAGGTAATGATGTTAATGCTGCCCATGCCAACCAATTGTTAGGGAACTTTTTATACAATACCTCTATATTGGGCTATTATAGACATTACTTTGTGATGGATATAAATAATACCAATGGTGGTAAATATTATTTCCTTAGTGATACTGAATTATACACGCCTCTATACTATTACAAAAGCATTCCTTATAATAATGTAGGTTTAAAATCAGATAGCTTTGATGTTGCTATTAGTTACTATAAAAAGGCTTTAGAAAAAAGTACAGATAGAGAAACTCAAGCTAGAATACTCTTCCAAATGGCAAGTGCTGAACAAGGAAAATACTACCAATGGGAAGCTAATCAAACTCCAAACTGGAGTTATGATGATAATGATTGGCTGGAAAAACAAGACAAATTCCAGCAAGAGTTAGACAAAGCTAAAAATCAGAACTACAGAAATTACTTCACAGAATTGAAAACAAAGTACAGCGATACCGAAACGAGTAAATCTCTAATGGGAAGTTGCTCTTACTATAAGTATTTTATGCAGAAATAAAGGTTTATAAAACACGGCTGAATCAAACGGTTCAGCCGTTTTTTTTACATCAAGAGTTTTAGTATTATATCCTAATTTTTTATATCACAAAATGTTTTTCACTTTTACAATTTTGTTTAGTTTAGTGGTATTGAAGCCTAACGAAGTAATTCAATAAATGTTTACCTTTGGTGAAAATTTTAATAACTAATGAACCTAAAAAGATGAAAGAAGTATTTGAAAACTGGCTAATTAATATAGAGGGAAAAAGCCAGCAGACTGCGTACAATTATAAAAATGCAATAAATAGAATTAATAGACATTATTTAGATAATGAGGGGATTAATGTTGACTTGTATGAGATAAAAGATCCTAAAGAGCTATCATTTTTTGTTAAATTATATGAAACTGGTAAGTACTCAGAATTTGGCAACAATGGAAATGGAACAAATAGAGCAGCAATTAAATCATTTCATAGGTTTTTATGTGATTCGAGGGTTCAAATAGAAAAATTAATAGAGATTGAAGAAAGTAATGAAGAGAAAGAACTTATTAGAGGTCAGAACTTAAGCTATGAAAAAGATTTAAAAAATTCAATAATATATCAAATTCAAGATTTATTTCCTGGATATAAAATATTTGGAAGAGATGATGAAGGTATTGAGTATAACATCGAAGGAAAAAGGATCGATATTTTATTAGAAAGTGCAGATAAAACTACTTTATTGGTTGTAGAACTAAAATCTGGTTTAGCTGATTATAGGGTTTTTGGGCAAATTTCGATGTATTTAGGTTTATTATCTGAAAAGTTCGAAGGTAAAATATTAAGAGGGTGTATAATAGCGGGAGAAATTGATAAAGGATTAAAAAAGGCTTCTTTAACCAATAAAAATATTACATTAAAGAGTTATAATATGAAAATAACTTTGCAAGAAGAATAGAAAGTTTTTACCAATATTAGGCTTTACGAGACTGTAGATTTAAAATCTTCTAGTTTTTATTTGTCTTAGGTTAAAGGTAAGCGAGTTAAAGCTCAATTTGACTGTGATTCTTCTATCTCAAAACAAATTTGTTTTTGAGTGTTAATTGTATTATGACCAAGTATCACAGAAAAATCACATCAGCAATATGCACCAAGCTCTATTCTAGAAAAATTTCATTAAAAAACATAAGCATCTTTCTATAAAATGATAAGCATCAAAAAAAATTTGATGCTTATCGTTTTTTGTGTTAATAATTTTTTAATGAAAAAAGTGTCTCATTCCTGTGAATAGCATTGGGATATTATGCTCATTAGCCGCTTGTATGCTTTCGTCATCTCGCATACTTCCACCAGGTTGTATAATGGCTTTTATACCTTCTTTAGCACAGGTATCTACCACATCTCTAAACGGAAAGAAAGCATCAGAAGCTAAAACTAAATCTCCACTAAATTTCTCTTTCGCTCGTTCTATGGCTTGTTGGGTAGCCCATATTCTATTTACTTGTCCACCGCCTACGCCTAAAGCTTGTGTGCCGTTGGTAACTACGATGGCATTAGATTTTACATACTTCACAATCCTTTGGGAGAAGAGTAAAGCCTTGGTTTGTTCTTCCGTTGGCTGAACTTCTGTAACTGTTTTTATATCATCAGAGAATTGGTCATCGGCGTTTTGTACCAACATTCCACCGTCTATCTTTACCCACACTTGGCTGTCAGATACAGGGTTTTTAATCTTGATAATCCTTAGATTTTTCTTTTTAGACAATACTTCTAGAGCTTCGGCATCAAAATCTGTAGCCATTACAATCTCTAGGAAAGTCTTGTTGAGTTCTTCAGCTGTGTCTTTATCTACGGTGTAGTTCATCGCTACAATGCCACCGAAGATAGAAACAGGGTCGCATTCAAATGCTTTTTTGTAAGTGTCTAAAGCGGTTTCTCCAATAGCAACACCACAAGGTGTAGAGTGCTTAACGGCACAACACGCTTTCTCATTTTTGAACTCATTAACCACTTTCCAACATAAATCCATATCTCTTAGATTGTTAAAAGAAAGCTCTTTACCTCCTAATTGTTCAAAATCTTTCATCGCTCCATTTTCGGTAGTAGAAACATAGTAAGCTGCCGACTGATGAGGGTTTTCGCCATATCTTAAATCGGCTACTTTTTGATACGAAGCATTAAGGTACTCTGGATATTCCTCCTCTAAAAGCATTTTGGAAATAGCAGCATCATAAGCCGAAGTTAAGTTAAATACCTTTCCTGCTAATGTTTTTCTGGTTTCCAAAGTTGTATCGCCTGTTTCCGAAATTTCGGTTTGAACTTTAGCATAATCCTTAACATCAGTAACCACGGTAACGGCATTAAAATTCTTAGCCGCTGAACGAAGCATTGATGGTCCACCAATGTCTATAAACTCTACCTTTTCGTCTAAAGAAATGTTTTTGTTAACATTTTCAAAGAAAGGGTAGAGGTTTACTATTACCATATCTATTAGCTCTATACCATGGTTTTTTACGGTACTCATATGTTCAAGATTAGAGCGTACGGCTAGAAGCCCTCCGTGCACTTTTGGGTGTAGCGTTTTTACCCTACCGTCTAGCATTTCTGGAAACTCTGTAACTTCATCTATCTGAATAGGAGAAAGTCCAGCTTCCTTTAAATGTTTAAATGTGCCTCCCGTAGAAATGAGTTGATAATTGTGTTGCTCCAAAAATGTGGCAAACTCTACAAGATTAGTCTTGTCTGATACGCTAATTAAAGCTCTTTTTTTCATTTTTACTTTTTATTAGATATTAAAATTTGTCAAATAAATACCCTACACCTATTTGTAAGAAATTGTTTTTCATTGTAATGTCATTGGTTGGATAAAGGTTGCTAAGACCTATATTATATCTCGTCTCCACGAATATAGACTTAGTTATTTTATATTCTCCACCCAAAAATATAGAGTGGTTACCCTTTCTAATATCGGTAAACTCTACATCTTGTCCGTTTTGTTTCCCTAGAGCTTTGGTTACAAAACCTAAGTTAAATCCACCCAAAATCCCTAACGATTCTATTGGTGTAAACTTAACCCCCAAAGGAATATAGACAGTGGTAAGATGCAGCCTTGAACGCTCATTATTATCCATAATTAGATTCTCTGCTCCAAGTCCTGCCATACCAAGTTCTCCGTGTAGAGACACATATTTATTAACCTTATAAGATACAGGCATCGCAATGTAAACACTAGACTTAGCGTTAGGCTTGTACTGTTGTCCCATAGCTTCTAGGTGCAAAGTAGAATTTACATACCCTATTTTAAACCCTGTTTCCAATTTTTGTGCATTAGCGAAACCAACTGTTGCTACTAACGCAGAAAGTAATAGTTTTTTCATAGTGCTAAAGTTTTTGTTTTTTATCTACATTTCTTTTTTCAAAAATTTACCTGTGATAGATTTTTTATTCTTTATAATTTCTTCTGGAGTGCCTTCTGCTACAATGCTCCCTCCATTTTTACCACCTTCTGGACCTACATCTATAATATGGTCGGCAAGTTTTATCACATCCATATTATGTTCAATAATGATAAAGGAGTTCCCTAAATCTACTAGCTTTTGGATAACCTCCATCAGTATCTTGACATCTTCAAAATGCAGTCCTGTGGTAGGTTCATCTAAAATATAAAGTGTTTTACCTGTTTGTTTTTTAGAGAGTTCTGTGGCTAATTTTACCCTTTGAGCCTCTCCGCCCGAAAGTGTAGTAGATTGTTGTCCTAAGGTAATATAACCTAAACCAACTTCTTGTAGCGTTTTTACCTTAGAATAGATTTTTGGGATTGGCTGAAAAAATTCTACAGCCTCGTCTATGGTCATATCTAGGACATCGGATATAGATTTACCTTTATATCTTACTTCTAAAGTTTCTCTATTAAAGCGTTTGCCGTTGCAAGTTTCGCAATGCACATAGACATCAGGCAAGAAATTCATTTCAATCACTTTCAATCCACCTCCTTGACAAGTTTCGCAGCGTCCGCCTTTAACATTAAACGAAAATCTCCCTGCCTTATAACCTCTGATTTTACTTTCTGGAAGGTTAGCGAACAAGGTTCGGATATCCGAAAATACACCTGTATAAGTGGCAGGATTAGAACGAGGCGTTCTACCGATTGGCGTTTGGTCTACATCTACTATTTTGTCTATATGCTCTATACCTTCTATTTTTTTGTATGGTAGAGGCTCTTGCACAGCACGATAAAAATGACGGTTGAGAATAGGGTAAAGGGTTCCGTTAATCAGTGAGGATTTTCCGCTTCCTGAAATACCAGTAACAACTACCATTTTCCCTAAAGGAATTTTTAGGGTTACATTTTTAAGATTATTGCCCGTAGCTCCTTTGAGAATAATAGCGTTACCGTTGCCTTCTCTTCTTTTTTTAGGGATTTCTATTTTTCTTCTTCCTGTGAGGTAATCTGCTGTAATGGTATCAGCTTTTATTAAATCTTTTGGGCTGCCTTGCCACAAGACTTTTCCGCCATACTTACCCGCTTTAGGTCCAATGTCTAGCACCTCATCGGCTTCTAAAATCATATCTTTATCATGCTCTACCACAAGAACTGAGTTTCCTAAATCTCGTAAACTTTTTAAAGAGTTGATGAGCCTTTCGTTATCTCTCTGATGAAGCCCAATAGAAGGTTCGTCTAAAATATAAAGCACATTTACTAACTGCGAACCTATCTGAGTTGCCAAACGAATTCTTTGAGACTCACCTCCAGAAAGGGTCTTGCTACTTCTGTTAAGGCTAAGATATTCTAGTCCTACATCTAGCAGAAAGCCCAAACGAGTTTCTATCTCTTTTAAAATTTCGTGGGCGATAATTTTGTTTTTTTCGCTAAAGCTATTTTTTATTTCCGAAAGCCAATCCTTTAAGTCTAATAAGCTCATCGCATTAACTTCAGCTATATTCTTACCTTCTATTTTAAAGGCTAAACTTTCGGGTTTTAATCTTGTTCCGTTACAGTCCGTACAGATTTCTTCTACTGTAAACTCTCGCTCCACTTGTGTAGCACCGTAGTTCTCTTTATCTTCTATAACTTTTTCTAAATGAGGGATTAGCCCTTCAAAGTTAATTTTAGTTTTTTTGGAAATTCCAGCGTGTTTTAAATCTTTTACAAACTCTTTATCACAACCGTAATAGATGTAGTCTAAGGCTTCTTTAGGAATTTTGTTGAATGGTGTTAGTAAGCTAAGCTCAAATAACTCTAGTATGCTTTTAATTTGGGATAAAGCCCACTTACTAAATTTATAAGTTTCTAATGGTAATAGTGCCGACTGAAAGGGTAGAGTAGGCTCGGTAACTAGATAATCAGGATTGATTTTTTTTACAGTTCCCAAACCTTTACAATGAGGACAACTCCCTTTAGGAGAATTGAACGAAAAAGTATTTGGTTCTGGTAATGGTAGAGCCTGTCCTGTGGCGGTATCCATTAAATCTTTAGAAAAATACTGAAACTCTTCCGAATTATATTTTTGAACCATAACCACACCGCCCCCCATCTGCAAAGCTGTGGAAAGTGATTTTTGCATTCTAGCTTCAGATGCGGTTTCGCCTATAATCCAACGGTCTATAACTACTTCTATATCGTGGGTTTTGTATCGGTCTAGTTTAAGGTCGTATTCTATATCTTGCAAAGTGCCGTCTATTCTTGCTTGGGAATATCCTTTTTTGGCTAATTGCACAAAAAGCTCGTGATAATGCCCCTTTCTAGCCTTTACTAGTGGTGCTAGAAGCAAGACTTTTTCATTCTGATATTGTTCTTTGATGGTTTCTAAAATTTGCTCTTCGGTATAGCTTTGTAGCTTTTTACCTGTTTCTAAGGAATAAGCTGTGGAAACTCTAGCAAATAGAAGTCTGAGAAAATCATAAAGTTCTGTAACCGTCCCTACGGTAGAACGAGGGTTTTTATTAGTGGTTTTTTGTTCAATAGCGATAACAGGTGAAAGTCCTTCTATTTTATCGACATTGGGGCGTTCTAATCCGCCGAGAAATTGCCGAGCATAGGCAGAAAATGTTTCTATATAACGCCTTTGTCCTTCTGCAAAAATAGTATCAAATGCTAAAGAAGATTTCCCACTTCCTGATAGCCCTGTAATAACGACTAACTCGTTACGAGGAATTTTAACATCAATGTTTTTTAGGTTATGCTCTCTAGCACCATAGACCTCTATGAAATCTCTATTTTTCATCATTTTGCAAATTTAGTGATGAATTATGAAAGCTGAAAATAAAAATGAGTCCCAATATATCTAAAATTGTCTTAGAATATATTGGGACTGCTTATCTTTTGATTTAAACCTCTTAAAAGTAAACTTTTACGCTTCCTTATTTTTCTTTTTGATTTCTTCTCCTATAATGCTTGCCGTAGAGAAGGAAGTTACTAAATTATTTAGCATATCTCCAGCCGCATTGGGCGTGTTAGGAAGTAGGATAAGATTAGACTTATTGGTAGAACCAATGGACGAAAGTGTATCATAATGCTGAGTAACCACGATAAGTGCCGAAGCCTCTTGAGAATTGATACCTACTTTGTTAAGCACATTTACAGATTCTTCTAGCCCTTTAGCAATTTCTCTTCTTTGGTCAGCAATCCCTTGTCCTTGTAGTCTTTTGCTTTCCGCTTCTGCTTTAGCTTTTTCTACAATAAGGATTCTTTGAGCATCACCTTCGTATTGAGCGGCTATTTTTTCTCTTTCTGAAGCGTTGATACGGTTCATTGCTTGTTTTACTTGCTCATCAGGGTCGATGTCTGTTACTAAGGTTTTAATGATGTCGTAACCATAGTCATTCATAGCCTCTTGTAATTCTGATTTTACGGCGATAGCAATATCATCTTTTTTCTCAAACACATCATCTAATCTAAGTTTAGGAACTTCCGCTCTTACCACATCAAAAATATAAGATGTAATCTGAGCGTGAGGATTATCTAGCTTATAGAAAGCATCATAAACCTTTTCCCCAATAACTAGATATTGAGTGGATACCTTTATTTTAACAAATACATCGTCTTTAGTTTTGGTTTCTACCACTACATCTAACTGCTGTATTTTTAAAGAAATTCTACCTGCGATTTGGTCGACAAAAGGTATTTTAAGATGAAAACCAGGACCTCTTACGCTATGGAATTTTCCTAAGCGTTCTATTATAACTGATGTTTGTTGCTTTACAATAAACCAAAGTCCAAAAAAGCTAAGGAAAATAATTCCTACAAATAGAACGGCTCCCAAAGAACCCAAAATAAAACTAAATGTTGTTATCATAAATTTTAAATTTTCCTTTTAAATGTGTATAGTTAAACCGATTTATTCTTCCTCTGTATGCCCGTACATATTATTATACAGTTCTATAAATCTTTGTTTAATCATTTTTCTTTTCAATTTTAGAGTAGGGGTAAGTAGTCCGCTGTCGATAGACCAAACTTCAGGTGTAAGCTCTATTTTCTTTATTTTCTCCCAGCTTCCTAATTTTGTATTTAGATACTCTATTTCTTTTTCTATACGAGCTTTTAATTGAGGGCTTTTAGCAATCTCTTCTGGAGTTGTGCCAATATTGATGTTGTGTCTTTCTGCCCAATTTACAGCGAAGTGAAAGTCTGGCTGTACCAAAGCACAAGGCATTTTTTCACCTTCACCTACAACCATTATTTGCTCTATGAATTTGGAGGCTTTCGCCATATTTTCTATCATCTGAGGAGCGATGTATTTACCACCAGAAGTTTTAAACATCTCTTTCTTTCTGTCGGTAATGTGTAAAAACCCTTCATCATCTATATGTCCTATATCTCCAGTTTTAAAGTAGCCATCTTCTGTAAAAGCCTCTTGAGTTTTCTCATCATCTTTATAGTAACCTTTAGTAACCGAAGGACCTTTTACTGATATTTCACCGTCTCCTTGAATTTTAACATCTAAATTTGGAAGTACAGGACCCACAGTTCCTACTTTCATTTTATTGAATGTGTTTACTGCAATTACAGGGGAAGTTTCTGTAAGCCCATAACCTTCTAATATACTGATGCCTGCATTTTGGAACATTCGGTTAAGTCTAGGAGCTAAGGCTGCGGAACCAGAAATAAGAGTAACAATGTTTCCTCCCAAGCCTTCTCTCCATTTTTTAAATACGAGTTTATCGGCAATAATTTCTTTGAGTCCGCTAGGTTTACCAATCTCTTTTTTAGCTTTGTTAACACCTAATGCCCACAAGAAAATTTTAGATTTAATACCACCTGCACTTACGCCCTTATCGTAGATTTTATCGTACACTTTTTCTATAAGCCTAGGAACTACCGTCATATAATGAGGTTGAACTTCTTTGATATTTTCACCCATTTTATCTATACTTTCCGCAAAGTAGATAGATATGCCACTATTGATGTAGAAGTAAAATAACATTCGTTCAAAGATATGGCAGATAGGAAGGAAGCTAAGACTCTTTAAA
Source organism: Riemerella anatipestifer (assembly GCF_009670965.2). Taxonomy (NCBI): domain Bacteria; kingdom Pseudomonadati; phylum Bacteroidota; class Flavobacteriia; order Flavobacteriales; family Weeksellaceae; genus Riemerella; species Riemerella anatipestifer. Next base: position 57,181 of record NZ_CP073239.1, on the reverse strand, counting down.
TTTGTATTTTGAGGTTTTTTCTCTGAAAGTATAGGTGTACAAGTTAGTACATTAGATACGATGTTTTGGTGAGTAAGCATAACTCCTTTAGGACGTCCTGTAGTTCCTGAAGTATAGATAATTGAAGCTAAATCATCAGTTTTAATTCCCTTTTTTAAATCTTCTACTTCTATCTGAGTAGCTTCGTCCTCTCCTAAGTCTAATATTTCAGTCCAGTTAGGAGCTCCTTCTACTTTGTCAAAGGTAAATATTCCCACTAAAGAAGGTACACTTGGCTGTACGGATAATAATTTTTGATATAGCTCTTCGTCAGATACAAAGCAATATTTTATTTCCGCATTATTAAAGATGTAAATGTAGTCTTCAACAGAAATAGTAGGGTATACAGGTACAGTAACGGCTCCTATTTGAGAAATTCCTAAATCCATCACTGCCCATTCTGTACGGTTATTAGTAGAGATTAAGGAAATTTTATCTCCTGGTTTTATTCCTAATTTTAGAAGTCCACGAGAAATTTTATTTCCCATGTTTATAAACTTAAGTGTGGAAGTCTTTTGCCAAACACCGTTGTACTTAGTGGTTAGCATATCTTCTTTTGGATGATTTTCTATGGCCTTATAAGCGAAATCAAATAACCTAGTTATCGACATATTTTTCTTTTTTCTGTGTTTAATTTTTCCAAATATAATATTTATTTAATAAAAACCAAAAATACTCTTTGAGTGTTTTAATTAAAATACTACTTTTACAGGCAGTTTAATAATAAATACTATTATGGATTTTAATTTAACGGAAGAACAACTAATGATACAACAGGCAGCTAGAGATTTTGCTCAAAACGAATTGTTGCCAGAAGTTATAGAAAGAGATAAAAATCAAAAATTCCCAGCAGAGCAAGTAAAAAAGATGGGTGAGTTAGGGTTTCTAGGTATGATGGTAGACCCTAAATATGGAGGTGCAGGTATGGACAGTGTATCTTATGTTTTAGCTATGGAGGAGATTGCTAAAGTTGATGCTTCTGCGGCTGTAATTATGTCGGTAAATAATTCTTTAGTTTGTGCAGGATTAGAAAAATATGCAAGTGAGGAGCAAAAGCAAAAATATCTAGTACCATTGGCTAGTGGAGAGGTTATTGGAGCATTTGCACTTTCTGAGCCGGAAGCAGGTTCTGATGCTACTTCTCAAAAAACAACAGCAGAAGACAAAGGAGATTATTATCTTCTAAACGGAACTAAAAATTGGATTACCAACGGTGGTACAGCTACTTACTATATTGTTATTGCTCAGACGCACCCAGAGAAAGGTCACAAAGGTATCAATGCATTTATTGTAGAAAGAGGTTGGGAAGGCTTTGAAATTGGTCCAAAAGAAGACAAAATGGGCATTAGAGGAAGTGATACCCATTCTCTATTATTTACTGATGTAAAAGTGCCTAAAGAAAACAGAATAGGAGAAGATGGTTTTGGGTTTAAATTTGCTATGGCAGTTCTTAATGGTGGTAGGATAGGTATTGCTTCTCAAGCACTAGGGATAGCTAGTGGTGCTTACGAATTAGCTTTAAAATATGCTAAAGAGAGAAAGGCTTTCGGAACAGAGATTATCAATCATCAAGCGGTAGCATTTAAGTTGGCAGATATGGCGACCCAAATCACAGCAGCTAGAATGCTTTGTCTAAAAGCAGCGGCAGAGAAAGACCAAGGGAAAGATATTTCTGAAAGTGGAGCTATGGCGAAACTATTTGCTTCTAAAACAGCTATGGATACCACAGTGGAAGCCGTGCAAATACACGGTGGTTACGGTTATGTGAGAGAGTACCATGTGGAAAGAATGATGAGAGATGCTAAAATCACTCAGATTTATGAAGGAACATCTGAGATACAAAAAATAGTGATTTCTAGAAGTATTGCTAAATAAATTGAATACAAAGAGGAGCAAACGCTTCTCTTTTTTGTCTAATATATAAAATAATAATGTATGCTTAATTTTGAATTTAAAAATCCTACTAAAATTCTTTTTGGTAAAGGAGAAATAGAAAAAATAGCAAAAGAAATTCCTCAAAATGCTAAAGTGTTGATGCTCTACGGAGGTGGAAGTATCAAGTCTAATGGAGTGTATGAGCAAGTTAAAAATGCGTTGAAAGGCTTTAATGTTTTGGAATTTGGGGGAATACCAGCCAATCCAGAATACGCGGTTTTAATGGAGGCATTGAAAGTTATCAAATCAGAAAATATAGATTTTCTACTGGCAGTAGGTGGTGGTTCCGTTATTGATGGAACTAAATTCTTGGCTGCAGCAGCTAAGTATGAGGGAGAACCTTGGGATATTCTAACTAAAACTATTCGTCCTGAGGAAGACGAAGCCTTAAGTTTTGGTTCAGTGCTTACTTTACCAGCTACAGGCTCCGAAATGAATTCGGGCTATGTAATTTCTAGAAGAGAAACCGAACAAAAACTCGGCGGCGGAGGTAATGGTTTGTTTCCTAAGTTTTCGGTGTTAGACCCAGAAGTGATAAGAAGTATTCCTAAAAATCAAATCGCCAATGGTATAGCAGATGCTTACACGCATGTTTTGGAACAATATATGACTTTCCCTACCGCGGCAACGCTTCAAGAACGAATGGCAGAAAGTATCTTAGTAACGCTTCAGGAGATGGCTCCTAAGGTGCTTCAAGAGGACTTTGATTATGATTCTGCGGCTAACTATATGTGGTGTTGCACGATGGCTCTTAACGGACTGTTGCGTTTAGGCGTAGCTACCGATTGGGCGGTACACGCTATGGGACACGAGCTTACAGCTTATTTCGGTATTGACCATGCGAGAACTTTAGCGATTATAGCACCGTCTCATTACCGTTATAATTTTGAAACTAAGAAGCAAAAATTAGCTCAGTACGCCGAACGCGTTTGGAACGTTCCTTCTGAGATGAATTTAGAGGAAAGAGCACAAAAGGGGATTGAAAAAATGAAGCATTTCTTCCATTCTATAGGGATTAAAACCAGGTTGTCAGAATATACTTCACAGTTTGAAGGTACGGCCGAGAAAGTGGAAAAAGCATTTACAGATAGAAATTGGCTAGGTTTAGGAGAACACCGCAAACTCACGCCCGAAGACGCTAAGAACATCGTGAAGATGAGTTATTAGTATAGGTTAGTATATTTATGAAGCTCCCTTGAGAACACTATTCTCAAGGGAGTTTTTATATTATTTCTTTTTTCTAGCTTTGGTTTTTGCCTTTTGTTGAGCTCTATTAGCTCCAATTTTTTTAGGTGGTTTTCTTTTACTAGGTCCGCCCCAATTTTCTTTCTTGTTTTTGGCTTTCTTTTCGTGGAAAGCACCGCCTCCTTCATTAAGCTTTATCACCACAGGATTTTTCATTTTGACTTCCTCTTTTTCCGAAGCTATTTTCTGTGGATTGATTTTAACTTCCTCTGGCATAGGCTGAACTTCCACTTCTTTTTTCATCAAGATTTCAATGTCAAGAAATAAGGCTTCTTCTTTTTCTGTGATGAAAGAAAGTGCAATACCGTCTTTATCCGCCCTACCTGTACGCCCAATACGGTGAATGTATTGCTCTGGAATGTCTGGGATTTCAAAATTAATCACGTGGCTGATGTCTGATATATCTAGCCCTCTAGCCATTACATCGGTGGTGATGAGCCCTCTGACTTCTTCTTGTTCAAATTTTTTCATCGCTCTTAGACGATAGTTTTGAGACTTGTTAGAGTGTATCACATCAAAACTTTCGGGGTAGATTTCGTCTATTTTAGTGAAAAGATAGTCGGCGTGTTTTTTATTGTTACAAAATATCAACACTTTAGACATAGATTCATCTTTATCAAGAAGATGCTGTAAGAAGTTGATTTTAGTATTAAAGTTAGTTACCTTAAAAGCGATTTGCTGTATTTTTTCCAGTGGCGTCCCTGATTTGGCTAAAGAAATTTCTATCGGATTGGCAAAATATTCATCTAGCATTTCATCAACAGCATCAGTCATTGTTGCGGAGAAAAGAATGTTTTGTCGCTTTTCTCTCATCATTTCGAAGATGTGTGTGAGTTGAGGACGAAAACCTAAGTTAAGCATCTCATCAAACTCATCAATAATTAGTTTTTGGACTTCTTTTAAAGAAATAGCGTTGTCTATGGCTAAATCCATCACTCGTCCTGGTGTTCCTACCAAAATATCACAACCATTATCAAAAAGTAGCTTTTGGGTGTTGATGTTTTTTCCACCATACACGCCAATAATTCTTGTACTTAGTTTTTCACATAGTTTCTCCAAAATTTCAGCTACCTGAACTACAAGTTCTCTAGTGGGAACTAAAACTAAAACAGTAGGGTTTCCAGATTTATTGTATTTCCAATTTTTGAGTACAGGTAATAGGTAGGCTAGGGTTTTACCAGTACCTGTTTGGGCTATCCCCATAATATCTCTACCAGAAAGTATTGGTTTAAAGCTTTTCTGTTGGATAGGTGTAGGTTCAAATAGCTCCAAATCGGCTAAAATATCTAGTATTTTTTCGGGAAGTTCAAAATCTGCAAAAGTAATGTTCATAATTTGATAAAATTAAGGTCTAAAAGAATAACCAACAGGCAAAGATAACTATATTTGAATAAACAGAAGAGAGAGGTAATAAAAAGGGTTAAAAAAAGCCCTCACGTGTGTGGGTGAGAGCTTTTAGAGTTACTTTTTTGAATACTCTTTTATTTAATAATATCTCTACCGATAACTAGCTTTTGTATTTCGGAAGTCCCCTCGCCAATGGTACACAGTTTAGAATCTCTGTAATATTTTTCAGCAGGGAAATCTTTGGTATAGCCATAACCTCCAAATATTTGCAATGCATTGTTGGATATCCTTACACACGCTTCCGAAGCGTAGAGTTTTGCCATAGCACCCTCACGCGTCATTTTTTGTTTAGCATTCTTTAGGGTAGCGGCTCTTTGTATAAGAAGTTCGGCTGCATCTATCTCTGTTGCCATATCAGCGAGCATAAAATTGATGGCTTGGAAGTTGGCGATTGCCTGTCCGAATTGATGTCTTTCTTTGGCGTACTTTAGAGCAGCTTTGTAAGCTCCTTTAGCGATACCCAAACTTAAAGCAGCGATGGAGATTCTCCCGCCATCTAATATTTTAAGAGCTTGTTTGAACCCTTCGCCTACTTGCCCTAAACGATGCGAGTCTGGAACACGAACATTATCAAAGATAAGTTCTGCCGTTTCAGAAGCCCTCATACCTAGTTTGTTTTCTTTCTTCCCAGAACTAAACCCAGGCATACCTTTCTCTAAAACAAAAGCAGTAGCATTATTAGAGGTGTTTTTTTCTCCTGTTCTTGTCATAACCACGGCAATATCTCCAGAAATAGCGTGAGTGATGAAGTTTTTAGCTCCATTGATAACCCACTCATCGCCGTCTTTTACTGCAGTGGTATTCATACCTCCCGCATCAGAACCTGTATTGTGTTCAGTAAGTCCCCAAGCTCCAATAACTTGACCAGAAGCGAGTTTCGGGAGCCATTTTTTTCTTTGTTCTTCGTTACCAAACTCGTAGATATGATTAGTACATAAAGAGTTGTGTGCTGCTACAGAAAGTCCTATAGATGGATCTACTTGAGAAATTTCATCTAAAATAGCCACATACTCATGGTAAGATAATCCAGAGCCTCCGTATTCTTCGGGAATTACAATACCCATAAAGCCCATTTCTCCTAATTGGCGGAAGAGTTCCACAGGGAAGGTTTGGCTTTCGTCCCATTCCATAATGTATGGGCGGATATTTTTTTCTGCAAACTCACGAGCTGTTTCAGCTATCATTTTTAGGTTTTCTGTATTCATAGTAGTGTTATTATCGTTCCTCCAAATATAAATAATTTTGTTGAGGTTGAAAAATATTTTATTAGAGTTGTCTTAATTTTTTGCTTAGAGAAATATTTTGTTGAGGTAACATTCCGTATAAAAAAAGCGATTTCAAAAATTTTTGAAACCGCTTTTTATTTTATCCTATCTCTACTCCGTTATCTACGGGCTCATCTGGCGTAACAAAAGAAAGTTTGCCATCAGGCTTCGTGGTAAGCAGTAGCATACCTTGGCTTTCGATACCTCTTATTTTTCTAGGTGCTAGATTTAATAAAATCATCACTTGTTTGCCTACACATTCTTCAGGTGTAAAGCTCTCTGCGATACCAGAAACTACAGTTCTTATATCCACCCCAGTATCTACCTTAAATTTGAGGAGTTTATCCGCTTTTTCTACTTTTTCGGCTTCTAGTATGGTAGCGGTTCTTAAGTCTATTTTGGTGAAATCGTCAAAAGTAATCTCGTCTTTCATTGGCTTGGCGTTAGGGTTTGTTTTTTTATTATTGATTTTGGTTTGCTCTAATTTTTGGATTTGAGCTTCTATGGTTTCGTCTTCTATTTTAGAGAATAGTAAACTTGGCTCGTTAATTTGGTGTCCTTCTGCTAAAAGCACTTTTTGGTTCTCCAATTCAGACCAGTTGCAAAGTTTGGTATTAAACATATTAAGCAACTTCTCCGAACTGAACGGCATAAAAGGCTCTGACAGTTGGGCTAAAGCTATTGCAATTTGAGTTCCTATAAACAGGGTGTTGGCTGTTTTGGCTTCATCAGTTTTGATGGTTTTCCAAGGCTCTTCGGTTTGTAGATATTGGTTTCCAAAACGTGCTAAATTCATAAGTGCAGACAGGGCGTTTCTAAACTCAAATTTCTCTAGATAGTCTTTTATTTCTGTTGCAGCTTTGTTTATTTCCTCTAGTTCTGTTGCATTGGTGTTGCCTTTAGGCACTCGTCCGTTGTAATATTTGTGGGTAAGCACGGCTACTCGGTTGATAAAGTTTCCTAAAATACCCACCAATTCCGAGTTGTTTTTGGTTTGAAATTCCTTCCAAGTAAAGTTATTATCTTTAGTTTCGGGAGCAGACGACAATAATGCATAGCGAAGCACATCTTGTTGTCCAGGGAAGTCTGCCACATATTCGTGAGCCCACACTGCCCAGTTTCTAGAGGTAGAAATTTTATCATTTTCTAGATTAAGAAACTCAAATGCAGGGACATTGTTTGGCATAATGTAATCGCCGTGAGCCTTCATCATAGAAGGGAAAATAATACAATGGAAGACTATATTATCTTTCCCAATGAAATGTACTAAATCTGAATTTTCTGACTGCCAATAGTCTTTCCAATCTTTATTGTTTTTTTCTGCCCATTCTTTTGTGAACGAAATGTATCCGATAGGAGCATCAAACCAAACATAAAGCACTTTGCCCTCCGCATCTGGCAATGGTACAGGCACACCCCAATTGAGGTCTCTAGTCATTGCACGAGGTTTTAAGCCTTCGTTAAGCCAAGATTTTACTTGCCCGTACACATTAGGCTTCCAGTCGTGCTGGTGTCCTTCAATAATCCATTGGTTCAAAAATCCTTCGTAATCGTTTAGCGGAAGATACCAGTTTTTAGTAGGTTTTAGCACAGGGCTATTCCCACTAAGCATAGATTTAGGATTGAGAAGTTCCGTAGGAGAAAGGGTAGAGCCACATTTTTCGCATTGGTCGCCATAGGCATTGTCATTACTACATTTTGGGCAAGTCCCCACGATGTATCTATCGGCTAGGAACTCTCCTGCTTGTTCATCATAAAACTGTTCGGAAACCTCCTCGGTAAACTTTCCGTTCTCGTACATTTTAAGGAAAAATTCAGAGGCGGTTTCGTAGTGCTTTGCACTGGTAGTTCTGGAATATTCGTCAAAAGAAATTCCTAAATCTTCAAAAGATTTCTTTATGATTAAGTGGTATTTATCTACAATATCTTGAGGTGTTACACCTTCTTTTTTAGCTCTAATAGTAATGGGAATGCCGTGTTCATCAGACCCACATATAAAGGCAACCTCCTTGCCTGTTCTTCTTTGGAATCTAGCGTAAACATCTGCCGGTATGTATACGCCAGCAAGGTGTCCTATATGTACGGGACCATTAGCATAAGGTAATGCTGCGGTAATTAACTTTCTCTCTGCCATTCTCAATTATTTTTTGCAAAGATAAAATTTTATTGTGATATTCGATAATAAGGGCGATTGCTAAATGTGTCTAAAACATAAAAATGCAGCTCTGTTGAGTGTCGCATTGTAATGAATATCGCAAAGCATTGTATTATTGACCTGTTTTATTAAAAAAGGCAATTACAAACAATCTGCTGAAAGCATTAAAACCAAACGACTTGCCTTACCACCAGATACCCAAGTGTATGGCGGATATAGAGTGAGTACCAATATTGGTTTTGAGCAACAAGACAAGCTGTTTCTATAGGTTGTGGGTTCAAAAACAGACCCTAGAGGGAGTAATGTTGAGGTTGTAGGGTTAAAATTTAGAGATTATAGGTTCAAAAATAGACCCTAGAGGGAGTAATATTGAGGTTGCAGGGTTAAAATTAGAGATTATAGGTTCAAAAATAGACCTTAAAGGGAGTAATGTTGAGGTTGCAGGGTTAAAATTAGAGGTTATAGGTTCAAAAACAGACCCTAAAGGGAGTAATATTGAGGTTGTAGGGTTAAAATTAGAGGTTATAGGTTCAAAAATAGACCCTAAAGGGAGTAATATTGAGGTTGTAGGGTTAAAATTAGAGGTTATAGGTTCAAAAACAGACCCTAAAGGGAGTAATGTTGAGGTTGCAGGGTTAAAATTAGAGGTTGTGGGTTCAAAAACAGACCCTAAAGGGAGTAATGTTGAGGTTGTAGGGTTTGCAGAGCGTTGGTGCATCAATAATAAAAAAATACTACTCTTGGGATAGGGTAGTATTTTTTTTGTTTAGTGAGGGAGGATTTATTTAGAATTTAGGCTTTACACTAAGCCTCACTTTTAGACCTTATGTAAACTAAACTTCTACGGATACTATTTTAGACTTTCAGTTCTGCCTTTAATCCCACCATATCCGAATATTTATCTAATATTGGCTGAACTTCATTTTTGATAAATTCTTCGGTTTGTATAGGTGCAAATCCAATAAAGTTTTTAGGGTCTAAAACTTCTGCAAGTTTTGATTTGTCTAGCTTTAAGCTATTATCGTTCATTATTCTTTCTATCAAATCGTTGTCCTTACCTTCCATTTTCACCTTTTTGCTCGCTTCCATAGAGTGAACTCTGATGATTTCGTGGATTTCCTGTCTGTCGCCTCCAGCCTTTACTTCTTCCATAATAATGTACTCGGTAGCCATAAAAGGAAGCTCCTCCATAATATGCTTGTTGATTCTGTTTTCGTAAACTACCAGTCCGTTCATAATGTTGTTCCAAATCAACAAAATGGCATCTACCGCAAGGAAGGCTTGTGGAATGCTTAGTCTTTTGTTAGCCGAGTCGTCTAGGGTTCTTTCAAACCATTGCGTTGCAGCCACCATTGCAGAACTAGAAGATAGCGACATTACATATTTAGCCAAAGCCCCTATTCGCTCCGAACGCATTGGGTTTCTCTTATATGCCATTGCCGATGAACCGATTTGGTCTTTCTCAAAAGGTTCTTCAATCTCTTTTAGATTTTGTAACAGTCTTAAATCGTTAGTAAATTTGTGAGCCGATTGGGCGATGTTGGATAATAAAGCCACTACTTTAGCGTCTATTTTTCTGTCGTAGGTTTGTCCAGAAACGCCAAAAACTTTATCAAACCCGAATCTTTTGGATAGCTCTTTGTCAAGTGTTTTTACTTTTTCGTAATCTCCGTTGAAAAGTTCTAGGAAGCTAGCCGCAGTTCCTGTCGTACCCTTTACTCCTCTGAAACGAAGTGTGTCTAAGAAGAACTCTAGTTCTTCAAAATCTAGGATTAAAGATTGTAACCAAAGGGTGGCTCTTTTGCCCACGGTAGTTAGCTGTGCGGGTTGGAAGTGAGTGAAGCCTAAAGTTGGTAAATCTTTGTACTTTAAGGCGAAGTCGGACAAGCCTTTAATTACATTAACTAGCTTTTTTTTAAGGATAAGGAGTCCGTCTCGCATTTGGATTAAATCCGTATTGTCGCCCACAAAAGCCGAAGTAGCTCCTAAGTGGATAATGGGCTTGGCTAGTGGTGCTACATCTCCGTAGGTGTGCACGTGAGCCATTACATCGTGGCGGAAGCGCTTTTCGTATTCGGCGGCTTTGGTATAATCTATATCTTTAGCCTTGTCTTTCATTTGGTTGATTTGCTCTTCGGAAATGTCTAGACCTAAATCTTTTTCTATTTCGGCTAGAGCAATCCATAGTTTTCTCCAATTTTGAAATTTGTTGTCGTGAGAGAAATTAAAAAGCATCTCTTCGCTAGAATAGCGTTCTTCTAAAGGGTTTTTGTAGGTATTCATCTTTACTTTTTTACTTTCACAAAAATAAGGAAATTTTTAAAAATTGAATTGTTTTATTTATTAGAGAGTTATATGTTTGTGCTTTACTTTAAAGCATTCATATAAGTAAGAGTGTCTTTAGGAAGTAAAGCAGGGTGGAAGATTTTAATATAGTCTTTTAAAACTAAATCGGCTCTTACAACACCACTTTCAAAGTAGTCGTTGGCTTTGCCTTTTTGTCTTTTGGCGATGTTATAAAGTTTTCCTTTTTTGAAGATATCCATTTTGGAATAAGACGGATTCATCGCTAATAATTCCCTTTTGTATTGATAGTTGGAAAGATTGACCCAATATTCAGCTTGTTTTGATTTAGCATAAACTTCCTCAAAACTTAAAGGTACAGATTGGTCTTTATCCAAATCGTTGAATATATAATTACCTCCCGCATCGTTAAAGTATTTGGCAGCAAAGGTTTTATTTCCTGGTAAGAACCATTGGTTGCCATAGATTTCATTACAAAGGACTTGAGGTTTATGCGGTGTTTTCTGTGCTTGAAGTTTTAAATTATCATAGTTTTGTTTGATGTTTAAATAGCGTTCAGAAGCTTGTTTTTCAATACCGAATAGTTTTCCAAAAATTTTTAGATAAGCCGTTTTTTCTAGTGGTTCGTTTTCTAGATATTCGTTTAGGAAGATGATTTCTATGTTGTTTTTTCGAAGTAAGTCATAGGTGTTTTCAAAATTAGGGATATGATTAGTGATTATAGCATCAGGTTTTAAACTGATGATTTTTTCTAGGTCGTATTTTTGCTCGCTGCCTACGGTGTGTATTTTTTTAGATTGGATAAGTGCTTTTACCTTTTCGGAATAGATATATTCTTCGCTAGAGATACCAATGATATGCTTTTCTAAACCTAGTTCTAGCATATAGCCTAGCATAGAAGAACTTAATAAAACTACTTTTTTTAATGGTAATTTGGCTGTGGATATTTCGGAGGAAAGATTTTTTGTATTGATAATTACTTTATTATTATCTTCTTGATAATAAGTGTTTTTTGAAATGATAACTTGTTCTTTTGAAAAATTATTAGCCTCTTTTTTACAAGATAGAAGGGCTAAACTGCTTATGAGAATAAAAAAATGTGTTTTCATTTTCAAAAATAATAAAAAATTTTCTATATTTGCAAACTCAAAACGGACGCGTAGCTCAATTGGATAGAGCATCAGATTACGGCTCTGAAGGTTAGGGGTTCGACTCCCTTCGCGTTCACCAACCGCCTTTTTTAGGGCGGTTTTTTATTTATAACAAAATCGATTGTCCTAGATTTAGTGCCAATAAAATAAAATGCAATATGTTTAGCAAGCAAGAAGCAGCACAACTGAAAAAAGAATTCTGGATTGCCTTTGGGAAGTCTTTTCCTAGAAAATGGCTTCTTTATAATACTAAAATTAAAGATTTTTCATTTAAGTTTTTTGCCGATAACAAAAAGGCAATGGTGTGCTTAGATATAGAAATGAAGGAGGAACTTTTCAGAAATGCTTACTTTGAGAAAATACAATCTTTACAATCTATTTTAGATGAAGCCCTTGGTGAGGAGGCTTTTTTTGAAGAAACACTATGCTTAGATAATGGTAAAGAAATTAGCCGAGTGTGGGTAGAGTGTTATGGTGTAAGTGTTTTCAATAAAGAAAGTTGGCAAAAAATATTTGAGTTTTTTGTAGAAAAAATGACGGCATTTGAAACCGTATTTTATGAGTACGAAGACTTTATAAAAGACATTTAAAGTAAGAGCTGTCATTTTATAAATTAGGTTGGTTTTTTCATTTTTCTTATTTTTAGGGCAAAAATTTTTAATAATGATTAAAATGATAAAGAAACCTCTAATATTATCTGCCGTAGTGCTACCTGCTGTAATGGCTTTTGCACAGCAATACGGAGGAATGTGGATGCCTACGGAACTCAATGAAAAAGAAATGAAAGAGCTGGGAATGAAAATATCTGCAAAAGATATATTTAATCCAGAAAAGCCTAGTATTAAAGATGCAGTGGTACAGTTCAACGGAGGGTGTACTGCGGAAGTTATTTCTCCTAAAGGGCTTATTCTTACCAATCATCACTGTGGTTATGGGCAGATACAATCTCACTCTAGCGTAGAAAAAGATTACCTAAAAGATGGTTTTTGGGCTAAAAATATGGGCGAAGAGTTGCCTAATCCTGGGGTAACTGTAGACTTTATTGTGGATATTAAAAATGTAACCAACGAAGTTTTAAAAGGAAACCCAAATCTTTCTGAACAAAATATTAAGGACAATATAGAGGCTTTAAAAAAGTCGTTTAAACTAGAGCCTTATCAGCATATTGTGGTGAAGCCTGTGTATTACGGTAACCAATATTATGCTTATGTTATAGAAACTTTCAAAGACGTTCGTTTGGTAGGGGCTCCACCGTCTTCTATTGGCAAGTTTGGTAGTGATACAGATAATTGGGTTTGGCCTAGACATACGGGAGATTTCTCGATGTTCCGTGTTTATGCAGACAAGAATAACAAGCCTGCAGAATATTCTAAAGATAACATTCCGTACAAACCAAAGCATTTTTTACCAATTTCTATCAAGGATAAAAAAGAAAACGATTTTACTTTTGTATTCGGTTTTCCAGGGAGAACACAGGAGTACCTACCATCTATCGCTGTGGAAAAAATCATGAAAGAGATAGACCCTGCAATGATTTCTATGAGAGAGGTCGCTCTTAAAACTTTGGATGAAAAAATGCGTGTAGATGATGCAACAAGGATTAAGTATGCTTCTAAATATGCCTCGGTAGCCAACTATTGGAAAAAATGGATAGGCGAAGTGGAAGGGCTTAAAAAGTCTAAAGCGGTAGATAAAAAACGAGTGTATGAAGCAGAACTCATCAAAAAGAACCCTGAAATAAAGAAAACTATAGATGAGCTTAATAGACTTTATACAGAGCAATCTGCCTATGCATTGAATAGAGCGTATTATAACGAACTTTTAAGGAATGCAGAAACACTTAATCTAGCTAACCGCTATCTAGATTATCTGTTCAATGTAGAAAAAGGCAAGAATATGGAGCCTAAGTTTTTTGAGAATTTAAAATCTTTTTATAAAGATTACGATGGTACACTAGATGCTAAAGTAACAGCTAAATTACTGGCTTTGTATACTAATAAAACACCTGCGGAATTTCTTCCTAAAGGGTTTGAAGAATTTAAAAATGAAGAAGCCAATCTTAAAGTTATAGAAGAATGGAGTAAAAACTCGGTAATTACAGGAAGAAAAGCACTTAATGGAGCTTATGTAACTTCTGACTTAGACAAGGTATTCCAAAATAAAGAAGCTTTAGTAAAAGAGCTTAATTCTGACCCCCTTTTAGGAGTGTTAGCTATGTTGCAAACAACTTATGTACAGGGAACTCAGACTAAGTTTAATGAATATCAAACACAAATAGATGCTCAGCTTAAAACCTTTATGGCGCAGCAAATGGCAACGGATAAGGATAGAAAATTCTTCCCAGATGCCAATTCTACACTTAGGGTAACTTACGGAACGGTGCAAGGTTCTAACCCTAGAGATGCCGTATATTATGGTTATAAAACTCATACCTCTGGAATTATGGAGAAATATATCCCAGGAGATTATGAATTTGATGTTCCTGCTCGTCTTATCAATCTTTATCAAAACAAAGATTATGGCATTTACAAAGATGAAACAGGAGAGGTTCCAGTTAATTTTACAGCAACTAATCATACTACAGGAGGTAACTCTGGAAGCCCAGCATTAGACGCTTATGGTAATTTGATAGGACTTAATTTTGACCGCCAATGGGAAGGTACGATGAGCGACATCAATTACGACCCTAAATTCAGTAGAAATATCATGGTGGATACTAAGTATATCCTATTTATCGTTGATAAATTCGCTAATGCCAAATGGCTTTTAGACGAAATGAAAATTATAAAATAAGAGTATAATTTCTTTCAAAATAGAAAAAGTCAGACAACTTGTCTGACTTTTTTCTTGTTTTTAATAACCGAATAAATCTTCTATACTTAACTCCCGTACTGCTCCTAAACTTTTTAGATAATTTAAGTCAAGGCTTTTGGCTTGTCCTATAATGGCGGTGTGGTACGGTATCGGTTTTATGTTTTGATTATAAAAATCAGTTAAATCGTCTAAACTAAGCGAGTTTATCTCATCATAAATATCCTTTCTAATGTCGTAGCTATATCCCCATTTTTGCATCGCAAGATAATTGAAATATAAATTCTGCTTCGTAAGTCTTTGTGAGGCAATTTGCTTCAGAGCAGAACTTTTAGCATTATTGAATTGAGACTTGACTTGTGGAAGTTCGCTCATCAGTTCGTTTATAGAGTTTAGAGCGATTTCCATTTTGTCTGCTTGAGTGCCAAGGTAAGACGTTACATAATCATACTTTTTGAGTTGGCTAGGGTAGGTGTAAGACACATAAGCTGAATATGCCAACGATTTAGATTCTCGTATTTCCTGAAATACAATAGAAGATAAACCTCGCCCAAAATATTCATTAAAGACGCTTATTCGTCCAAAGTTTTTAGGATTGATTTCTTCGCCTCGTCCTACCTTCATTATTTCCACCTGTACCATATCATAATCTACTAGATAGACTTTGTTTTGGTTAGTGAGTGGCTCTGGGTAGTTTTTAGGAGTTGGAGGCGTAAGGTTTCCTTTGGTAAGACCTATATCTAATAATGCTGATTTAAACGCTTCAATATCTTGCCCATAGAAGAATAGTTCATAAGGGTAATCCAACAATATTTGGGTTCTTTGTGTAAAATCTTCCGCTTTAGCCGTTTGTAACCTTTCTTTGGTGATAACATCTCGGAAACGAGAGTTTTCTCCATATTTAGCATAATTTACTAAGGCTCTCGTAATTTGGTTTTTGTCCTTTTTACTTATTTCACGAGCGTCTAAGATGGTGGCTACCATAGTTTGATAAATAGAGTTATCAGGCTGTATATTCCTTAGCCAATGTACCATTAGTGCAACTCCTTTAGCAAGATTTTCCTCCAAGCCGCCCAACATAATGCTAATGTTATCTGTACCAACTTGGAAGCTGTAATTAACCCCTATTTTGTAAAACTCTTGTTTTATTTCTTCGGGAGAATAGCGGTCGGTTCCCATATATTCCAACACTTCTAGTACCAAACCTAGCTCTTTATCATTATCCGTTCCCATAGGGAAAATAAAATTCATTTGAGCGAGGTTGTTTTGGGTGTTTTTAATGGAGCTTAGTTTAATCCCATTGAGGTTATCCTCTAATATTTCTTTAGAATAATCGGCAAAAATAGGAGCTATATCGTGAGTTTTCTCTGCGAGGAGTTGCGTTAAAAATTCAGATTGAGCTTCCTTATTGATTTTAATAGGCGTTATTTTAGGGTTTTCTACGCGTATGAGTTTATCATTTTCGCCTCTTTCTTTATAAACTACCACATAATTTTCGCCAAAAAACTCGTTGGCAAAACTAATGACTTCTTTTTTAGTAATGGTTTCGTATAGATTGAGTTCGTTTAGTTCTTCGTTCCATTCTCTTTCTTTAATGAAGGTTTCGTAAAGGAGTGTGGCGAGTCCATCGGCAGTTTCTAGTTGTTTTAATCTTCCTTTTTTAATATCGTTGATGATGGCAGGGATAAGCCAATCAGGGAAATCTCCTTTTTTCAAGGCTTCTATTTGAGATAGAATTAAATCCTTCGCTTCGTCCAAAGTTTGATTTTCTTTTGGAACGATGACGATAGATAAAAATCCGTAAGACTTAAATGGAGAATGAAACGCCGATGCTCTTAAGGCGGTTTGTTTTTGATTGATGTTTAAATCAATAAGTCCTACCTCGCCGTTGTTTGAAAGGATTTGAGTGCATATCTCGGTAAGTCTAGCTTCTTGAGTGCCATAGCTATGAGAACGCCACGCCATCTGAAGTCTAGGTGCAGAAGGACTTTTAATAGTTCTTTTAATAATGTTGCTTATAGGTTGCTCTATAATGGGTGTTTTTGGAGGCAACTCTCTAAAATAAAAAGTGCCAAAATAGCGTTCAGCTAAAGCAATAGTTGGTTCAAAATCTAAATCTCCCACCAAAATAAGGGCATAATTGTTAGGAACATAGTATTCGTTAAAATACTTATGTAAGGCTTCCATAGACGGGTTTTTTAGATGTTCGGCTTTACCGAGGGTAGTTTGTTGCCCGTTGGGGTGATTAGGGAAAAGAGCGTCCATAATTTCATAATGCACCAATCTAAAATCGTTATCTTGGGCTCTATTGAACTCTTCATAAACCGACTCTAGCTCGGTATGGAATAGCCTTAAAGCTAGCTCCGAAAAGCGTTCTTTTTCTACTTTAAACCATTTTTCCAACTCGTTGGACGGAATGTTGTTTTTATACACCGTTTCGTCTAGCCAAGTGTGGGCGTTAGTGCCAGAAGCCCCTAGAGAAGATAAAATTTTGTCGTATTCGTTGGGGATAGCATACTGTGCTGCCTCTTGAGAAATAGTGTCTATCTCTTTGTAAATTTGCTTTTTTTCTTCCTCGTTTTGGGTGGCTTTGTGCTGCTCAAACAAATCGGATAATTTCTGTAAAAGAGGTCGTTCTTTTTCCCAGTCAAGGCTACCTATTTTAGAAGTACCTTTAAACATCATATGCTCCAGATAGTGGGCAAGACCAGTATTGTCTTTGGGGTCGTTATTACTTCCTGTTCTTACGGGGATATAAGTTTGTATTCTGGGAGCATCAGAATTTTTGGAGAGGTACA
The DNA here is from genome assembly GCF_009670965.2 of Riemerella anatipestifer. NCBI lineage: Bacteria > Pseudomonadati > Bacteroidota > Flavobacteriia > Flavobacteriales > Weeksellaceae > Riemerella > Riemerella anatipestifer. Next base: position 40,071 of record NZ_CP073239.1, on the reverse strand, counting down.
CTTTAAGACCATTTTTTAGCGTGTATATTCTTACTTGGTTGTCGTCGTTAGTTACCGATAGGTATTCTAGCCCATTCTTATCGGTGTGGGATATTACATCATATTTCATCACTTGCAAAAATCTTTATTGAGGTGCAAAGATACCTTAGTTAGAGTAATAATTGGTAAAATATTTAGAAATGAAGTCAAAAAGGAGGTCTGTTTTAGATAAAGTTTTTAAATTTGGGGTGCTGTAATGTTTAGTAGATATCATCCGAAACACTAAAATAGAATGATTAAGATGCTTAGAGGTTCATTTTATGAGCCTCATTTTTGTATAAAAATAATGATTTTATTTATTGCAGGATTTAGTTTAATATCTTGTTCTAGTACTTTTTTTCTACGAAATGCAGGGGTACTAGATGAAAGGGTAAACTTACAAGAGATAGACTATAAAGGTAAAAAAGTGGTCTTTTTAGGCATTCGTCATATTGGGACTAAGAGCTACTATCTTAATATTAAAACTGCAATAGACTCTTTAAAGAAAGAAGAATATCTATTTCTATTGGAGGGACTAAATAAAGACGGTTCTAAAGAGGATTCAATAGTTTTTTATGATAAAAAAATGAGAAAAATATTGGGCGTTGGTGTTTCATCTAAATATATTGATACTTTGAATTACAAGATTCTTGGAAAAATAAGCTATTCTCCAGAGCTTAACCTTATTGACCAGCCGTCTTACGAAAAACTGGGGATAAAAAATACTTATATTGTATCAGATACTAATTCAAAAATATTGGTCAAAGAGTTTGAAAAAAAATACGGTGAAATTTTGTTGGATAAATGCGATTTGGAGACCGAAATTGCTCAAATCTACACCTGTAATACATTAAGCAGAAAACAAAGAAAGTATTTCGTTGAAGATTTTGTCCAAGATTTCAGAAACAGAATAGTAGTTGATGATATAGATTCGGTATCTAGCACTAAAATTTGTGTCATATATGGGGAAAGGCATATAGAAAAGATTAAAAATATTCTGAAGCAAAACTCAAAATAAAATTAACCCAGAAAGAACAATATTCTTTCCGATGAGGAATACAATAAAGGCTCGTAGGAATACAAAAATGGTAATGAGGAACACAAAAACCGCCGTGAGGAATACAATAAAGGCTTGTAGGAATAGAAGAATGACCGTGAGGAATAGAAGAATGATTGTGAGGAGCTCATTATTTTAATGAGGAATTAAAAAACGGCTTTGAGGAATAGAAGAATGAACAGTTTTTATTCATAAAATTGAAAATAATTCAAAAAAATACTTTAGTAAGCCTTGTAACCTTACAGAATTATCCTATCAATAGCCTCCTTTAATAGCAACAAACTCATTTTCTCTCTTAACAAATATCTACGATTGGAGGGAGATGATTTTTTTCAATACGAATAAAGTAGAGTACCCTAAAATATTTCATTTAGAATTATTATATTTGTCAAAATTCAAAACGAGTTATGAGTACAACTTACATAGAGTCTCAAAAAGTGTCTTTTGAGGATTTTAAAAATAGTATTTTAAACGATTATAAACTAGGGAGAATTTCCCGAGAAATGTCCTATCTAGGTAGGAGAGAGGTGCTTACAGGAAAAGCAAAATTTGGTATCTTTGGTGATGGTAAAGAGTTGCCACAGTTGGCGATGGCAAGGGTATTTAGAAACGGCGACTTTAGGTCGGGATATTACAGAGACCAGACTTTTGCCTTAGCAATACAAGCCGTAAGTGTAGAGAGTTTTTTCGCACAGCTTTATGCAGATACAAGTGTAGAAAGAGAGCCCGCATCGGCAGGAAGACAAATGAACGGGCATTACGCTACTAGAAGCCTTAACGAAGATGGCAGTTGGAAAAACTTAACAGAACAGAAAAACATTTCTTCCGATATATCACCTACGGCGGGGCAGATGCCTAGACTTTTAGGTTTGGCACAAGCCTCCAAAATTTATAAAGAAATCCAGTTTGAAGGTTCAGAAAAATTCTCTCGCAATGGCAACGAAGTAGCTTTTGGGACGATAGGAGATGCCTCCACTGCGGAAGGTCATTTTTGGGAAACCCTCAATGCTGCGTGTGCCTTGCAAGTCCCTATGATTGTAAGTATTTGGGACGATGGCTACGGTATTTCTGTGCCTACACACAACCAAAGAGCCAAAGCAGATATTACCGAAATGCTATCAGGTTTCCAAAGAAAAGAAGGTAAAGCTGAAGGTTGCGAAATCATTACCGTAAAGGCGTGGGATTATCCAGCTTTGTTAGACGCTTACGCTAGAGCAGAAGATTTTGCAAGGAATCAAAGCATTCCAGTGGTAGTTCACGTTAAAGAAGTTACGCAGCCACAAGGGCACTCCACATCGGGTTCTCACGAAAGATACAAATCAGAAGAGCGATTGAATTGGGAAGCAGAGTACGATGGTCTTAAACAGTTTAGAGAATGGATACTCAATTATAGCATAGAAATAGACGGACAAGCGGAAATTCTTGCTACGGCAGAAGAATTAGATGCCTTAGATAAAGAAGCAAAAAAGGAAGTTAAGGAAGGACAAAAAAGAGCGTGGGAAGCTTACCAAAACGCTATTAAATCTGTTAAGTATAAAGGTCTATCGGCGGTAGAAAAACTTAAAGCTCAAAATACTCAAGTAGAGTCTTTATTGCAAGATTTTGGTAAAATCATATCAGTTGGAAAGAGAGAAGTGTTCCATCTGATGAGAAAAGCACTATGGCTTACAAGAGGGCAAGATTCTGCGGAAAGAAAAGATTTAGAAAAGACTTATCAAGAGCTTTTATTGCAGGAGCAAGACCATTATTCATCTCATCTTTACTCTCAATCTCAATGGAAGGCAACTAATGTAAAAGAAGTAAAGCCAATTTATAGTGATAATTCCGAAGAAGTGGACGGAAGGGTAGTGGTAAGAAATAATTTTGATAAAATATTTGAAAAATATCCACAAACCTTAGTTTTTGGAGAAGACACAGGGAACATTGGTGATGTAAACCAAGGTCTAGAAGGAATGCAGGAGAAGTATGGCGCAACGAGAGTGGCAGATACAGGGATTAGAGAAGCCACTATCTTAGGTCAAGGGATTGGTATGGCGATGAGAGGGCTTCGTCCAATTGCAGAAATTCAATATTTAGACTACATTCTCTACTGTTTGCAAGGTATGAGTGATGATTTGGCAACAGTACAATACAGAACTAAAGGGGGACAAAAATCTCCAGTAATTATAAGAACCAGAGGGCATAGATTAGAAGGAATTTGGCATTCAGGCTCTCCTATGGCGGGGATACTTAACTTGTCCAAAGGAATTTTGGTATTAGTTCCTAGAAACTTAACTAAAGCAGCTGGGTTTTACAACACAATGTTACAAAGTGATGAACCTGCGGTAATTGTGGAGTGTCTTAATGGTTATCGTTTAAAAGAAAAACAGCCAGACAACCTAGGCGAGTTTACCGTGCCTGTGGGTAAAATAGAGGTAACGAAAGAAGGGGCAGATGTTACCCTTGTTACTTATGGTTCTACTTGGCGTGTGGTGATGGAGGCAGCTAAAGAACTAGAGCAGTTAGGCATTTCAGCGGAAGTGATAGATGTTCAGTCGTTAATTCCGTTTGACTTAGAGCACGAAATTGCGAAAAGCGTTCAGAAGACCAATCGTTTGGTGGTGATAGATGAGGATGTGGAAGGAGGAACTTCTGCCTTTATTCTTCAGCAAATTTTAGAAAAACAAAAAGCCTTTAGATATTTGGATAGCGACCCAGTAACCATTACGGCTAAAAACCACAGACCAGCTTATGCTAGTGATGGAGATTACTTTAGTAAACCATCTGTGGACGATATAGTGGAGGAAGTTTATGCGGTGTTTCACGAAACCAATCCAAATAAATTCCCTAAAATATAAACAATAATAAAAATTGATAAGAGCGATTGTTTAACGGCAGTCGCTCAACCTATTTAATACATAAAACTCAATATTATGAGAAAGATACAAATGGTAGATTTGCAGAGCCAGTATTTTAAAATTAAAAATGAAGTGGATAATGCGGTGCTTAATGTAATGCAGTCGGCACAGTTCATCAATGGTTCGGAGGTTAAATCTTTCCAATCCGAGTTAGAAGAATATTTAGATGTAAAGCACGTAATCCCTTGTGCTAACGGTACAGATGCACTCCAAATAGCTTTAATGGCTTTAGGTTTAAAAGAAGGAGATGAGGTAATTACTGCAGACTTTACCTTTGCTGCAACGGTTGAGGTGATACATTTATTAAAGTTGAAAGCCGTTTTGGTAGATGTGGACTATGATACCTTTACTATAGATACAGAGAAGTTAAAGGAAGCCATTACTCCAAAGACTAAAGCGATAATTCCTGTGCATTTATTTGGACAATGTGCTAATATGGAGGAGATTCTAAAGATAGCGAAGGAACACAATATTTTTGTAGTAGAAGACAATGCACAAGCCATAGGTGCGGAATACACTTTTGCCGATGGAACAACTAAAAAATCTGGCACAATGGGAAGCATAGGAACGACATCGTTCTTCCCGTCTAAAAATTTAGGGTGTTACGGAGATGGAGGTGCTATCTTTACTAATGATGATGCTTTGGCTCACCGTCTAAGAGGAATTGTAAACCACGGAATGTACGAACGCTATTATCACGATGAGGTGGGTGTTAATTCAAGACTAGATAGCATACAGGCAGCGGTTCTAAGAAAAAAACTACCACATTTGGATAACTATAACGAAGCTAGACGCAAAGCTGCGGATTTTTACGATGAGGCTTTTAAAGATTGTCCTCATATTTTAACTCCAAAAAGAGCAGAAAATTCAACGCACGTATTTCATCAATACACTCTTAGAATCCTTAATGGAAAAAGAAATGAACTTCAGCAATATTTGGCAGAAAAAGAAATTCCTGCGATGATATACTATCCTGTGGCACTTAGAAAGCAGAAGGCTTACTACCAAGAAAGTAATGATGCCGATTTTATAAATACAGACCGTTTGTTATCCGAAGTAATTTCATTACCAATGCATACCGAGTTAGATGACGAACAGTTAAAATATATTACGGAAACTGTTTTAGAGTTTGTAAATAAATAAGAAAGAGTTATGACAATATTAGTAACGGGAGGTTTAGGCTATATAGGCTCTCACACAGTGGTTGAACTACTGAATGACGGTTTTGATGTTGTGATTGTAGATGATATGTCTAATTCGGAGAGGTTTGTGCTTAAAAACATTGAAGAAATTACAGGCAAAAAACCTATTTTCTATCCTTTTGATTTAAAACGAAGAGAATTATTAAATCAAGTTTTAGATGCTCATAATATAGAAGGTTGTATCAACTTTGCTGCTTTTAAAGCGGTGGGAGAAAGCCAAGTGAAACCGATAGATTACTATGAGAACAATCTATTTTCCTTAATCAATATATTACAAGAATTTAAAGAACGAAATATATCTAACTTTATATTTTCTTCGTCGTGTACGGTTTATGGTCAGGCAGACGAAATGCCGATAGACGAAAATACACCACTTAAAACTCCAGAATCTTCCTATGGTAAAACCAAGCAGATGGGAGAGGAGATTTTAAAGGATTTTTCTAGAGCTCACGCTAAAAAAGTGTCTTTGTTGAGGTACTTTAATCCCATTGGGGCACATCCTTCGGGCAAAATAGGAGAGTTACCGTTGGGAGTACCTAACAATTTGGTGCCTTATGTTACACAAACAGCGGCAGGGATTAGAGAGAAACTTAGTATTTGGGGAGACGATTATCCAACGCCAGATGGTACTGCGATTAGAGATTATATTTACGTGGTAGATTTAGCTAAGGCTCATTTGGCAGCACTTAAAAAGCTCATCAATGCAAAAGAAGAGACTGTTTTGGATATTTATAATTTGGGAACAGGGCAAGGTTCTTCGGTTTTAGAAGTCGTTAAAGCTTTTGAAAATGCCAATCGGGTAGAAGTACCGTATCAAATATGCAGTCGTAGAGAAGGCGATATTACCATAGCTTATGCCAATGCTGATAAGGCAGAGAGAGAACTCGGTTGGAAAGCTGAAACCTCTTTAGAAGAAGCTCTTAGAACGACTTGGGAATGGCAAAAATATCTAGAACAGAGTAGATGATAAAGGGAATATATGCTTGTTGGATTTATGTAAGTAATTTAGAATTATCCATAAGATTTTATCAAGAAATAGGTTTTAACCTAAAATTGATAGAGGGAGATTGGGCTGAATTTGAATTCAATGGAGGCAGTTTTGCTTTGTTAAGGAGACCAATTGAAAAAGGTAAGGTTGTACCCACAAAAACGAGAATTATGTTTGAAGTTGATGATATTTTTTCCATATATAATATTTTGAGTGAGAAAAGTGTAAAAATGATAGGAGGTATTAAGAAAGAAAGTTATGGCAATTTACTCACTTTTGAAGATATTGATGGACATTGGTTAGAATTCTTTGAAAAGAAGGTTTGATGAAAAAAGATTTAATACTAAAATATTTCCCAGAGCTTACCGAGCAGCAGCAACATCAGTTTGCATTGCTAGAGCCTCTCTATAAAGAGTGGAACGAGAAAATAAATGTAATTTCTAGGAAAGATACGGATAGCCTTTATGAAAAGCATATATTGCATTCTTTGGGTATCGCTAAGGTAATGCCTTTTTCTGAAGGGACAAAAGTTCTGGATATTGGTACTGGCGGTGGATTTCCAGGGATACCTTTAGCAATAATGTTCCCAGAGGTAGAGTTTACCTTAATAGATTCTATTGGGAAGAAGATAAAAGTAGTACAAGCGGTATCAGAGGCATTAGAACTGAAGAATTTAACAGCCATACACGGAAGAGCCGAAAAACTTAAGGATAAATACCATTTTGTAGTCAGCAGAGCGGTTACGCAGATGCCTGTGTTTTTGCGATGGCTAAAAGGAAAATTTGAAAAAGAACAATTTAATCCTAAACATAATGGCGTACTTTATCTAAAAGGCGGCGATTTGGCGGAGGAATTAGCAGGACTTAAATGCGAGATATTCAATCTTAAAAACTACTTTGAAGAAGAATTTTTTGATACCAAAAAAGTAGTGTATCTTTCTAAAGGTAACTTCAATTCATAAAAGTTAAAACATAGATTTAGCAAAAAATACTGATGAATTTCCTTAATAAAATTGTAGATGAATTATTAGAGCAGTCATCGGATTTATCTCGGTTTAACATCGTTTTACCAGGTAAAAGGCCAGTGGTGTTTATTAAGGATATTCTAAAAAATCAAAAAAAATACTCGGGGCTACTTCCTCAATTTTCTACCATTGAGGAACTTATTAAGGATATTTCTGGCTACCAAGAAATCAAAGGGATTTCCTTATGGCTGTTTGCTTATAATGTTTACAGACAGTTATTTCCGACAGAAGATTTTGGTCAGTTTTTAAAATGGTTTCCAACATTATTGAAGGATTGGGACGATATTTTAAAATTTTCTGATTCTGATGAGGCAGTGTTGGAATATATGTTTGATGAGGAACGCATTAAAAATTGGGGAGAAACTTTAGGCGAAGAAGACAATGCAAGGCAGAGAAATCTCAACTTTTGGCGAAAAATGACTGCCTTTTTGCCATTACTAAAAAAAGAACTTAAAGATAAGCAATGGGCAACCTCTGGAATGCTTCATCAGGAAGCCAAATCTAAAGTTAAATTATTTGCAGAGCAAACATCGGAGCAATATGTTTTTTGTGGTTTTAATGCCTTTACACCAGTTGAAGAATTGCTGGTAAGGCAGTTGTTACAATGGGACAAAGCACAATGTTTTTTCCAAGCGGACGAATATTATATTAAAGATAAAAGGCAAGAGGCAGGGCAGTTTTTAAGGCGTTATATAGACTGGGCGGAGTTTAATGATTACAGAAACTTTAGTTGGGTAGAGAATCAGTTTTCTCAATCTAAAAATATCAATGTTTACGAGGTTTCGGGCAATGTTACCCAAACGCAGGTGATTCCTAAAATATTCAAAGATTATAAAGAGTCAGACTATTCTAAGACAGCGTTGGTCTTGCTAGACGAGAATTTGCTTCCTGCGTGTTTAGAAGTCCTATCAGAAGTGCCTAAAGTTAATATTACGATGGGGCTTCCGCTTAAGAATTTATCTTTTAGCAACGCTATGAAACAGATTTTTTATCTGCACAAACAGCTGGAGAAAAAATCATCAACTTATTATCATCACGATGTCGTGGGGATTTTGGAAACTTTGCCAACTGATGGGCAGGAAGATAAAATCATTAGAGCTTTTGTAAACTACATTTCGGAGCATAATATTGTTTATGTTTCCTACTCTCTTTTAAAAGAATATTTGGGTGGATTGAATTTCTTTAACATCTTTGAAAAACAAGGCGTTAAGGAGTTGCTAAATATATTGATAGATTTTTGTTATCAGTTGAAATACAAACCTATAGATGATATTCAGTACGAGAATATTTCTTATTTTGAAAAGAGTTTTAAAATCGTTAAAAATCAATTAGAGCCTTACCAATTTGAAGTAAGTATAGAAGATTTAGAGGTTTTGGTTAATCAGATGGTAAGTGCAGAGTCTGTGGATTTTCAAGGTGAACCATTGTCTGGTTTGCAGGTTATGGGGTTGCTAGAAACCAGATTGCTCAATTTTGAAAACATCATTTTGCTATCCACTAACGAAGGTAAACTTCCGCTAGGGAACTCACAAAATACCTATCTGCCTTTTGATGTAAGAAAGAACTTCGGACTTAATACTTTCTTGGAGAACGATGGTATTTATGCCTATCATTTCTACCGATTGTTGCAGGACGCTCATCATATCCATTTACTTTATAATGCCTTGTCTTCAGGCGTTAATACGGGAGAGAAAAGCAGATTTATCACTCAAATAGAAATGGAAAGTCCTCATCAAGTGCAAAAAATTATGGTGGAGAATGAGTCTCAACCTGTAGAGGTGCTTCCGATGGTGGTTTCTAAAACTTCACAAGTAATGGAGCGGCTCAAAGAATGGCAACATAATATTGCGGCATCACACCTTACCACTTACCTCTATAATCCTATTGATTTTTATGCTAAAGTGGTTTTAAAGATAAAGGAAACTTCCGAAATAGAGGAGGAGCTTTCTCTCAGAAACTATGGTAATTTAGTGCATTACGCATTGGAGTTTTTATACGGTAAATTAAAAGGAAAGATATTAACTCCACAGGATTTAGAATTGGCAATCACTCAAATAGATGAAAGTGTTGAGTTTGCAATAAAAACACTAAAACATCAGCCCGAATTTTACGAAAGAGGTATGAATTTCGTACACCAACAAATGGCTAAAAAAGTCATAGGGGATATTTTAAAGTTAGATTTGGAGTTGGTTTCTAGCGGGAATACCTTAGAAATACTAGATTTAGAAAAGGAAATCAAGAATGTTAAATTTAAGGTTTCAGATGAGTTAGAAGTGGCTTTTAAAGGTTTTATAGATAGGATTGATAGGCTCAACGGAAATCTAAGAGTGATAGATTATAAAACGGCTAAAACTAAAAATCTAAGGTTAAAAATTTCTGATAAAAATAGGGAAACATTACTTAAAAATAAAGACTATAAACAAGCACTTCAGCTTTGTATTTATGCCTATGCTATGGGGCAACTTTCCGAGTTTTTGGGTAAGGATATTAGTTGTGGGATATGGAGTTTTGCAGAGGTAGGTCGTGGAGTGCAAATGCTAGAAATAGACGGCAATTTATCCGATGCTATGGTGTCAATATCAAGTATTATTACGGAAATTCTTAATCCTGATATAGATTTTGAGGAAAGTGTTTAGAAAGATATATTATGGCGAAAAAGAGTATCATTAAAATGAATAATTTCAGAAATAAAACTTTTCTAAAATTTCTTTGGGGAATTTTGGGAGTTTATTTCATGAATATAAGCATAGATACTCCAGATGATGATAGATACTATTTCTCAGAAACTTCAAATTATAATGATATGGAAAGCATTATAGAGGTTATTGTAGAAAAAGTATTTAAGTATGAAAATGCCATAGAAGAATCCGAGGAGTATGATTTGGATAATTATACTAAAAAAGCTAAATATAACTGGTTTTTTGGATTATTTTCTCCGTGTAAATCAGTTCAAATGATTGAGTTTTATTTCTCAAAATATATTTGCACCGTTGGAGTATCCAAACTCCTTAACGGCTTTTCTCAATTTGATGTGCCTCCGCCTAAAATTTGATTTTAATTTATAAATGGTTTATGATAATGATGGTTCTTAATTGAATTAAGGACTATTTAGAGTTGTGAAATAAATTTAGATTAAAATCAAAAATAATATGAATTTTAAAAGAATAATACTACTTGTCTTAGGCTTGGTATCTGCTATGTTGTTTTCTCAAAGTATTAACAATGAAAAAGACAGTCTTTATATAGCAGAGGTGGAAGACACTAAAGAACCAGCCAAAGTTTTACACGCAGAACCTTTGTATATAGATTTGATAAGGGATTTAGGAGCGAGAAAAGGAGAAAAAGAATGGAATTTAGGACTTGGGTTAACAGATAAACTCAATTTTGATGCTTATGAAGCATTGGTAGAGTACGAATGGGCTCCTATTGATAGGTTAGGGCTAGAAGTGGAGCTACCGTTTACATTCTATTCTCCTACGGGAAACGAGAGAGTGCAGACACCGTCTAGTAAACTTAATAGTCTGAAATTGGCTTTACAATGGTCGTTTTTGGTAAATGAAGAAAAAGCGACTACCATGGCTTTAGGCTACATCAATGAGTTAGAGTTTTCAGATTTTGGACGCTTTGGAAAACCTTTAATTAAAGGAAATGTTTACAACCCATTTTTTGTGGTGGCTAAACGATGGGGAAATAATTTCCATACCTTGGTTTATACAGGACCAATGATAGAACAAAGTTTTATTACCAATAAATCTCACACCATGTACGATGTACATTCTAGTTTCCATTATATGATTTCGGGGACAAGGAATTTTGTGGGAGTTGAGTTTAACAAAACCTTTGATAGAGGTAATTTTGATATGGTCATGCGTCCTCAGATGCGTTTGGGAATTTCGGAGCAGCTGATGCTGGGTGTTGTGGTGGGAATTCCTGTAAGTAGAGAAAATGAACGATTGAGCTCTTTTCTAAGGTTGATATGGGAGCCTAAACACTAGTATTTGTTAATAACTTTTTGAGTCTAGAAGTTCAAAAAATGTTACTTTTTTTCATTGTTTTATTACAATTACCTATATTTGTATCCAAATAATTTTTATTTATGAGATTTATCGTAGCAAGTAGCGAGTTACAAAAGGCTTTACAAGTGGTAAGTGGTGTGATTTCCAGTTCACAATCACGCCCTATTCTAGAAAACTATTTGTTCGAACTAGATAATCAAAATCTTAAAATTACTTCGTCTGACGGAGAGACTACTTTGGTAACTTCTCTAGAGGTAATGTCTGAAGATCAAGGTAAAATAGCAGTTCCTGCGAAGACTTTTCAAGAATTAATAAAGACCTTTGGGGAACAGCCTTTAACTTTTACAGTAAAGGAGTCTGCTAATGAAATGGGAGCTTTACTAGAAATTCTAGATGATAGAGATAACTATGAGGTGGCTTTAGACAATGCAGAGGATTATCCAGAATTGCCAGAATTTGATGCTTCTCAAAGTGTTACAATCCCTTCAGGGGTGTTAGCAGAAGCGTTGGTAAATACTTTGTTTGCTACAAGTAATGATACGCTTCGCCCTGTGATGACGGGAGTTCTATTCCAATTTGGAGAAAATGAGGCTAATTTTGTATCTACAGACTCTCATAGATTGGTAGTTTACAAGAGAAAAGATATTAAAAATAGTGAGCCTATAGAGTTCATTATGCCTAAAAAACCATTGAGTATTTTTAAAAATATTCTAGCCAATACGGAGGAAGAGGTTGTTATTGAGTTTAATGAGAATATGGCTAAATTTACTTTTGGTAATCATATTTGGATTTGCCGTTTAATAGATGGTAAATATCCTAATTATTCTGCGGTAATCCCTCAAGAAAACCCTAATTTGCTTACAGTAAATAGAAATTTACTACTTAGTTCTATTAGGAGAGCATCTATTTTATCTAACAAGTCTACTAATCAAGTAAGGTTTAAATTATCAGGTAATATTCTTCATCTACATGCAGAGGATACTGAGTTTGCTAATAAAGCAGATATGCAGATTCCTTGCGATTATAAAGGAGAAGATATCAACATTGGTTTCAGTTCTAAATTTTTAACAGAAATGTTATCAGTTTTGAGTTCTGATGATGTATTGATGAGAATGTCTCAGCCTAACCGTCCAGGTATTTTAGAACCGATAGATGGTTTAGATGAAAACGAACATATTTTAATGCTTTCTATGCCTGTCATAGGAATGTAATTAGTAATAGCTAAAGTGATTGTATATTAAATTACTTTCAGAATTTGAGATTTGAAATAACAAATCTCAAATTTTGTTTTAAGGAAAATTTAAGTCAATATTTTAAAAATAATAAAGATTTTCAAACACATAATAAAGAATGAAAATATCAAATAATTGGTTAAAAAACTACATCAAAACCGACTTGAGTTCAGAGAAGATAGGAGCTTACCTTACGGACATAGGGCTAGAAGTAGAGGGTATAGAAACTTTTGAAAGTATAAAAGGAAGTTTAGAGGGTATTGTGGTAGGTAAAGTTTTAACTTGTGAAAAACACCCAAACGCAGATAAACTCAAAAAAACAACCGTAGATGTAGGAGAAGGTAAGGTTTTAGAAATTGTATGTGGAGCACCTAATGTAGAGGCTGGGCAATTAGTGCCTGTGGCGGTAGTAGGAACAACGCTTTATGATAAAGAAGGGAATAGTTTTGAAATCAAAAAGGCTAAAATAAGAGGAGAGGTATCCGAAGGAATGATATGTGCTGAAGATGAACTAGGGTTAGGGACTAGCCATGATGGAATTATGGTTTTAGATGAAACTCATGAAGTAGGAAAACCTTTTGCAGATTATTTTGAAATCACTAAAGATGAAGTCTATGAAATAGGGCTAACGCCTAACAGAACAGATGCAATGTCTCATTATGGTGTGGCTAGAGATTTGAATGCTTTTCTGTACGCGTCTAATATCACCGAAACGGAGTTTGAAAAGGTATCGTCTGATATTTTTCAGCCAGAAGGTGAGCATGGATTTTCTATAGAGGTAGAAGATGCAGAGCTTTGCCCTAGATATATAGGAGCTGTTTTGGATAATGTTAAGGTAAAGCCTTCTCCAGAGTGGCTGAAAAATAAACTTAAAGCCATAGGTTTAAATCCTATCAATAATGTGGTAGATGTTACCAACTATATTTTACACGGTTTGGGGCAGCCTCTACATGCGTTTGATGCAAATAAAATTTCTGGACAAAAAGTAGTTGTAGGTGTTTGTAATTCTGGAACCAAATTTACCACTTTAGATGGTGTAGAACGAACGCTTAACGGTACGGAAATTATGATAAAAGACGCTTCGGATAAGCCAATGTGTATTGCAGGGGTATTTGGTGGAGCAGATTCTGGCGTTTCAGATTCAACGACAAAAGTTTTCCTAGAAAGTGCTTATTTCAATCCAGTATCGGTGAGAAAAGCGGCGAAAGCTCATGGTTTAAATACAGATGCATCTTTCCGTTTCGAAAGAGGTGTAGATGTTAATGCGGTTAGAATAGCCATTACTAAAGCGATAAGCCTTCTTAAAGAAGTGGCAGAAGCGGAACTTATAGGAGATTTAATAGAAGTTTATCCTGAGAAAATAAATCCGCATTATGTGCTATTTAGATATTCTAAGTTAGACCAAATTCTAGGAGTTAAAATCCACCGTGAAACGGTAAAAAAGATATTAAAATCGCTTGAAATAGAAATTCTTAACGAAATTCCAGACGGTCTAGAGCTTTCTGTGCCGACTTATAGGGCAGATGTTACTAGAGAAATAGATGTGATAGAGGAAGTGCTTAGAATCTATGGATATAACAAAATAGATAGCCCTCAGAAGATTGCGTTTTCGCCAGTAAAATTGAGTTTTGAAGACCAAGATGCTTTAGAAAATACTTGGGCTAGATTGTTACAGTCCAACGGATTTAATGAAGTGATGAACAACTCACTTACTACGGTGAAAGATGAAACCAATGCAGTTAAATTACTTAATCCATTGAGTAATGATTTGGCATTTATGAGAACTTCTTTATTAGAAGGTTTATTACAAAATGCAGTCTATAATATCAACCGTAAAAATACAGATGTTAAGTTTTTTGAGTTAGGTAAAATCTATCATAAATTTGAAACTTATAAAGAAAGAAAGCAACTAGCAATGCTGATTTCTGGTAGACATCAATCTGAAAATTGGCTTGTACCAAAATCTAGTACAGATTTCTATCACTTAAAGTCTTATGTTAAATTGGCGTTAGAAGTTTTAGGAATTACTATTCAGGAGAAACCTTTGCAAGATGTTCGTTTCAGTGATGGGTTAGAATTTGTTTTTGATGGTAAGGTATTGGCAAGGCTAGGTAAGGTGGCACCAGAATATCTTAAATCAGCAGATATGGAGCAGGAGGCTTTTTATGCAGAGATAGAAGTAGAGGCTTGTCAAGAATTGAGAACTAAAGGTAACTTTAAGTTTAGAGAAATACCTAAATTTAATAAGATAAGAAGAGATTTAGCGTTACTTTTAGATAAAAACATCACTTATTCAGATTTATATCAAGAGGTTATGAAGAAGCCATCGCCGTATCTTAAATCGGTTAATTTGTTTGATGTTTACGAAGGTAAGAATTTGCCAGAGGGTAAGAAATCTTACGCTTTGAGTTTTGAACTTCTTAACGAAGAAAAAACATTAGAAGAAAAAGAAATTTCAGAAATAATGGGAGGGCTAATCACGCTCTTTGAGAAAAATTTTAATGCAGAGCTACGCTCGTAAATACAAATAAAAAGGTTATGAAAAATATAATATTAACATTAGGTATAGGTTTGCTGATGTTTTCTTGTGCTACGGTTGGTAATACAACTACAACTAAGAGTAAAAAGAATCAAGTTAGTCTATTATCAACAGAGTGGGTTTTAGCGGAAAGCAGACTCGGCTCTAGCAAAGTACCTACTTTAACAGTAGAAACAGAGAAAGTATCAGGAAATTCTGGGTGTAACAATTATTTTGGACAGCTTAAAATAGATGCACAAACGGGAGCTTTCTCGGTAGAGAATGTGGGTTCTACTAGAATGGCTTGTAAGGATATGTTGGTGGAGCAAAACTTTCTAAAAATGTTGGAAAAAGCCAATAGATACGAAAGTGATGGCATTACTCTTACACTTTACAAAGACCAACTGCCACTAATGAAATTCAGTAAGAAGTAGATTGTTTTGATTAAATAATATAAAACGGATTGAAGAAGAGTTTTCAATCCGTTTTTTGTTTATATAGAGGTAATAGGAAATTTTTTATCACTACTATTTTAATTCTTGTCATATTTTTTAATTCTTTGTCATTTTAATGTGTCAAAATGTCTTGTACTTGGTGTTGTATGGTGTTTGGCATTTTTTTCGTGCTTAAGGATAAGAGTAAAATTAAACAATAAAAATTTTAAACAATATGTCAGTAAATTTTAAACCGTTATCAGACAGAGTTTTGGTAGAACCAGCAGCAGCTGAAACTAAAACGGCATCAGGAATTATTATCCCAGATACAGCGAAAGAGAAACCTCAAGAAGGTGTAGTAGTAGCTGTAGGTGCAGGGAAAAAAGATGAGCCTATGACTGTAAAAGTAGGAGATAAAGTGCTTTATGGTAAGTATTCTGGTACAGAACTTAAACTTGATGGCAAAGATTATCTTATCGTAAGAGAAGGAGATCTTTTAGGTATTTTAGGTTAAAAATCAATCAATAAAAAATAAGTAATACAGAAGTTTAATCTGTGTTTTCATAACAACAATTTAATTAAATAAACAAAATGGCAAAAGACATTAAATTTGATATAGAATCAAGAGACGCACTTAAAAGAGGTGTAGATGCATTAGCAAATGCAGTTAAGGTAACTTTAGGACCTAAGGGTAGAAACGTAGTTATAGAAAAGTCTTTCGGTGCTCCACATGTAACTAAAGATGGTGTTTCTGTGGCTAAAGAGATAGAGCTAGAGGACAAAGTAGAAAATATGGGAGCTCAAATGGTAAAAGAAGTAGCATCTAAAACCAACGATTTGGCGGGAGATGGTACCACTACAGCTACTGTATTGGCACAGGCTATCGTGAGAGAAGGTCTTAAAAATGTGGCTGCTGGAGCTAATCCTATGGATTTAAAAAGAGGGATTGATAAGGCGGTTTCTACTGTAATAGAAAACTTAAAATCTCAATCTCAAGCAGTAGGAGATTCTTCTGAAAAAATCAAGCAAGTAGCTTCTATTTCTGCAAATAACGATGATGCAATAGGTAGTCTTATCGCTGAAGCTTTTGGTAAAGTAGGTAAAGAAGGTGTAATTACTGTTGAGGAGGCTAAAGGTACGGATACTACGGTAGATGTGGTAGAAGGTATGCAGTTTGACAGAGGTTATCAGTCACCTTATTTCGTTACAAATCCAGACAAAATGGTAGCGGAGTTAGACAATCCGTACATCCTTTTAGTAGAGAAGAAAATTTCTTCAATGAAAGAATTATTGCCTGTTTTAGAGCCAGTAGCTCAGCAAGGTAAAGCTTTACTTATCATTTCAGAAGAGGTAGAAGGTGAGGCGTTGGCAACATTAGTAGTTAACAAACTAAGAGGTTCTTTAAAAATCGCTGCAGTAAAAGCTCCAGGATTTGGAGATAGAAGAAAGGCAATGTTAGAAGATATTGCTATCTTAACAGGTGGACAAGTAGTTTCTGAAGAAAGAGGCTTTACTATGGATAATGTAACTATTGATATGCTAGGTAGAGCAGAAAAAGTAGTTATAGATAAAGACAATACTACGGTAGTGAATGGTGCTGGAGATGAAGTTCAAATTAAAGCTAGAGTTAATCAAATCAAAGCTCAAATGGAAAGCACTACTTCTGACTACGATAGAGAAAAATTACAGGAAAGATTAGCTAAATTGGCTGGTGGTGTAGCAGTTCTTTATGTAGGTGCAGCTTCTGAAGTAGAAATGAAGGAGAAGAAGGATAGAGTAGATGACGCATTACATGCTACTAGAGCGGCAGTGGAAGAAGGTATCGTAGCTGGTGGAGGTGTAGCTTTGGTAAGAAGCATTGCTTCTCTTGAGAATCTTAGCGGTGCTAACCAAGATGAAAACACTGGTATTAAAATAGTTAAAAGAGCTATAGAAGAGCCATTGAGACAAATCGTAGCTAATGCAGGCGGTGAAGGTTCTGTAGTGGTAGCTAAAGTTTCAGAAGGTAAAGGAGACTTTGGATATAATGCTAAAACTGACGAGTATGTTAATATGCTAGAAGCGGGGATTATAGACCCTACTAAAGTGACTAGAGTGGCATTAGAAAATGCAGCTTCTGTGGCTGGTATGCTATTAACTACGGAGTGTGTAATTACGGAACTACCTAAAGAAGAATCAGCAATGCCACCAATGGGAGGCGGAATGCCAGGTATGATGTAATATCATTATAATATTAACTAAAATAAAAAACCGCTTTTTTTGGCGGTTTTTTTTAATTAGTCTGTGAAAACTACTCTATTAGGGGGGAGTAATTTCTTCTCTCTATAATAGAATAAAATATAAAAAACCTCTCTTTAAGAGAGGTTTTACTATATTATTTAGTTTCTTAGTTTTAAGTGTAATTCTTCTAATTGTTCTTCTGCAATGTTGCTTGGAGCATCTATCATGACATCTCTACCACTATTATTTTTAGGGAAAGCAATATAATCTCTAATAACTTCGTTGCCGTCTAAAATAGCCACTAATCGGTCAAAACCAAAGGCAAGTCCGCCATGAGGAGGAGCACCATATTTAAAGGCGTTCATTAAAAATCCGAATTGTGCTTCTGCTTCTTCTTCTGTAAAACCTAACAGATTAAACATTTTAGATTGTAGATTTCGGTCATAAATACGGATAGAACCACCGCCAATTTCGTTACCATTAAGTACCAAGTCATAAGCATTAGCTCTCGCTTTGCCAGCCTCATTTTCTAGTAAATGTAAATCTTCTTTCTTTGGTGAAGTAAATGGGTGATGCATCGCATGGTAACGCTGAGATTCCTCGTCCCACTCTAAAAGAGGGAAATCTACCACCCAAAGAGGAGCAAACTCATCAGGTTTTCTTAAGCCTAACCTGTTGCCTAATTCCATTCTTAGAGCAGAAAGTTGAGTTCTTACGGTGGAAGCTGTTCCACTCATGATAAGCATTAAATCACCAGCTTTTGCTCCGAATTTTTCAGCAATCAGTTTTAAATCTTCTTTAGTGTAGAATTTATTAACCGAAGAGGTTAGTGTTCCGTCTTCTTGATATTTTACCCAAACCATGCCGGTAGCACCTATCTGTGGGCGTTTTACCCAATCTATAAGTTCATCTATTTGTTTTCTAGTATAGTTTGCACAGCCTTCTACATTGATACCTACTACCAACTCTGCTTCATCAAATATTTTAAAATCTTTTCCTTTAACAATTTCATTCAACTCAGTAAATACCATTCCGAATCTGATGTCTGGCTTGTCGTTACCATACTTTTGCATAGCCTCTGCAAAGGACATTCTAGGGAAGATTCCGAAATCTTTCCCTGTAACTTTCTTTAGGAGATGAGCTGTCATACCTTCAAATACCTTCATAATATCTTCCTGTTCTACAAATGCCATTTCACAATCTATTTGAGTGAATTCAGGCTGTCTATCCGCTCTTAAATCCTCATCTCTAAAACATTTTACAATTTGGAAATATTTATCCATTCCGCCTACCATTAAGAGTTGCTTAAAGGTTTGTGGAGATTGTGGTAGAGCGTAAAACTGCCCCTCATTCATACGGCTAGGTACTACAAAATCTCTAGCTCCTTCTGGGGTAGATTTAATGAGTACAGGTGTTTCTACCTCTATGAAACCTTGGTTAGAAAGGTAATTCCTCACTTCTTGTGCCATCTGACTACGGAAGATGAGTTTGTTTTTTACAGGAGTTCTTCTAATATCCAAGTAGCGATATTTCATTCTAAGTTCTTCACCGCCGTCTGTTTCATCCTCTATGGTAAAAGGCGGAAGTTGAGATTCATTTAAAATATTTAGTTCTTCTACCAATATTTCTATTTCTCCTGTAGGGATTTTAGGATTTTTGTTACTTCTTTCAATAACCTTTCCTTTGGCTTGTATTACAAATTCTCTTCCTAATTTTTTAGCTTTCTCTAGTAGCTCTTTAGTAGTTCTTTCCTCATCTAAAACAAGTTGAGTGATACCATAGCGGTCTCTAAGGTCTATCCAGACTACGAAACCTTTATCTCTTATCGTCTGTACCCAGCCAGAAAGTGTTACATTTTCATTAAGATTTTTTAGCGAAAGTTCACCATTGGTATGTGTTCGGAACATAATATTCTTTAAGTATTATAGTTTATTTTACAATCTGTGCAAAGATACGGAATTGCCCTCAAAAAATATTTTTCTTTCACTTTTTTTCTTTTTTTTGATTTAAAAAAGGCTTGGTATCATATAAATATAATAAATTTGTCGTAGATTTATAATTTTAGGAGAATATATATGTGTGGAATTGTTTGTGCTTTTGATATAAAGCAATCGGCGGAGAGTCTTAGACCTCAGGTATTAGAAATGTCAAAAAAGATACGTCATCGTGGTCCAGATTGGAGTGGTGTGTATAGTGACGATAAAGTGGTTATCGCTCACGAGCGTCTAGCTATTGTGGATCCTACTTCTGGGAAACAGCCACTGTTCAGCCCTGACGGAAAGTTGGTTTTAGCTGTAAATGGTGAAATTTATAATCATAGAGAAATTCGTAAAAGATTTGAGGGGAAATATCAGTTTCAAACAGAATCAGACTGTGAAGTTATTTTGGCTCTTTATCAAGAGAAAGGTAAAGATTTTGTAGATGAACTTAATGGTATTTTTGGATTTGCCCTTTATGATACTGAAAAAGATGAATATTTTATCGCTCGTGACCACATGGGGATTATCCCATTATATATAGGTTGGGATAAAAATGGAACTTTTTATGTAGCTTCTGAACTTAAAGCTTTAGAAGGTTATTGTTCTAAAATAGAAATATTTCCTCCAGGTCATTATTGGCATAGCAAAGAAGCTAAATTTGAGCAGTGGTACAAAAGAGAGTGGAGAGCGTTTGACAATGTAAAAGACAATGCCACTAATCTGTCTGAGCTTAGAGAAGCTTTAGAAGCTGCCGTTCACCGTCAGTTGATGTCTGATGTGCCTTATGGTGTACTACTTTCAGGCGGTTTAGATTCTTCTATTACTTCAGCCATAGCTAAAAAATATGCTGCTAAAAGAATAGAAACTGATGACCAATCTGAAGCATGGTATCCTCAACTACATTCGTTTGCGGTAGGGTTAGAAGGTTCTCCAGACCTTAAAGCAGCGAAAGAAGTAGCAAAGCATATAGGGACCATTCATCATGAAATAAAATTTACAATACAAGAAGGTTTAGATGCTATAAGAGATGTAATTTATTACCTAGAGACTTACGATATTACTACGGTAAGAGCTTCTACGCCAATGTATTTAATGGCGAGAGTAATTAAATCTATGGGGATAAAAATGGTGCTTTCTGGAGAAGGCTCAGATGAACTTTTTGGAGGTTATCTTTATTTTCATAAAGCTCCGAATGCAGAAGAGTTTCATAACGAAACGGTAAGAAAATTAGATAAACTCTACCAATATGACTGCCTAAGAGCTAATAAATCTCTTATGGCTTGGGGGATAGAAGGACGAGTACCGTTTTTAGATAAAGAGTTTATGGATGTAGCTATGCGTATCAACCCGAAAGATAAAATGATTACTCCAGAGCGAATGGAAAAATGGGTGCTTAGAAAAGCCTTTGAAGATGTCTTACCAGAATCTGTAGCGTGGAGACAAAAAGAGCAATTTTCTGATGGAGTAGGCTATAGCTGGATAGATAAGCTTAAAGAACTAGTGAACGAAAAGATAACAGATGAGCAATTAGCTAATGCTAAGTTTCGTTTTCCTGTACAAACGCCTACATCTAAAGAAGAATATTATTACAGAAGTATTTTTGAAGAACACTTCCCTTCAGAAGCGGCAGCACTTACTGTTCCGTCTGTGCCATCTGTGGCATGTAGCACACCTACCGCACTGGCTTGGGACGAATCTTTCAAAAATATGAACGATCCTTCTGGAAGAGCCGTAGCAAAGGTACACACCGAGGCTTACCGAAAATAGATATTTAATAATCTTAAAAATAATTAAGGTTGAGGTTTGGATTGAAAAATATTCCAAACCTTTTTTATTGAATTGAAATACAGTAGATGAAGATTATTTTCACGCTTATTTTTAATCAATTGTTTAATTTTGGCAAGCCTTTTGATTAGAAAGTTATTGTAAAAAACAAATTTTATAAAATTAAAAAATTGGAATTATGAAAAAATTATTTTTAGGATTAGCGGTAGTAGCTGGTTCATTTGCATTTGGACAACAATTTGGAGCAAAAGCAGGTTTAAATGTATCTTCAATCTCTAAAGATGGCTATGATGATACCAAAGCAAAAGTAGGTTACTATGCTGGGGTATTTCTAAACGCTCCTGTATCGGAGAATTTTAGCATTCAGCCTGAGGTGCTTTATAACAATTTAGGTTCTAAAACAACTGAAACTATTAGTTCATTAAAACGTGAAAGAAAACTCAATTTAGATTATATCTCAGTTCCTGTAATGTTCCAGTATAAAGCAACTCCTGAGTTTTACTTGGAAGCTGGACCAGAGTTTAGCTTTTTAGTAGGAGCAAACTCTAAGACTTCTTATGAGACACCTCTTGGTTCAGGGCAACTTCCTAAAGAACTTAATAAGGATAACTTTAATGGATTTAATTTTGGTATGGGGTTAGGTCTAGGGTTTAATATTACACCAAACATAGGTGTTAACGCTAGATATGTAGCTGGTTTTACAGATATTTCTAAAAATGGAGAAACTTCTGTATCAGATAATAAAACTAACAAAAACAATACTTTTCAAGTAGGTTTAGGAGTTAAATTCTAAGAAATATTTTAACAAAAGGAAAGCTGAGAGGGAAACTTTTCAGCTTTTTTATTTATATTGATATGAAAGAAAAAACACTTATAAATAGTTATAAGTGTTTTATTTTTTTAACCTAAAATGGTAACACCATTTTCTAACATTTCGTAGATGGCATCTCTTCCGTTTTCAGGTTTTACATTTACAGCACGAGTACCATTAAAGTGTAAACAGGTTAAGAATCCTTCTTTAACAGCATCTAAACAAGTATATTTAACGCAATAATCTAGTGCTAAGCCAACAATTTCTACTAATTGTATATCGTTTTCTTTAAGATAATCGGCTAGCCCTGTTTTCATAAAATGATTATTGTCCTGAAAAGCACTATAACTATCTATTTCAGAGTTTTTACCTTTTTTTACAATATAATCTACTTTGCTAGTATCTAGGTCTTTATGGAATTCTGCACCAAAAGAATTTTCTACACAATGGTCTGGCCACATAAATTGTGGTACGCCGTTCAGTGATATGGTTTCACCTACTTTTTTACCATTATTAGAAGCAAATGATTTGTGATTTGCAGGGTGCCAATCTTGTGTGAAAATTATTTTATCATATTGGTTTTCCTCGATTAAAAGGTTGATGTAAGGGATAATTTCATTAGCGTTTGGTACAGCTAAAGCTCCTCCTTCGCAGAAATCATTCTGAACATCTACTACAATAAGTGCTTTTTTCATCTTTTAAATTTTTTATAATTTCATTACGAAACAAATTTTTCGCCAAATTAAAATTACTGACAAATAGACAGGTTTATAACTTTTGTATTTGGTATTAAATATTTCAATGTTGCAGACAACTTATTTTTCCGTACTTTTGTTGTGTTAAAATAAAAAGTTTATGAAACCCAGTTTAGCAAAGGGAACAAGAGATTTTTCGGCATTAGAAGTTTATCGTAGAAGATATATTATTAGTGTTTTACAAAAGAATTTCGAATTATTTGGTTTTTCTCCATTAGAAACGCCTAGTTTTGAAAATCTGTCAACTCTTACAGGGAAATATGGAGAGGAAGGAGATAGGCTTATTTTTAAAATTTTGAATTCTGGAGATTATTTAGATAAAATATCAGAACAAGATTTAATGGAAAAAGACCATAAAAAACTTACTCCTAGAGTGTCTGATAAAGCATTAAGGTATGACCTTACTGTTCCTTTTGCGAGATTTGTGGCTATGAATCACGGTCAGCTTGTATTTCCGTATAAGCGATACCAAATTCAACCTGTATGGCGTGCTGATAGACCACAGAAAGGGCGTTTTAGAGAATTTTATCAGTGCGATGCTGATGTAGTAGGAAGTGAGAGTCTTTGGCAGGAAGTCGAGTTGGTTCAGCTTTATTTAAAAGCTTTTACGGAACTTAATTTAGATGTAAAAATCCATATCAATAATAGAAAAATACTTTCAGGATTAGCCATTTACGCAGGGATAGCAGAACAACTGGTAGATTTTACTGTAGCTTTGGACAAGCTAGATAAAATAGGGAAAGAAGGCGTTGTTGAGGAGCTTAAAAGTAAAGATATACCTAATGAAGCGATAGAAAAATTAGAGTTTCTATTCAACCCATTGGAAGATAATTTAGAATACCTATTAACTCTTAAGGAGCGTTTTTCTGATATAGAAATAGGGTTGAAAGGTGTTGAAGAAGTGGAGTTTGTGATTAAACAATGCCTTGCTTTGGGTGTTTCTCCAAAGGTACTTCAGTTTGATATTACTCTAGCAAGAGGGTTAGATTATTATACAGGAGCTATCTTTGAAGTTAAATCTAATGAGGTACAATTGGGCTCCATTGGTGGTGGTGGTAGATATGATAACCTAACAGAAGTTTTTGGAGTTAAAAATATTCCTGGAATAGGGATTTCTTTTGGTTTAGATAGAATTTATTTAGTTTTAGAAGAGCTAAATCGTTTTCCACAAGAGGTATCTCGAAATGTACAATATCTTTTTGCTAATTATGGCGAGCAGGAGGCTTTTCAAGCTATCGATATTATACAGAAATTGAGAGCTAAAGGTATTTCCTCAGAACTTTATCCAGAAGCTGCTAAGTTGAAAAAACAATTTACTTATGCAGAGAAAAAAGGGATTCCATATATTGTGTTTGTGGGGGAAGAAGAGATTAAAAATAAAGAGATTTCTATTAAAAATCTAGCGACAGGAGAGCAAAGCTCGCTAACTTTAGAGGATTTTTTAAACTAAAATCTATGATAAAATTATACCATAATAACAGATGTTCTAAGTCAAGAGGGGCTTTAGAACTGCTAAACTCTACTAATGAGAATGTGGAAGTGTTTGACCTCCTTAAGGATTCTTTAACTGAGGAACATTTAGAAGAAATACTTTCATTTTTAGAAATGAAGCCGTCTGAACTTATCCGAAAGAAAGACACATTCTTTAAAGAAAATTATGAAGATAAAAGCTATACAGAGGACGAATATTTAGAAATAATGCTAAATAATCCTCGTCTGATAGAACGCCCAATATTGGTTAAAGGAGAAAAAGCCATTATAGGCAGGCCAATAGAACTCATCACTGATTTTTTGAAAAAATAAATAATTGAGGTTATCTCTAAAAAAGATAACCTCAGTTTGTTTTTAGAGGTTTTTAGGCTTCCATTCGTTGAAGAATGCCTTCACTTTATCTAGGCTGTAGCCTTTGTTCTCTTCTAATACGGCACTGTCTTGTATATGGATTACCTTGCCTGTTTGGTCTAAAACAATAAATACAGGATAACCATATTTTTCACCAGGGTTGCCATATTTTTCAAATAGAGCTTTGTTCTCGTTTTCTTTTGAATAATTCAAATGATAGTAGAGATAATTTTGGTCTATAATTTCTTTTATTTCAGGTGTTTTGTTGATGTAATCATTAAATCTAAGACACCAAATACACCAGTTGCCACCTGCTTGTAGAATGATGTTTTTATTCTCTTTTTGAGCTTGGGAAATTAAGGTTGCAATTTTCTCCTCAGCGTTATCTTCTGGGTGGTAAGGTTTTTCTAGCTTGTCCTTTTCTTGTTCGGCTAGTTTTTGTTTAATTTCTGTACTATCATTGGTATTGCTAGCTGAGTTTTCTGCATTTTTGCTGCAAGATGAAATAGCGAGTGTGGCACTCATCAATCCTATGGTTAAATAACGGTATTTCATAATTTTTGATTTTAAGTTTAAATCCCAAAAATAAAGAATAATTCTGATATCTCATCTGTTTTGTAATTTGTAAATTTGCAGTCGTTAAGAAAAATCAATGCTAAATAATATCCTTTTTAGAACCGTTTATATCGTCTCTAAACTTCCTTTAAGGGTGCTTTATATTTTCTCTGACCTTATTTTTGTACTAAGCTACTATGTAGTAGGTTACCGAAAAAAAGTGGTATTGGAGAATTTAAGAAAATCTTTCCCTGAGAAGTCCGAAACGGAAATCCATGCAATTTGTAAAAAGTTTTACCAAAACTTTGCAGACTATATTGTAGAAACATTAAAAACCTTTACTGTGTCTAATAATGAATTAAGGGTAAGGGTTCAGCATATCAATCAACATTTGTTTTCGGAGGCGTTAGAAGAACAGAAAAATATTATAATGCTTTCTGGACACATCTTTAATTGGGAATGGTTTAATGCCCTTGCAGAAGTGGTTCCACAAAAATATTGTTTTCCCGTGTACAGAAAAATGCAAAGTGTTTTTTGGGAAGAAAAAGTTAAACTCATTAGAGGTCGTTTTGGTAATACAGCATTAGAAGCTAAGCAAGTGGTAAGGCATATATTGAAGCAGCCTAATGATGGTAATTCGGTGTATATGTTTGTAGCAGACCAGTCGCCTTATGTGTTAGATGTAGATTATGGTTTAGAATTTTTAAATCAAAAAACACCTGCCTTTATTGGGTATGATAAACTTTCTACCAAGATGGATTTAATCTTTATTTATTGCGAAATGAAAAAGGTTAAACGAGGGTTTTATCAAGTTAATTATTATAGAATTTATCCTGATGGAGAACGATTTCAGCCGTACGAAGTGGTTAATAAATTTCATAAAATGCTAGAAACCACTATTAAAAAACGACCAGACAATTGGCTTTGGAGTCATAGACGATGGAAGTATCAAGATGCCATTAAAACTTTTGCTAAACAATAAAATTATGAAATTAGCAATAGCAATACTTAATTGGAACGGAAAGCATTGGCTTAAAAGATTTTTGCCTAATGTAATTAAGCATTCTCAAGGAGCAGATATTTGGGTGATAGATAATGCTTCCACAGATGATTCTGTTGTTTTTTTAGAGCGAAACTTTCCAGAGGTTAAAGTGGTTAAAAACTTAAAAAATAACGGCTTTGCAGGTGGATATAATGAAGGTTTAAAGGCTATAAAGGCAGATATTTTTTGTCTTTTAAACTCTGATGTAGAGGTGAGTTCTGGTTGGTTAGAGCCTGTTTTAGAACTATTCAAATCAGATGAGAGTATCGTAGCTGTACAGCCTAAAATATTAGATTTTAATAACGAAAAGTATTTTGAATTTGCAGGAGCGGGTGGCGGAATGATAGACAATCTAGGTTATCCTTACTGTAGAGGTCGGATTTTTGATACGCTGGAGAAAGATGAAGGGCAATATGATGATGTATGCGAGATACATTGGGCTTCGGGGTGTTGCTTATTTATTAGAAGTGAAAATTTTTTCAGCATTGGCGGTTTTGACGAGCGTTTTTTTGCCCATCAAGAAGAGATAGACCTTTGTTGGCGATTGAGGAATTTAGGAAAGAAAATCTACTATACAGGACTTTCTAGAGTTTATCATGTGGGAGGTGGTACTCTTAATAAACAAAGTCCTTATAAAACTTATCTTAATATAAGGAATAATCTTTCTATGTTGCTTAAAAATCTACCTGTCTATCTGTTGTGGATTATTTTCGTTCGGTTGTGTTTAGATGGTGTGGCAGGGCTTTATTTTGGGGTTAAAAACGGTTTTCCTCATCTTTGGGCAGTGGTAAGGGCTCATTTTGGTTTCTATGCTCAAGCGTACGGAACTTGGCGTAGGAGAGATAAAAATCAACTTAGCAAATATTATCAGTCCAAGTGGCTAATATTCAAATATTTTTTGTTCAACCAGACTAAGGTTTAGAGATTATTTGTATTTTTGCTTTAATCCACTGTAATTGTGGTTCTAATTTGGTATAAACATGAAACTTAATCTTCCAGAAAAACTATATTATTCTATAGGTGAAGTTGCCAAAGCGTTTGATGTAAATACATCACTCATAAGGTATTGGGAAAAAGAATTTCCTGTAATAAAGCCTAAAAAAAATAAGAAGGGTAACCGATATTTCACACCTAAGGATATTGATAACCTAAAGATGATTTATCACTTAGTAAAGGAAAAAGGCTACACCTTAGACGGTGCTAGAGTAGCATTGGCTACCAACGAAAAAGTAAGCGAGACAGTAGAAATAATAGACCGACTAGAGTTTATAAAATCAGAACTTACCAAACTTAAAGATGCTTTGGTGGATAAGGAATAGTATATTTTACATCGGTTTCATAAAATATAAAAACAGATGAGACATTTTTATATCATCATTCTTTCTATTTTGTCTGTAAATATTTTTTCTCAAAATAGTAATAAGATATTTGTATCAGATATAGACCGTTTTTGGGTTGCCTATGATAGCATAAGGAGTACAAATGACTATCAGAAAAAGTTAGATTTCATCAATGAAATATACATTAAAAAGGGTACAAAAGGGCTTCATGCATTTATGAAAGCTAGGGATTATAATGATACTTTGTATGTAAAGCTTATAGATGAGTATCCTAGATTTTGGGCTTCAATAAAACCAAATACTTTAGAAATAAAAAATAAAATAGCTCAACTTAATTCTGCGGTAGAAAACCTTAAAAAACTTTATCCAAAATTAAAAAATGCTGAAATGTATTTTGCTATTGGAGGTTTGCGTTCAGGAGGAACAATAACGGACAATATGGTTTTGGTGGGAGCAGAAATTGCGACAGGAAATTCGGCTATTGATACAAGTGAATTTAAAGACAATTGGTTAAAAAATATTTTTGTTAAGCAATCCTTGGATAATATTGTTTACATAAATATTCACGAGTATATCCATACACAGCAAAATGGTTATGGAAAAAATGTCTTAAGTAAGTCTATTGCGGAAGGAGCTTGTGATTTTATATCAGAATTGGTACTTGGGAAGCCAGTACAGACCCAATATATGGCTTACGGAAAACTTAATGAGAAAGAAATCAAAAAACAGTTTAAGAAGGAAATGTTTTCTGAAAACATTGCAAATTGGTTATATAATGGTTCCCAAAAAGGAGAGAAAGCCGATTTAGGTTATTATATAGGTTATGAGATATGCAAATCTTATTATAATAATTCGGCTGATAAATCAAGGGCTATAGAGGATATTATTGAGTTAAATTATAGTAATGATGTCGCTATTGAAGATTTTTTATTCAAATCTAAATTTTTCAAGGGAAAAATCAATAAGGGGAAAATTATTAAAGAATACAGAAAAAATCAACCATATATTGTTAAAATAGAGCCTTTTGAGAATAAAACGGAAAATGTAAATTCTAATTTAAAGGAGTTGAAAATTACCTTTTCAAAGGAAATGAATACTAAGAAAATTTCTATTAGATATTCAGAAAAAGGAAAAGATTATTTTCCAATAACAAAGGTTAAGGGATACGAAAATAATGATAAAACCTTGGTTTTAATACTTGATTTGAAACCGAGTAGGGAATATGAGTTTATAATTACTAATGATAGCTTTGTTTCAAAGGATGGTTATGCACTGATAGAGGAGAAGTATCTTGTTAAATTTAAAACCAAATGAAAAAGCCATTCTCTAGACTGGAGTTCAGTATGATAAAAAAGCAAGTGCTGGGGTGGTCTATTATAGCAGTGTTGCTTTTAGGAATTCAGATATTTTTTTACTTTTATAAAAAACAAAAAGAAGAGCAACCATTACCTGAGCTAACTTTTACCACCTCGGTAGAACACCAAAATAGAGAAAAATTAAATCTTACTCCATTTAATCCTAACAAGCTAAGTTTACAAGATTGGCAAAATTTAGGGTTTTCTGAACGACAATCCGAAACTATCCTAAAGTATAAAGATTTGTTGGGAGGCTCTTTTTCGTCTAAAGAAGAATTGTCTAAATGCTATGTAATATCGGCAGAAAAATTTAGCGAATTGTCAGAATTTATAATGCTTCCTGATAAAGTGGCTAAGTCTTATGACAGTTCATCTCGTCAATCGTTTTATAAGTCTAAAATTACGGTAAATAAGCCTTTTAATCCAGACTTATACTCCGTTTCGGATTGGGTAAAGCTCGGCTTTTCAGAAAAGCAGGCTCAATCTTTTATTAAGTATAAAAATTATTTGGGCGGAAGTTTTATTAGCAAAGAAAAACTAAGGGATTGCTATACCTTAAGTCCTGAAAATTACGCCATTATAGCACCGTATGTTCTCCTTCCAAATAGAGTAAACCCTAGCATACCCAACGATATTAGAGAGAAAGAAGAAAGTGTTTTATATCAGCCTTTTGACCCTAATGATTTAGATTTAGTAGGTTGGCAAAAGCTTGGTTTCTCGGAGAAACAAGCCGCCGTTATTGTAAACTATAAGCAGAAAATACTCAAAGGAAGATTTAAAACAGCAGACGATGTTAAGAAATGTTTTGTGATTTCTGATGAAAAATTCCAAGCATTAAGTCCTTATATTAGAATTAAAAATGAGGAACCTTCGGTAGTAGAAACTACAAAACCTCAGATAAAGACTAATTTTGCTTCGGTGGACCTTAATGAGATTTCTTATGAGCAGTTAGTGGAGTTTGGTTTTACACCTAAGGCAGCTAAAAGTTATATTTCGTTTAGAGGGCTACTCGGTGGGTTTGCTAACAAAAAGCAAATTCTAGAAACCTATTATATAGACCCTGATTTAACTCAAAAGTTAATAGAAACAGCTAATCTAAATACCTCTAAGGTGAAGAAATATAGTTTGTCTAACGCTCCTGAAGAGTGGCTGAAAAAACATCCTTATTTTAAATATCACGCAGATAAAATCATTTTTTATAGACTTACCACACCCAACGATAAAAAAATCATAAAATTTATCAACCCTAAACCAGAGTATTTAGAAAAAATGACTTGGTATATGGCGGAGTAAGGGTTTTAATTGTTTTTTTTAATAAAAATCCGTACTTTTACCCTCTTATTTTACCTAATGAAAATGGAAAAATCACTTCATATTTCATTTGAAGTCTTTGAAAGTATTGAGACTTTAAATGATACAGAAAAAAAACTATACGAAGCCGCTAAAGCAG
This sequence comes from Riemerella anatipestifer, assembly GCF_009670965.2. NCBI lineage: Bacteria > Pseudomonadati > Bacteroidota > Flavobacteriia > Flavobacteriales > Weeksellaceae > Riemerella > Riemerella anatipestifer. The sequence goes on along the minus strand of NZ_CP073239.1, from coordinate 9,551 downwards.
TTAGAGAAAAGGCTTATGCACCTTATTCTAACTTTTTGGTAGGCTGTGCTATTCTTTTAGAAAATGGGGAAATTGTAACGGGGAGCAACCAAGAAAATGCAGCTTACCCGTCAGGGTTGTGTGCGGAGAGAACTACCATTTATTGGGCATCTGCCAATTATCCAAGTGTTAAAATGAAGAAGTTATTTGTAATTGGTGCACCAAAAGATAGTATTTCATCAATAGCAATTCCTCCGTGTGGAGCCTGTAGGCAGAGTATTTTGGAGTATGAAGCACTTCAAGAAGAATCTATAGAAATTTATTTTGCTTCCGTTTCTGGCGAAATCTATAAGACGAAATGCATAAGGGATTTACTGCCGTTTTCTTTTGATAAATCATTTTTATAATATATAGATTTATAAGACATTAAACATGGAAAAAATAGATAGCCTTAATCAAGTAGCAGAGTTTCACAGAACCTTTAATGCGCCTATATTAGACCAACCTCAAATTCCGTCTAAGGATAGATGTGAGTTAAGGGTGAGCCTTTTACAAGAGGAATTAAATGAGTTAAAACAGGCAATAGAAGACCAAAATATAGTAGAGATAGCGGATGCTTTATGTGATTTGCAGTATGTGTTAAGTGGAGCTGTTTTAGAGTTTGGGTTAGGCGAAAAGTTTGTAGAATTATTTAATGAAGTACAAAGGTCTAATATGTCTAAAGCTTGCGAAAACGAACAACAAGCAGAGGAGACAGTAGCTTTCTATAAGGAAACAAAAGGGGAAGGGGCCTATTATGAAAAATCAGGAGCAAAATACAATGTACACAGAATTTCTGATGATAAAGTATTGAAAAACAAATATTACTCTCCAGCAGATTTAAAATCAATAATAGAAAAATAAAAATAATATCATGATAAAAAAACTTGCTCTAAGTACCGTATTGTTACTGGGGATGGCTTCTTGTGGAGTGGTTGAGAAAACAGTTGTTAATCGTCAAGTAGAGTCCGAACAGTATGGAAAAGTTTTATTAGGAAAGCAAACGCTTAGTCAGTTTCAGCAAGAGCCGTTTAAAACATGGTATGATGAGGAGTATGCCAACTACGAAACAGATAAAAATACTATAGCACTACTTAAAAAAAGCAAAGAGCTTAATAAATACAGTCTTATCGTTTTTGTAGGCTCTTGGTGTGAGGATAGCCATAGAGAGTTTCCTAGGCTGATTAAAATATTAAAAGAGGTAGGTTATCCGTTGTCTAAAATGAAAATAATAGCACTTTCTAAACGTATGGAGTCACCAGAAAGTGAGGAGTTAGATTATCACGTGAAAAAAGTACCAACTATTGTTGTAGAACGCTACGGAAGAGAGGTTGGGCGTATTGTAGAAACACCATCTACAGGCTTTTTGGAACAAGATTTGTATAATTTAGTAAAGAAAAAGTAACCTAAATTGAAAAATATTAAAGTTATTATAGGATTTGTAGGGGGCGTTTTAGTAATGCTCCTTATTTTCTTTGCATGGAAGGGTTTTACGACCAAAAAAGGAGATGAAATCGTAAGTGATTATTACCTTATTAACAACCAAATTTCTAAAATGAATAAGATGGTGGTTATGGAACAAAACTTTTCTAGTATGCAGAAAACCACTATTAAATCTGAGCTTTTAGGGAGCAGTCTATTGCCATCTACTGAGAAGAAAATCATCACTTTTACAAAGACTATGGCACAGGTGTCCTATGATTTAACTAAAATGAAGATAGAGGTAGATAGCACTGATAAGAAACTAATTATAAAAGAGTTACCACAGCCACAAGTTAGGATTATACCAAGTGTAGAAATACAATCTTTAGATGACTCTTTTTTTGACCGTTTTGATGAGAAGGACATTAAAAAAATAACTCAAAATGCTAAAGACGAAGCATATAAAAGGGTTAATCAGGAAGATTTAAAGAAACAAGGAGAAAAGCAACTTATGACCAACCTTAACGAAATATTTGTTCTTGCTAAAGCCTTAAAATACGAGATTGTAGATGAAACCAAAATGATTCCTCTTGAGGGATATTAAATTAATTTATATTTAGCAGTTATTCAATATTTTATAAAATATTTTGTGATAAAAAAGTGAATATGATTAATAATTTTTTACGGACGGTTCGAGGCTTTGCGTTCGGGTGGAAAATCGAAGCATAAAAGACTAAAGTTCAATTGAAAAACTACACTTGAATTTTGCACTTCAGACCGCCTGACGCAAAACCCTTGTTAGCCGAAGTATTAAAATTTCACCGCATTTTTACTATTTTTTATGAACAATATATTCATAGACTTACGAGGGAAAATAATCATTATTATAGCTAAAAATAGAAAAGCTCTCAATAAATAAGTATTGATTAATTCTAATGGTATTTTATGTAGGATCGAAAAATCATAATAGAAATAATTTAATATTATTCCAATTAGTGAAACTAAAATAAAAATTGGAGAGATAATAATAAATATAGTTCTAGTTCGATATAATATTGCAAACTCTGTATTCATATTTATCATATATTTAATGAACTCTATATCATTTTTTGTATATTTTTTATACATGTCTAGAAGATTTTTAACCTTAAAATCAATTAAAAATTTTTCAGGAAGTTTAAATCTAACTTTATAATCTTTGTACAGTTGCCTATATTTTTCCATAAAATCATACTTATTACTTTCATTTAAAGGATAATCTCTAACCAAATATTTCATTTCAGTTAGTTTTGCATCCTTTAGTACTAAAAGTAAAGCATCAAAAAAGAATATTATTGATAAACCAAAAACTATCAACCAAAAAGTGGTCAACCTTTGTAATGGTTTTGGTTTTTTCAAGTAGTGATAAAATTTAATATTATCAATGTCTTTTATTCGAAAATTGATTGATTTAATTTCTATTATATCAGCACTTATAGTCTTAAAGATTATTTTTTCATTTTTATTTAACAAATCAAACTGAAAAAAGAGTTTGTTGCCATCAATTTTAAATGTTGGTACTGCTTTTTGATTTTTGTCAAATTTGATTTTTTGTATTTTATTAGATAATGCAATTTCAATAGGCTTTGTGAAGTCACTTTCTTCTATAGCAGAATTACTATTATTAAATATAAATTCAGTTTCAATAAATGATTTTTTATTTATTGAATTAGTTATCTCAATATTAACTGGGATTTTTCCTATTAGATATTCATAAAATTGATAATATGTAATTATAGCGATGAGAGCAAGAAATATTTTTTTGACAAGTTTTATTGTTAATTCGGATAATTTTTTTTCTGGGATAAATTCTTTTTCTGACATATTGTAGGGTAATATTTCGGCTAACAATAGTATTATGTATGGTAAATCAATAGTATTATTTATCAGGTATTAGTACTTGGCATACTTTATTAAAATTGAAAATATTTGGAAACTTGTTGGATTGAGTGAGTTATGGATTTCATTAATAAAAGATTTTTTTGCTAGAAGTAGTTTTTTGTGGTTATACTACTTTTTTTGTTGAGTAAAGAGTAAAACGTAATTACATTTCGTAACTCTCAAACTTTCCATTATCAAAAAATAAAACCACTCTTTTAACTTTTGGAGTGCTAGGTTCTTTTTCAATGTTAATAATCTTTTCGGAGCCTGAATTTTCTACTTTTTTCTCTAATGGCTGAGATTCTTTTATAGATTCAGTTTCTTTATCTACTTCCGTTTTATGAGATTCTCGTGGGTTAGGAAAAACTTGTTTTTTTTCTTCACTTATAAAATTACCTTCAAAACTAAATAAATCGGGGAGGGTAGAGGTGGACTGTTCTCTACTATCATTCTCAGAGGGCTTATCGGTTTTTAGCATTTCACCTTCTCCATTGATGAGCCAATCCCATTCAATTTCTGGAAATCGGTCTTTTATTTTTATAATAAAGTCAAGAGAGGGTTTGTTTCTCCCTGAAGTGATGTGAGAAATACTAGAACGCTGTACTTCTATTTCGTCAGCAAAATCAGAGGCGGTAAGTTCCGAATAAGCTATAACTTTGGATATTCTTTCATTTAAACTCATAAAATAGAGATTACAATTGTTAATCATTAATCTTTACAAAAGTAAAATAAATAAATGAGTTAACAATAAACATTTGTAAAGTAAAGATAAAATCTAAAATTTACAAAAATAAAAAATGCTTATAAATAATTTATTATAAGCACTTTATTTAATTTTAAATATGTAAATATTCGTAGAATTTAATCTGTTTTTCTCACTGGAATTAAAGAGGCAAGAATGCTTACGGCCAAAATACTTACAATTATGATAAGCGAATGTGTAGTGGTAAATCCAAGCTCATCTAGCTGATGGTGCAGAAGCATTTTCGCTCCTATAAAGGTAAGCAATACCGCTAAACCTATTTTTAAGAATCTAAATTTATCTATAATCCCTGCCAATAGGAAGAACATAGACCTAAGACCTATAATTGCAAAAATATTAGAAAAGAACACTACGTAAGGGTCTTTAGTAACAGAGAAGATAGCAGGAATACTATCTACGGCAAAGATTAAGTCGGTAAATTCTATAATGATGAGTACCAGAAATAGAGGTGTCATTTTTTTCCCCCCATCTATATTTACAAAGAATTTATTTCCTACAAACTGATTATGAACTTTAAAGTATTTATTAGCAAACTTTACTACAGGATGCTTCTCGGTATCTATACTTTCTTCTTCCTCTTTTGAAAGGAACATTTTAATACCTGTAAACACTAGAAACGCTCCAAAAACATACATTATCCATGCAAATCTTTCTATAAGTGCCGCTCCTATGAAGATAAACATAAACCTCATAACAACCGCTCCTAGAATTCCCCAAAATAGCACTCTGTGGTAGTTCCTTTTCTCTACACCAAAGGCGGTAAATATTAGCACAATTACAAATATATTATCCACCGATAGAGCGTATTCTACCACATAACCTGTAAGATATTCTAGTCCTAAATTTTGGTTGTAAATTTGGATACTCGTTTCTAAATCATTTGGGATTATTTTTATAGGATGCCTATGTTTCTGAACAATAGTTTCTAGCTTTTCAATACTGTCAATACCGTGTAATTGATGTCCAAAACCTAACAAGATAGAGTAGAAGACCATAGATAGACAGACCACAAAAATACTCATCAGTAAGGCTTTCTTAAAGGAAATACCTTCCGTTTTTTTATTTTTTGATTTGCTAAGAACTCCTAGATCTAGAGCCATAACAATTCCAATAAATATTAAAAATCCTAATAGAAATATAGTTTCGTTTGTCATAAAGCAAAGATATGAAAATAAAAAATCCCAGCTATTTATAAATGTAAACAAAAGTATGTTTTCGGTAAAATATACATTTGTAAGTGTTTAATGTTAGTTTCTACAAATGAAGATAAATGGCCGTATCTATAATTAAAGTTAATTTTAAAAATTACTTTATATAAAATTTATAAAATACTGATTTTAAATATTTAATGACTTTTAATTGAATTGTGTTTAATCCACAATTTTATCAACAGACATTTAGTCATATAGGAGTGTTTAAATACTTTACAAAAGTAAAATATTGTTTTTGCTTTTTTAGTATTATCTTTGTGGAAGTAAAAATATTTGTTATGACAAATGTGTTTTCGTATGTTAAAAATGTAAACTTTAAAAATAGATATATTTCGCCCGAAAAATTGTTTGTTTTTCTAAAAGAGAAGTATGGGAATGTTTTAGAACAGATAGGAACTTCTCCTATGGGAAGCCCCATTTATATGATGAGTATAGGAAAAGGGAGAACCAATATAGTCGCTTGGAGTCAGATGCACGGTAATGAATCTACTGCAACTTTAGCTATGTTGGATTTATTAGAATCTTTAGAATATAATCCATCTTTATCTGAAGAACTTTGGCAAGAGATAAAATTAGACTTTATTTGGATGCTTAATCCTGATGGTTCAGCGGTTTGGACAAGAAGAAACGCTTTAGATATAGATATTAACAGAGATTTTATTAAAGAGTCTTCTTTAGAAATGAGCCTTCTAAAAGAAATAGTTTTGAGAGGTGATTATCACTATGCTCTTAATTTGCACGACCAAAGGACTATTTTTACAACGGATGCGGTTCATCCTGCGACTTTATCTTTTTTAGCACCATCTGAAAATGTAGAGCGAGAGATTACGGAGAATAGAAAGAGAAGTATGGCGGTAATTGCTAAAATTTTTAACAAATTATCATTGGAAATTCCAAATCAAATAGGGCGTTATTCAGATGAGTTTTACCCAACTTCTACGGGAGATAATTTTATGAAAGCAGGAATTCCTACCGTTTTGTTTGAAGGTGGGCATTTCTTTGATGATTATATTCGTGCAAATACGAGGGAATATTACACTAAGGCTCTTTACTACGCTCTGAGGGCGATGGCTGATTTAAAAGGAGAAACTGGCGAATATGAGAAGTATTTTGAGATTCCAGAAAATAGAGAAACTCATTATGATGTTATTTATAGAAATGTAAAACTAAATACTAATTTCCCTTGTGTGCTAGATGTAGCAGTACAATATAGGGAGGTCTATCATGAAGGAGATGAGGAAGTTAGCTTTGTGCCTTATGTGGTAGAGGTGGGTGATTGTAGTAGAAAGAAAGGTTGGAAGGAAATAGATTGTACAGGTAGACGCTTTGTGAGTGATAAAAAATATCCTAAATTAGATGCCGTTGTTAATTTTAAAATAGAATAATTTTCTTTTTTAGAATATTGCAGATAGAATGAAAGATACATTTGTACATAAAGGAAAACGGAAAATACTGGTAGAATATTTAAGAGAAAAATTGGGTATTTGTGATGAAAATGTGCTATCAGCGATAGGAGCATTGCCTCGTCATTTTTTTATGGAAAGTGTTTTTGAGGATTACGCTTATGAAGATAGAGCTTTTCCTATTGCTGCACATCAGACGATTTCTCACCCTTCTACTGTGGCGGAACAAACAGAATTATTACAGGTAGAAAAAGGAGAAAAAATATTAGAAATAGGCACAGGTAGCGGCTATCAAGCAGCAGTTCTTATGGTGATGGGAGCGAAAGTCTATACTATTGAAAGACAGAAAAAACTATTTGATTTTTCTAAAAAGATGTTTAAAATTTTAGGGCTTCGTCCACATTTTCAAAGTTTTGGAGATGGTTTTTTAGGGTTGCCTACTTTTGCTCCGTTTGATAAAATTATTGTAACCTGCGGGGCTGAAACTTTGCCTGTGGAATTATTAAAGCAACTTAAAGTAGGAGGTAAAATGGTCATTCCGCTAGGGGCTTTAGAAGAGCAGATACTTTATAGATTTATCAAAATTTCTGAAACAGAAATAGAAAAGGAAACTTTTGGGGTGTATAAGTTTGTTCCAATGTTGGGAGATACAGATGGTGTTTAATAGGTATCGTTGAAAAATTGAACGATGAAATTCGTGTGAGAGTTTAAAAAATATTATCTTTGCTAAAAACCAATAAAACAATGGCAGAATATAAATTATTACTTCCTTCAATGGGAGAAGGTGTTATGGAGGCCACTATTATCTCTTGGCTATTTAACGAGGGCGACTTCGTAAACGAGGACGATAGTGTAGTGGAAATAGCAACAGACAAAGTAGATTCAGATGTACCTACTCCTGTTTCGGGGAAGATTGTTAAAATTTTAAAACAAAAAGACGAAGTAGCACAAGTAGGAGAAGCTATTGCGATATTAGAAACAGAGGGAGGAAGTGCCGTGTCAGATACTACTCAAGAAGCACCAAAAGTAGTTGAAACTGCAGAGGAAGTTCCTAGTGCTGATGTTATAAAAACAATAGAAGCACCTCTAAATGAGTCGAAAGTAGAGTTTTCAGGAGATTTATATCTGTCGCCTTTAGTGAAATCTATTGTTCAAGAGGAAAATATTTCAGAAGCTGAATTAAAAACTATACAAGGTACAGGTCTAGAAGGTAGAATTACCAAAGAAGATATATTAAAATATGTGGAGAATAGAGGTCAATCTTCTTCACCTGTTAAGAAGCAGGAAGTGCCTCAGGTGGTTGCACCTAGTAGTGCGTCTGCGGTGTCTTCTATGCCTGTAAGTACTTCTGAGGGAGACGAAGTGATACAAATGGATAGAGTTAGAAAAATTATTGCTGATTCTATGGTGCGTAGTAAGCACACGGCTCCTCATGTAAGTTCGTTTATAGAGAGTGATGTTACTAATGTTGTAAAATGGAGAAATAAGTATAAGAATGTTTTCCAACAGAGAGAGGGCGAAAAACTTACTTTTATGCCTATTTTTGTGAGAGCAGTAGTGAAGGCTATTCAGGATTATCCAATGATTAATGTTTCTGTAGATGGAGACAAAATCATTAAGAAAAAAAATATCAATATAGGCATGGCAACAGCTTTACCAGACGGAAATCTTATTGTGCCTGTAATTAAAAACGCAGACCAATTATCGTTGAGTGGTTTGGCTAAAGCTATCAATGATTTGGCTCATCGTGCGAGAAACAAAAAACTAAAACCAGAAGATACTCAAGGCGCTACTTATACTATTTCTAATATTGGTTCTTTTGGCAATTTAATGGGTACACCAATTATTCCTTTGCCTCAGGTGGCTATTTTGGCAGTAGGAGCTATTGTTAAAAAACCTGCGGTACTAGAAACTCCAGAGGGCGATGTAATTGCGATTAGACAGAAAATGTTTATGAGTCACTCTTATGACCACCGTGTGGTAGATGGTTCTTTAGGTGGAATGTTCTTAAAATCGGTTCACGATTATTTAGAGAATTGGGATTTGGATACAGAAATTTAAATTGTAAAATTTTCTAAGATTAAATACTAAAAAAGCTATCTCAAAATTGAGGTAGCTTTTTTACAAGTTAGAGTTAAATTTATATATATTTATATCTAATAATCACACAGGCTATAGACTTTTTAATATTCAGAATTACATTTGAAGATTTCTATAAAATTGTTCTTAGGTGTCATTTGTGCTTTTTTATATCATTCTCTCTACTATTATCATAATAATATGGGTACATATATGAGCAATAAAGGCGCTTTCTAATCCCTTCTTCCAAAAATATTATGCCTCCAACTGAATTCCCAATAAATACATAACTTAATAATCCAAAAGAAGGGTTTTCCACGGCTTGATAGGTAATAGGGAAGTGACCAATAGCAAAAATGACTGATGCTATAATAATACCAATCCAATACACAATAGGTTGAGTTCCATTAAGTATTTTAGAAGCAATCCAAGTAACAAAAGTCATCACACCGAATCGCATTAAGATTTCTTCGGTTAGTCCACCGTACAGAAATCTAGCAGTTAGGGTGGGTTGCAGAGTTTCTCCTAAGACTATAAATTCTTTCGGAAGCATTGGCTTAAATATAATTCCTGTAAGGCTTAATAAAACTCCTGATAGGATACCACCTAAAACACCATATTTTAGAATATTTTGGAGATTGGGGAGCTGATGACTTTTAATTCCGACTATGTGTTCAATAATGGGAACTTTTAGATTTACCTTTTGATGAAGAATAGTTCCTAGAACCACAGCAA